>DATIWG010000095.1:0-82189 GCA_035519555.1 Nitrosotalea sp. | reverse complement strand
AGCGACGGAGCGTCGTCCCCAGGCCGGTGCCCGGGCGGGTGACCGCCGGCAGCGTCAGCTCGATCTCGGCCCCGACCGGCCTAACCGCCATAGCGGACCCGCGGGTCGAGCACGCCGTAGAGCATGTCCACGAAGAGGTTCGAGAGGATCACGACGATGGCGATGAACATCACCAGGTTCTGCACGATCGGATAGTCCCGCCACAGGATGGCCTGGACCAGGAAGCGCGCGACGCCGGGGAGGTTGAACACCGTCTCCGTCACCACGAGCCCGCCGATGAGGAACGCGAACTCGATGCCGATCACCGTGACCACGGGCAGGATCGCGTTCTTCAGCGCGTGGCGCCAGATCACGATGCGGCCGGACTGGCCCTTGGCCCGCGCGGTGCGGATGTAGTCCTCGCGCAGCACCTCGAGCAGCGACGAGCGGGTGATGCGCGTGATGAGCGCGGAGGAGCGATAGCCCACCGCCAGCGCAGGCAGCGCGAACTGGACGCAGTGCAAGGGGAAGTTCTGGCTCGGGGGCACGTAGGTGACCGGCGGGATCCAGCCGAACCACGCGACCAGCCCCAGGATGATGACCATGCCGAGCCAGAACGACGGCATGCTGAGCCCGGCCAGGCTGAACACCCGCAGCGCGTAGTCGAGCGTGGTGTCCTGGCGGACCGCGCTGATGACGCCGAGGGGCACGCCCAGGGCGACCGACACGATCAGCGACAGGGCGGCCAGCTCGAGGGTCACCGGGATGAGCGGGCGGATGATCTCCCACGCGGGAAGGTCGTAGCGGTACGACTTGCCCAGATCGCCGGTCATGATCTGGCGCAGCCACTCGAGGTACTGCACGTAGACGGGGCGATCGAGCCCGAGCTCCTTCTCGATCGCCAGACGCTCCGACGGATTCACGTAGCCGCCGGTGGAGAACAGGATATCGACGATGTCGCCCGGAGCGAGGCGCAGCATACCGAAGATGACGATCGACATGCCGAGCAGGGTCAGGACCCCGATGCCCAGCCGCTGCGCGATGTACGTCTTCACGGTTGCCGGGCTACTTGTCGCGCCAGACGTCCGCCATGCGCCCGAAGTTGTAGATGTTGTCCTGCGGCACCATGTTCTTCACGTACGGCCACACCGTGAAGTAGTCGAGACGCCAGTCGAGCAGCGGCCGGGCCGCGTCCGCCTCTATCTTTTTCTGGAGCGCGCTCACGAGGGCCAGGCGCTTCTGCGGGTTCAGCTCCAGCGACTGCTGGTCGATCATCTTCATCACTTCCTCGCTGCAGTACTGGCTGTAGTTCCGGGGCGAGCCGCACGCGTAGTTTTCGTAGTAGTTGGCGTCCGGCTCGTCGACCCCGAGACCGGTGAGGTTGGCCCCGATCTGGTACTCGCCCCGGGTGGCCATCGGATGCCACTGCGCGGTCTCCACCTGCTTGAGGGTGGCCTCGATGCTCACCTGCTTGAGCTCGTTGATCACGAACGACGCCATGTCCACGTACATCGCGATCGCCCGGGTGCTCATCTCCACTTTGAGCGGGTGCTCCGGCGTGATGCCGGCCTCGGCCAGGAGCTTGCGAGCTTGCACTTTCATGTCCTCGGGCTTGCCGTAGCCGGGCAGCGAGAGCAGGTCCTTCTCGGCCAGGCCCCAGACACCATAGGGCTTCGGCGGCTGGGAGGCGCCCGGGACGGCCCCGCCCTGATGCACCGCGGAAATCAGGGCGCGCCGGTCGATGGCGTACGACACCGCGAGGCGCACCTTCGGGTTGTCGAAGGGCGGTTTCTTGGTGTTCATGATGATGTTGTCGCTCACCGCCTGGGCCACCGGGGTGATCACGAGGCCGGGCACCGCCTTCTTGAGCTGCTCGGCCGCGGTCTTCGTGGTCTCACCCGGGAACGACACGTCGAGCTGGCCGGCCTGCAGCGCGGCGGTCCGCGTGCCCCGCTCCTTGATCACCACGTAGCGGAGGCTGTCGAGGTAGGGCCGCCCCTTCATGAAGTAGTCGGGGTTCTTCACGTAGTCCACGAACTCGCCCTTCCGCCACTCCTTCAGCTTGAAGGGCCCGGTGCCGATGCAGCCGGTGCGGTAGGAGGCCGGGTTGACGTGGGCCGCGTAGATCGGCGTGTAGCCGGAGGCCAGCATGACGAGGAACCCGGGCTGGGGCCGCTTGAGGCGGAAGACCACCGTGTGAGGATCTGGAGCCTCCACCGCCTCCACGTTGCTGTACCAGTCCTTGCGCGGATTGATGCGCAGCTTGGCTGGCGCGTCCGGAGCCTCGCGAAGCATGTCGAAGGTGAACTTCACGTCCTTCGAGGAGAACGCCTGGCCGTCGTGCCACTTCACGTTCTTGCGCAGGAAGAAGACGAGGTTCCGGTAGTTGTCCTGCCACGACCACTTCTCGGCCAGCTCCCCCACCAGGTTGTCGACGGTCTCCGCGCGCTTGCTCTGATCGAAGACGATCAGGTTGTTGAAGCACGGCATCGACGGGAACGACGTCGCGATCGTGGACGTCTCGTGGATGGCGAAGCCCTGCGGGAGGTCCTCGCGCTGCATCAGGTTCAGGTGGCCGCCGTACTTCGGCGTCTGGGCCAGCGCCGAGGTGACGCCGGCGGCGAGGACAGCGATCAGCGAGAGTGTGACGACGGCACGGCGGGAACGCTCCATTGTGTCCCTCTCTTTACGCACGGCTCGTGGTGGCCGGGCGGGATCTGCAGCACGGGTGGTGGGAAACCCTGCGGGAAATATACGACATGGCTCCCGGTCCGACAACTGTTCCACAGCCGGGCTGGTCCAGCGGCTCACGCGGCGCGTTATCGGGGCCGCGCGGCAAGGCTGGGCGCGAGTAGGCGGGATGGAAGTCGCCGGGGTGGAGACGTCGCCTCGGGCTCGCCGCGGGCGCGGCTTACAGCGATTCCCGGCCGCGCCGCCGCACCTCGCGGCGCGTGAGCAGCTCCTCGAGCGCGATCGTCCGGGCACCGCCGCGACGACGGAGCTCCGGCCGGACGAGGATCGGCCGCTGGCGGATGCGTGCGGCCAACCCGTTCTTCACCGCCCGGTCCGTGTAGAGGAGGCACAGGGCCCGGCACATCAGTGGCCGGCCGCGGTTGTAGCCGAAGCGGCGCTTGTATTCGTCGGCGGTCATCCGATGGCTGCGCAGGTGCGTGTTGGTCAGCTGGCGAAACGAGCCGCCGCAGACCAGGCACCGGATGGAGTCCTGCTGGACGGCCTGACGCGGGTCTGCCCGCAAGCTGGACAGCAGTGCGCGGGCCACCGCGGTCGCCGCTCCCAGGACATTGTCGCGGGTGGAGCGGCGGGGGCGCGCCGGCGGCACGGAGCCGTGCGGCCACTCGTTGCTGCGCGGAAGATCGGCTGGCAGTGCGCCGGCGGCGATGGAGCCTGACGGGATCGACGTCATCGGGGTCTCCTTTCCGGTCCGGGAAGAGCGGCGTCGCGGGGCAGCACCCAGACCCAGCGCACGGTCTGCAGGAGCGTGCCGTCATCGAAGGCGAGGACGATGCGCAGATGCGTCGAGGCTTCCAGCCGCACGTGAAGCGAGACCGGTCGCGACACCACCTGGTCCGTGACGTCGACCTGGGCGAGGAGCGGGACCCGATTTTCGTCGGCGATGACGTAGAGCCGCGCGCCGGGCGTGGTCAGCAGCACGCGCCAGCTCACCTCGATCTCGAGGGCAGTCGTGGCGTCCTCCTCCACGATGTGCGCGATCCGGACCCGCAGGCTGCCGCTGCCGTCGCCCAGGTTCTGACCGGCGAATACCCGGGCCAGCACGGTCGAGGCCTCGTCATCGGGCTTGCGGAGCAGACCGGCTTCCGCGGCCGCCAAGCAGATCACCACCGCGGGACCTGGACTGCACCGCACCCGGCGAGGATCACCGCGGCGGCGAAGAGTGCGACGGTCAGGACCATATGGAGCACCAGGCGCATGCCCCTACTCTTCGCAAGTGCAGTGCCAGTGGAAACTTGCATTAAATCGCCCTGTTACGTCTCTGACCACCCGGCGGCCGCCGGTCACTGGTAAGAAGCTGAGCAGTAACTTGACCAGCGGGGCCGGGGGAGTAATCTGTTCGAGCCATGGACCCCAGCGACGAGCTGCTCGGTCGGAGCCCCGCGATCGAGGCCACTCGGGAGACGCTGCGCCGGCTCCTCGGCCGCCACCAGGCCACCCGCCGGCTGCCCGCGGTCCTGATTCAGGGTGAGACCGGAACCGGTAAGAATCTCGTCGCCCGCTTCCTCCACCGCCACGGGCCGCGTGCCCAGGGCCCCTTCGTCGACGTGAACTGCGCGGCGATCCCCGAGACGTTGATCGAGGCGGAGCTGTTCGGCTACGAGCGGGGCGCGTTCACGGACGCCCGGCGGGCGAAGGCGGGCCTCTTCCAGACCGCGAACCTCGGCACGATCTTCCTGGACGAGGTCGGCCTCCTTCCCGACGCCCTGCAGGCCAAGCTCCTGACCGTTCTCGAGGAGCGGACCGTCCGTCGGCTGGGCGGCACGCATCCCGAGCCGGCCGACGCCTGGGTCATCAGCGCGACGAACACGGACCTGCAGCAGGCGATCCGCGAGCGGCGGTTCCGCGAGGATCTCTACCATCGCCTGGCGGTCCTGACACTCCGGATGCCGTCGCTGCGTGAGCGGGGCTCGGACGTGCTGCTGCTCGCCGACCACTTCCTCGCCCGCATCTGCGCCGACTACTCGCTCGGCGCCAAGACGCTCGCGCCGGACGCCCGGGAGCGCCTCATGGCCTACCGGTGGCCGGGCAACGTCCGCGAGCTGTCCAACGTGATCGAGCGCGCCACCCTGCTCGCCGAGGGCCCGACGGTCACCGCGGACGATCTCGCGCTGGGGAGCGAGCCGGATGGCCCTGGTGCGGCCTCGGCCGCGCCCGGGGCGGATCGCCCGGGCCCGCCCACCGGCTCCGCGGTCTCCCTCGACGACGCGATGCGGGAGCACCTGCGGGCGGCGCTCCACGGGACCGGCTGGAACATCTCGCGCACCGCGGCCGCGCTCGGCATCTCACGAAACACGCTGCGCGCCCGGATCGAGCGGCTGGGCCTGCGGGAGGGCGCCAGGCCGGGGCCGCCCGCCCGCCGGGGCTCGGGGACCCCCACCCGGCCGGCCGCTCCGTCAGCCCCTGTCCCGGAGAGTGTGCCGACCTCCTCGCCTGCCGCCGCTCTCGGCATCGTGCGCTGGGAGCGGCGCCGCGTGACCATGCTGCGCGCCCGTCTGCTCGTGTCGCCCGACGCGGACGAGGAGCTGCTCGACGCCAGCCGCGGCCTCGAGATGCTGGTGAGCAAGGTCCACGCATTCAGCGGCCACGTCGAGGCGCTCAGCCAGACCGGGCTCGACGCCTCCTTCGGCGTCGACGCGGTGGAGGACGCCCCGCGTCGGGCCGCGAACGCGGCGCTCGCCATCCTGAAGGCGGCGGAGCATGCGCGCGAGGAGCGGCCCGGGCTGGGCTCGCTCAAAGTGGCGCTGCACACCGGCTCGTACATGCTCGGGCAGATCAGCGGCGCGCCGCACCTGGACCAGGCGGGGCAACAGGCCGCCTCCGCCGTGCTCGAGGCCCTGCTCGCCGGTAGCGATCCCGGCACCGCGGTGGTGAGCGCCGACACCGCGCCCTTCCTCGAGCGGCGCTTCGCGCTCGCGGCGACCGGCAGCGCGAGCCGGCTCACCGGCCAGCCCTATCGCCTCGCGGGGCGCGAGGGCAGCGGGCTCGGGCTCTGGGGGCACATGACACGCTTCGTGGGGCGTGGCCACGAGCTCGAGCTGCTCCGGGCGCGCTTCGGCCTCGCCCAGCGGGGGCAGGGCCAGGTGGTCGGGCTCGTCGGCGAGCCGGGCGTGGGCAAGTCGCGCTTGCTCTGGGAATTCACCCACTCCGAGCTGGGCCGACCGTGGCTCCTGCTCGACACCGCGGCGGGCGCGGTGGGCACGCCCGCGCCGTACCTGCCGATCGTCGAGCTGCTCCGGCGCTATTTCCAGCTCGAAGGGGGCGAGCCGCCCGCCCAGGTGCGGGAGCGGGTCGCGGACCGCGTGCGGGAGCTGGACGAGAACCTGCTGCCGAGCCTACCCCCGCTGCTCACGCTCCTGGACGTGCCGGTGACCGACGGCCAGTGGCTGGGCCTCGATCCCCCGCAGCGCCGCCGCCGCAGCATCGAGGCGGTCAAGCGGCTCCTGCTGCGCGAGAGCCGTCGTCAGCCCGTGCTCCTCGTGGTCGAGGACACGCACTGGGTGGACAGCGAGACGCAGGCCGTGCTGGACGCGCTGGTGGACGGCCTGCCGACCGCCGACGTGCTCCTGCTCATGACGTACCGCCCCGAGTACGCCCACGGCTGGGCCGCCAAGACGTTCTTCACCCAGGTGCGGGTCGATCCGCTCTCGGCGGGCGACTCCGAGGCCCTGCTGCGCGCCCTCCTCGGCGAGCATCCGTCGCTCGGCCCGCTGCTGCCCCGACTGGTCGAGTGGACCGAGGGCAACCCGTTCTTCCTGGAGGAGAGCGTGCGGGCGCTGCGGGAGACCGGCGTACTGGCGGGCGACCGCGGCGACTACCGCCTGATCAAGCCGGTGACCGGCATCCAGGTGCCGGCCACCGTGGAGGAGGTGCTGGCCGCCCGCATCGCCCGCCTCACGATGGAGCAGCGGCGGCTCCTGCAGTCGGCCGCGGTCATCGGCAAGGATGTTCCCTCCCCGATCCTCGCCGCGATCGCCGATCTGCCCGAGGACACCCTGGCAGAGACCTTGCGATCGCTGCAGGGCGCCGAGTTCCTATACGAGACCCAGTCGATGCCCGACCCGGGCTACACGTTCAAGCACGCGCTCACCCACGAGGTCGCCTACGACAGCGTGGCTCGCGGTCAGCGGGCCCTGCACGCGCGGATCCTCACCGCGATGGAGACGCTCTACCCGGGCCGCCTCGCCGAGCACGTCGACCGCCTCGCCCAGCACGCCTTCCGCGGTCACGTCTGGCCAAAGGCGGTGACCTACCTGCGGCAGGCGGGCGCGCGCGCGTTCGCGCACTCGGCGAACCGCGAGGCGGTCGGCTGCTACGAGCAGGCGCTGCTCGCCCTGCGGGAGATGGAGGACTCGCGCGAGAACCAGGAGCTGGCCATCGACCTGCACTTCGATCTGCGCAACGCGCTCACCCCGCTCGGCGAGGTGGAGACCACGCTCGAGCACCTGCGCCTGGCCCAGGCCGGGGCGGAGCGCGTCGGCGACCGCGCGCGGCTCGGCCGCGCCTACTCGTTCGCCGCGAACGCGCTGCATCTCAACGGAGACCAGCACGGGGCGATCCGCTGGGGCACGCAGGCGATGGCGATCGGGACCGAGCTCGACGACTTCGCCCTCCGGACCGCGAGCGCCATGTACATCGGCCGCGCGCACCACGCTCTCGGCGCCTACGCGGAAGCCATCCGGGTGCTCACCCAGGTGGTGGAGTCGCTGCAGGGCGACCTGGGACGCCAGCACCTGGGGCTGCCGGTGCTGCCCGCCGTCTTCGCGCGGGCCCACCTGGTCGGCTGCCTGGCCGAGGTCGGACGCTTCCCGGAGGCCTTCGCGCAGGCCGAGCGGGCCGTCGAGCTGGCGGGCGCGGTGGCCCACCCCGACACCCTCGTGTGGGCCTACCGCGGGCTCGGCCAGGCTCACCTGCTCAGCGGTGACGGCGCCGGCGCGGCGCCCGTGCTCGGCAAGGCGCTGGCCCTCTGCCGCGTCAACGACCTGCAGGCCTACCTGCCCCCGGTGGCCGCCGCGGTCGGCCTCGCCTACACCATGATCGGGCGCGCGGCGGAAGGACTACCCCTGCTCGAGCAGGCGGTGGCCGACGCCCTGGTGCGCAAGCAGATCGTCAACCGCGCTCCGCTCGTGATCCAGCTCGCGGACGCGTACCTGCTCGCCGGCCGGCTCGAGGAAGCGCGGCAGCGCGCGGCGGACGGGCTCGAGCTGGCGCGGCGGCACGGCCAGCGCGGCTCGGAGGCTCAGGCGCTGTGCCTCGCCGCCGAGGCCTCGATGGAAGCCCCCGAGGGGCAGCTCCGGGCGGAGGCGGGCTTCCGGGAAGCGGCAACGCTGGCCGACGCTCTCGGCATGCGGCCGCTGCGGGGCCGCTGCGAGCTCGGCATGGGCCGCCTCGCAACCCGGCGCGGGCTCGGGGCGGCGGCCCGCGGCCCGGTCGAGGCCGCGGCCGCCGCGTTCCGCGAGCTTGGTATGACGGTGTGGCTTCGGCGCGCGGAGGACGCGCGCGCCGCCCTGGGCTAATCCGCCTGATCGTCCGCCTCCCCGTCCGCGACCGCGGACAGGGTGATGCCCTCCAGATCCAGCCCCTCGCGCTTCGCGAGCGCGCGAATCTCCAGCGCGAGGGCTTCCGCCTCCCGGCGGCCGAGATTGCCGGTCAACTCGATCGACGTGGGCTCGCGCTCCGGGCCCGCGGCGGGGCTCACGCTAGCGCGCCCGCTTGCGCCTCGGGCTGCTCGAGACGACACGCCCCTTGTACTTCTTGACCAGCGCGGTCAGCGCCCGGTCGAGCGCCTTGGTCTTGCCCTCCGAGAGTGGTCCCTTGATCACGATCGTCATCTTCCACTTGCGACCCGTGTCGAGCGAGTCTCCGAGTCCGCCGCCCATACGATGCTCCTCTCGTCTAGGGTTGAACGAAGAAGGGAACCGCGAACGTCCTCACCTGCTGCTTCTCCTCGTCCGAGACGCGCTTGCCCGTGAACGAGGGGTGCATCAGCCACTTCGTGTCGGCCACGTCGCAGACGCCGACGTCCAGATCCGCGTCCGGGTCCCGCGGCCCACCCGTCATCTTGCAGACGTGCCGCAGCGTCAGCGCGTGCCCGATCTCGTGGGCCAGCAGCTGCGCGCAGCGGGCGGGCGTGTCGAAGAGCCGCGTCTCCGGATCGGTCAGCGCGCAGATGCGATCCGTCCAGACCGCGGGGCCCCCCTTGGCCTTGGAGGCGCCGTAGCCGCGCAGGCCCGGCCGGCCGTCGTTGACGCCCCACCAGAGGTACACGTCCACCGCGGGCGTCTCGGTGAACCGGTACCGGACGTTGACGTCCTCGAAGAGCCGCCGGGCCCCCGCGTGACTGGCGAGCGGGGTGAAGATCCAGTCCACCTGCCTGCCGTCGCCGCGCAGGCGGCCCGGGCGATAACGACACTCCTCGACGTGCACGACGGCCGCCCGCACGTCGAGCGCGCGCAGGAAGTCGTTGACGAGACCGTCCGACTTGAAGAACTGGCGCACGCGCGGCTTCGTCCACACGTCGTGGACCCGGCCGCCGGGCGGCGCGATCTTGTCGCGGTCGTCCGCAGAAGCGGCCGCGCGGATCGAGTCGGGCACGTCCGCGTTCATGAAGTGAATCGCCAGCGGCACGACCACCTCGCCGGGCCGGCCCGGCCGCGGGCGGCGCTCCTCCGGATCGATCGGAAAGAAGGTGGCCGGCCACGCAAGGCACGCGTCGGGTCCCGGCATCGGCTGGCCCGCCGCCGCGGACGCGGCGAGCGCGAGCCCGGCCAGCGCCACCCCCAGGAGCCGCCCCCGCGTCACGCGTCCGGCTCGCTCACGTCGGACCCCGCATCCGGGAGAGTCTCGATGCCGTCGAGCAGCTCGTCGGCGTGGAAGACGCCGGGCAGGGTGTCCAGGTCGCGCACGAGGTAGTAGTCCTCGACCGCGTCGTACTCGTCGCGCAGGGTCACCGCCTCGCCCAGGGCGAGGCGGGCGAAGGTGAGCGGCAGGTTGTGCTTGCCGACGTGGTCGAACGCGGTCATGCCGATGAAGAACCGGCCCGCGTTGATCTCGGTCACGCACGGCACCCCGCGGCGGTTCTCCTTGAGGTCCACGCTGAAGGCACCGGAGACGCCGGGCGCGAGCGAGCGCACCGCGGCCCGGCTGGTCTCGAGCACGCGCGCGTCGACCACCGTCTTGGCGAGCGAGGACAGCGACGACACCCCGCTCGGGTTGCTCTCGCCGCCGAAGTAGGACAGCCGCTCGAAGGTGTTGGCCAGGACGAGCGCACCGTCCCGCCACAGGCTCTGGCACAGGAAGTCGCGGCCCGGCAGATACTCCGAGACGATGAACGACGTCACCGGCACCCCCCGCATCTCCTCCCAGTAGAGCATCCAGGCGCGGGCCTGCTCCGGGCTCTGCACCGGCGCCGCGCCGAGGGACCGGCTGCCGGTCCGGGCCCGGCACCAGAACGGCGGGGCGCCCTCGAGACGCGCGAAGATTCCGGGAAGCTCCTCGAGATCCGTGACCGGCCGCGTGTCCGCGATCGGGACCGCGTGGGCGGCCAGGTGCGCGGTGAGGGCGTGCTTGTCCTGGCACAGGGCGATGGTCGCGCGATCGGGCAGGAAGCAGCGCCGCCCGAGCGCCTCGCGCAGATCCGAGAGCGCGCTCACCTCCGCGTCGGTGGTCGGGATCACGAGCGCGATCTGCTCGCGCTCGATCAGGGCCAGGAGCCCGGCGGGGAACTCGTCGCTGTCGACCGAGGGTAGCAGGTACCTCCGATCGGCGACGGACTTCTTCAGGACGAAGCGATCGCTGTTGACGCCGACGATCCAGAACGACGGATCTCCGCCCCGGAGGCTCCGGATGAGGTTGTTGCTCGCTCCGGTTCCGGCCCCGGTGACCAGCAGCCGCCTTCCCATGTGTCCTCCGGACGGCGCGGACGGTTCGCGAGGCGCGCAGTGACGTCGCGCGGTGGACCGACGCGGCGATACTAGGCGCCGCGCGTCGGGGCTGTCAACGATACGGTGTCCTTACTGTGTCTCGCCGCGGCCTGCATGTGAGGGGCCAGGTCCCTCGGACCTGGCCCCCGGGAAGGCTTGCAAGCGGCGAGCGCGCTCTACTTCGTGATCACCCCGCAGGCGATGCGGCCGCCGCTGTTGCCGGTGGGATCGGTCTTGTCGTCGTCGGGGTTTGCGTGCACTACGAGCGCGGTGCCCTTGTCGTTCAGCAGCGAGGTGGGGCCCGGGGCCAGGGTGAAGGCCTTGGTGGTCACGTCGATGCCGCCCTCACCCGACGCGGCGACCACCAGGTTGGGCAGATCGCCCGCGTGGGGCCCGGCCGGATTCATCCGCCCGTGCTGCTTGTTGCCCGGGTTGAAGTGCGCGCCCGCGGTCGTGAACTCGGGAGGCTCGCACCGGCCCACCGCGTGGACGTGGAGGCCGTGGCCGCCCGGCGGCAGCCGGTAGCCGGTGACCGCCACCCGCACGCCCTCCGGGGTCTCGATGAACGTCGCCACGCCGACCTGCTTGCCGTCCTTGTCCTTGAGCGTCGCCTCCGCCGAGAGCGGTGCCCGGTCGTCCGGGGTGCTCGCGCATCCGGCCACGATTGCGGCCACACCGAGGAGCAGCAGAAGTGGTCTCACCGTTGAGTGCCCTCCGTTCAGTTGAGCTGCGCCGTGAGCTGCTTCGCCTTCTCGCGGAACCGCGCGACGTTCTCCAGCTTGACGTGCTCGTAGCCCCGGATCTCGTCCGGCAGCTCGGCGAGCGCCACCGCCGTGCCGTGGGCGACCGGGGTGAGCCGGACGAGCGCGGTCTCGATGTACTGCCGATACTCGCCGATGAGGGCCCGCTCCACCCGCCGGACCTCCGCGCGGCCGAACGGGTCGAACGCGGTGCCCCGCAACCCCTTCAGCGCGCGCAGCATCTTGAAGGCGGGCGCGAACCAGGCCCCGAGGCGCAGCTTCTTCTTGAGGCCGAGGGCACGGAGGAGCGGCGGGTGCAGGTGCCAGTAGGTCCGGATCCTCGGTCCGAACTTCGCGTGCAGCTGCGCCTGCAGGGCGGCGTCAAGGTGCAGCCGTGCCACTTCGTACTCGTCCTTGTAGGCCATCAGCTTGTGGAGATGCCGCGCGACCGCCTCCGCGAGCCCGCTGCGGCCCGGCGCCCGCTCCGCCTCCACCTGGGCCACCCGGCGCACGAAGTCGACGTACTCGCGCGCGTAGGCCGCGTTCTGGTAGGCGATCAGCTCGGGCACGCGGATCTCGAGCAGGCGCCGCAGCTCGCCGGACGCCTCCACCGTGTTCACGAGCGCGCGCGCCTCCGCGCTCAGCACCCGCTCCTGCTCGACGGCCCCCGCGGTGGCCTGGGCGACCGCGGCCTCCACCTTCTTGCGGTCCACCACCGCCATGCGGCCCCAGCGGAACGCGAGCAGGTTCATCTCGACGGACACGCCGTTGATGCGGATGGCCTTCTCGATCGACCCGGCGGTGATCGGCAGGGCGCCGGCCTGGTAGGCCGCGCCCAGCATGATCGGGTTGACCGCCATGTGATCCGCGAAGAGCGCCTCCGCGATGGCCTGGGCGTCGAGGTACACGTTGGGATCTTTCCGCGTCACCCGGTCGATGCTCATCAGCATGCTGCTGAGCTCGGGGAAGTGGACCCCGGTGTCCACCACCATCTGTCCGGTGGGGATCTGACTCGTGGACACAACCGCGATCGTCCGCCCGGACTCTGCCTTGTCGAGGTTGACCGGATCGGTGGCCACCAGCAGGTCGAAGCCCAGATAAAGATCCGCGGAGCCGGCCGAGATCTTGTTGGAGCGCTCGATCGGCTCCATCGAGATCTTGAGATCGGAGACCACCGGCCCGCCCTTCTGGCTGAGCCCGGTCTGGTCGAGCCCCCGCACCTGACGGCCGTCGAGCAGGGCCGCGGTCCCGAGGATCTGGTTCATGGTCACGACCCCGGTGCCGCCGATGCCCATCATGTGCAGCGCGAAGCCTTCGGTGGGCACCTTCAGCGCGGGCTCGGGCAGCTCGGCGTCGAGCGGAGTCAGGCGCCGCTCCTTCTTGGGGGCGGGCCCCACCGTCTCCACGGTCAGGAACGACGGGCAGTCCCCGAGCAGGCACGAGTAGTCCTTGTTGCAGGACGACTGGTGGATGGCGGTCTTCCGCCCGAACTCGGTGTCGATCGGCTGCACGGACAGACAGTTGGACTTCTTGCCGCAGTCACCGCAGCCCTCGCAGACCCGCTCGTTGATGAACACGCGCGTCTGCGGATCCACCATCTTGCCGCGCTTGCGGAGCCGCCGCTTCTCGGCCGCGCAGTGCTGATCGTGGATCAGCACGGTGACGCCGGGGGTGGCCGCGAGCACCGACTGGGCCTCGAGCAGCCGGTCACGGTGCCAGACCTCCGCGTTGCCCGCAATCGACGTGCCCGAGTACTTGGTGGTGTCGTCGCTCGTGATGATGATCCGCTTGACGCCCTCGGCCTCGAGCCGCCGGCTGAGCGCGGGAACGGCGAGCGCCCCCGCCGCGTTCTGGCCGCCGGTCATGGCCACCGCGCCGTTGTAGAGGATCTTGTAGGTGATGTTCACGCCGGACGCGACCGCGTAGTTGAGCGCGAGCCCGCCCGAGTGGAAGAAAGTGCCGTCGCCGATGTTCTGGAAGAGGTGCGGGGTCTCGGTGAAGGGCGCGATGCCGACCCACTGCGCGCCCTCCGCGCCCATGTGGGTCACCCCGATGATGCCGCGGTCCATGCCCATCGCCATCCCGTGACAGCCGATACCCGCCGAGGCCACGCTGCCTTCCGGCACCACGGTGGAGCGATTGTGCGGGCAGCCCGAGCAGAAGAAGGCGCTGCGGGCCAGGGTGAACGGCTTCGGCCGGCGCTTCAGCTCGTCGAGATGCTGGATGCGCGCCTCCACCGAGTCGATCCGGATCCGGCGCGCGAGCCGGCGGGCGAGCGCGCGGGCGATGAGGTCGGAGTCGAGCTCGCCCACCGGCTGGAGCAGCGGCCGGTCCTCCTCGTCGAGCTTGCCCACGACCTGGGGCCGATCGATCATGCCGTACAGGATGTCCTTGGCGAACATCTCGAGGAAGGCGCGCTTCTCCTCGACGACCAGGATCTCCTGCAGTCCGCGCGAGAACTCCCGCACGACGCGCGGCTCCATCGGGAAGAGCATGCCCATCTTGAGGATCCGGATGCCGTAGCGGCGCAGCGCCTCGTCGTCGAGGCCGAGCTCGGCGAGCGCCTGACGCACGTCGTAGTAGGTCTTGCCCGAGGTGAGGATGCCGAACCACGCGTTCGGGGTGGGCACCGTGATCCGATTGAGCTTGTTCTCGTACGCGTAGCGCCGGGCCACCTCGAGACGCGCCCCGTGGATCGTTCGCTCCATGTCGAGGCCGTAGGGCGGGATCAGGTTCACGTTGATCTGGTGCTGGAAGGGCTTGCCGTCCAGCTCGACCACCGGGATGATCGGGCTCACGCGCTCCGGACCCACCTCGGCGGTGCCCGCCTCGTCGGCCACGTTGGTGACGATCTTGGCCCCGACCCAGAGCCCGGACGCGCGCGAGAGCATGAAGCCGTGCAGGCCCAGGTCCAGGATCTCCTGCACGTTGCCCGGGAAGATCGTGGGCATGAACGCGTCGTAGAGGGCGACCTCCGAGTGGCTCGGGAGCGTGGACGATTTCGAGAGCGGATCGTCCCCGGCCAGCGCGAGCACGCCGCCGTTCTTGCCCACCCCCGCGTAGTTGGCGTGCTTGAAGATATCGCCGCTGCGGTCCACGCCGGGAGCCTTGCCGTACCACATCCCGAGCACGCCGTCGTACCTCGGATTCGGGAACAGCCCCGCCATCTGGCTGCCGAACACCGCGGTGGCGCCCAGGTCCTCGTTGAGGCCGGACGAGAACACGACGTCGTGGGCCTTCAGGAGCATCGACAGGCGCTCGAGGGTCTGGTCGAGGCCTCCGAGGGGCGAGCCCCGGTAGCCCGAGATGAACGTCGCCGTGTTGAGACCGCGGCGGAGGTCGGCGCGGTGCTGATCGAGTGGCAGCCGGACCAGGGCCTGGATGCCGGACAGGTAGATGCGCCCGCGCTCCTGCGTGTACTTGGCCTCGAGCGAGAACTCCCCGGACTGTGTGGTCATGGGCTCCCCTTGGGGGAATGGCGCGTTAGTGATCCGGCGACGGCCATATAGTAGTCGGGAAAGGCGTTTCTGGCAACCAACGGCTACTTCCGCAGCAGCGGCACGAGATACGGCCAGAGCCGGTCGACCACGATGGCGTAGCCTTCGGCGGTCGGGTGGATGCCGTCGGCCTGGTTCAGGCGCTCCACCGCGCCGACACCGTCGAGGAAGAACGGCATCAGCGGGGCGCTGCGCGTGCGGGCCACGTCGCCGTAGAGCCGGTAGAAGTCCTCGGCGTACCGGTCGCCGTAGTTCGGCGGCAGGCGCATTCCCGCGATCAGCACCCGGGCGCCCGCGGCCTGGAAGCGCCCGACGATCTGCTCCAGGTTCGAGCGCACCGCGGGGAGCTTCTGGCCCCGGAGCGCGTCGTTGACGCCCAGCTCGATGATGACGACCTCGGGCTTGAGCCGCAGCGCCCAGTCCACGCGCCGAAGCCCGCCCGCGGTGGTGTCGCCGGAGACGCCCGCGTTGACCACGCGATAGCGGTAGCCCTCGCGGGCGAGGCGCGCGGCCAGCAGGGCGGGATAGGTCTGGTCGGCGGGGACTCCGAGGCCGGCGGTCAGGCTGTCCCCGAAGGCGAGGACGACGCGCTCCTCGTCGGCCGCGCCCGCCGGCGCCGCCCAGCACGCCGCCACGACCTGCACGAGCAGGAGCAGCCCGCCGAGGAAGCCGCGCATGACGCCAGTGTAGTATGGGCCGTGTCGACACACCGCCCGCCTCGCTCGTTCTTCGTCGTGATCGCCTGGTGGCTCGTGGCGGGCGCCGCACCGGGCGGCCTCGCGACGCCCGCCCCGGTGGACGCCCTCACCGCGTCCCAGCTCGGAGTGGTGATCAACGACGCCGACCCGCAAAGCGTGGAGGTCGGCGAGTACTACGCGCGGCGACGGGGCATCCCATGGGCCAACGTCGTCCACGTCACGCTCCCGGTGGGGCAGGACGAGATCACCCGGCAGGAGCTGGAGGCCGCCCGGGCCCAGGTCGACGCGCGCATCCCGGCTCACGTCCAGGCGCTGGCGCTCGCCTGGACGACCCCGTTCCGGGTGGACTGCCTGTCGATCACGACCGGCTTCGCCTTCGGGTTCGATCCCGCCTTCTGCGCCCAGGGCTGCCGCCCCACGAAGCCGAGCCAGTACTTCGGCTCGACGAGCGCGGCCCCGTTCCACGATCTCGGCCTGCGGCCGGCGATGCTGCTGGCCGGCACGAGCGTCGCCGAAGCCAAGGCCCTGATCGATCGCGGCGTGACGTCGGACGGCACCTTCCCCTCCGGCACCGCCTACCTGCTCTCCACCTCCGACCGGGCTCGCAACACCCGCGCGTCCCGTTACCCGCTGGTCGAGGCGCTGGGTGCCCCGGTGCGGGTGGAGCGTCTCGACGCCAACGAGCTGCGCGACCGGCACGACGTGCTCTTCTACTTCACCGGCCTGGCCGCGGTCACGGGCCTCGAGACGCTGCACTTCCTGCCCGGCGCGGTCGCCGACCACCTCACCTCCGCCGGCGGCGTGCTGACCGGCCACACCCAGATGAGCGCGCTGCGCTGGCTCGACGCCGGCGCGACGGCCAGCTACGGCGCGGTGGTGGAGCCCTGCAACTTCCCCACGAAGTTCCCCAATCCGGCGATGCTGATCGCCCACTACACCCGGGGAGAGACCCTCATCGAGGCCTACTGGAAGAGCGTGGCGTGGCCCGGGCAGGGCGTCTTCGTCGGGGAGCCGCTGGCCGCGCCGTTCCGGTCCCGTCTCCGCTAGGCGGCGCGGTCCCGCGCGCGCCCACTTGTGTAGTATGGACGCCACCATGATCCGCGTCTCCTCGCTATCCATGCGCCTGGCGAGCGGCGGCCGCGTCGTGAACATCCTCACCGACGTGTCGCTCGAGGTGCCCGCGGGGCAGTTCCTGGCCATCGCGGGTCCGTCGGGCAGCGGCAAGTCCACCCTGCTCGGGCTGATCGCCGGGCTCGACCAGCCGACCGCGGGCCGCATCGAGGTGGCCGGGGTCGAGATCACCGCGCTCGACGAGGACGCGCTCGCGCGCTTCCGGCTCGATCACGTGGGCTACGTCTTCCAGTCCTATCACCTCATCCCGACCCTCACCGCGGAGGAGAACGTGGCGGTCCCGCTCGAGCTGGCCGACGTGCCCGACGCGGCCCCGCGCGCCCGCACGCTGCTGGCCGAGGTCGGGCTGGCCGAGCGCGGCCATCACTACCCGGTGCAGCTCTCGGGCGGCGAGCAGCAGCGCGTGGCGGTGGCGCGGGCGCTGGCGCGGAGGCCGCCTCTGCTCCTGGCCGACGAGCCCACCGGCAATCTCGACTCGGCGACCGGAAAGCAGATCATCGAGCTGCTGGTGGGCGCCAACCGGAGGCTCGGCACCACGCTCGTGCTGGTCACCCACGACGCGGCGCTGGCCGCGCACGCCGATCGCGTCGTCACCCTGCGCGACGGCCGGATCGTGAGCGACGAGTGACCGGCTTCGTGCTCCGTCTCGCGTGGCGCGAGACGCGCGGGGCCTGGCGCCGCTTCGGCTACTTCCTCGCGTGCGTCACGCTCGGGGTCGCCGCGCTGGTCGGTGTGGGCAGCTTCGCGGACAGCCTGGAGCGCACCGTGGCCCGCTCGGGCAAGTCCCTGATGGGCGGCGACGTCGAGATCCGCAGCACCCAGCCCCTGCCGGTCGACGCCGCCACCCTCATCGCCGGTCCGGCCAGCGGCCGCGTCGCGCTGACCCGCTTGCGCGAGCTGGTGGCGATGGCCCAGGCGGGGCCGGCGCTCACCCAGCTCGTCGAGCTCAAGGCGGTGGAGCCGGGCTACCCGTTCTACGGCGCGCTCGTCACCGAGCCGGCCCGCCCGCTCGACACCCTGATCGGCGCCGGCCGCGCGCTGGTGCACGAGTCGCTCCTCGCCCGTCTGGGCCTGCGGGTGGGCGACCGCTTCCGCGTGGGGGACGTCGAGCTCACCATCGCGGGCGTGATCCTGAAGGAGCCGGACCGCGCGGTGGGCGTCTTCTCGCTGGGCCCGCGCGTGATGATCGCGGCCGCGGATCTGGACCGCACCGGGCTCATCCGTCCGGGCAGCCGCGTGCGCTACCGCACCCTGTTCCGGCTGCCCGAGGGGCAGGACGCGGAGGTCTTCCGCGATCGCCTCGCGGGGGAGCTGCCCGCTGCCCAGCGCGTGACGACCTACACGCAAGCCCAGCCGGGCCTCCGCCGGTTCTGGGATCAGCTCACGATGTACCTCGGGCTCACCGGCCTGGTCGCCCTCATGGTCGGCGGCATCGGAGTGGCGGTGAGCGTCAACGCCTTCATCAAGGACAAGCAGCCCGCGATCGCGACCATGAAGTCTCTGGGCGCCGGCTGGCGGCCGCTGCTCGCCACGTACCTGCTGCAGACCGCCCTGCTGGGCCTGGGCGGCAGCCTGCTCGGCGCGCTGCTCGGCAGCCTGGTGCAGCCGCTGCTGGCGCCCGCGCTGACGCGGCTCCTGCCCATCGAGCTCGCGCTGTCGTTCTCGCCGCGCGCGGTCCTGCGCGGTCTCGCGATGGGGGTGGGCGTGACCCTGCTCTACGCGCTGTGGCCGCTGCTGCAGATCCGGCGCGTGCCGCCCGCCCTGATCTTGCGCCGGGAGGTGGAACCGCGCCTGATCGGCCGGCGGCCGTGGCTCGCGATGGTGCCGATCGTGGGAGGGCTGGCCGCGCTCGCGCTCTGGCAAGCCGGCTCGTGGAAGATCGGCGCCCTGTTCGCGGGCGGCCTCGCGGGCGCGCTCCTGTTGCTGGCCCTGGGCGCGCGCGGGGTCATCGCGCTCGCGCGCCGCGCGCGGTGGCGCGGCCTGGCCTGGCGGCAGGGCGCGGCCAACCTGCACCGCCCGGGCAGCCACGCGGGGCCGGTGCTGGTCTCCCTCGGCCTGGCCGTGATGCTCGTGGTCGCGATCGCGGTGCTCGAGGGCGGCCTGCGCGCCCAGCTCGTCGACCGGAGCCCCGACCAGGCGCCCGCGTTCTTCTTCATCGACATCCAGCCGGATCAGGCCGAGCCGTTCGCGCGGCTGGTGGCCGCGCGCGGCGCGCTCGCGCCCGCGGAGCTGACACCGGTGGTGCGCTCCCGCCTGGTCGCGGTGAACGGCGCGCCGATCGTGCGGGGCGAGAAGACGCGCCGCGAGGAGGCCTGGCTCCTCACGCGCGAGTACGTGCTCACGTGGGCCAAGGAGCCGCCCGGGCACAACATGGTGGTGGCGGGCCGGTGGTGGTCGGCGGCGGAGGCGGCGCGTGAGCCCCTGATCTCGGTCGAGGACGAGATCGCCCGCCAGCTCGGGGTGGGCCTGGGCGACACGCTCACCTTCGACATCCAGGGCGTGCCGGTCTCGGCGCGCGTGACGAGCCTGCGCCACGTGGACTGGCGCAGCCTCGCCTCGAACTTCTTCGTGATCTTCTCGCCCGGCGCGCTCGAGGGCGCCCCGACGACCTTCATCGCCACCGTCCAGGCCCGCCCCGAGCAGGAGATCCCGATGCAGTCGGCGGTGGTCGCCGCCTTCCCCAACGTCACCGCGATCCCGATCCGCGAGGTGCTCGAGCGCGTGCGCGGGGTGCTCGACCAGATCGCGCTCGCGGTCCGGCTCGTCGCCGCGTTCAGCATCGGCGCCGGCCTCGTGGTCATGGCGGGCGCGCTCGCGATCACCCGGCAGCAGCGCCTCTACCAGTCGGTGATCCTGAAGGCCCTCGGGGCCACCCGCGGCTTCGTGTCGCGTGTGTTCGCGGTCGAGTACGCGCTCCTGGGCGCCGCCGCCGGGGTCGCGGGCAGCGTGCTGGCCGCCGCGCTGGCCTGGGCGGTGCTGCGCTGGGCCTTCGAGCTGCCGTGGCGGTGGGCGCCGGGCACCTTGCTGACGGGCGTGCTGGCCGCCACCGGGCTGGCGCTCCTGGTCGGGGTCCTGGGCACGCGGCGCCTCCTCGGGCGGCGGCCGCTCGGCGTGCTGCGCGGCGAGTGACTCTCGCGGAGCGGCTGCGCGCGCTCTACCCGCAGGCGTCCAACCGGAGCCTCAAGCAGTGGCTCGAGGCCGGGCGCGTGACGGTGGACGGGAACGCCTGTCGTGACGGGCGCCGCGAGATCGGCCCGGACGCCGAGGTCGCGCTCGGCGGGCGGCGGAGCGCGCCGTTTCCCCGCGGGCTCACCCTCGTGCACGAGGACGACGCGATCCTCGTCGTGGTGAAGCCGGCGGGCCTGCTCACGATCGCCACCGAACGGGAGCGCGAGCGCACCGCCTACCGGCTCCTCTGGGACTACCTCGCGGCCAAGCGCGAGCGCCCGTTCATCGTGCACCGGCTGGATCGCGAGACGTCCGGCCTGCTCGTCTTCGCCAAGTCCGAGGCGGTGAAGCGCGCGCTGCAGGCGCAGTTCGAGGCGCGGAGCGTGGAGCGAGTCTACCGCGCCCTGGTCGACGGTCGCCCGCCCCGCGACGAGGGGACGCTGGAGAGCCGCCTCTCGGAGGACCGGATGCTGCGGGTGCGGTCCGCGGAGCGCGGTCGCCTCGCGATCACCCACTACCGCGTCCTCGCGCGGCGCCGTCAGAGTAGCCTGCTCGAGCTGCGCCTCGGCACCGGGCGGCGGCACCAGATCCGCGTCCAGCTCGCCGAGTCGGGCTGGCCGATCGTGGGCGACGTTCTCCACGGAGGGCCGCGGAGCACCGCGGGGCGGCTCTGCCTGCACGCCACCCGGCTCGGGTTCGTGCACCCGGTGACGCAGCGGCCGGTCGCCTTCGACAGCGCGCCGCCGTCCGACTGGGTATAATCCGCGCGTTCGCCGGGACGCCCCGTTCGCGATACCCCTCACCCCGCCCTCTCCCCGGGGGGAGAGGAGATCAGAACCCAGAGGGGAGAAGGAAGAGGCCGGAGGCCCCATGGCTGCGTCGCCGTTCTCGATCGAGGACAAGGTCGCCATCGTCACCGGTGGTGGCGTCGGCATCGGCAAGTCCATCGCGCTCGAGTTCGCCCGGGCGGGTGCCGACGTGGTGATCGCGAGCCGCAAGCTCGAGAACCTCGAGCCGGTCACCGCGGAGATCCAGAAGATGGGCCGCCGCTCGTTCTGCGTGGCGCTGGACGTCCGCCAGGAGGACCAGGTCCGAGCCCTCGTCGAGCGCACCGTGAAGGAGATGGGGCGCCTCGACGTCATGGTCAACAACGCGGGCGCGTCCTTCCGCGCCAAGGTCGAGGACATCTCTGCCAACGGCTGGAACACGGTGGTCGGCATCAATCTGAACGGCACCTTCTTCGGCTGCAAGTGGGCGGGCAAGCAGATGATGGACCAGCCGAGCGGCGGCTCCATCGTCAACATCTCTTCGATCGCGGGCGTCTACGGCTCGACCATGATGTCGCACTACGGCGCCTCGAAGGCCGCGGTGATCAACTTCACCCGTGCGCTCGGCATGGCCTGGGGCCGCAAGGGCGTGCGCGTCAACTGCATCGCGCCGGGCCCGGTGGAGACCGAGGGCTATCTGGGCGTGCTCACCAAGCAGGATCCGGCCGCGGCCAAGAAGGCCTACGACACGGTGGCCGCGCGCGTGGGCATGGGCCGCTGGGGAAAGGTGGAGGAGATCGCCTACCCGTGCATCTTCCTCGCGTCGGCCGCGTCCTCGTTCATGACCGGCGAGACCATCGTCATCGACGGCGGAGCCGCGCCCCAGCTCGGCGACGGCTGAGCGCGGGCCGATCCCCGGCGCATCACGGAATGCCCGAGCTGCCCGAGGTCGAGGCCGCGCGGCGGGCGGCCCACACGGTGGCCGCCGGGCGCCGCATCGTGGAGGCCTACGTCGCCGACGACCCGATCGTCTTCGAGGGCGTCGCCCCCGCCCGCTTTCGCCACGCCCTCGTGGGCCGACGCGTGAAGGCAGTGCGGCGCCACGGCAAGCACCTCTGGCTCGAGCTCGACCGCCGGCCCTGGCCGTGTCTGCACTTCGGCATGACCGGGGGCATCCATGTCAGCCGGGCGAACCGGGGCGGCGCTGCGCGCCGCGCGGTGGTGCCGGCGGGCCGTGCGGTGCGCCTGGTCTCCGACGGCCACCGGAGCCGATCCGACTGGCCGCCGCGCTTCACCAAGCTCCACCTGCGCTTCGCGGATGGCGGGGAGCTGGCGCTGGCCGACGGCCGGCGGCTGGGCCGCGTCCGCCTGCGCCAGGACCCGGCCACCGAGCCCCCGATCAGCGCGCTCGGCTTCGACGCCTGGCGGGCCATGCCCACGCCCGCGCGCTTCCACGCGATGCTGCGAGCTCGCAACGCGCCGATCAAGGCGGTGCTGCTCGACCAGTCGTTCGCGGCCGGGATCGGCAACTGGATCGCCGACGAGGTGCTCTATCAGGCGGGGATCGCGCCCAAGCGGCGGGCCAGCACCCTGTCCGCCGCCGAGGCCGGGCGGCTTCGCAGCCGGATTCGATCCGTGATCGGCCGCGCGGTGAGCGACGGCTCCGACAGCGACCGCTTCCCGCGCTGGTGGCTCTTTCATCGCCGCTGGGGCCACCGGCGCGGGGGCCTGCCTGCCATCACCGTCCGCGGCGAGCACATCCGCCACGAGACGGTCGGGGGACGCACCACCGCGTGGGTGCCCACGGCCCAGCGCTGAGGTATACTCCCTCCCGGACTTCCCCCTCAGAAAGGAGCCCCCATGAGAGAGGCTGTCGTCGTCGCCAGCTCCCGCACCCCGCTCGCCAAGTCCCATCGCGGGTCGTTCAACATCACCCGCCCGGATGACCTGGCCGCCCACTGCATCAAGGACGTCCTCGGCAAGGCCCCGCAGCTCGATCCCGCCGAGATCGAGGACGTGATCCTGGGCTGCGCCCAGCCCAACGGCGCGCAGGGCAACAACGTCGCGCGCGTGGCCCTGGTCCGGGCGGGCCTGCCGGTCTCGATCGCAGGCACGACGGTCAACCGCTTCTGCTCGTCGGGGCTGCAGGCCATCGCGATGGCCGCCCACCAGATCATCCTGGGCGGCGCGGACGCGGCCATCGGCGGCGGTCTCGAGTCCATCAGCATGATGAAGAGAGACGGCGACCCGAACCCGTGGGTGAAGGACAAGAAGCCCGGCATCTACATGGTGATGGGCGACACCGCGGAAGTGGTGGCCAAGCGCTACAACATCACGCGCCAGATGCAGGACGAGTACTCCCTGGTGAGCCAGCAGCGCACCGCCCGGGCCCAGCAGGAGGGCTTCTTCAAGGAGGAGCTGGCCCCGCTCCAGGTCGTCCGCGGCATCGTGGACAAGAAGACGGGCGAGATCACCGGCAAGGAGGACTTCTACGTGGACAAGGACGAGTGCAACCGTCCCGACACCACGCTGGAGGGCCTGCTGTCGCTGCAGCCGCACTTCGACAAGACGAGCGGCAAGGGCACCGTCACCGCGGGCAACTCCTCGCAGCTCTCCGACGGCGCCTCCGCGACGCTCCTGATGTCGGCGGACCGGGCGAAGGCCCTCGGCATCAAGCCCAAGCTCATCTTCCGCGGCTTCGCGGTGGCCGGCTGCGAGCCGGACGAGATGGGCATCGGGCCGATCTACGCGGTGCCGAAGCTGCTCAAGCGCAACGGCCTCAAGATGGACGACATCGGGGTGTGGGAGCTGAACGAGGCCTTTGCCTCGCAGGTCGTCTTCTGCCGCGACAAGCTGGGTATCCCGATGGAGAAGCTCAATCCGAACGGCGGCTCGATCTCGATCGGCCATCCCTTCGGCATGACCGGCTCGCGCATGGTCGGCACCATCGCCAACGAGATGCTGCGGCGCAGGGCGCGCTACGGCGTCGTGACCATGTGCATCGGCGGCGGTCAGGGCGCCGCCGGTCTCTTCGAGTCCTGTCTGTAGCCTCGTCGCGGTGAATGCCCCCTCACCCTGCCCTCTCCCGTCCGGGGAGACGGTGGCGGACGACCCGCTCCCCGCTGGGGAGAGGGCAGGGTGAGGGGCTCAAAGGTGAGGGGTGACGCTTCCCCCCGGGTGACCCCCATGCCCCACGACTTCGACCGCGTCATCGACCGCCGTCACACCAACAGCAACAAGTGGCGCAAGTATCCCGCCGACGTGCTGCCGCTCTGGGTGGCCGACATGGACTTCGCCTCGCCCGAGCCGGTGGTGCGGGCGCTGCGGGAGCGGGTCGAGCACGGCGTGTACGGCTACGGGTTCGAGGGACCGGAGTTCGCCGAGGTGTTCGTGGACCGGCTCCAGAAGCGCTACGGCTGGGCGGTGTCCCCGGAGGCGGTGGTGCTGATCGCAGGTGTGATCCCCGGCTTCAACGTCGCGTGCCACGCGCTCACCCGGCCCGGAGACGGGCTGCTGATGCAGCTGCCCGTGTATCCGCCGATCCTCAGATCCCCCGGCAACCACGCGCTCACCCGCGACGACGCGCTGCTCGGGCGGGAGCCGGACGGTCGCTACGTGGCCGATCTCGACGCCTTCCGCGCGGCCATCCATGGCCGGACCCGCGCGTTCCTGCTCTGCAATCCGCACAATCCGGTCGGCCGCGTCTTCACGCGCGAGGAGCTGGCCGGCATGGCTGCGATCTGCCTCGAGCGCGGCCTGTCGATCATCGCCGATGAGATCCACTGCGACCTGCTCTACTCGGGCCAGCGGCACGTGCCCATGGCCTCGCTCGGTCCGGAGATCGCGGAGCGCACGATCACGCTCATGGCGCCCAGCAAGACCTTCAACCTGGCCGGGCTCAAGGTCTCGGTCGCGGTGATTCCGGACGCGTCACTGCGCGAGCGCTTCCTCGCCGCGCGCGGCGACTACGTGCAGGCCCAGGTGAACATCATGGGCTACACCGCGGCCCTGGCCGCCTACCGCGACGGGCAGGCGTGGCTCGAGGACCTGATGCGCTACCTGGAGGCCAACCGTGATTACCTGGGGGAGTATGTCCGCAAGCACCTGCCCGGCGTGAGCATGGTGGCGCCCGAGGGTACGTACCTCGCGTGGCTCGATTGCCGGAGCGCAGGGCCGGCCGCGGCCGACCCGTTCACGTTCTTCCTCGAGCGCGCGAAGGTGGCCTTGAACGACGGGACCCTGTTCGGCCCGGGCGGCCGGGGTTTCGTGCGCCTCAACTTCGGTACACCACGCTCGCTCCTGACCGAGGGGCTCGAGCGGATGCGACGAGCCCTCGAGGGCTGAGCCGTTCGGTTAGACGCAGGCCCGTCCTCGGCCGTTTACACCGAATTCCCGGTAGCTTCTCCCCGCCGATCACACGTGCCCCGAAGAATGTCCCGTCGACCGCCCTCGTCTGACTCCCACGAAGCCCGGATCCTCGGGCATGTACGCGAAGGGCAATCAGGTGCCGTCTCGACGGTCACCATCTCGATAACGGGCAGCCGACTGGAGGGCCCGAGCCATGACGACGTGCAAACGATCGATCGCGAGTCTCCTGGCGCTGATCGTGCTGATCGGCACCACGCCCGGGGCGTGGGCCGCCAACGCGCCTCCCGCGCCTCCCACCCCATCCGCGCCTCCCGCCGCGCCGCTAGACCGCGAGCCGGCCGGCGCGCAGGACGACGCGACTGGTCCGACCCCGCTGCGGCTCAGCTACACCGATGGCGACGTCTCGTTCTGGCGTCCCGGCGGTGACGACTGGGCCCCCGCTCAGGTCAACACGCCACTGGCCCCGGGCGACCAGCTCTACACTGGGAACCGTGGCAACCTGGAGCTGCAGATCGGCTCGCGCGGATTCGTGCGCGGCTGGGGCGACAGCCAGCTCGGCATCGAGAACCACGAGCCCGACTTCCTGCAGCTGAAGGTCGCGGCCGGTCACGTCTCGCTCGACCTGCGCGCGCTCGATCCGGGCCGCACCGTGGAGGTCGACACACCCGCGGCCGCCTTCACCATCGAGCGGCCCGGCTACTACCGCGTCGACGTGACGCCCGATCGCACCTCGTTCGTCACCCGTCGCGGCGGTACCGCAATCATGTCGATGGCGGGGACAACAGTGGGGACGACGGCGGCGACGCCGGGGGGAGGCCAGGCCGTCGCCATCGCGGCGAGCGAGCAGGTGGTGGTGGGCGGCGCCACGCCGGCGCAGACCTTTGTCGCGCCCGAGCTCGACGTGTGGGATCGCTGGAACTACGCGCGCACCGAGGCACTCGTCGACACCGTGAGCGCACGATACGTGCCCGCCGGCGTTTCCGGCATCGACGATCTGGATCAGCACGGCAACTGGCGGGTCGTCTCCGAGTACGGCTCGGTGTGGGTGCCGGAGGGCGTCGCGGCCGACTGGGCGCCCTACACGACCGGACGCTGGATCTGGGATCCACGCTTCGGCTGGAGCTGGGTCGACGTGGCCCCGTGGGGCTGGGCGCCGTATCACTACGGCCGCTGGGTCTACGTGAACTCGGTGTGGGCGTGGGCCCCGGGCCCGGTCATCGCGCGACCGGTATACGCGCCCGCGCTGGTGGTCTTCTTCGGCGCGCCCGGCGTCCGTGTGGCGGTGGGTGCGCCGTTCGTGAGCTGGGTGGCCCTCGGGTGGGGTGAGCCCTGCGTGCCGTGGTGGGGCCGTCCCGGCTTCGTCGGCCGGCCATGGTGGGGCGGCTGGGGTGGGCCGCGCGTCGTCAACAACGTGGTGATCAATCGCACCACCGTCGTCAACGTGACCACCATCAACGTCTACCGCAACGTGAGCGTGCGGAACGCGGTGGTCGCGGTGCGCCCGGATCGATTCGGGCGCGGCCCGGTGGGCGAGGCTCGGATCCGGCAGGTCGACACGCGTCAGCTCGAGCCGGTGCGAGGCGCGATGGACCTGAGACCGGACCGCGGGAGCTTCGTGGCCGCGAGCGGGCGCGGCGTGCGGCCCCCGGACAGCGTGCTGGCCCGACCGGTTGTGGCCACGCGGGCTCCGGTGACCCGCGCGCTGCCGAACGAGGCCGAGGGGCGCGGACCCGGGCCGCGCATCGTGCCCGCCCCGCGGCCCGGACAGGGCGGCGAGGCCGTATCGCGGCCGCCGTTCGGCCAGAGCGGGCCCGAGCGGGCGCGGCCACCACGGGCCCCGCGCTTCGGCAACGACCGTCGCCCGGACGCCACTGTGCCGCCCGCGCCGCGCCCCGAGGCGTCGCGCGTCCCCGAGCCGCAGCGGGCCCGGGTCCCGCAGGGTGGACCCGGCCCGCAAAGCGCGCCCGCGCAGCAGGGCGCCCCGGGCCAGCGTGCGCCGGTCCAGCGTGCGCCCGAGGCGCAGCCCGGGCCCGTGCCGCCGCCACGCCCGGTCGAGCGGCCGGCCGCCGCGGCGTCGCCGCCGCGCGCGATGGAGCGGCCGGTCACACCCGCGCCGCGCCCAGAGGCGCCGCGTCAGCAGCCCCGCGTGCTCCCCGGGGAGCCCGCCAATCGGCTCTACCCGGGCGGACACGTGGAGCGTGCCACCCCGCGGGCCCCCGAAGCGCGTCCGACGGCCCCCCCGCGCCCGGCCCAGGAGCGGGAGGGCCGCGCGGGCGGGCCCGCGCGCGAGGATCGCTAGGATCAGTCCGGAAGCGGGTAGACCGGCCGGCCCTCGACCGTCCGCATGAAGGGCGTGAGCCGATGGGGCGCGGGCGGCCCGCCTCCCTGGATGTGGAGCACCGGGCGGCCGCGCACGCCGAGCGCGTCCGCGATCAAGCCACGATGGCACCGCCACGGCACCGCCTCCGCGCACATGATCGCGGTGGATCGCGCGTCGGCCAGCTCCTCCAGGCGGGCGAGGGCGCGCGCGAACTCCTCGGTCTGCATGTAGTCGGCGTAGCCGCGGAACGAGGCGTTCCGCCAGCCGAGGTTCACCGAGTCCGTCCGGGGATGGCGGAGGCCGCCGAGCGCCTTGTGGTGCGCGTACTCGAGGCCGGCCTCCTCGAGCGCGCGGGCCAGCACCTCCTGGTTGAACTGCGGGTTGTGGCGGGACCGCGGGATCGTGCGCACATCCACGAGGGTCTCGATCCCATGCTCGCGGAGCAGCCCGAGCAACTCGACCGCGGCTCGCGTCGAGTGCCCGATCGTGTACGCCACCCGGCTCGGCATGTCCGCGACGAGTCTGCCACGGCGCCCGCGCGGAGGCGACTCAGCGCACCAGATGCTCCAGCCGGAGCGAGCTGCCGAGCCGTTGCAGCGCGCGCGCCTCGATCTGCCGGATGCGCTCCCGGGTGACGTTCAGCCGCTCCCCCACCTCCTCGAGCGTCTGCTCGTCCTCCCCGTCCAGACCGAAGCGGAGACGCAGGATCTCGCGCTCGCGCGTGGGCAGGCGCGCCAGGGCGTCCTGCACGTGGTCGGTCAGCTCGTCGCGGAGCACTTCCGCCTCCGGGGAGCGGATCGCGAGATCGGGCACGAGCTGACCGAGGGTGGTGTCCTCGCCTAGCGGCGCGTCGAGCGAGAGCGGATTCGCGGCCGCCTGCTCGACGAGCCGCACCGTCTCCTCGCGCATCCCGGTGACCGCGGCCAGCTCCTCGACGGTCGGCTCGCGCTGCCGCTCCGCGCGGAAGTCGCGCCGCGCGCGCATCACCCGGCCCAGCACCTCGACCATGTGGACGGGAAGTCGGACCGTGCGCGCCTGGTCGGCGAGCGCGCGGCCGATCGCCTGCCGGATCCACCAGGTCGCGTACGTCGAGAACTTGAATCCGCGGTGGTAGTCGAAGCGCTCGACCGCCTTCATCAGCCCGATGTTGCCCTCCTGGACCAGATCCAGCAGCGTCAGCGCGCCCCCGGTGTACCGTTTGGCGATCGACACCACGAGACGGAGGTTCGCCTCCATGAGCGCCCCTCGGGCCTCGCACAGGGTCCGGTCGCTCTCCTCGAGCCTCGCCAGCGCCCGGCGCCGGCGGGCGCCGGGCGCGTCGGCGGCCCGCCGCTTCACGGTAGCGACGAGGCCGTCCATCACCTCGATCTTGAGGGGCAGCGACTCGATCAGGCGCGCCGCGATGCGATGGGCCTGGCGGGATCGTGTCACGAGCGGGCGCAGCCGACGGAGACGCGCCAGGGTGCTGAGGATCTGCCGGCGCTGCGCGCCCGCGAGGGCCTCGCCACCCGCCGGGGCCAGGATCGACTCGAGCGGCAGGCGGGCAGTGGTTACGCTCGAGACCAGGTCCAGCAGAGCGTCGAGGCCGGCCGGCAGCGCGGCGAGGGCCCGCCGCCGGAGCACGCGGCAGGCTTCGATCCGCCGGCCCAGCTCGACCTCCTGGGCCGCGGACAGCCGGTCGATGGCGCCGATCTCCCGCAAGTATCGGGTGGCGGGCTCCCGGTAGTCGGCGTCGAAGGATCCGAAGCGCATGGCGTTCGTCCCGCGCCGGCCCGGTCGCCCGACATTGGCGCGACCGGGCCGGCAGGTGTGTGAGGCGTGAGACGCTAGGACGCCATCGCCACGTAGAGGTTGTTGCCATTCCGGTGGATCATCATCACCACCGGGGCACCCTTGGGATGCTTGTCCAGCACCCGCTTCAGCTGACCGGCGTCGGCCACCGCCTGGTGATCGACCTCGGCGATGACGTCGCCGGCGCGAATGCCCGCGGTCTCCGCGGGGCTGCCGCTGCGGACGCCGCGCACCAGGACTCCGCGCGCATCGGCGAGCTTCATCTCCTTGGCTCGGTCCGGCGTCATCGATTCGACGGTGAGCCCGAGCGGGCCCTTCGCCTCATCGCCCTGCGTCGCCGACGCGACCTGACCCGGCTCATTCAGCTGCGCGACCGTGAGGTTCAGCGTCACCGGCTTGCCCTCGCGCATCACGGTGAGCGGCACCTGACGGCCGACCGGTGTGTTGGCTACCAGCTTGGGCAGATCGCTCGACTGCACGATCTTCTGGCCATCGAACTGGGTGATGACGTCACCGGCCTTGACGCCCGCCTGGTCCGCCGGCGAGTCGGCCTGTACCGACGCGACCAGCGCGCCCGTCCCCTCGGCCACCTTGAAGCCCTTCGCGAGCTCCGGGGTGAGCGGCTGGATCATCACCCCGAGCCACCCCCGGGTGACCTTACCGGTAGTGGCTAGCTGGGTGACCACCGGCTTGACCTGGTTGATCGGGATCGCGAAACCGATCCCGACGGAGCCGCCGGACTGGCTGAAGATGGCGTTGTTGATGCCGACGGCCTGGCCGCGCGAGTTGATGAGCGGCCCGCCGCTGTTACCCGGGTTGATCGAGGCGTCGGTCTGGATGAAGTCGTCGTAGGGCCCCTGGCCGATCACTCGGCCGGTGGCGCTCACGATCCCGGTGGTGACGGTGCGCTCCAGGCCGAACGGATTGCCGATCGCCATCACCGGCTCGCCGACCTGCAGCTGCGACGAATCGCCGAGCGAGATCACGGGCAGGCCGGTCGCTTCGACCTTCAGGAGCGCGAGATCGGTCTTGGGATCGCGGCCCACCACCTTGCCGGTCAGCTCGCGCCCGTCGTCGATCTTGACCCGGATCTCGGTGGCGCCCTCCACCACGTGGTTGTTGGTCACGATGTAGCCGTCGGGATTCAGGATGAAGCCGGAGCCCATGCTGCGCACCGCGCGCCGCTGCGGCTCCTGCGGCATCCCGAACCGCTTGAAGAACTCCCGGAACTGCTCGTTGTCCTCGAACGGGTTCTGCATCTGCACCTGCTCGTCCATCCGCTTGGTGCTGATGTTCACCACCGCCGGCTTCAGGGTCTTGGCCAGCTCGACCCAGTTGGGGGCCGGAACTGCAGTGGCGGGGGCCACCGCGACCGGGCGATCGCTCCAGATCGGCGCGGACGTGCTCGTGAAGCCGAGATGCGGCGCCAGCCCGACGATCCCGGCGATGGCGGCCACCACCACCGCCGCCGCCGCGACGCGATACCGAGTTGTCAGTCGATTCATGAACGGTTCTCCCTCTCCAGACTTGGCTCGAGGCTAGGCTCGAGGCTTGGGTGATTGACTACGGTGACGGCCGTTCCCGGGCGGCCTTCAGCTGCTCACGGGCAACCGCGCCGAGGGCGCTGCCCCGAGCCAGGTGCATCGCGATCCGGTACTGCTGCTCCATACCTTCCACGTCGCCCGCGCGCCGGAGCGTGTCGGCGAGCAGGAGCCGGATGTCCGCCGAGCGGGGCTCCAGCTCCGCGGCCCGCCGGAGATGATCGATCGCCTCCGGCACGCGACCGACGTCCAGGAGCACGGTCGCCACGCCGGCCTCGTAGGCCGGCTCGCGCGGGGCGAGCCGTACCGCCTCCCGGACGTGGCTCAGCGCGGCGGCATCCTGACCGAGGCCCGCGTAGGCGAGGCCGAGGAAGTAGTGGGCCCTCGCGTCATGCGGGGCCACCACCACCGCCCGCGCAAGCTCGCGCGCGGCCGGCAGGTACGCCCCGTCCAGCACGAGGCTCGCGCCGCCTTCGACCAGGCCGCGGGTCCGCCAGGCGCTGATGCCCAGCGCCAGGGCCAGCGCTGCGCCGGCCAGCGCTCCGGCGGCCATGATCCGATTGAGCCAGGGCTTCCCGTGCATGGGTGTCATCGTCCTCGCCAGACAGACCGTAGCCGGTCGAAGTGAGCGGCGAGTGAGAGCGAGATGAGAAAACGCTTAGCGAGCGGACGGTACGGCGAGCGTCAGGTTTCCGTGGCAGGCCGCGCAGTCGAGACGACGCCCGGCCACGAAGCGCCCGCCCGGCCGGAACTCCTGGGCGGCGCCACAGCGCGGGCACGCCCCGCGGAGCAGGACGAGCCGTCGATCCTCGCGCGCGCGCTTGGCCGCCATCACGATGCCGGCCACCGCGAACGTGGGCACCAGCAGGAAGTGGGCGACCGGAATGAATACGCTGATCAGCGCGAGACCCCAGAACATGCCGAGCCCGGCCAGCACTCGGCCCAAGCGGGCGCCGGCTGCCTGCTCGATCACGACCGCGGTCGCCGGTCGGGACTCGTGACCGAACGCGGTGAGCTGGGCCATGATCTGGGTCTCGGCGGCCATGGAGTCGCGTTCAGGCCGCGGCGGCCGGCCGGACCGCCGCGGGCGCGACCAGCCGGTGGTCGACCACCGGCCACGCGATGTTGCGGAAGAACGCATCCAGGTAGCGACCCCGCTCGGTGGCCCGGTAATCGCGCATGAACGCATGCTCCCACACGTCCAGGACGAGCAGCGGCTTGAACCCGGCGGGCACCCCGTTCTGGTGGAGGCTCACCCAGTGATTGGTCAATCGCCGGGTCATCGGGTCCTCGCACAGCAGCACCCAACCCACACCCCGCAGGCCCCCGATGGCCTGGAAGTCGGTCCTCCACTGCTCGACCGAGCCGAACGCCTCGGCCAGAGCGCGGGCGATCCGGGATCCGGGGTCGGGCTTGAGGGGCGCTCCGCTCGCCAGATTGGAGAAGTAGTACTCGTGGAGGATCATGCCGTTGTACTCGAATCCGAGACGCCGGGTCAGCTCCGCGAACTCCGCGTCGCGCGCGGAGGCCCGGCCGCGCTCGCGCAGGCTCGCCAGCTCCGCATCGAGCGCGTTGACCTGTCGGACGTAGCCCACGTAGAGCGACACGTGCTCGCCGATCTGGTCGTCGGAGATCCCGTCGAGTCCCCGGAGGCCATCGAATCGCTGCTCGACGTATGGCTTGCGCTTGGCTGGTGTCATCGTGTGCCCTCCTTCCCGAACAGTAGCTCCACCAGATGAGAGCCGGATGAGAAGCGGGTGAGAGCGGAGGTCAGGCCGAGGCGAGCGGGAGGCGGATGCTGAAGCAGCTGCCGGACCCGGGCCGAGACTCGACCGAGAGGGTGCCGCGATGGGCCACGATGATCGAGCGGGCGATGGCCAGCCCCAGCCCGGCCCCGCCCGTGTCGCGGCTGCGGGCCGCGTCGAGGCGCACGAAGGGCTCGAAGATGCGCTCCGCGTCGGCGGCTTCGACACCGATCCCGGTGTCGGACACCGCGAGCGTGGCCGTCCCGTCGCCGGCCACCAGGCTCAGCTCGACCTTGCCACCCCGCGGGGTGTACTTGACGGCGTTCTCGACGAGGTTCAGCAGCGCGCGCCGCAGGGCGGTGGCGTCGCCCTGCACGAGCGCGGGGGCCGCGGTCTCTATGCGCACGCTGACGCCGGCGGCCTGCCCGAGCCGCGCTCCCACGTCGAAGACGTCGAGCAGCAGCGCCTCCAGGTCGACGAGGGCGCGGCCGGGCTCCGGCGCGGCCAGCGCGCGCGAGAACAGGAGCAGATCCTCGGAGAGCCGGATCAGGCGCTCCACCTCCTCGAGGCTCGAGGCGAGCACCTGCCGGTACTCGTCCGGCGACCGGTCCCCGCGCAGGGCCACCTCGACGGTGCCCCGCAGCGCGGCCAGGGGCGTTCGCAGCTCGTGGGCGGCGTCGGCCGCGAAGCGGCGGCTCTGGGCGAACGCCTGCTCGAGCCGCCCGAGCATGTCGTTCATGGTCTCGGCCAGGCGGTCGAGCTCGTCGCCGGTCCTCGGCCGCTCCACGCGCTGGCTCAGGTCCTCGGCGCTGATGCGGCGGGCGGTGCGCGTCATGCGATCCAGAGGCCGGAGCGCGACCCGGGCGATGATCGCGCCGCCCAGGGCGGCCAGCCCGACGCCCAGCGGGATCAGCACGGTGAGGGTGTCGACGTACCGGTCAAGGGTGGCCCGAGCGCGGCGCAGCAGCATGCCGACCTGGACGATCTCCACCACCCGGCCCTGGTGGACGATCGGCATCGTGAGCACCCGGACCGGCTCCGAGTCCGTGAGCGCGACCGTCTCGAAGGTGTTCTGCCCGAGCGCGGCCCGCGCGCGGGCCGCGGGTGACAGCGGCAGCGCGGTCGAGCGCCGCGGCGGCGGTGTCGCGCGGGGCCGGCCGTCCGGATCGAGGAGCTGGAAGAACTTGTCGTAGAGCTCGGGACCCAGGAGCTCCCGGAGCAGGGCCTCCTGATCACCGGCCGCCCGCTCCTGGGAGCCGGTGTCGCGGACGACCTGGGCGACCGTGAGGAGAGAGGCATCGAGATCCTGGAGCAGTCCGAGGCGCAGCCACGAGTAGGACAGCACGCTGATCGTGACGACGATAGCGAGGAGGACACCGCTGTACCACAGGGTCAGCCGGGTTCGGATGGACAGCGACGGGACCCTCACGGCTCGGCGCTCAGCATGTAGCCCGCGCCGCGGACGGTGTGTAGCAGCCGAGTCTCGCCGTCGGAGTCGATCTTCCGGCGCAGGTAGCCCACGTACACGTCGATGATGTTGCTCTCCGGGTCGAAGTCCATGCCCCAGACGTGCTGGGTGATCATCGGTCGGCTGAGCACACGTCCCGCGTTGCGCATGAAGTAGTCGAGGAGCGCGTGCTCGCGGGCGGTCAGGGTGATGCGCCGCCCGCCCCGGGTGACCGCGCGGGTGGCTGGATCCAGGCAGAGATCGGCCACCCGCAGCACCGGCTCCGCACGGCCGCGGCTCCGGCGCAGCAGCGCCCGCACCCGGGCCAGGAACTCCTCGAAGGCGAACGGCTTGGCCAGGTAGTCGTCGGCGCCCAGGTCGAGCCCGGTCACCTTGTCCGCCACCCCGTCGCGCGCGGTCAGGAGAAGGACCGGCGTCTGCACGGAGTCCTCGCGGAGCGTCTTCAGCACGTTGAAGCCGTCGCGCTTGGGGAGCATGACGTCGAGGACCACCAGGTCGTAGGACGGGCCCTCCGCGAGGGCGTCGAGCGCGGCCGCGCCGTCGGCCGCGACTTCGACCGCGTGGCCTTCCTCGACCAGTCCCTGCCGGATGAACGCCGCGACCTTCCGCTCGTCTTCGACCACGAGGATGCGCATGTCCGGATGTAGAATCCCACCCGGTGGGGCCACTGGCAAGCCGGGCCCACCAGGAGACGAGGAGCATGCTCGAGCGGGTGGACCGGATCCAGCTGGCGGTGGCCGACGCCGCGGAGGCCGCGCGCACGTTCCAGGAGATCCTGGGCGCGGAACCGGCGCGCGAGGAGGCCAGCGACTACCTGAACGCACGCCGCACCGTGCTCGCGCTGGGAGCCAGCGAGGTCGAGCTCTGCGAGCCGCTCGGCCCCGGCATCGTCCGCGCCCACCTCGACCGGTGGGGGCCCGGTCTGCTCACCGCCGGCTTCTCGGTGGCCAGCGTGGCTGCGCTGCGCGCGCACCTCTTCTCGGAGGGCGTCGAGTTCACCAAGGAAGGCGAGCAGACCTATCTCGAGCCGACCGTGACCGCGGGCATGCGGGTGGTGGTGAGCCCAGCGGTGGCCGCGCGGCGTCTCGGGCTCGTCAGCCACCTCTACGAGGTGACCAACACGCTGGTGTCGCCGTGGGAGGCCGCGGCCGAGCGCTACACGCGGCTCTTCGGGCTGGATCCGTCGCGCTTCTCGCCGATCGCCAGCGAGCGGTTCGGCTACACCGGCACGCTCACGCTCTTCGACCCGCCCGCGCGGCTGGATCGCATCGAGATCTCCCAGGTGACCCGGCCCGACACCGCGATGGGGCGGTGGGCGGCCAAGCGCGGCGACTCGCTCTACATGTGCTACGCGGAGACGGAGGACGTCGGCGCGATCGTGCGGCGCCTCACCCGGCGGCAGGCCCGCTTCACCCCGCGCGGCGGGGACCCGCTCGCCGAGCGCGACGGGCTCTGGATCCACCCGAGCGCGCTCGGGGGCCTCCTGCTCGGCATCTCGCGAACCACGGTGGCCTGGGAATGGTCGGGCCGCCCCGAGCGGGTCGTCCACTAGTCACGCCATTCGCCACGGAGGACCACGTCGTGATCGATCTCTACAGCGATACCCTGACCAAGCCCACCCCGGACATGCGGCGCTTCATGTGCGAGGCGGAAGTGGGCGACGAGCAGAAGGGCGAGGATCCGACCGTGAACCGGCTGCAGGAGATGGTGGCCGAGCTGCTCGGCAAGGAAGCCGCCGTCTACTTGCCCTCCGGCACCATGTGCAACGAGATCGCGGTCAAGGTCCACACGCGTCCGGGCGACGAGGTCCTGGCCGACCGCACCTCGCATCTGATCCACTTCGAGGGCGGCGGCCCGGGTCTGCTCTCGGGCGTCATCATGAGCGCCCTCGACGGCGACCGCGGCGTCTTCACCGGCGCCCAGGTCCGGGCCGCCGCGCACGCGCCCTCCCGCTACGCGCCGCCGACCCGCCTGGTCTCGGTCGAGAACACGAGCAACCTGGGGGGCGGCCGGGTATGGCCGCTCGCGGCCGTCAAGGACGTGAGCGCGGCCGCGAAGACGCTCGGGCTCGCGACCCACATGGACGGCGCACGGCTCCTGAACGCGGTGGTGGCCTCGGGCACGCCGGCCCGCGCCTACGCGGCGGCGGTGGACTCCGTGTGGATCGACTTCAGCAAGGGGCTCGGCGCCCCGGTGGGCGCCTGCCTCGCCGGCTCGCGGGCCTTCATCGAGCAGGCGTGGCGCTACAAGCAGGCACTGGGCGGCGCCATGCGCCAGGCCGGGATCATCGCGGCGGGCGGCGTCTACGCGCTCCGGCATCACGTGGATCGCCTGGCCGAGGATCACGACAACGCCAAGCTCCTCGCCCGCGGCATCGCGGAGCTGCCCGGGATCGCGCTCGACCCGGCGCACGTGGAGACCAACATCGTGATCTTCGACGTGGAGGGCACCGGCCTCACCGCCCCCGCGCTCGCCGACCGGCTGATGGCGGAGGCTCAGGTGCGCCTGAGCGTGATGGGTGAGACCCGCCTGCGGGCGGTCACCCATCTGGACGTCTCGCGCAAGCAGGTGGACACGGCGGTGGAGGCCTTCGCGCGCATCTTGCGGCCCCGACGCTAGCGCGCCCGGCCGCAACGGCTCGCTTGACAGGATGCGCCTCCCCGGCTAGCGTCCGATGGGATGAACCCCGGCGCGATCTCCCCGGATCAGCTCGCGACGCTCCTCGAGCAGCCCGTCCCGCACGCCCTGCTGGACGTGCGCGAGCGCGCCGCGTTCGAGCGTGGCCACATCTTTCGCGCGACGCCCCTGCCCCGGCGCCTGCTCGAGACGCGGCTGCCCGGGCTGGTGACGGCGCCGGGCACGCTGATCACGCTCTACGACGACGACGGCACCCTGTCCGCGCTCGCCGCGGCCACGCTCGGCGAGATGGGCTACACCGAGGTGTTCGTGCTGACCGGCGGTCTCGCCGCCTGGCGCCGCGCGGGCCGGCCGGTGGCCCAGGGCCTCAACGTGCCCAGCAAGGTCTTCGGCGAGCACGTGCTCCACGAGCGCAAGACCCCCGAGATCACCTGCCTCGAGCTCTCCGCCCACATGGCCCAGGGCCGCGACATGGTGATCGTCGATACCCGCACGCCCGAGGAGTACCACCGCGGGTGCCTGCCCGGGGCGTGGAGCATGCCGGGCGGCGAGCTGGTGCTGCGGATCGGCGAGGTGGTGGAGCGCCCGGACCAGACCATCGTCGTGCACTGCGGCGGGCGCACGCGGTCCTATCTCGGGGCCGAGTCGCTGCGGCGCATGGGCCTGCCGAATCCGATCGTCGCGGTGAAGAACGGGACCATGGGCTGGCAGCTCGACGGGCTCGAGCTGGAGCGCGGCGCCACCCGCTGGCCGCCCGCGCCGTCCGAGAAGAGCCGGGCGCGCGCGCTCGAGGTCGCCGCGCGCGTGGCCGCGGAGGACGGCACGCCGCTGGTGTCGCCGGAGGCGGTGGCCGACCGCTGGGACCGGCGCGCCCAGGAAAACGTCACGCTGCTCGACGTCCGCACGAAGGAGGAGTACGAGGCCGGGCACGTGCCGGGCGCGCAGTGGGCACCCGGCGGCCAGGCGGTGCAGGCCACCGACGAGTACGTGGCGGTGCGCGGCGGATGGCTCGTCCTCATCTGCGACGGCTTCGGCCGGTCCGTCATGACCGCGGGCTGGCTCAAGCGCATGGGATTTCCCCACGTGGCGGTGATGGAAGGCGGCGTGCCGGCCTGGCAGCGCTCGGGCCGGCCGCTCGAGACCGGGCAGCCGGCCATCCGGCCGGCCGGCTACGAGGCGGCGCATCGCGTGGTGGAGCGTGTGCCGGCCGGGCCGCTCGGCGACGCCGTCGTGGTCAGCGTGGACCCGAGCGACGCCTACCTGCGCGGCCACGTGCCGGGCGCCCAGTGGATCGGCCGCGGGCGGCTCGAGCTCGCCGTCGGCCGGGCCGTGCCCGACAAGGGCCAGCCGGTGGTGGTGACCTGCGCCGACGGCGTGCAGTCGACGCTGGCCGCGGCCACGCTGCGACGCATCGGCTACGCGAATGCGCGCGTGCTCGACGGCGGGCTCGCGGCGTGGAAGGCGGCGGGGCTCGAGGTGGCGTCGGGGCCCGGCGCCATGCTCGACGAGGCGGACGACGTGGTGCAGAAGCCCTACGAGCGTGGCCGCGCCGCCATGGAAGCCTACCTGCGCTGGGAAGAGGCGCTCGACCCGCGCGGGGTGAGCCCGCACGCGCTGTTGCCCGAGCGGCCGAGCCCCACGTGATGGCCGCCGCGTTGCCGGATCCCCTGGTCACGACCGAGTGGCTCGCCGCACATCTGGGCGAGCCGGATCTCCGGGTCGTCGACGCGACGTTCTACCTGCCCCATCTCAAGCGCGACGCGGCGGCCGAGTTCGAGCAGGCGCACGTCCCGGGCGCGGTGTTCTTCGACATCGACGCGGTGGCGGATCACTCCGTCTCCCTGCCCCACATGCTGCCCGACGCGAAGGCCTTCGCGGACGCGGTGGGCGCCCTCGGCATCGCCACCGGCGATCGGGTGGTCGTCTACGGCGGCCGCGGCCTCATCGCCTCCGCTCGCGTGTGGTGGACCTTTCGCGTGTTCGGCCACGAGCGCGTGGCGGTGCTGGACGGTGGTCTCGGCAAGTGGCGGAAGGAAGGGCGCCCGGTGGAGTCGGGCCGGCCCTCGCCCGCCCCCCGGCGGTTCGCGGCGATCTACCACGAGGATCTGGTCGCCGATCTGGGCCGCATGCGGGCGGTACTCGAGCGGCGCGACGCCCAGATCGTCGACGCGCGTTCGCGCGGACGCTTCACCGCCACCGAGCCGGAGATCCGGCCCGGCTTGCGCGGCGGCCACATTCCCGGCAGCATGAACTTGCCGTACGGGGATCTGTTCCGCGCCGACGATGACGCGATGCTTCCGATCGACGACGTGCGAGGCGCCTTCGCGCGGGCCGGGCTGGACCCGGGCCGGCCAGTGGTGGCAACCTGCGGCTCGGGCGTCAGCGCCGCGGTCCTGGCCCTGGCCCTCTATCGCCTCGGTCGGCGCGACGCGGCGGTGTACGACGGGTCGTGGACGGAGTGGGGCGGCCGGGCGGACACCCCGGCGGCCACCTGACCGACAGGAGGGCAGCGATGTCTTCGGAGACCTACACGCTCGAGCAGTTCGTGGCGGACCTGGACCGGATCACGAGCCGGGAGAGCGAGCCCGAGGCGATCACCACCCAGATCGCCCCCCTGCTCGCGCGGCTCGTGAAGAATCACGACGCGATCCCGGCCGGCCTCCGGGGTCGCGCGCCGGACGGTGGGCGCGGCCGCTTCATGCTGCACCGTGCCCCGCGCTTCAACGTCACCTCGGTGGTCTGGCGACCCGGCGACCGCGCCGGCGCGCACAACCACGAGACGTGGGGCGTGATAGGCGTGGTGGACAACGAGATCGAGGAGACGCGCTATCGCGTGCTGGACGGGCCCGCCGGCCGGACCGCTCTGCAGGTGCACAGCGTGACGCGGTACGGCCCCGGCGCCGTTTCGCGCCTCGTGCCCCCCGGGGACGAGGTGCACGCCATGCACAACCCGACCACCCGCGACACGCTCGAGATCCACGTCTACGGGCGTGACCTCTATGGCCTACAACGGAAGACCTGGGCTCCCGACGGCCGCGTCACCCCGCTGGTGAGCCCGAAATACCTCAACTGCTGACGGAGGAGGAGAAGAGATGTCGTTGAGACTCGGAGACACCGCTCCCGATTTCACCGCCGAGAGTACCCAGGGATCGATCAAGTTCCACGACTGGATCGGAGATCAGTGGGCCGTGCTGTTCTCCCATCCGCGCGACTACACCCCGGTGTGCACCACCGAGCTCGGTTACGTGGCGCGCCTCAAGGGGGAGTTCGACAAGCGCCACGTCAAGTGCATCGGGCTGTCGATCGACCCGGTGGACTCGCACAAGGGCTGGATGAAGGACATCAAGGAGACGCAGGGCCACGAGCCGAACTTCCCCATCGTGGCGGATCCCGAGCGCAAGGTCGCGAACCTCTACGGCATGATGCACCCCGCGCACGACGAGGTGTACACCGTGCGCACCGTGTTCGTCATCGATCCCAAGAAGAAGATCCGCCTGATGATCACCTATCCGCAGACCACCGGGCGCAACTTCGACGAGATCCTTCGGGTGATCGACTCGCTCCAGCTCACCGACGGCTACCGCGTGGCCACCCCGGTCAACTGGAAGCAGGGCGAGGACGTCATCATCGTGCCCGCGGTCACCGACGAGGAAGCCAAGGCCAAGTTCCCGAAGGGCTGGAAGGCGCTCAAGCCCTACCTCCGCCTCACGCCCCAGCCCAACAAGTAACCGGCGCCGCCCCGACGCGACGAGGCTTGCGCACCCCATGAGGGGAACCGAGATCGTCGTCGTCGGGGCCGGCTGCGTCGGGGCCAGCGTCGCCTATCGCCTGGCCCAGCGCGGCGCCCGCGTCACCGTACTGGACGCGGGCGCGCCCGGCGGCGGTACCTCCGGGGCGAGCTTCGCCTGGACCAACTCCTTCAACAAGACGCCCCGCGACTACCACGACCTCAACGTCGCGAGCATGGAGGAGCACCTGGCGCTGGTGAAGGAGCTGCCCGCGGGCGGCTGGCTCCATCAGGACGGCGCGCTCGCGTGGGAGGCGACGCGCGCAGGACGCGCGCGGCTCGATCAGGCGGTGGATCGCCTCACCGGCTGGGGCTACCCGGTCGAGCGCATCGCTCCGCGACAGGCCCGGGAGCTCGAGCCGGATCTGCAGCTGGCCCCCGCCGTCGACGAGGTCATCTGGACGCCCGCGGAAGGTTACGTGGAGGCCATGCCGTTCGTCGGCGCGCTGCTCGCCGCCGCCATCCGCCACGGCGCCCGCGTGCTCACCGGCCAGCGCGTCGAGAGGGTGCTCCGCGCCGGGACGCGCGTGCGCGGCGTCAGCACCGGGCGCGGCGACCGCTTCGAGGCCGACTGGGTGGTGGACTGCGCAGGTGCCGCGACGGACGAAGTCGCCCGTCTGGCCGGCGTCGCCATCCCGCTCGATCGCGTGCCGGGACGGCTGATCTACACCGCGCCGGTGGCGACGACCCTTCGCCGGCCGATTCACGCGCCGGGCTGCCACTTTCGCCCGGACGGCGGCGGCCGCATCGTGCTCGCCGAGGGCGCGCACGACCAGGTCTGGTCCGAGGCCGGCGAGCCGTGGCCCTCCGAGCGCTCGCTGGGCGTCGCCGCCGCGCACCTGCCGGTGCTGACGTCCGCGCGCGTCGAGGCCACTCGCGTGGGCGTGCGCCCGATGCCGCGCGACGAGCGGCCGATGGTGGGCGCGATCCCCGGCCTCGACGGCTTCTACATCGTCGTCTCGCACAGCGGCGTCACGCTCGGTCCGCTCTGGGGCCGCATCGCGGCGACCGAGCTCCTCGACGGCATCCCCGACCCGCGCCTGAGCCCGTACCGCCCCACACGCTTCCTCTGACCGTGAGATCGGGAGACGTCGGCGCCCGGGCTCGGCTGGAGGCCGCATTCGCGCGCGAGGAGCGCCGCGGGCTGATGCTGGCCGCGGCCACGCGCTCGGCCGCGGTGGTGATCATCGTCGGCTGGCTGGCGGTGGCGAATCCCGAGCGGGGCCTGGCCTTCGCGTGGGTGATCGGCACCGCCGTCTTCTTCCTCGTCACCGGCCTGGCCCAGTTCTGGGCGTACTTCCGGGGGACGGCGCGACCGATCACCCCGTACGTCTTCATGCTGGTGGACTCACTGGCGCTGGCCGCCGCGCTCCTGCTCCCGAATCCCTTCGATACGCTCGGGCCGCCAAGGGCCCTGCCGCTGCGCTACGCCTCCTTCATGTACTTCTTCCTGTTCCTGATGCAGGCGGCGTTCTCGTTCCGGCCGCGCCTGCTGCTGTGGACGGGGCTGTGCGGGTTCTCGGCCTGGACGCTCGGGTTCCTCTGGATCGTGACCCGGCCCGAGACCATCGTCGGCCCACCCAGCGGGGCGAGCCGGGCGGCCCAGCTCGCCTCGTACTTCGACCCGAACTTCGTCTCGGCTCTGAAATACCAGAACGAGATGATCGCGTTCCTGCTGGTGAGCGCCGGGCTGGCGCTCCTCGTCCGCCGCTCGCGCACGCTGGTGACCGAGCGGGCCGATGCCGAGCGCACTCGCGGCAACCTCGCCCGCTACTTCTCGCCCAAGGTGGTGGACACGCTGGCCGAGCGCGACGAGCCCCTGGGCCGAGTGCGCCGGCAGCAGGTCGGCGTGCTCTTCGCCGACCTGGTGGGCTTCACGACCATGGCGGAGGACATGACGCCGGAGGAGGTCATGGCGCTGCTGCGCGACTTCCACGGCCGGATGGAGGAGGTGGTGTTCCGCCACGGCGGCTGTCTCGAGAAGTTCATCGGCGACGCGCTGCTCGCGACGTTCGGCGTGCCGGAGCCGGGCCGGCGCGACGCGACCGACACCCTGGCCTGCGCGCGCGGCATGCGGACGGCCCTGGAAGCCTGGAACCAGGAGCGGGCAGCGGCCGGGCTGCCCGCGCTGCGCATGGGTCTGGGCCTGCACCACGGCCCGGTGGTGGCCGGCGACATCGGCAGTCGCCGGAACATGGCCTTCGCAACGGTGGGTGATACGACCAACGTCACCAGTCGCCTGCAGGCCCTCACGCGTGACCTGGCCGCCGGCGTCGTGGTCAGCGGCGCGCTCGTCGCGGCCGTCCAGCGGGAGGCCGCCGATCTCGAGCTGCTGGCCGGGCTCTCCCCGCGCGGGCGGCACGTGCTGCGCGGGCGCGACACGCCGATCGAGCTGTGGACCGAGTAGGCTTCCCCCTTGGCAGGACCCTCGGTTTGACCCGTTCCCGGCGATCTGGCAAGATCCCCGCGGCGGCGCTGCCGTGAGGGGCGTCACCTTCCAGGGAGAGACGGAATGAGAGTGCTGCTCGCGGTCGTGCTCGTGGTGGCGGTCGGAGTGCCGGCGGCGACGGCCCAGACGCCGGCGCCGGTCAATCTCTCCTTCGCCACGCTCGACACCGGCAGCGCCTGGTACGTCTACGGCGCCACCATCGCCGAGCTGCTGCGCAAGACCTTGCCCCCCGGCTCCAACATCGACGTCAAGCCGCGCGCGGGGGGCGTCGGCAACCCGCGGCTGGTGGCCAAGAACGAGACGCCGCTCGGCCTGGCCTTCACGGTGACCAACCGCTGGGCCTTCGAGGGCAAGGAGGCCTACACCGAGAAGCTCGAGAACATCCGCGGCCTCGTCGGGGGCCTCGACACCTACTATCTCGTGGCCATGACCACGAAGAAGCTCGGGATCGCCTCGGTGCGCGAGATCCGCGAGCGGAAGCTCCCGGTGCGGGTCTACACGCAGCCGGTGGGCGCGCTGGGCGAGTTCGCGGGGCGCCAGCTGCTGCGCGCGGTCGGCCTCAGCTACGCCGATATCAAGGGGTTCGGCGGCTCCACCCAGCACGTCGGCTACAACGTCATCATCGACGCCTTCAAGGACGGCCGCGCCGATATCCTGTTCGCGGTGGTGACCCCCAAGCATCCGTCCGTGAGCGAGATCGTGTCCTCGGTGGATGTCGACTTCCTCGGCCTCGACGCCGACACCGCCAAGGCGCTGCTGCCCCTCGGCTACACGGCCGCGACCATGCCGCCCGAGACCTTCAAGAACCAGTCGAAGCCGGTGAGCACGGTCGGCTTCCCGACGGTGCTGATCACCAACCGGGACCTGCCGGAGCCGATCGCCTACACCGTGACGAAGACGGTCGTGGAGAACAAGGACGCGCTGGTGCGCGGCCACGGCGGGCTGGCCGAGTTCGAGCCGCGGACGGCGTGGCAGCCCGACAAGGTCGGCATCCCCCTGCATCCGGGCGCCGAGCGGGCGTACCGCGAGAAGGGGTGGATGAAATAGCCGACGGCCTCGTCCTCGTCAACGGTCGCATCCTGACCCTCGACCCGCGGCGCCCCGTCGTCGCCGCGCTCGCCACCGCGGGCGGGCGCGTGGTGGCGACCGGCGCGCGCGGGGAGGTCGAGCGACGGCGCAACCGGCGCGCGCGGGTGATCGATCTGCGAGGGGCGACGGTGATCCCCGGGCTCGTCGACGCGCACGCCCACCTCGACCGCGAGGGGCTCAAGCTCATCTACCCCTCGCTCGCGCGCTGCCGATCGATCGCGGATATCCAGCGGCTGATCCGCGAGCAGACGGCCCGGCGCAAACATGGTGAATGGATCGTCACGATGCCGGTCGGCACTCCGCCGTTCTACCAGGGCATGCCCGAGGGCCTGGCCGAGCGTCGCTGGCCCACGCGCGCGGACCTCGACGCCGCCGCGCCCGATCATCCCGTCTACATCCGCGGCATCTGGGGCTATTGGAACCGCCCGCCGGTCTACTCGATCGCGAACAGTCGCGCCCTCGCGCTCGCCGGAATCACCCGTGAAACGTCGCCTCCGCCGGGTGTGGAGATCGTGAAGGACACCGCCGGTCAGCCCACCGGCGTGTTCGTCGAGCACAATCTCATCCAGGTCATCGAGTTCACCCTGATGCGCGCGGCGCCCCGCTTCACGCCGGAGGACCGCCTGTGCGCGCTCCGCGCCTCGCAGCGCCGCTACGCGGCCCGCGGGGTGACCGCGGTCTACGAGGGCCACGGGATCGCGCCCGAGGTGCTCGCCGTCTACCGGGAGAGCCACGCGCGGGGCGAGCTGCGCCTGCGCTGCACGCTGGCCCTCAGCCCGACGTGGGACGCGGCCGAGGCCGCCCGCGCCATCCCCGGGCTCGCCGCATGGGCCGGCGGGCGGGGGCTCGGCGACGATCGCCTGCGCGTGGGCGGCATCTGCCTGCACTACGGTGGCGACCCTGACGTCGCCCGCATCCTGCGGGCGTCTCTGCCCTACACGGGGTGGGCCGGGTTCGTGGAGAGCGCCAACGACCCCGGCGCCTATCTCGAGCAGGCCGAGCTGGCCGCGCGTCATGGGCTGCGCGTCAACACGCTGGTGACACGCTGCCTGCCGGAGGTCCTCGACGCGTGGGAGCAGGTGGCGCGGCGCCATCCCATCCACGACCTGCGCTGGGTCCTCGTCCACCTCAACGCGGCCACCCCCGAGCAGCTGGCGCGCATCCGCCGGCTCGGCGCGGTCGCGACGACCAACCCCATCTCGTATCTCTACCGCTCGGCCGGCGACGAGGTGGCCAGGCTCGGCGGCGCCGCCGACCAGCTCCTGCCCCACCGGAGCCTGCTCCGCCACCGCATCCCGTTCGGGATCGCCACCGACAACAAGCCGGCCGACCCCTGGGTCGCCTTCGCGGCGGTGGTCGCGCGCCGTGACATGCGCACGGGCATGGTCGTGGGCGAGCGCGAGCGGCTGACGCGCGCCCAGGCGCTCACCGCCCTCACACAGGGCGGCGCCTCGGTGACGTTCGCCGAGCGTGAGCGCGGCCGGCTGGCCCCGGGCTGGGCGGCCGACCTCGCAGTGCTCGAGCACGACCCGCTCACCGCGCCGCTCGAGACGCTGGTCGGACAGACGGCGCGGCTCACCCTGGTCGGCGGCGAGATCGTCCACGATGCCTGAGCTGCGCTCGCCGCGGGTGTGGCTGGCCATCGCCTGGTCGACCTTCCAACTCTACACCGCCTACGCCGGGCTCTACGACCTGCTGATCCAGCTCCCGGTGCACGTGGCCTTCGCCGTCGCCCTGGGGTTCCTGACCGAGCCGACTGCCGACTCGCCCGAGGCCGCGGCCCGGCTGGCCGAGCGGCGTTCCCGGCGCTGGCTCGACGGGGCCCTCGCGCTGCTCGCCTTGCTCTGCGCCGCGCACTACGTGTGGCACAACGAGCGGCTGGCGAGCCGGATGGCCATGGTGGACGATCCGGCGCGCGTGGACGTCATCGTCGGCGTGCTCTTCACCGTGCTGCTGCTGGAGGCGTCGCGGCGTCACATCGGGCCCTCCCTGGTCATCCTGGCCCTCGTCTTCGTCGCCTACGCCTTCGCCGGTCCCTGGCTGCCCGGCTTCGCCAGCCACGGCGGGGAAACGTTCCTCAAGCTGGTAGACCAGCAGACGCTGACGACGCAGGGGATCTTCGGGATTCCCACCCTGGTATCGGCCACCTTCATCTTCCTGTTCGTCGTCTTCGGCAGCGTGATGTCCCACGGGGGCCTGCTCCGCTTCTTCACCGACGGAGCCCTGGCAGTGGCCGGCGGCAGCCGGGGCGGAGCGGGGAAGGTCGCCGTGATCGCGAGTGGGTTGTTCGGGACGGTCAACGGCAGCGCGATCGCCAACGCCGTCACCACCGGGGCCTTCACCATTCCGCTGATGAAGCGCGCCGGCTACCGGCCGGAGTTCGCCGCCGGGGTCGAGGCGTGCGCGTCGATGGGCGGCCAGCTCATCCCGCCCGTCATGGGGGCGGCGGCCTTCATCATGGCCGAGACGCTGCAGGTGCCGTACGCCTCGATCGCGGTGGCGGCGGCGATCCCCGGTATCCTCTACTTCGTGGCGGTGGGCGTGATGGTCCACTTCGAGGCCGCCCGCCGGGGCTTGCCGGTGCTCCCGCGCACCGCCCTGCCGCGTCTGGGCGCGGTCCTGCGGCGCGACCTGCATCTGCTGGGCGGGCCGGCCGTGCTCGTGTACTTCCTGGTCGATGGCCGCTCGCCGCTGTACGCCGGCTTCTGGGGGCTGGTCGTGGCGTTCGTGCTGTCGTGGGTGCGCCGGGACACCCGGATCGGGCTGGCCCGGAGCCTGGCGATCCTGGTCGACAGCGCCCAGGCCGCGATGCCGGTGGCGCTGGCGTGCGCGACGGTGGGCATCGTGGTCGGCGTCGTGAGCACCACCGGGCTCGGGCTCAAGCTCGCCACCGGGATCGTCGGCCTGGCCGGGGGCAGCCTGCTCCTCACCCTGATCCTGACCATGGTCGCCGCGCTCGTGCTCGGCACCGGGCTGCCGACCTCCGCCACCTACATCATCACCTCGATCATGGCCGCCCCGGCGCTGGTCGAGCTGGGCCTTCCGAAGCTGGTCTCCCACATGTTCGTCTTCTACTTCGGGATCCTGGCCGATCTCACCCCGCCGACCGCGATCTCGACCTACGCGACCTCGTCGATCGCGGGCGCCGACGTCTGGCGCACCCAGTGGCTGGGCATGATGCTGGCCCTGTCCGGCTTCATCATCCCGTTCTCGTTCGCCTACGACCCGGCGCTGCTGCTGATCGACGCGTCGATCCCGCACATCGCCTGGCGCACCCTGGCCGCCACGCTGGGCATCGTCATGCTGGGGGCCGGCCTCATCGGGTACTTCCGGGCGCCGACGCGCCTGTGGGAGCGCGCGCTGCTGCTGGCCGGCGCCCTGTTGCTGATCTTCCCCGGCGCCTGGGGCGATGCGGCGGGGATTCTTTGCTTCGCCGCGGTGGTCGTCTCACAGCGCGCCGCGTGTCCGGCCGGCGCCACGGAGGGAGCGTGATGGGACAGGGCATCCGGGACTTCGTGGCCGCTTACGAGCGCGCCTTCCCGGGCGAGGTCGTGCGCGTGACCGAGCCCGTGACGACCGACTACGACATCATGGCGCTCGTCCTGGAGTACGAGCGGCGGCGGCGCTGGCCCATCCTCCTGTTCGAGAAGGTGGCCGGCGCCGACATGCCGATCATCGCCAACGTGGTGGCCAGCCGCCGGGCGCTCGCGTGGGCGCTCGGGGTGCCCGAGCCGCGCCTGGCGCAGGAGTACGCGCGGCGCATCAAGGAGACGATCAAGCCCAGCGTCGTCGCGCGCGCGCCCTTCCGCGAGCGCGTCCTGACCGGCGCCGACCTCGACCTCGGCCGGCTCCCGATCCCGACGTACTTCCCGGGCGACGCCGGCCGCTACCTCACCGCCGGGATGCTGGTGGCGCGCGATCCCGAGACGGGCGTGGAGACCGAGGGCTACCACCGCTTTCAGTTGAAGGCCCGCGACCGCATGGGCGTGAGCCTCCACTCGCGACGCCGCATGTTCGAGTACCAGCGCCGCGCGGAGGCGCGCGGGCAGGCGCTGCCGTGCGCGGTCGCGCTCGGCCTGCACCCGCTCGTGTCGATGGGCTCGCTCGCCTACCCGCCCGCCGAGGTCGGCAAGTTCGAGGTGGTCGGCGGGCTCTTCGGCGAGCCGCTGGAGGTCGCACCGTGTGCCTCGATCGACCTCGCCGTTCCCGCGGCCGCCGAGATCGTGATCGAGGGCGAGATCCTCCCCGGCGTGCGCGAGCCCGAGGGACCGTTCGGCGAGTTCACCGGCTACTTCTCGCGCCGGTCCACCGAGCACGTCTTCCAGGCGAAGGCGATCTCGATGCGGGCCCACCCCTGGTTCCAGTCGATCGGCTCCGGCCGCGCGGGCGACCACATCACGACGCTGGCGCTCGTGCGCGAGGCGGAGATCTGGAACGCGCTCCGGCGCGTGATCCCCAACGTGACCGGCGTCCACGTGCCGCTGTCCGGTACGTCGTCCTTCAGCGCCTACGTGGCCGTCAAGCAGGGCCGCCCCGGCGAGGCCAAGCACGTGATCCCGATCGTGCTCGGCGTGGATCACTACCTCAAGCTCGTGATCGTGGTGGACGACGACATCGACGTGTTCGACGAGTCCGACGTGATGTGGGCGGTGGCCACCCGGATGCAGGCGGACCGCGACCTCGTCACCATCGGCGGGAGCCTCGGCGCCCTGCTCGACCCGAGCGCCGACGAGCGCGGGGTCACCGCGAAGCTCGGCATCGACGCCACCCGCCCGTTCGGCGAGCCCTTCGCCTCGAAGCTGGTGATGGACCCCGCGAAGATGGCGTGGGCGCGCGCGCTGGTCGACCGTCTCGGGGGGTGACTTCCTCCGTGGTGACGACACGCGAGCCGGCCGGGTAACGGCGCGGGCGGCCCGGCGGGGTGGGCCTCTCACCACGACCGGCTTGCACGTCTTTCGCCGGGAGCAGTTCCCAATCCAGCGACGCGAGGCTTCGAGCTTGCCTGGCCGGGAAACGGGTGACCCGGCCCACCCCGCCGGGCCGCCCGCGCCGCCACCCAGCCGGGCACGGTTCCAGTGATGGCCGGCCAAGCCCGCAGCGAAATGAGCCCGCCCGTCGGCGACGGCGGTTACTCGCCCCGCAGGCGGGGGTCGAGGAGGTCGCGGAGGGCGTCGCCCACCAGGTTGAAGGCCAGGACCGCGAGCATGATCGCCAACCCGGAGAACGTGGTGATCCACGGGCAGCACTTGATGTACTGCCGACCCTCGCTGAGGATGTTGCCCCAGCTCGGGGTCGGCGGTGGGATCCCCAGGCCCAGGAATGACAGGCTGGCCTCGGTGCGAATCGCGGTCGCGATGTAGAGCGTGGCCACCACCACCAGCGCGTAGAGCGCGTTCGGGAACACGTGGCGGGCCATCACGCGAAGCTGCCCGCTGCCCAGGGCCCGCGCGGCCATGATGTAGTCCTGCTCACGGATGGTCAGGGCCAGGCTGCGCGCCAGGCGCACGAAGTTCGGGGTGAGCGCGATACCGATCGCCATGATCTCGTTCACCAGCGTGCCGCCCAGCGCGGTCACGATGATGAGCGCCAGCAAGAGGGTCGGGAACGCCATCAGCATGTCGGCGCCCCGCATGATGGCGGTCTCGAGCGGGCCGCCGCGGGTGCCGGCCAGGATCCCGAGCGGCACGCCGAGCAGGAATCCCCAGATCACCGAGGCGAGTCCGACCTGCAGCGACACGCGCGCCCCCCAGATGATGCGGCTCAGGACGTCTCGCCCGAACTCGCAGGACGGGTCGGCGGCTCATCGGCATGACTCCTTCCGGCGACCGGGGGTCGCCGCGAGAGCGGATAGGTCTCTACATAGGGTCGGGGCTCCTCTTATTGGAAAGACTTCGGATCACGCCAGCACTGCTCCCGGGGTCCGCTAGGAGGCGGAGGAAGAATCCGGACGTTGCGGGAGTGTGCCCCCGATCCCGGGGCGTTGGCAAGCGAATTCTACGGGTCAGATGCTGCGGGGATCGAGCGCGTCGCGGAGGCGGTCCCCCACGAGGTTGATCGCAAGGACGGTGAGGAGGATGGCCAGGCCGGGGAAGGTCGGCAGCCACCACGCCACGCTCACGAAGTCGCGCCCGAGCGCGATCATCTGCCCCCAGGTCGGGTAGGCGCTCCCCGTCCCCACCCCGAGGAAGGACAGGGCGGCTTCCTGCAGGATCGCCTGGGCGACCTGCAGCGTGGACATCACGATGATCGACGAGAAGGTGTTCGGCAGCAGATGGCGCAGGAGCGTGCGGGCGGGCGTCGCCCCGATCGCGCGGGCCGCCTCCACGAAGTCCTTCTCGCGGAGCGCCAGCACCTCGGCCCGCACCACGCGCGTGTAGCGCTCCCAGCCGGTGAGGCCGAGGACGATGATGATCGTGAGCAGGCTCGGGCCCAGCGCCGCCACGAAGGCCAGCGCGAGGAGCAGCTGCGGGAACGAGAGCGTCACGTCCACCACGGTCATGATCACGGTGTCCACCCGCCCCTGCAGGAAGCCGCTCAGCAGCCCGAGGGTCACGCCCACGAGCAGGCTGACCAGCACCGCGGCGATGCCGACGACCAGCGAGACGCGAGCGCCGTAGATCATGCGGCTCAGGATGTCGCGGCCCACCTGGTCGGTACCGAGCGGATAGGCGGCCTTGCCCGCGTCGGCCCACACCGGCGGCGTGAAGCGCCGGATCAGGCTCTGGCGGGTGGGATCCTGCGGCGCCACGTATGGGGCGAAGACGGCGGCGCCCATGACGGCCAGGAGGATCAGCGCGCCCGCGATGGCAGCCGGGTTGCGCACGAACTTGCGCCAGACCCGCGACCGGTCCGCGGCGCGGGCGAGGCCGACCTCGACGTCCAGCCGCCGGGCCAGAGTGCCGACCGCCATGGCGCTCAGCGCACCCGGATCTGCGGGTTCAGGTAGATGTACAGCATGTCCACCGCGAAGTTCACCAGCACCACGATGAGGGCGAGGAGGAAGACCCCAGCCTGGACGATGGGAAAGTCGAGCTGGCGGATCGCGCCGACGATGAGCCGCCCCACCCCGGGCACCGCGAACACGGTCTCGGTGATCACCGCGCCGCCCAGGAGCAGGCCGAACTGCAGGCCCGCCACCGTCACGAGAGGCAGCGCCGCATTGGTGAGGGCGTGGCGCCAGATCACGAACCATTCGGAGACGCCTTTGGCCCGCGCGGTGCGCACGTAGTCGAGGTTGATGACCTCCAGCATGCTCGACCGCACGATGCGCAGGAGGAGCGGAGTCGAGAAGGTGGCCAGGGTGACGGCGGGCAGCACCAGCGCGGCCCAGCTCTCCCAGCCCGAGACCGGCAGCCAGCGGAGATGGACCGCAAAGAGCAGGATCAGCATGATGCCGGTCCAGAAGACGGGCATGGAGGTGCCGAGGAAGACGACGAGCGTGGCCGTGTGATCGAAGGTGGAGTTGCGACGCACCGCGCTCGCGATGCCCACCGGGACCGCGATCGAGAGCGAGAGGGCCATCGCGAGCACGGTGAGCAGCAGCGTGGTCGGCATGCGCTCCAGCACCAGGGGCAGCGCGGGCTCGCGGTGGAAGAACGATTGGCCGAAGTCACCGCGCACGATGTTGCCGACGAAGCGGGCGAACTGCACCGGGATCGGGTCGTTGAACCCCATGGACCGCCGGAGGGCCGCCCGGTCGGCTTCCGGCGCCTCGGGCATCATCAGGGACACCGGGTCGCCGCTCACGTGGAGGATCGCAAACGTCACCAGCGACACGCCCACCAGCACCACCACGAGGCGGACGGCCCGTCTCACGAAGACGGTGAACATGGCGACGATCTGATGGTCCGGGACCGCGCTCCCGCTTCCGTCTCCCTACCGTGCGGCCGGCTTGGCGTCGAAGAGCCAGAGCCACTCGTCGCCGCGGGCCGCGTACTGCACCTTCTTGGAAATGGCCAGGGTGTCGTACTGGGTCCACAGGAAGATGCTCGGCGCCTCTTCCCGCAACATCTGCTGGATCTGCGCGTAGATCCGTTTGCGCTTGGCCTGGTCCACGCTCGACCGCGCCTCGTCGATCAGCTTGTCGAGCCCCTCCACCCTCGCGTACCACTTGCCAACCCAGCCGCCCGGCTCGGTATGGTAGAGCGGATGGAGCACCGCGTCCGCATCGAAGACAGAGTAATTGCCCCAGGAGCCGTAGTAGCCGTTGGTGGCCTTGCCCTCGGTCTGGAAGAACTTGTTCCATGCCGGGCCCGGGTCCCACATGCGCGGGGTGGTCCGGATGCCGGACTCGGTCAGCATCTGGCAGATCGCTTCGAAGACCGGCCGGAACTCGACGTAGGCGCTGTGCAGTGTGATGTCGACCCCGTTCGGGTACCCGGCCTGGGCCAGTAGATCCTTGGCCTTCTTCTGGTCGAACGGATAGGGCTTTACCCCGGGATCGAAACCGAAGGCCATCGGCTGCACCGTCGTCGCGACCTCGGTGCCGAGCCCGGCCATCAGCTTCTGGATGATGGTCTGCTTGTCGATGGCGTAGTTGGCGGCCTGACGCGCGGCCTTCTTGTCGAAGGGCGCCGAGCGCATGTCCAGCGCCAGGTAGTGGACGCGCAGGATCGGAGTGGACGAGATGTAGGCCATCGGATGCGTTTTGAGCTCGGGCATGATGTCGGCGGAGACGTTGCGGATGAGATCGACCCCGCCGGTCTTGATCTCGGCCACCTGGGTCGCCACCTCGGGGATGTTGCGGAAGTTCAGGTACTTGAAGGCAGGCTTCCCGCGCCAGTGCTGGTCGAACGCCTCGAGGCGGATGACCTGGTCCCGCTTCCACTCCACGAACTTCCAGGGCCCGGTGCCGACCGGAGAGGTCGTGCCGAAGGCTTGATCCCCCACCTTCTCGATGTGGTTCTTGGGTACGATCGGGAAGAACACGAGCCGCTCGAGCAGGAGCGGGAAGGGCTTGTCGGTGATGATGTGGACGGTTTCCGCGTCGACCACGCGGACTTCCTTGATCGCGCGGATGTTGCCGTACTGGGGCGACTTCTTGGTCTGGTCGATGACCCGGTCGAAGGAGTACTTCACGTCCGCCGGGGTCAGGACGTCACCGTTGTGGAAGCGGACGCCCTTGCGGATCTTGAACTCCCACTGGGTGTCCGAGAGCGCCTTCCACGACGTCGCCAGCGACGGCTCGAACTCGAGCTTGGTGCTCCGGTGCAGGAGCGAGTCGAACATGTTGATGTTCACGAGGATCCCGACCCGCTCGAAGTGCATGTGGGGGTCGAGGGTCGGGGCGTGGGAGACCAGCGCGACGGTCAGAGTGTCCTTCGCCTGGGCGGAGACGACGGCGGGCGCAGCGGCGATCGCCAGGAAGGGCAGGAACACGGCGGCGGCCAGTAGGGTGGATCGCTTCATGCGGGTCTCCTCCTCATGCACCGGATCGGGGATGTGGAGAGGGCGGCGGCGACCTCAAGGGTGGCGGATGTATACCACGAGGCGACGGTCGAGGACAATGGTGTCCCGCCGGACAACGGGGGTCAGGTCTTACATTCCGACATTTTCGTCGCTCGAGGTGACATCGTCGCGCGCCTCGAAAATGTCGGAATGTAAGACCTGACCCGCCTCAGGCGGCGGCGAACGCGCGGTCGAGAGCCTGGGCGAGGTCGGCGATCAGATCGTCGGCGTCCTCGATGCCGACCGCGAAGCGGATCAGGTTGTCCTTGATCCCGATCTCGAGTCGCTCCTCGCTGGTGAGCTCGTAGAAGCTCATGATGGCGGGCTGCTCGATGAGGCTCTCCACCCCGCCCAGGGACGCCGCGATATAGGGGATCGTGCACGCGTCGACCACCCGGGAGGCCGCGTCGAGATCGCCCGCCACCTCGAACGAGACGACGCCGCCGAAGCCGCGCATCTGCTTCCGGGCGATGTCGTGCTCCGGATGACCGGGCAGGCCGGCGTAGTGCACCGCTGCGATGCGGGGATGGCCGGCCAGGAACTCGGCGACCGCCTGGGCGTTGGCGTTCTGGCGCTCCATGCGGAGCGCGAAGGTCTTCAGCCCGCGCACCAGGAGGTAGGCCGCGAACGGGTCGACCACCGCGCCGGTGACGCCCTGCAGGCCCCGGATGGCGCCGACCAGCTCGGCCGAGCCCAGCACCGCGCCGGCCAGGAGGTCGTTGTGGCCGCCCAGGTACTTGGTGGCGGAGTGCACGACCACGTCGACGCCCCACTCGAGCGGTCGCTGGTTGTAGGGCGTGGCGAACGTGGCGTCGATCACCGTCTTCACCCGGTGCCGCCGGCCGATGGCCGCGAAGCGCTCGAGGTCGAGGATACGGTTGTAGGGATTGGTGGGCGACTCGCTCACCATCACCCGGGTGGTGGGCTTGATCGCGTCCTCGAGCGCCTCGTAGTCGCCCGCGGGGACCGTCGACACCTCGATGCCGTAGCGCGAGAGCGTCTGGTTCAGGAACTGCCGGGTGCGCCGGTAGCTGTCGTCGGTGACCACCACGTGGGTGCCGCGCGAGAGCATGGCGAAGAGCGCGGTGGTCATCGCGCCCATACCACTCGCGAAGAGCAGGCACTCCCCCGCCCCTTCGAGCGCGGCCAGCTTGGCCTCCGCCACCCGCTGGGTGGGGTTGCCGTAACGTCCGTACTCGACCCGCTCGATCTTGCCGTCGAAGTGGTCCTTCAGCTCCTGGGTGCTGCCGAACGTGTAGGTCGCGGTCTGCACGATCGGAGTGGCCAGGGCGTGCGTCGGCTTGGGCCGCGTCTCGCCCCCGTGCACCGCGAGCGTGCTCGGACCGACCGGCTTCTTCAGCGGGTCCACACGCTCGGGCTCCCCGCGCCCGCCGTGCTCGTCCATCAGGACACCAGCGCCCGCGCCTTCTCGACGTGGCGCGCGATGGCCCGAGCGACACGCTTGGCGTCGGCGGGCAGCTCGACCGGCTTGTTACGGTGCGACGGCTTGATGCCCTCGAGTGTGCCCATGTGATAGGCCGCCTTCTGATCGGCGAACTTGAGCCCGTTCGCGGTCGAGAGCACGACGACCCGCTCACCGGACCGGATCACCTTGCGGTCCACCAGCTTGCGCAGCGCGGCCAGCGCGACGCCCGTGTGCGGGCAGTTGAACATGCCGGTGCGGTCGGCGCGGGCCGCCTCGTCGGCCAGTTCCTGCTCGCTGGCCTGCTCGACGACCCCGTTGAAGCGCTGGAGCGTCCGGATCGCGCGCTTGACGCTCACCGGGTTGCCGATCTGGATGGCGGTGGCCAGAGTCGGCTGGGCGGTGACCGGCTCGAAGTGCTTGAAGTCGTCCTGGAACGAGCGGTAGAGCGGATTGGCCCGCTCGGCCTGGGCCAGACAGATCCGGGGCAGCCGGTTCACGAGCCCGAGCTCCTGCATCATGACGAAGCCCTGCCCGAGGGCGTGCACGTTGCCGAGGTTGCCGCCCGGGATGACGATCCAGTCCGGCACCTCCCAGTCGAACTGCTGCACGATCTCGATGGCCACCGTCTTCTGACCCTCGATGCGCAGGCTGTTCATCGAGTTGGCGAGGTAAATGCGCCGCTCCTTGGTGATCTCCTGCACGATGGCCATGCAGCCGTCGAAGTCGGTGTCGAGCGAGAGCACGAGGGCCCCGTTGGCGAGTGGCTGCACGAGCTGGGCGATCGACACCTTGTCCTTGGGCAGCAGCACCACCGCGGGGATCCCCGCCGCCGCGCAGTAGGCGCCCAGCGCGGCCGAGGTGTCGCCGGTGGAGGCGCAGGCGACCGCATCGATCGGCGCGCCGCTGACCATCATCTCCCTGACCACCGAGACGAGCACGGTCATGCCCAGGTCCTTGAACGACCCGGTGTGCGAGTTACCGCACTGCTTGATCCACAGATCTTCCACGCGGAGCTGCTTGCCGTAGCGGTCGGCCCACAGGAGGTTGGAGTTGCCCTCGTACATCGACACGATGTTTTGGTTGTCGATGAACGGGACCACCCACTCCTTCTTGCCCCACACCCCGGAGCCGTAGGGATAGATGTTACGGCGGTAGCGGTCGTCGAAGAGCTGGATCCAGGCCGCGGCCGAGCGCGACCGCAGAGCCTCCACGTCGTGCTGGACCTCGAGCAGGTCGCCGCAGGTGGGGCAGCGGTAGATGACCTCCCGGAGGTCGAACTCCCCGGGGCAGCCGTTGATGCACTGGAACCACGCGTTGTACGCCATCCCGGCCAGTATAGCTCCGCCCGCGGGGGTCAGTCCCGGAAGTGGGGCATGACCTCGCGCGCGAACAGCTCCATGGAGCGACGGATCTTGTCCTGGGGCAGCCCGCCGAAGTTCATCCAGCACAGCACGTGGCCCACGCCCATCTCGCGCATGACCTGGATGTGGCGGGCCACCGTGTCCGGCGAGCCGAAGGCCAGCGTCTCGGCCACCAGCCCCTCCCAGGTCACCTTCTTGAAGCGCTCGGCGGCGGCCCGGAACCCGGGCTGCAGACTCGGGTGGGCGTCCTCGATGCGCTCGGGCACCTGGAAGCGCCGCAGCGAGTCCTGATACCACATCTCGGCGTCCTTGGCCTCGGCGAGGGCCTGGGCATCGGTGGGGGCCACGTAGATCTGGCGCGAGACGCCCCAGTTGGCCATCAGGGCGGCGATCTCGGCCTCGGAGCGCCCGTGCTTGCGCAGCGCGGTGAGGTAGCTGTCGCGCCGCTTGACGAGCTGGTCCACCGGGCCGGTCAGCATCGAGTTCAGCATGGGCCAGCCGCGAGCGGCCGAGCTCTCGATGCCGTCGTCGCTGCCGGCCACCTGGTAGAGCGGCGGGTGCGGCCGCTGCCAGGGCTTGGGAATCACCCGCGCCTCGCCGATCGTCCAGAAGCGGCCCGCGTGGAAGAACCGCTCCTCGGTCCAGGCCTTGAGGATGATGTCGACTGCTTCGTCGAAGCGCTCGCGGTTCTCCTGCTGGGGCACCGCATAGCCGCGGAACTCAGCCGGGCGGTTGCCGCGCCCCACTCCCACGTCGAGCCGGCCCTTCGCGATGATGTCGATCAGCGCCAGCTGCTCGGCGAGCCGGAGGGGATGGTGGAACGGCAGGATGGCCGCGGCCAGGCCGATCCGCACCCGGCGCGTGCGCGCGGCCGCGGTGGCGGCGAGGCTCGCCGGGTCCACCGCGAGGCCGTAGTCGATGAAGTGGTGCTCGGTGAGCCAGATCTGGTCGAAGCCGAGCGCCTCGGTCCACTCCATCTGCTCGAGCTCGCGATGGACGACCTCGGCGTGGGTGAGTCCGGGCGCGGCCTGGAAGAAGTAGAACGTCCCGAAGCGCATCGGCGTGATTATAATCGCCCGGAGGCCTTCATGGAGACCAGAGTCGACGAGATCGCTGAGCGGGTGTACCGGCTGTCCACGTTCCTCCCCGCGGTGGGCCCGAGCGGGTTCACCTTCAACCAGTTCCTGGTCGACGCCGAGCAGCCCCTGCTGTTCCACTGCGGCCAGCGGTCCCTGTTCCCGGCGGTCTCCCGGGCCGTCGCGCGGATCATGGACCTGCGCCGCCTGCGCTGGATCGCCTTCAGCCACATCGAGGCCGACGAGTGCGGCGCGCTGGGCGAGTGGCTCGCTGTCGCGCCGGACGCCACCGTCACCCACGGGGCTATCGGCTGCGCGATCTGGCTGAACGATCAGTCCCCGCGCCCGCCCCGGGCGCTCGCCGACGGCGAGGTGCTCGACCTCGGCGGCCGCCGCGTGCGCCGCCTCGACACCCCCCACGTACCGCACTGCTGGGACGCGGGGCTGCTCCACGAAGAGACTACCGGCACGCTCTTCACCAGCGATCTCTTCACGCACGTGGGCGACCCGCCCGCCCTCACCGAGGGCGACATCCTCGAGCCCGCGATGGCCGCCGAACAGCACTTCCACTACACCGCGGTCACGCCGGCCACCGGCTCCACCATCCGGCGCCTGGCGCGCCTGCGGCCGCGCACGCTCGCGGTGATGCACGGCTCGTCGTTCTCGGGCGACGCGGTGCCGGCGCTCGACGCGCTCGCCGGCTTCTACGACAACCTGCTGCAAAAGAGCGCCGCCCCGCACGGCGTCTAGGCCACGACCGCGCGGCGGCGGCGGCTGATCCTGCTGGCCCTCGCGGTGGCCACCGTGGCGGCGCCGGGGCTCGCGCACCGGCCTGGCACGGCGCTCCGCGTGGCCACCGGCCTGGTGAGCCACACGCTGTGCTCGGACACCTTCGTCGCGGGTCTCGATCCCACCCGGACCGTCACCGAGACGTTTCACGCCATGCCCGGCATTCGCCTCCTCATGCCGCTGATGCGCTATCACGTGGACCGCGCGCGGCGCGAGGTGCGGGCGACGGTGGCGGGCCTCTTCGAGAGCCGCGCCGCGTACCGCCCGGGCATGGGCTGCACCCTCGTCTCTTCGGGCGAGGCCCACGCGGCGCCGCCAGCTTCGGCACCGAGCCCGGGCGACGGCGCGCCACGCCTTCGCGACATCGCGGGCCCCGCCGCGGTGGAGCCGGCCGACGAGCGCCTCCGGAGCGCGCTCGACCGGGCCTTCGCGGACCCGCCCGGCGCACCCGCGCGGGCAACCAAGGCGGTGGTCGTGGTCCACGACGACCGCATCGTGGCGGAGCGCTACGCCCCGGGCTACGGCATCGACACCCCGCTGCTCGGCTGGTCCATGACCAAGTCGGTGGTGAATGCGCTGATCGGCATCCTGGTCCGGCAGGGGCGCTTGTCGCTGGCGGGCCCCGCCCCGGTGCCGGCCTGGCGCGATCCCTCCGACCCGAGGCACGCGATCACGGTCGAGCAGCTCATGCGCATGACGAGCGGGCTCGCGCTCGACGAGACCAACAACGGCTTCGACCCGTCGTCCCGCATGCTGTTCACCGAGCCGGACATGGCGGGCTTCGCCGAGCGAGCCGCCCTCCTCGCTCCGCCCGGCACCCGCTATCACTACAGCAGCCCGAGCACGATCATCCTGTCCCGAATCATCCGCGACGCGGTCGGGGGCCGTGCCGAGGACGTTGTCCGGTTCGCCGATCGCGAGCTGTTCGGCCCCCTCGGCATGCGGCGGGTGACGCTGGAGTTCGACGGGGTGGGCACGCCGGTGGGCTCGTCGTACATGTATGCGACCGCCCGCGACTGGGCGCGTTTCGGCCTGCTCTATGCCCACGCCGGGGTCGTCGGCGGCGTGCGGATCCTGCCCGAGGGCTGGGTCGACTACTCGGCGTCCTGGACACCGGGCTCACGCGACGGCTACGGCGCGGGCTTCTTCACCAATCGCGGCGCGAGCGAGTTCGGCCCGCTCCGGATCCGCGGCGGCATGCCGCCGGGCTCGTTCTTCGCCTCCGGCACGCAGGGGCAGCGCATCGTGGTCGCCCCCGCGGAGCGGCTGGTGGTAGTGCGCCTCGGGCGCTCGCAGGACTGGGAGACGTTCGATATTCGCGGGCTGATCCGGCTCGTCGCCGACGCGAACGCCGTGGTGAACGGGCCGCCGCGCTAGGGCGCTGCCGGGGCCGCCCGCCCGAGCCACCGCTTCAGCTCCTGGATCGCCAGCTGCACCGTGTTGGTCGACGTCCAGTAGAGGACCATGCCGGCCGGGAACGTATAGAAGAGCAGGAAGAACAGGGCGGTCATGCCCGCGAGGTTCCGCCGCTGCCGGCGGGCGAGCGACGGCGTGAGCGTCGACGAGCGATAGCGCAGCAGCGTGGCCAGGGACGCGCCGCTCATCAGGAACGGCAGCAGGTTGACGTAGCACCCGAAGAACGGCACGCAGGCGGGGAGCCTGAGCAGCTCGTCCGGCCGCGACAGGTCGTGCATCCAGAGAAACGGCACGCGGTACAGGTCGAAGTCCTCCGCGAGCATGTCGAAGACCGCGATGAAGACCGGGACCTGGATCAGGAAGCCGAGCAGGCTCTTGAGCGTGTAGAGGGGATGGACGCCCTGCTCGCGGTAGAGGGCGAGGGTGCGCCGGGCCCGCTCCTCGCCGCGGTGGGCCGCGTTGATCGCCTCGATCCCGGGCTGCAGCCGCGCCTGGGTGGCGTTGACCTGCTCCTGCAGGCGGTCGGCGATCATGGTCAGCGGCAGCAGCAGGATCTTCACCGCGACCGCCAGCGCGATGATCGCCACCCCGGGGTGGCCGATCACTGCGGTCAGCCCGCGCAGCAGGGCCAAGAGGGCCAGGCTCAGCGCGCGGAGCCATGACCAGAGCCCGGAGAGCAGCATGGTCCGGAGCGGCGGATCCGGCTGGGCGAGGGCCTGACTCTCGAGGGGCCCGGAGTACCACGTGTACCGCCACGTCGGCAGCCCCGGCTCGTCCGCGGTCAGGGCCAGGCCCACGCCCGGGCGTGGCGCCAGCGTGGCGATCTCGTCCGGGCGCACGACGAGGGCCCAGAACCGGCTGCGCACACCGGCCCAGTCTCCGGCGTGAACGGGCCACGGCTCGCGGAGATCGTCGGGAACTGCGCGCGCGCCTCCGCCCGCGACGAGCACCCGCCCCACGCGATCCAGCATCGCGGCGAATCCCGCGGCCGGCGGTGGGAACAGATCGTTGCCCGCCCCCAGCTCGAGCTCGAGGCGCCGGCCGTGCATGAACGCGCTCGCATTCGGCCCCAGGATCCGCACCGTCATCACGGTCAGGTATCCGTCCCGGGACACCTCGAACGACTTGAGGAGACGGATTCCGTCGGCGGGCAGGTCGGCCTGGAGGGTGACGACGCGGGCGGCCGCCGCCTCACCGAGGGTGGCCGTGAAGCGCAGGCCCTGCAGATCCACCGGCGATCCTGGCCCGCGGAGGGCGAGCCGGGCCTGGGGCGGGTCCGCCGCGGCGGTGAAGCGGACCGACGTGCCCGCGCCCGCGTCGGCCTGGGCGCAGGAGGGATGACAGGCCCGCCACGTCACCGGGACGGCGCCGTCGAGGGCGAACGAGACGTCCAGGCGGGTGGTGGTGACGCGCACCCGGCCCTCCTCCGCGCCGGCGTGCCGCGCCCCGGCCGAGGCGGCGATGGCCGCGGTGAGGACGAGCAGCCCGAGCCGCAGGGGCGACCGCCGGCGGCGTCCCCGCATCACCGATAGAACCGGCCCATCTCCTTCTGGGCTTGCAGCAGGGCGTCACGTGGAGGCGTCGGGTTTGGCATCAGGCGATAGCTCCGGTCGCGGATCTCGTAGCTGGCCGGATACACGATCGTCACCTTGTCCGGCTCGAGCAGGGCGAACTCGCTGTAGCTCGCGGCCACCAGCCAATCCCACTGCTTGTCCGCGAAGAGACCGTAGCCGCTCGAGTAGTCGGACGGCGGATTGGTGCAGCCGAAGAGGTCGGCCAGGATCGTGGGCGCCACGTCGTTGTGCGAGGTCCGGCGGGTGACGCGCCCCGGAGTCCGCCCGGGCCAGTGCCACACCAGCGGGATGTGCAGCTGGTACGAGCTGTACGACGTGCCGTGGCCGTGGAAGCCGAGCCCGTTCTCGTCGAACTCCATCCCGTGATCGGACGTGATGATGACGATCAGGTCGTCGAGGAGCTTGCGGCGCTTCAGGTCGTCGAGCACCTGGCCGACCAGACCGTCGACGTAGTGCGTCGCCTCCAGATAGAGCGCGTACTTACGCTGCTGGACCGAGGCGTTGGGCGGAGCCGGGAACACGGTCGGATAGCCGTCGGGCGGCTCGATCGCGACCACCGCGTTGTAGTAGAGGAACCCGAAGAACGGGCGTGTCGGATCGCGCTTGTCGAGCCACCGGTACCATTCCTCGGTCAGGGTCAGGTCCTTACCGCTGGATCCGGGACGGGACGAGCTGGTCTCCAGGCGGAGATTCGGGATGCGCGCGAAGGCGGTGCGATCGAGCTCGGACGCGCGGTACACCGGCGAGCTCGCGAACAATCCGAGCTGGTAGTCGTACTGGCGGAGCAGATCCATCAGGACCGGCGGCCGCGCGATGCCCGCGAAGGCGTCCCAGTAGGTCGCGGGCAGGCCGTAGAACAGGGAGAACATGCCGGCGCGCGAGGAGTTCCCGCCGCTGTAGTGCTGGTCGAATTGGACGGCGCCCTGCGCGAACGCGCTGATCCTCGGCGCGACGGCGGGGGTGAGCGCGTCGGCGCGCATCGCGTCGATGACGACCAGCAGGACGCTCGGCAACGGGGTGCGCGGCTGGCAGCGCAGCGGGTTCAGCGGGTACTTGAGCTCACCCGCCGGCGTCCGGCCGAGCGCGGCGACCACTCCGTGCTCGCGGGCCCGGGCCCGATCCATGAGGCCGAGTCGGACCTGGTACTTCGTGTCCTTGAGCGGAAAGAAGAGCGGCAGGTACCGGGTGAACGAGGTGACGGGCACCTGATAGCGGGCGTCCGCCCACGCGTGCATGAGGTGGCTCGCCACGAACGACCCGACGAGGACGACCGCCACGTACCGGCCGACCCGGCGCGCGGGCGGCTGCGCGGTGCGCTTCCATACCCAGCTCGCCAGCATCCCCTCGATCGCGAGCCCGATGACGCAGTACAGCCCGAGGAACACCCAGGTCTGCGGCGCCAGCAGCGTGGCGGTGAGGATCCCGAGGTGATAGCGGTTCTCCGCGAAGACGAGGCTGTCGAGCAGCAGGAAGCCGAACCCGACGCTGGCCAGCGCGACCCCGAGCGGCACCACCAGCCGCGGCCACGGGACGATCAGGATCACCGGCATGACGATCAGCAGGAACGGCAGATAGGCGAGCACGGACAGGTGGCCCACGTAGGCGAGCAGCGCGTACGTCCAGGCCACCGACGGGGAGAACCGCACGTAGAACCAGAGGTAGCGCAGGCCAATGCTCGCGAGCACACCTGCGTGGACGAGGGCGAACCAGCTGGCCCAGCGAAGCAGGCGGCGCCGGCCGCTCACCGCACCCGGCCCGCGACGCCCAGCCCCGCCCGCTCGTCGGCGATGCGCGCGATCTCCCGCGCGCCCACCTCGACGCTTCGGCCGAAGTTGAACGCCCAGTGCTCCCGGAACGCCACGCTGCGCTCGCGAAACCCGGGCGCGTCGCGCCGGAGCGCCTCCACATAGCGGGGGGCCTCGGCCACCCGATCGAGCGGGAGGATGGCGCCGAGCTCGCGCCGGATGCGCATCTCCATGGGCTCGAGCCCGAGCTCGCCGTACCTCGGGTTGCGCACCCGCGGCGGGACGTCGACGAAGAGCACCGGCTTGAGCAGCCCCAGCGCGTACTCGATCGCCATCGCCGACCAGTCGCTGATCAAGAGGTCCGAGTCGAACAGCGAGTCGCTCTCCTCCATCCGGTCGACGTGCCGGAAGCGTGGATCACCTCCGAAGCGGGCGACCAGGCCCTCGACGAGACGGGGGGTGAGCCGCGCGGTCTGGTAGTGCGGGCGCAGGATCACGTGGATGCCGGCGCCGAGCAGGGCCGCGATCAGCGGCTCGCCGCAGACGTGCAGGGTCGACCGGTCGCCCCACGTCGGGGCGAGGAGCACGGTGGTGGGCCCCGACGCCTTCGGCGGGCGGGCGGCCGCGATCTCGACGAGGCGCTCGAGGCGAGGATAGCCGCGCGGCACCAGATGCTTGGCGGGGAGACCCGTCATCTGCTCACGCCGACGGATCTCCTCGACGTGGTGCGGCCCCGCGCACAGGAGGGTGTCGTAGTGATCGTACGAGTTCTCGTGGTCGACCATGTGCGTGCTTCCCATGCTATGGAAGACGTACACGTAGTGTACGGGGTGGAGCGAGCGCTTGAGGTGAAAGTTGCCCAGGTCCAGCATCGTGAGGACCATGACGTCGGCCTTGAGGGTCTGGAAGAGCCACGTGCACATGACCCCGGCCCGGACCCGGAAGCCGTGCAGACCGGGAGGCCCCGGGGGCAGCGGCACCGACGGCTCCGACGTCACGTGGCAGACCGTCCGGGCGAGCGGCCCGACCAGGAAGTCGATGAGCGGCTGGAGGTGATGCCAGTCCTGATGGGTCTCGGAGTAGAAGACGATGTTGCGGTCGCGGGGAGGGAGCTTCTGGAAGCGGCGGTAGCTGCTCCAGTCCTGCCATGGCGTCATGCCGGGTCGGACGCTACTTGTCCGCGGGAGGCCCGCCCTCCGCCGCTCCGGAACGCTTGCCGCGGAACAGGCCGATGAGCCGGTACCAGAACATCTTCACGGCCAGCCCGACCGCCGCCGCCACCCCGATCAGGGCCGAAACGAGCATGCTGCCCGTGCCCGGATCGAGATACGCCTCCGCGGGGGACGCGATCGAGAGACCCGCGACGATCAGGAACAGCGCGCGAAGCAGAAGCATCATGACGTCTCTCTCAGACCCGGAAAGTATAGGTCCGGTTGGGGTCGCGCTCGATGTCGGGCGGGAAGCTCTTCCGCTTGTCGGCGTAGTAGCGCTCCCGCTGATCGCCGGCCGACAGACGGTTGTACGTGATGTACAGCACGCGCCTCCGCTCGGCGGTGAGATTGGCCTCCGAGGCGTGCGGCGTGTACGAGTCGAAGAACACCACGTCCCCCGCCCGGGTGGGCACGCGCACGGCGCCGAATCGACGCATGTCATCGGCGGTGAGCGGCTTCCACTCGTCTCCGAGGAGCCCCCGCGTGTGGTGGCCGGCGGCCAGCTCCAGGCATCCGTTCTCGGCGGTAGTGTCGTCGATGCTGACCATCGCGGTGACGAACAGATCGGCGTAGGTGCTCCAGCCGGCCTGCTGGTCCTGGTGCGGCTTGAACCCGTCCCCACCGGGCAGCTTGAAGTTGATCTTGTCCTTGAAGAGCACCGCGGGCTCGCCGAGGAGCCGCGACACCGAGCCGCGGAGCTTCTCGCCGTCGCACAGGGCCGCGAAACCGGCGTGGAACGGGCAGAAGTTCTCGATGCGCTGGAGCACGCGCTCGCCCGGGCGGAGCAAGCTCTGCTCGAAGTACATCATGCAGCGGCCCGGCTCCTCCGGACGGCCCTGCAGGTCGTCGGTCCAGGCCGAGATCTCCCGGATCTCCGCCTCGTCGAAGAGCCCCGGGACCACCACGAAGCCGTCGCGCCGGAACACGTCGACGATCTCGGGCTCACGGGCGGACCGAAACGTCGTCGTCTTGCTCATCTCCTCCTGAACCTCCGTGGCTCGGCCGCGTTCACAACATCGTCATAGTACTCCCCAAGTCCATCCTCAACGGCCGAATTCCGCCCGTCGGGGGCCCGGTGGGCCTAGAACTGCACGGGCGCCGGCGGCATCCTGCCGGTGGCGTACAGCGCGGGGAGCTCCGGCGAGGCGTTCTCCCAGACCAGGAGCATCGAGCGCTTGGGAGAGAACCCGCGGTGCCGGATATCGGCGGGCATGGCGGCCACGTCCCCGGCCTTCATGGTGACGCGGGCCCGGACCGCGCCGGTGTCCCGGTCTTCCACCTCCCACTGGATCTCGTCGCAGAGTTGCACGAACCACTCCACGCGGTCGTTGCCGTGAATGATCGGCAGGATGTACTCCTCGGTGGTCGGGCAGTAGAGGCTGTTCTTGCACACCGAGACCACCGACGGGTTCCACGTCACGTCGGAGCGCGAGAGGTAGGCGAAGAGGTTCACGGACACCACCTCGTGCTCGAAGCCCGGCTCCGCGTGCACCTCGGGCGAGTCCTGCGGTACGTCGGTGAAGTGCCGGTTGATCGGGAAGCCGTTGGCGTCGGTGCGGACCGGCTCGTCGCCGGGCGCGCCGATCATGCGCTTGGCGGTCACCCGGTGCCGGGTGATCGCCCGCTTGTTGCTCCCGTTCTTGGGTCCGAAGGCGCTGCCCGTCTCCTCGGGAGACGCGAACGGATCGAACGTCGCGTTCGTCCAGTCGGCCAGGATCGCCTCCAAGAGGCGGCTGATCGCGTCGGTCTTGAAATTCTCCGAGTAGTCGAGCCCGGCCTGCCGGTACTGGGCGTTGAAGCGGCCCGCAAAGAGATCCACGGTGCCGTAGTGGTTCACGGTCCCGACGACGGTGTCGAAGTTGACGATGCCGTAGAAGAACCCCCACGCGACGTCGCGCTGGATCGCCCGGAGGAACGCGTCCACCGCGAGCATGTGGGTGCCGTTGGGCCAGCGGATGTGCGCGAAGTACTCGTCGCGGCCGAACGAGAACTTGCCCAGCGTGAAGTCCCGGTAGCCGTGCTGATTGGGCTCGATGCTGCCCAGCTCGGGGAGCGTATCGGTCGTCATGGCGTCGTTCTCCCTATGCCCGCGCCGCGGCCTGGGGCCGCGGCGTGGTCTGGCAGATCTGGGCCCAGCGCTCCACCGTGTCGCGTCCGGCCAAGGTCTGCAGCAGGATCACGCTCGGCTGGTTGGCGTGGAACTGGTAGGCCGCTCCCACCGGGAGGAGCGTCATGTGACCGCGTCGGGCCCGCACGCGGCCCATCTTCCGTCCGGCCGGGGCGGCCGCGAGCGGGATAGAGCCGTGGCTGCCCGCCGGCACCAGGGACGGATCGTCGGGCTTGACCAGCCGCACCTCGACCTCACCGTCCATGACGAGGGCGAACTCGTCCTGGGCCGCCACGCGCCATTCCGACGTGCCCTCGGCCCTGATAGCCTCGATTACATATTCAATGTTCTTACCGACCGCCACCTTCTCGTAGGGCTTGGCCTTCGCGGCGACCTCGAACACGTTGGAGAAGACGTAGTTCCGGGGATCGTCCTTGATGACCTCGACCCCGCCCTTCTCATAGTGCCGGAGCGAGCCGAAGCGGGTTGGTCGTGACGCCATGGTCGGTCTCCTTTTCGCGACCCTCCCGGCGTCCCCGGCCGAGCCGCCGGCAGAGCCGGCCCAGCTCCGCCTGATCCACCGGGGAGAGCGCGCGCATCTCGCGCGCGACGTGTCGGGCGTGGCGAGGGAAGATCCCGCCGATCATTCGGCGGCCCTTGTCGGTGAGCGTGACCGTGATGAACCGCCGGTCGTCGGGCCGCCGCGTCAGGCGCACGAGCCCCCCGGGCGAGATTGCCGACCACCACGGTGGTGTTGCCGCCGCTGCGCGGGAGCTTGCACCCGAGATCCCGCTGGCGGAGGGGCCCGAGGTGCAGCAGGGCCTCGAGCGCGCCGAACTGCCCGACGGTGAGGTCGGCGGCCCGCATCAGCGGCTCGAGGCGCGCCGTCACCGACTCGGCGGCCCGCATCAGCTTGATGTAGGCGTCGAGCGCCGCCATTTCCTGTGGGCTGCCCCGGTAGCGGGTAGGCATAGTTCGAGCTTGAACCGTTGTCTTCGTACGCCGGGCGCCCGAGCTTGTCAAGGGCGCCCGGGACGAGAGACCCGCTACCGCGACCCATCCACCGCAAAGCGCCAGCCGTCGCCGTGGCTCACGATGCGCCCCGCAGTGGGGTGGTGGAAGTGCGTGCCGAGCACGGCGACCGGTCGGTCGGCGTAGCGCGCGCAGAAGGCGCGCCGGGTCTCGCACGCCGCGGCCGGGTCGGTGTCGAAGCTGGTCTGCCAGGCCGGCTCCGCGACCTGGACCGGGTGGTGCATGAGGTCGCCGGTGATGACCGCGCCGGCCCCGCCCGAGGCGAGCCGCACGCTGACGTGCCCGGGCGTGTGGCCGGGCGTCGGCTCGAGCCGGATTTCGTCGGTGACCTGGTGGTCCATCGGGACGAGCTCGGCGAGGCCGGCGTCCAGCACGGGAGCGACGCTGTCAGCCATGATCCGCCGCGTGCCCTCCTCGTCCTCGGCCGTCCAGTGCTCCCATTCCCGTCGCGCGAAGAGATAGCGCGCGCGGGGAAAGGTCGGGACCCACCGCCCGTCGTCGAGCCGGGTATTCCAGCCCACGTGATCGACGTGCAGATGCGTGCAGATCACCACGTCGACTGCGTCCGGGGTGACGCCGGCCGCCCGCAGCACGTCGAGAAAGCCGGTGCGCAGCATGTGGAACGGCCGCCGCCCGCCCCGGTCCTTGTCGTTGCCGATACAGGTATCGACGAGCACGGTCAGGTCGGGTCCCCGCACCACGAAGGTGTGGACACTCTGGAGCAGCCGCCCCTCGCCATCCAGGAAGTGCGGGGCCAGCCACGCCCGGTGGCGCCCGAGGGCCTCCGGGGTCGCGGCCGGGAACAGCCAGGTGGGACGCGTTGGCCCCGCGGTCTCGACCGCGACACCGACGCGCAAACGGCCGACCGTGATGTCGTCCACGGCCGCCGATTCTATCACCGTGAAGACCCAGCGGCGGCCGGTCGGCGATCGTGTATACTCCGGGCCGCCTGCGAAGGCGAACGCTCCGCGCGTGCGCGATGAGCCGCGCGGCAAACCGGGAGGCTCGACATGGGACAGCTCGACGGCAAAGTGGCGATCGTCACGGGCTCGGGGCGCGGCATCGGCCAGCAGGTGGCGCTGCGGCTGGCGCGCGACGGGGCGGCGGTCGTGGTGAACGATCTCGACGACGCGCCGGCCAAGGAGACCATCGGCCTCATCGAGCGGGCGGGAGGCCGGGCGGTGGCCTGCAACGGGGACGTGACCGCCAAGGATTTCGGCGAGCGCATCGTGGGCACCGCGGTGCGCCAGCTGGGCGGCCTCCACGTCATCGTGAACAACGCCGGCTACACGTGGGACAACGTGATCCAGAAGATGACCGACGAGCAGTGGTACGCGATCCTCGACGTCCACGTGACCGCGCCGTTCCGCATCCTCCGGGCCTTCGCGCCCTACCTCCGGTCCCAGTACGAGGCGGAGGCAGCCCGGGGTGAAAGAATCGTTCGAAAAGTCGTGCAGATCTCCTCGACCTCCGGGGTGCGCGGCAACGCCGGCCAGGTCAACTACTCCTCCGCGAAGGCGGCGGTGACCGGCATGACCCGCACGCTGGCCAAGGAGTGGGGCCGCTACGCGGTGACCGTCAACTGCGTGGCCTTCGGCTACATCCAGACGCGCCTGACGAAGCCGCTCGCCGAGGGAGAGGCCGGGACGATCGAGGTCGCCGGCCGCCAGGTGAAGGTCGGCGTGCAGGGCGCACGCATCGCGGCCATGAATCAGATGATCCCGCTCGGTCGCGGCGGGCTGCCCGAGGAGGCGGCGGGGGCGATCTACCTCTTCTGCAGCCCCGACAGCGACTTCGTCAGCGGCCAGACGCTCGTCGTCACCGGCGGCGCCTGACCCGGCTCCCGCCGTGTCCGGACCACTCAGCGGCGTGCGCGTGGTGGACTGCACGACCGTCGTGCTCGGGCCGTGGGCGGCCCAGCAGCTCGGCGACCTGGGCGCCGAGGTGGTCAAGGTGGAACCTCCCGAGGGCGACACCACCCGGCAGCTCGGCCCGATGCGGAACCCCGGGATGGGGGCGTTCTACCTGGCGGTCAACCGCAACAAGCGATCGATCGTGCTCGATCTCAAGCAGGAGGCGGCCCGACGGGTCCTGCTCCGGCTCGCCGCGGACGCCGACGTGTTGCTGCACAACTACCGGCCGCAGGCGGCACGGCGGCTCGGGATGTCCTACGAAACATTCCGCGTGGTCAACCCGGGCCTCGTCTACGTCGGCACGTACGGATTCCGTGCGGCCGGGCCCTACGGCGACAAGCCGGCATACGACGACATCATCCAGGCCGCCTCCGGCCTCGCGTCGCTCCAGGCCTCGATCGTGGGCGAGCCGCGCTACGTGCCGACAATCGTGGCCGACAAGAGCAGCTCGATGACGGTGCTGGCCGCGGTGCTCGCCGCCCTCTACCACAAGGCCCGCACCGGTGAGGGCCAGGAGGTCGAGGTGCCGATGTTCGAGAGCATGGCCGCCTGGGTGATGGTGGAGCACCTCTACGGGGAGACGTTCGCGCCGCCCATCGACACGATCGGCTACAAGCGGATCCTCAACCCGAACCGACGTCCCTTCAAGACCAAGGACGGCTACCTGGCGATCCTGCCGTACACGGATCAGAACTGGCGAGACTTCTTCGCCCTCACGGGCCGGCAGGACCTGCTCGACGACCCGCGCTACAAGACGCTCGCGACCCGGCTCCGACACATCGAGATCCTCTACGAGGAGCTGGCGAAGATCGCGCTCACCCGAACCAACGCCGAGTGGCTGGCCCAGCTCGACCGGCGCAATATTCCAGCGATGAGCGTCAATACGCTGGAGTCGCTGCTGCACGATCCCCACCTGGAGGCGGTCGGGTTCTGGCAGACGGTGGAGCACCCGAGCGAGGGCCCGATGCGGCTCCCGGGCATCCCGGCCACCTACGGCAGGACGCCGGGCGCCATCCGCCGCCTGCCGCCGCGGCTGGGGGAGCACAGCGAGGAGATCCTCCGTGAGATCGGCTTCAGCCCGGACGAGATCGCGGCGCTCATCGGCTCGGGCGCCACTCGCTGAGCGCCGAACGACGAGCTCAGGGCAGCACCGCGCGCGTGGCGGCCAGTGCCTCCCGCGCCACGTCTTCGGCCGGCCGCTTCCACGCGGCGGGATTGGGCGCCTCGTAGCTCGCGTAGCCGCGGTAGCCCTGGCGGGCGAACGCGGCGAAGAATTCCTTGAACGGCACGCTGCCCTGCCCCGGCGGCAGGCGGTCGAGCGCCCTGCCCGGCTCGAGACCGGTGCGTGGCACGTCGCTGTACTGCACGTAGGCGATCTCCTCGGGCCGCACGTCCTCGATGTCCCGCGGCGAGGCGCCGGTGCGGCCGAGGTGGTAGGTGTCGAGCAGGAGCCCGGTCTGGGGATGGCCGGCCCGCGCCATCACCTCGCGCATAGGTCCCAGCGCGTTGAGCTGCTCGCACTGGGAGTTGAACTCCACGGCCAGGCGCACCCCGTGCTCGCGGGCGATGTCCCCCACTTCTCGAATGCTGCGCGCTGCGTCCGCGGCGTCCCCGCGGCCACGATCCACCGGGCTCATGATCGTGGAGCAGCCGAGCGCCTTCGCGCGCGCGGCCTGCTCGGCGAATACGCGCAGCAGCCGCGCCCGCTCGCTGCCCGTGGCCCAGACCCAGCCGAGCTCCACCCCCACGCACGCCACCGGCAGGCCGGAGGCGCGCACCAGTGCCATCACCTGCTCGGCGGTCTGGCCGGCCTGGGCGGCGCGCTCGAAGTCGAGGCGACGCAGCTCGACCGCGTCCCAGCCCGTCTTCTTGATGACGGCGAGCGCCTCCGCGAGCGGGGTGGTGTCGAGCGTCCATGTGTGCAGTGACAGGCGCATGGTCATGGGGTCCTCCTCATGGCCGCAGCAGTCCGAACGCCTCGGCCAGCAATTCGTAGGAGCGCAGGCGCGCCTTGAAGTCGTGCGTGATCGTGACCACGACCAGCTCGTCGGCCTGGTAGTCGGCGGCCATCCCTAGCAGCCGCTCGTGTACCTGCTCGGGCGTGCCCACCACGCTGCGCCGGGCCGCGTGCTGGGCGATGGCCAGCTCCTGGGCGTTGTAGGGATAGCTCTCCGCCTCCTCGACGGAAGGGTACGGAGCCGGCCGGCCGGTGTAGAGCCGCACGACGAAGAGATCGCGGCTGCGCGCCAGCCGCCGCGCCTGCTCTTCCCTCTCCGCGCAGACCGCGAAGACGGCCACGCTGCTGCGCGGCGCGGCCAGATCGGGCGAAGCACAGAACCGCTCGCGGTAGGCGCGCGTGACCTCCGCCCCCCCTTGTTCGTTGATGAAGTGGGCAAAGCAGAAGGCCTGGCCGAGCCGGGCGGCCAGCAGCGCGCTCTCGTCGCTCGAACCCAGGAGCCACACTTCCGGCATGCTCGGCCCCGCGGGCATGGCGTGCACCCCGCGCCACGGATGCTCCGCCGGCAGGTCGTCGTGCAGGAACGCGACCAGATCCTGTATCTGGCGCGGGTAGTGCTCGATCCCGAGGGCTCCGGGTCCGTGCCGGAGGATCCGGGCCGTCCGCTGGTCGCTGCCCGGCGCGCGGCCGATGCCGAGATCGATGCGGCCGGGGTGGAGCGTCTCCAGCATCCGGAACTGCTCGGCGACCTTGAGCGCGCTGTAGTGCGGCAGCATCACGCCCCCCGAGCCCACCCGAATGCGGCTGGTGACCGCCGCCACCTGCGCGATCAGCACCTCGGGGCTCGCGCCGGCCAGCCCCGGCGTGGAGTGGTGCTCGGCGAGCCAGTAGCGGTGGAAGCCCCAGCGGTCGGCCGCGCGCGCCAGCTCGATCGTCTCGTGGACCGCGTCGGCGGGCGTGCCTCCGCTCCGCACCGGCGACTGGTCGAGGATGCCGACGAGCATCACGCCTAGTTGATCCGTTTGGCTCGCCCCTTCCACTCGCGATCGCGCAGCACGAACTTCTGAATCTTGCCGGTCGAGGTCTTGGGCAGCTCGCCGAACTCCACCGCGGCCGGCGCCTTGAAGCCGGCGATGTGCCGCTTGCAGAAGTCGATGATCTCGGGCTCGCTGGCGCTCTGCCCCGGTTTGAGGGTGACGAAGGCCTTGGGCCGCTCGCCCCATTTCTCGTCGGGGATGGCCACCACCGCGCACTCCATCACCGCGGGGTGCCGGGCCACGCACTGCTCGACCTCGATCGTCGAGATGTTCTCGCCCCCCGAGATGATGATGTCCTTCTTGCGATCGCGCAGCTCGATGTAGCCGTCCGGGTGCCAGACTCCGATGTCGCCGGAGTGGAACCAGCCGCCGCGGAACGCCTCCCCGGTCGCGTCGGGCTGCTCGTAGTAGCCCTTGGCCACGTTGTTGCCGATCATGATGACCTCGCCCAGCGTCTCGCCGTCGCGCGGCACGTCGTTCATCTCCCCGTCCACCACCCGCACGAGGTCGAAGAGCGCGTAGCCCTGCCCCTGCCGCGCGGCCAGGCTCGCCTGCTGCTCGGCGGGCAGCGCGTCCCACTCCGCGTGCCAACCGCAGACCGTGTGGGGCCCGTAGGTCTCGGTGAGCCCGTAGACGTGCACCGGGCGGAAGCCCAGCTCCTTGAGCTTGCCGAGCAGGGTGGGCGACGGCGGCGCTCCCGCCACGGTCACCGTGACCGGACGATCGAGCTTGTGCGCCTTGGGGTCGTTGACCACCCCGATCTGCACGGTGGGCGCGCCGTTGTAGTGGGTGATGCCCTCGCGGTCGATCAGGTCCCAGATGCGACCGGACTCGACCTTCCGGAGACATACGTGCGTGCCCGCGACCGCGGTGACCGCCCACGTGAAGCACCAGCCGTTGCAATGGAACATCGGGAGCGTCCAGAGATACCGGGTGTCGAATGTCATCCCGGTCTCGATGATCTCGCCCACCGCGTTCACCCACACGCCGCGGTGGGAGTACATGACGCCCTTCGGGCGGCCGGTCGTCCCCGAGGTGTAGTTGATCGAGATCGTCTCTTCCTCGTCCTCGAGCCAGCTCTCGACCGGCTCGGGCGAGCCGCCGGCGAGGAAGTCCTCGTAGGGATCGCCAGCGGTGCCGGTGTCGTCGACCCGCACCACCCGCAGCGCCCCGAGGTCGAGCGGCTTGATCAGCCCCTCGAGCTCGGCATCCACGAAGAGAAACTTCGAGCCGGAGTGCTGCAGGATGTAGCCGATCTCGTCGGAGGACAGCCGCGTGTTGATCGCCACCAGGACGCCGCCCGCCACCGGCACCCCGTAGTGCGCCTCGAGCATCGGCGGGATGTTGGGGCAGAGGAACGCCACCCGGTCGTGCTTCTCCATGCCGGCCTCGCGCAGCGCGGAGGCCAGCCGGTTGACCCGCTCGGAGAGCTGCCGGTACGTGTACCGCCGCGCCCCGTGCACCACCGCCGTCTTGTCCGGGAAGACGTAGGCGCTGCGGACCAGAAAGCTCACGGGCGTGAACTCGGTGCGGTAGACCTTGTGGTGCTTCATCGCGCGTTGCCTCCGATGGCGTATGAGATCGGCGTGGACGAAATCGTGCCCCAGCAGTGTACCCAAGGGGCCCCGGATTGGCGAGGGGCTGCTACAATGTGCTGCTCCATGGCCTGGGACGAGCGGATGAAGGATTTCCACGCCCGCCGCGCGAAAGCGCGCGGCATGGGCGGTCCCGAGCGGCTCGCCAAGCGGCAGGCCGCGGGCGCGCTCAACGCGCGCGAGCGGGTGGAGCGCCTGTTGGACTCCGGCTCATTTCTGGAAGTCGGCACCTTCAACACCTCAGACGTGCCGGGGATGGAAGCCGAGACGCCGGCCGACTCCAAGGTCGGCGGCTTCGGCCGCATCGACGGCCGTCCGGTGGTGGTGTGCTCCAACGACTTCACGGTCCTCGCCGCCACCTCGAGCCGCGTCGCCTCGCACAAGGAAGCGGAGCTCAAGCGCCTCGCCGCGCGTCGGGGCATGCCGATCGTTTACCTGGCCGAGGCCGGCGGCGCGCGCATGCCCGACATCATGGGCTCGGCGGGAATCGCCTCCTTCGGCAACTCCACCTACTACGGGACCCGTCGCCGGCGCGTGCCGATGGTGACCGCGGTGCTCGGCCAGGCCTACGGGCTGCCGACCTGGAACGCGTGCCTCTCCGACGTGGTGGTGATGCTCGAGGGCGCCTCGATGGCGGTGTCGGGACCGCGCGTGCTGGAGCTGGCCACCGGGGAGAAGATCTCGCCCGAGGAGCTGGGCGGCGCGAAGATGCATGCGGAGGAGACGGGCTTCGCCGATCTGGTCGGCAAGAGCGAGGACGAGTGCCTGGCCCTCGTCAAGCGCGTGCTCTCCTACCTGCCCTCGCACCACCGGCAGACGCCGCCGACGGCGGAGGTGCCGGCGGGATCGGGCGCGGAGATGGGCACGATCGCCGACCTCGTGCCGGAGGCGCGCAACCGCGCCTACGACATGACGCGGGTGCTGCGACGCCTGGCCGACGGCGGCGAGATCTTCCAGATCAAGGAGCGCTTCGGCCGGAGCGTGATCACCGCGCTGGCCCGCATGGGCGGTCACGTGGTCGGGTTCGTGGCCAACCAGCCCATCCAGAAGGGCGGCGCCTGCGACGCGGACGGCTGCGACAAGGCCATCTCGTTCCTGGTGCTCTGCGACTCCTTCAACATCCCGCTCGTGTTCCTCCACGACATCCCCGGCTTCTTCATCGGCCGCGACGCCGAGCGTAAGCGGGTGGCCGGCAAGATCATCACCTGGATGGACGCGCTCGGCATGATCACGGTGCCGCGCGTGTCCATCATCGTGCGCAAGACCTACGGCCAGGCCTACTTCAACATGGGCGGGGGCGGCTACGCGGACCTGCTGGTGGCGTGGCCGACCGCCGAGATGTCGTTCATGGATCCGGCGACCGGAGTCAACGTCGTCCACGGCGCGGAGCTGGCGGGGCTGCCGGCCGAGGAGCGCGCGACCCGCCGGCAGGAGCTGCTCGCGCAGTGGGAGCTCGACACGCGTCCCTACGGCGCGGCCGCGCGCCACCTCATCCACGACGTGATCGATCCCGCCGACACGCGGGACGTCGTGATCCGTTTCCTCGCCCAGTCCCGCGCCCGTACCGCCCTCGGCCGGCATCGCCTCGCCGGCTGGCCGACCACGTTCTAGGCGCCCGCTCGTTGTCGCTCGCCCCGCCGTCGCTGATATGGTCGGTGGGCGCCCTCGTCATCGCGGCCGCCTGCTTCGTGCAGGGCCTGGCCGGCTTTGGCATCGGCCTCGTCTCGCTCGCGTTCCTGCCGTTCCTCATGTCCCCGGCCCACGCGATCGTGCTGATCACGCTCTTCGCCGCCGTGTTCACCGTGGTCATCTTCATCCCGCTGCGGCGCGACTTCACGCTCCACGGCATGGTCGAGCTGATGGTCGGCACCGTCCTGGCGACGCCGGCCGGCATCTGGCTCCTCGCCGGGCTCCCGCCCGACGTGCTCAAGCGCCTGATCGGTCTCGTGCTGCTGGTGATCGTGGCGCTGGAATGGCTCGGGCTCTATCCGCAGCGCCTGCACGGCCGCGGCTGGGGCTTCGGGGCAGGGCTGGCCGCGGGGCTCCTCGGCGGCGCGATCGGCACCCCGGGCCCGCCGGTCATCCTCTACGCAGCGGCGCAGGGCTGGAGCCCGCGCACCGTGAAGGCCAATATCCAGGCCTTCCTGATCGTCAACCAGGCCGTCATCCTGTTCGGCTACTGGTGGGCCGGGCTCCTCGACCGCGAGGTCGCGCGCCTCACCTGGCTCTACGCGGTACCCGCGGTGGGCGGGCTCGCGGCGGGGATGTTGCTCTTCAACCGGCTCGACCGCGCGCGCTTCCGCCGGGTGGTGTTCCTCGTGCTGTTCGTCTCGGGGGTGGTGCTGCTGATCCGCGGCTAGGGCCGGGGGCGGATCTCCATCGACCGGATCAGGCCGTCCTCGATCCGGTAGACGTGCTGCACCATCTCGTCCTTGACGAGCGCCCCGGACGGGCCGCGCACGACCTGGTGGACGTCGACCGCCACCCGCTCGTCCCGTTCGGCGGTGAAGCCGAGCGGCTCGACGCGCGGGTCGATCAGGCCCCACTGGCGCGTCCAGTACTCGCGAATGGCCCGCTGACCGCGGACGCGGCCGCCCTCCAGGCCGTTGGGCCAGTCCACGTCGGGATGCATCGCGGCCAGCGCGCCGTCGATATCCCGGGCGTTGAACGCCGCGTACGCGCGCGCGAGCAGCGCCTCGGCCGTCACCGCGACCGGACGAGATCGGGCCTCCATCACTCCAGATCCAGAGCGTGCGTCCGGTCCCGCGTCGCCGTGCGCCGAAAGCCCAGGCGCTCGTAGAGCCGCGCCGCCGCGGCGTTCGTCGTGCGCAGGTGGAGGCGCTCGAACCGGCCCCGGGCGGCGTCGATGATGTCCGCCACGAGCTGCTCGCCGATCCCGGCCCGCCGGTGGGGAACCAGCACGTACAGGTGCCGCACCCGGCCGACCTTGGGGTCGTCCGCGTGGGGATCCACGCTCAGGCCGCAGACGCCGACGACGTCGTCACCCGACCGCGCCACGAACAGCACCTCGCCCGGCCGGTCGAAGCGGTTGGCTCCGCTGTTCCACTCCTCGACGAGTCGCCGCACGAAGCGGAAGCCCTGCCGCTCGCTCTCGGCGATCAGGGTCTGGAGGCGGTCGGCCGGCTCGCCGCTCAGCCGCTCGATGACCGCACTCATGGTCCGTTCTATACACCGCGCCGCGCGAATCACCAAACTCGCGGGCGCGGCCAGTCAGGCGATCAATCGAGCCCCCAGGTCCGTACCTGCTCGGGCACCACGCGGAACATCACGCGGTTCGCCGGCATCGTGCGGCCACCCCAGTACTGCGCGAGGTGCGGGTGGTACTTGTCGAGCAGGCGGGTGGCGAGCGCGCGGCGCTCGGGCGTGTCGGGCAGGAACTCGGCGCGCCCCCGGACCGCGACCCCCTTGATGTCGTCGCCGCGGGCCCCGCTCTCCGCGACGATGTGGAGCCGGGGGTCGCGCCGGAGGTTGTGGACCTTCTGCAGCCCGTCCACGCTGATCAGCACGAGCGCGGACGGGTCGCTCAGGAACCACATCGCGGTGGCCAGCGGGCTACCGTCGGGATTGATGGTGGCGAGGACGACGATGTCCTTGGCGGAGAGGTACCTCTGGACGCGCGGATCGTCGAAGGTCATGGCTGAGCGCGCTACTGGGCGATCCAGACCTTCATGAACGTGTTGTTGTCGTACGTCGTGAGCCCGGGCTTGTAGTTCCGCAGCTTCTTGTCCTTGAAGAACCAGCCCTCGACCCAGGCCACCGCGATCGAGGCGTGGTCGCCCTTGGCCAGCAGGTAGCGCTGCAGCTCCCAGTAGGCCTGCTTGCGCTTGTCCCGATTGCTCTCCTTCAGCGCCCGCTCGGTCAGCTCGTCGACCTTCGGGTCCGAGTACTGGCCGTAGTTGCTCCCCGACTCGGTCGTGTAGGAGATGTGGAAGACGCCCGACGGCTCGTTGATGTCCATCGCGCGGTCCTGGGTGGCGATGATCGTGAAGTCGCCCTTGCCGAAGGCCGCGTAGCCCGCCGCGCTCTCGTGCGTCTTCATCGTCCCGCGGATGCCAATCTTCCGGAGCTGGGCGATGACGAGCTGGCCCCGGTCGACGTAGTTGCCGACCTGGCGCACCGCCACCTCCACGTCGAGGCCGCTCGGGTAGTGCTTCTCCACCAGCTTCTTGGCCTCCGCGATGTCCTGCTCCTTCGGCTGCCGGCAGCCCGGTGCCTTGGCCACCTCGTCGAGCGGCAGCGCGAAGTCGCCGACCAGCTTGGGATCCAGGATGGCGCACGGCACGCCCGCGCCCTCGAGCGCCTTGGCCACCAGCTCCTGACGGTCGATGGCCAGGTTGACCGCGCGACGCATGTCCGGGTTGTCGAAGGGCGGCTTCTTGGCGTTGAGGTAGATGAAGAACACGGTGTTGATCGGCGCCTGGTAGATGTCGACGTCGGTGCGCTGGCGGCCGAGCTCGTCGGCCTGGGTCTTCCGCATCGGCGGCCACGCGTCCCACAGCATGATCTTCGACGCCTTGGCCGCCGCGAGCTGGGTCGGCCCGCCCACCAGGATGAACTGCTTGACCCCGTCGAGGTAGGGCAGGCCCGGGATGAAGTAGGCGGGATTCTTCTCCCACTCGATCACGCTGCCGCGCTCGTACTTCTTGAACTTGAACGGCCCGGTGCCGACCTGGGCCTCGGGGGCGTTGAGGTCTCCGTACTTGGCGAGGATGTGCTTGGCGGCCACCCGGCACCACGCCGATGCGATCGAGGGCAGGAACGGAGCGGCCGCGAACTTGAGCTTGAACTCGACGGTGTTGGCGTCCACCGCCTCCACGCTCGCCACCATGGGCTTGAGCGCGGCGCCGCACTTGGGGCTCTTGAAGTCCGGGTTCAGGACGCGGTCGAACGATGCCTTGACGTCGGCCGAGCTGAACGGCTGCCCGTCGTGCCACTTCACATTCTTCCGCAAGTGAAACGTATATGATCGGCCGTCGGTGGAGACGGTCCAGCGCTCGGCGAGGTCGGCGACGATCTTGCTCGGCTCGTCCGGATCGTACTGGAGCAGCCCGCTGTAGATGCCCGCGGTCGCCTGCTGGACGACCAGCGGCGATTCGGCGTGGACGTCGAGGCGGCCGGGATCGCCGTAGTCGAACCAGTTCAGGATTCCGCCGGGACGGGGCTTCTCCTGGGCGCCGGCGGGCGCGGCGGACAGGCCGATCGTGACGAGCAGCGCGGCCGCGAGGGCCGCGTGCCGAGCGAGTCTCGAGAGGCTCATCGTCATCGCTATCGCTCCTTTGCGATCCGCGGGCTAACCCAAGCCGCCGCGGAGGCGCGGATCCGTCAGGTCGCGGATCGAGTCGCCGAGTAGGTTGAGGCCGAACACGGCCAAGCTGATGGCCAGTCCCGGGAAGAATACCATCCACGGCGCGGTTTCCAGCGCCTGGATGCCCGCCGCGAGCATGCCGCCCCACGACGGCTCGTCGGGGGGAGCGCCCGCGCCGATGAAGCTCAGCGAGGCCTCCACCACGATGGCATACGAGATGTTGGTCGTGACGAGCACGATGTAGCTCGCCATGCAGTTCGGGACCAGGTGCCGGAAAACGACGCGGGCCCGCGAGGCGCCCGCCGCCTCCGCGGCCTCGATGAACGGGGTGGCCGCCACGCCAAGGGCCACCGAGCGAATCGTCCGCGCCGCGGTGGGGGTGAGCAGGATCACCAGGGCCAGGATCACGTTGTTGACCGACTGGCCGAGCGCGGCCATGAGCGACAGGGCCAGGATGATCGGGGGCAAGGCCATGAGGCAGTCCACCACCCGCTGGCTCGCGGTGTCGGCGGCGCCGCCCACGTACCCGGTCATCGCGCCCCAGAGGGCGCCCAGCGTGACCCCGAAGAACACCGAGACCACGCCCACGTAGAGGGAGAGCCGCGCGCCCCAGATCACCCGGCTGAGCACATCGCGCCCCACCTGATCCGTGCCCATCGGGAACTCGCGGCCTGGCGCGACGTAGGTGGCGAACCCGGTCTCCTTGGGGCCGTGGGGGGCGAGCACGGGCGCGAGTACCGCCACCGCGATCAGGGCCAGCACCACCACCGCGCCCGCGGCCCCGAGGGGCTGGCCGACCACGAAGCGGGCGAGCGCGGCTCTCACGCGTACCGGATGCGCGGGTCGAGCCACGCGTAGAGGAGATCGACGGCCAGGTTCACCACGAGGAACACCAGCGCCATCACGAAGACCATCGCCTGGACGGTCGGATAGTCGCGCTGGCTCACCGCCTGGATCAGGGCACTGCCCATGCCGGGGACCACGAAGATGATCTCCATGATCACAAGGCCGCCCAGCAACCGCCCTCCCCACCACCCGATGAAGGTGACGACGGGCAGCAGGGAGTTGCGCAGGGCGTGGCGGTAGACGACCGCCCGCTCGGCCAGTCCCTTGGCCCGCGCGGTCCGCACGTAGTCCTGGCGAACCACCTCGAGCATCTGCGAGCGCGTGAGGCGTGTGATCGGCGCGCTGATGTAGTACGCCTGGGCCAGCGCGGGCCAGATCAGCTGCTTGAGATTCTCCAGCGGGTCCTCCGTGAACGACACGAACTCCAGCGGCGGCAGCCAGCGGAAGAAACGCACCAGGCCGTACAGGATGAGAGCGCCGGTGAAGAACAGCGGCAGGCTGAGTCCGCTGAGGCTGACGAGGCGGGCCAGGTAGTCGAGGGGTCCGTTCTGCCGCACCGCCGAGACCACCCCAAGCGGGATCGCCCACACCATCGCGATCACCAGGGTGAGCAGAGCCAGCTCCATCGAGCGCGGAAAGCGCTCCTTGAGGATGGCCATCACCGGGCGCCGCTGCACGTAGGACTGCCCGAAGTCGCCGTGCACCGCGCCCGCGATCCAGTCGAGGTACTGGGTGACGATCGGGCGATCGAGCCCCAGCTCCTGGCGGATCTGCTGGATCTGGCGCTTCTGCACGGTGCTCGACTCCGACCCGGTCTGGTAGACGAGGATCTCCGCGATGTCCCCGGGCACGAGTCGCATCAGCACGAAGATCAGGATCGACGCTCCCACGAGCGTGGGCACAAACAGCAGCAGCCGCCGCACCACGTACGTCGACACGGGGTCAGGTCTTACATTCCGACATCTTGGGCCGACATTTGGTCCGACATGTGGGCCGACACTATGGGGTCACAGCCGGTGCCGGCGGATCGTCTTCGCCATCGCCTCGGGGCTGAAGCCCAGCTGCAGCAGAGCCGCGCCGAGGTCGAAGGACTCGCGGTAGGCGGCGATCCTGCCGCCGCGCTTCTCGAAGAGGCTCATGCCGCGGAAGCGCACGGAGCGGCCTGCGCTGCGTGGGATCGCCTCGGTCACCGTGTAGCCGAAGGTCCACTCCGCGGCGGCGGCCGTGTCCGTCTCCACCACCGTCTCCATGGTCCACGCGTAGTCCCGGCCCTCGCGGAACATGCGCTCGAACATCGCGCGCAGCCGATCGGAGCCGACGTGGCCGCCGAAGAACGTATCGTGATAGGAGCCGTCGGGCGTGAAGCAGGCCACCAGTGCTGCGACGTCCTGCCGGTTGAAGGCACGCTCGAACTCACGCACGACGCTCATGGCGAGGCTCCCCGACCCGCGCCGGACTCAGCGGATCACGAACTGCAGGTGGCGATGGGCCTCGCGCAGGGCCGCCTCCGCCTGATCCGGCGTGGCCGCGCGCGAGAAGATGAAGCCGAGATAGCGTGAGCCCTCCGGCAGGGGGACGACCTCCTGCCCCTTGTGCAGCGAGATCGTCACGTCCTCGATGTGCGGGACCGCGCGGGCCTCGTCGAGTCCATGCACCTCCTCCAGCACGCCCCCGCGCGGAATCGGGATCATCATGACCGCGGCGGCCGCCCGCTGGCGCTCGAAGGAGGCGACCGGCCGCCCGAGGGCGCGCCGCAGGATCAGCTCCTCTAGCGACATGCCGGTACCGAAGCGCAGGGTGCGCCCGCACAGCCCGCCGATGGAGCGGGCCGCGATCTCCAGCATCACCGGCTCGAGACCGGCCGCCCCCGGCCGCAGCCGAAGCTCGCCGTGCACCGCGCCGTCGGAGAGGCCGAGCGCCCGGGCCGCCCGCGCGGTCACGGCCGCGACCGCGGCCTGGGTGTCCGCGGGAAGCCGGGACGGGGTCACGTAGATCGTCTCCTCGAAGAAGGGGCCGTCGAGGGGATCCGGCTTGTCGAACAGGGCGAGCGGCCGGAGCGCGCCGTTCTCCAGCAATCCCTCGAGCGCGACCTCGGCGCCGGGCACGAATCCCTCCACCAGGATCGCGTCCGTCCCCTGACCGAGCGCCGCCACGTCCGGCGCCCGGAGAATGGCCCGGATGCGCTCGAAGGCGGCCACGAACGCGACCTCGTCGTCGGCCCGGATCACGCCGCGGCTCGCCGAGAGCACGAGTGGCTTGAGCACGCACGGATAGGACACGCGTTCGGCCGCCGCGCGGGGATCCCCGGCCGCCGGAACCACCGCGAAGGACGGCGACGGCACGCCGGCCCGCGCCAGGAGCTCGCGCATCACGCGCTTGTTCCGCGTGGCCTGCGCGGCGGCCAGCGGGTTCACGCGCAGGCCCAGCGCCTCCCCGACCGCGGAGGCCACCACGGTGGTGGCGTCGTCCACCGGCACCACCGC
>DATIWG010000094.1:0-66237 GCA_035519555.1 Nitrosotalea sp. | reverse complement strand
GGGCTTGGTGTGGAAGGAGTCACGAGGCGGTCCACCCGCCGTCCACCGCCAGGGTCGCCCCGGTCACGTACCGCGCGCCGTCGGAGGCCAGGTACAGACACGCCGACGCGATGTCGTCGACGTGCCCGGCGCGCCCGATCGGGATGCGTCGCTCGAGCATACGGCGGCGGAAGTCGCTCACCCCCTGATTGATGACCGTGTCGATGGTCCCCGGCGCCACCACGTTGACCCGGATGCCGTCCTGGACGAGCTCGACCGCCGCCGCCCGGGCCAGCGCGTTGAGGCCTCCCTTCGAGGCGACGTAGGGGGAGAAGAAGGGCGCCGCCGCCTCGCCGAGCGCGGAGCCGATGTGGATGATCGAGCCGCCGCCTCGCGCGCGCATCGGCGCGACCACCGTCCGGGTCAGCACGAAGGCCCCGACCAGATTGATGCGGAGCACCTCCGCGAAGTCGGCGGCCGGGATGTCGCCGATCGGGGCGTTCAGGCGAACCGCGGCGGAGTTGACCATTATGTCGATGCCGCCCCAGTGCTCGAGCGCCTCCTCGACCAGCCGCGCGACATCGGGCTCCGCGCCCACGTCGCCCGCGATCACACGGGCCGCGCCGCCCGCGGCGGCGATCGCGTCGGCGACCTCCCGCAGGGGCTCGACGCGGCGGCCGAACACGGCGATCCGCGCGCCCTCGCGCGCGAAGGCGATCGCGATCCCGCGGCCGATGCCGGTGCCGCCGCCGGCCACGATCGCGACCTTACCGTCGAGGGTGCCCATCGGCTCGTCGTCGGGATCTGGCCTCCGCGCGGTACGTCGCGCAGAAGCGCTTCATGGGGCAGGGTCGGCAGCGGGGGGCGCGCGCGGTGCACCAGGTCGCCCCGAAGTCCATCAGCGCCTGGTTGTAATCGTACGCCTTTCGGCGGGGCACCAGCGCGCCGGCCAGATCCCAGATGGTCTTCTGCCCGCGCAGGCGCCCGAGTTGGCGGGACCCGAGGAAGACCCGGCCCAGGACACGCCGCACGTTGGTGTCGACGATCGGCACGGGCCGGCCGTAGGCGAAGCAGCGCAGCGCCCCCGCGGTGTAGCGGCCGATGCCCCGCATGCCCCGCAGCGCGGTGTCGTCGTCGGGGAGCCGGCCGCCGTAGGTCGCAACCGCCTCGCGCGCGATGCCGCGCAGGTTCATCGGCCGGATGTTGTAGCCGAGCGGATACCAGAGGCGCGCGACCTCCTCCGGGGTCGATCCGGCGAGCGCCTCGAGGGTCGGATAGCGGTCGAGAAACTCGTGGTACTTCGGGATGACCCGCTCGACCTGGGTCTGCTGCAGCATGATCTCGGAGACCAGGATGTGGTACGGATCCTCGGTGCGACGCCACGGCAGGTCGCGGCGATGGCGCCGATACCATGCGAGCAGCCGCCGACGGAAGTGCGAGCGAGCAGGCGGGGCGGGCAGCGCGGTGGGCGACACGGGCGCCATTGTGTACGAGGTGCCGGCCGCCCCGCAAGTTGACAGCGGTCTCGCGCGCGTCAACAATACTTGACGATGCCCGACACGTCCCGCGAGTACCGCGCCGCCCGCGAAGCCGTCGCGCTCTTCGATCGCTCGAGCCTCGGAAAAGTGAGCGTCACCGGCCGCGACCGCCAGGCCTTTCTCCAGGGCATGCTGACCAATGACGTCAAGGCGCTCCAGCCCGGACAGGGCGTGGCCGCCGCGTTCCTCGACGCTCACGGCAAGGTGATGGCGCTGCTGGTCGTCTACGCGACAGCCGACCGGCTGCTGCTCGAGCTGCCCGCGCACATGACCGAGAAGACCCTGGAGACGCTCGACCACTTCCTGATCTCGGAGAAGGCCTACTTCGAGGCGGTCGATTCCAGCTTCGCGATCCTGTCGCTGCAGGGGCCCGGGGCTCGCGCGCTGCTCGAAGGGCTGACCGGCCGCGTGATCGACCTCGCGCCGTACGCCCACGTGGAGACCACCGTGGCCGGGGTCCCGGTGCGTGTCATCAATCGCGCCGAGGGGCCCGCGCCCGGCTTCCACTGCTGGGTGGCCGCCGACCAGGCGGAGGCGCTCCGGGGCGCCTTGGTCGGCGCCGGCGCGGTACCGGCCGGCCCGGAGGTCCTCGACGTGCTGCGGGTGGAAGCGGGGCAGCCCTGGTATCCCCGGGACGTCGATGATTCGGTGATCCTGCCCGAGACCCGACTCGAGTCGCTCGTCAGCTACACCAAGGGCTGCTACATCGGCCAGGAGACCGTCGCGCGGGTGAAGTACCGCGGCCACGTGAACCGGGCGCTGAGCGGGCTCGTGGTCGAGGGGGAGCGCGTGCCCGAGGCCGGCGCGCGCGTCACCGCGGCAGGCAGCGATATCGGGCGGGTGACCTCGGCGGTCCGCTCGATCGCGCTCGGGCGGCCGATCGCGCTCGGCTACGTGCGCCGCGAGCACTTCGCGCCAGGCAGCGCGGTGACCGTGGCCGACGCCGCCGGTGAGCAGCCCGCGCGCGTCGTCGCCCTGCCCTTCGTTCCGGAGCCCTGACCGGGCGATCCCGTCGTGTCCTCGCCCCGCCCCGCCAATCGTCTCGCCTCCGAGACCAGCCCGTACCTGCTGCAGCACGCCCACAACCCGGTGGACTGGCATCCGTGGGGGCCCGAGGCCTTCGACCTGGCCCGACGCGAGAACAAGCCGGTGCTCCTCTCGGTGGGCTACTCGGCCTGCCACTGGTGCCACGTCATGGAGCGCGAGTCCTTCGAGAACGACGAGATCGCCGCGCTCATGAACCGCCTCTTCGTGTCGATCAAGGTCGACCGCGAGGAGCGCCCGGACGTGGATCAGATCTACATGCAGGCCGTGCAGTCGATGACCGGTCGCGGCGGCTGGCCCATGACCGTGTTCCTCACGCCCGACGGCGTGCCCTTCTACGGCGGGACGTATTTCCCCCCGGTCGATCGGCACGGCATGCCGGCCTTCCCGCGGCTCCTGCAGTCGATCGCGGACGCCTATCACACGCGGCGGGACGAGGTGCTCGAGGCCGGCCGCCACCTCGTGGAGTCCATGGGGCACTCGGGCCGGCTGAGCGGTGCGGCGAGCCTCCTGAGCCGCGACGTGCTGCTCCGGGGGTACCTGGGCCTGGGCGCCGAGTTCGACGAGCGTGACGGCGGTCTCGGGCAGGCCCCGAAGTTCCCGCAGCCCATGGCCTGGGAGGCGGTGCTGCGCGTCGGGCGGCGCACCGGCGACGGGCGTGCGCTCGAGATGCTGCGCCACACCCTCACCCGCATGGCCCGCGGCGGCATCTACGACCAGCTCGGCGGGGGCTTCCACCGCTACTCGGTGGACGGTCAGTGGCTGGTGCCCCACTTCGAGAAGATGCTGTACGACAATGCCCAGCTCGCCTCGCTCTACCTCCACGGCTGGCTCGCCACCGGCGACGGCGAGTACCGCCGCATCGCCGAGGAGACGCTCGACTACGTTCTCCGCGAGATGACGCATCCCGCCGGCGGCTTCTACTCGGCCCAGGACGCGGACTCCGAGGGCGTCGAGGGCAAGTTCTTCGTCTGGTCGCCTGACGAGATCCAGGCCCTGCTCGGCGATCCCGCCCTGACGCGGGTCGCGCTCGCCTACTGGGGTGTGGACGACGGCGCGAACTTCGAGGGCCACAGCATCCTGTTCGTGCCGCGCGAGCCCGCTGCCGTCGCCCAGGCGCTCGGCATGGCCGAGAGCGCGCTAAGGGACACCCTCGCGCGGGCCCGCGCAATCCTTTACACCGCGCGGGAGAAGCGCGTGCACCCCGGGCTCGACGACAAGGTGCTCGCCTCGTGGAACGGCTTGATGCTCGCCGCCTTCGCGGAGGCGGCCGCGGTGCTGGGCCGCGCCGACTACCTGGCCGCCGCCACGCGCAACGCCGAGTTCCTGACCACCCAGATGGTTCGCGACGGCCGGCTCCTGCGCTCGTGGAAGGGCGGCCAGTCGCGCATCACCGGCTACCTCGAGGACTACGCGATGCTCGGCGCGGGGCTGCTCACGCTCTACGAGGCCACGTTCGAGCGGCGCTGGCTCGACGAATCGCGGCGGCTGGCCGAGGAGGCCCTGCGCCTCTTCTGGAGCGCCGACCGCGAGGCGTTCTTCGACACGGGCCACGACCAGGAGAGCCTCGTGGTGCGCCCGCGGAACATCTTCGACAACGCGGTGCCCAGCGGGACGTCGGTGGCCATCGACTGGCTGCTGCGTCTGGCGGTGGTGCTGGGCGAGGAGCGCTACGAGGTGACCGCGCTGCACGCCCTGCGCCCGATGGCCGATCTCATGCAGCGCTATCCCTCCGGCTTCGGCCGCTATCTCTCCGCGCTCGACTTTCACCTGGGCCCGGTGGCCGAGATCGCTCTGGTGTGGCCGCCGGGTGAGGAGCGGGCACTGGCGCCCCTGATCGACACCGTGTTCGGGCGGTATCAGCCGAACCGGGTGGTGGTCGGCGCCCCGGTAGGCTCGCCCGCCGCGACCGGCGTTCCTCTCCTGGCCGAGCGGGGAGTCGTGAACGGTCGTCCGACTGCATATGTGTGCCAGCACTACGTCTGCCAGCTCCCGGTCACCGAGCCGGAGGCGCTCGCACGGCAGCTCGACGCTGGGGTATAATCCGGAACGCGTCGCTGGGGGAGGTTTCCTGAGAACCGGGTGCGGCCCGGGACCCCTCGAACCTGCACTGGGTAATTCCAGCGAAGGGAACGCGATGCGAGGCACCGGACCGCACCCTCTCTCGAAAGGTGTGCGGTTTTTTTCATGACGGTCACCGTGAACGGCAAGCCGATGGAGCTACCTGCGGGCCTCACGATCGACGGGCTCCTCGCCCACCTCAAGGTCCGCCGGGAGTTCACCGCCGTGGCCTTGAACCGCGAGGTCGCCCAGCGCTCGCGCTACGCCGACACCCAGCTCCAGGACGGTGACAAGGTAGAGATCGTGCACCCGATGGGCGGGGGTTAGCCAACGAGTGGTCCCCGGGGTGAGGAAGTAGACGGATGACTCCGGGGCAGCTGTCTGGCGAGGTGCAGCCGAAGGCGAGCCGAGCGGATACAAGTAAAGGGGGTTGCCATGTACGACACGTCATTGTGGCTGGGCGGTAAGGAGTTCAAGTCGCGTCTCATCGTCGGGACGGGAAAGTATCCGTCGTTCGAGAACATGCGCGAGGCCATCGAGGCCTCCGGATCCGAGATCGTCACGGTGGCGGTCCGCCGTGTGAGCCTGCCCGGGCAGGGGGAGTCCCTGCTCGATTTCATCGATCCGAAGAAGTACGTGCTCCTGCCCAATACCGCCGGCTGCTACACGGCGGACGAGGCCGTCCGCACCTGCTTCCTGGCCCGCGAGGCCGGGCTGGGTACCCTGGTCAAGCTGGAGGTCATCGGCGACTCCCGCACCCTGTTCCCGGACGTGCTGGGTCTGCTGGAGGCCACCCGGACCCTGGCCCGCGAAGGCTTCACGGTCCTGCCGTACACCAACGACGATCCGGTCATGGCCAAGAAGCTCGAGGACGCCGGAGCCGCCGCGGTCATGCCGCTGGGCGCGCCCATCGGCTCGGGGCTCGGCATCCGCAACCCGTACAACATCAAGCTCATCCTGGAAGCAGTGACCGTGCCGGTCATCGTGGACGCGGGCGTTGGGACGGCCTCGGACGCCGCGATCGCCATGGAGCTCGGGTGCGATGGAGTGCTGATGAACACCGCCATCGCGTCGGCCAAGGACCCGGTGGCCATGGCCACCGCCATGCGACTGGCCGTCGAGGCCGGCCGGCTCGCCTTCAAGGCCGGTCGGATCGGAAAGAAGCTGTACGCCACCGCGTCCTCCCCGCTGGAGGGCGTGCCCGAGTGGACCAGCTAGGCTTCTCCCTCTACCTGATCACCGACCGCGCCGCGGCGGCCCGACCGCCGGCGGACATCGTGGAGGAGTGCCTGGGCGCCGGGCTGCGGGCCGTGCAGCTCCGTGAGAAGGACCTCGAGGTGCGCGAGCTCCTCGCCCTGGCCGAGGAGCTGCGCGAGAGCACGCGCCGCCACGGCGCGCGACTCATCGTCAACGACCGCGCGGACGTGGCGCTGGCCGCCGGCGCCGATGGCGTCCAGCGCACCCACACCTCGCTGCCGGTCCGGGCGCTGCGCCGGATCGCGCCGCCCGGCTTCCTCGTCGGCGCCTCCACGCACTCGCTGGCCGAGGCCGGCCAGGCCGACGCCGACGGCGCCGACTTCATCGTCTTCGGGCCGGTCTACGACACGCCGTCCAAGCGGCAGTTCGGGCCTCCCCAGGGCGTGGGCGCGCTCGAGTCGGTGGCGGGCTCGGTGACCCGCCCGGTGATCGCCGTCGGCGGCATCACGCCGGCCCGCGTGCCCGAAGTCCTGGCCGCGGGCGCAGCCGGCGTCGCGGTGATCCGCGGCATCTACGCGGCGTCGCGCCCGGCCGACGCCACCAAGGCCTTTCTCGACGCGCTGGGGAGCGCCTGATGGCCACCCGACCCACGGTGGCGGTCATCGGCGGCGGCATCATCGGCTGCGCCACCGCGCTGGAGCTGGCCAAGCGCGGCTGCCGGGTCACGCTGCTCGAGCGCGGCACGCCGGGCGGGGAAGCCTCGAGCGCGGCGGCCGGACTGCTGTCGCCGCTCGGCGGATCGCCCGATCCCGGCCCGTTCAACCGGCTCGCGATCGAGAGCTGGCGACTCTACCCGGGCGTGGTGGCAGAGCTGCGCGAGCTCACCGGCGTGGACGTGGAGCACATGACCGCGGGAACGCTCCATCCGCTCGCGGGGCCGCGCGAGATCGAAGCCGCCCGCGGGCGACTCGGTTGGCCGCTCGCCCGCGAGTTCGGCATTGCGATGGTCGAGGGGAGCGACCTGCACGCGCTCGAGCCCGCGCTCGCGAAGGACGTGGCCGCGGCGCTCCTGGTGCGCGGCGACCACTGGGTCAACAACGAGCGCCTCGTCACGGCCTACGCCCTCGCCGCCACCGTCCGCGGCGTGACGGTACGCACCGGCGCCGAGGTCTCGCGCATCGTCGTCGAGGGCGGCCGGGCGCGCGGTGTGGTCGTGGAGGGCGAGTCGCTTGCCGCCGACGCGGTGCTGCTGGCCGCGGGGGCGTGGTCGGGCGCGCTCGCCGCGGCGGTAGGCCTCGACCTGCCGGTGGGGCCGGTGCGCGGCCAGATGCTGGCGGTGAGCAACGTGCCGTCTCTGCTCACGCGCGCGATCCACGGCGACGACATCTACCTGGTGCCGCGCCCGTCGGGCGAGCTGCTGATCGGCGCCACCGTCGAGCGCGTCGGGTTCGAGCGAGCGGTCACCGCCGAGGGGCTCGGCTCCCTCATCGCCCAGGCCCTGGCCCTCGTCCCCGAGATCGGCCGCCGGCCGATCACCCGCTCGTGGTCCGGATTCCGGCCGTGGGCTTCCGACGGCCAGCCGGTGCTCGGCCCGGTGCCCGGCCTGGCCGGGCTCTTCCTCGCGACCGGCCACTACCGCAACGGCATTCTCCTCGCGCCCGCGACCGCCGCGGTGCTGACCCGCTGCATCGTCGACGGCCAGACCCCCGAAGCGATCAGCCCATTCCTGCCCACCCGCTTCTCGCGATAAACCCGACACGGTTGCCACCACACGAGAGCCCTGACGAGGTCGAGACGGTTGACCCCACCCGGTTGCCCCGACACGTTAGCCCCCACGACTCGGTAGCCACCGACACCCCGATGAGCCCCGAAAGGGGCGAAGAGGCCCAACGCACACCCGGAGAACCAGCCCAATGACGACTCAGAAAGACAGGCTAAAGGCCTCCATCTGCTCCGCCATCGATCGCAACGCCGAGCGCATCATCGCGCTGGGCGAGCGCATCCGGAAGCAGCCGGAGCTCGGATTCAAGGAGTTCAAGACCGCCCGCCTGGCCGAGGAGACCTTCAGCGAGCTCGGGCTCAAGCCGCGGGGCGGGCTGGCCGTCACCGGCGTCCGGGCCGAGGCGTCGGGCACCAAGGACGGACCCACCTTTGCCCTGCTGGGCGAGCTCGACGGGCTGGTTGTGGCCGGGCACCCGGTGGCCGACCCCGAGACGGGCGCGGCCCACGCCTGCGGCCACAACGCGCAGATGGCGGGCCTGCTGGGCGCAGCGATGGGGCTGCTCGAGGCGCGCGCCTTCGATCACCTGGCCGGACGCGTGGTCTTCTTCGCGGTGCCCGCGGAGGAGTACGGCGACGTGGAGTGGCGTGTGCAGCAGGCGCGGGCCGGCCGGATCGAGTTCCTCGGGGGCAAGCCGGAGCTGCTCCGGCTGGGCCACTTCGACGACGTGGACCTCGCGATGATGATCCACACCACCTCGCAGCCCGAGATGAAGAAGGCGGGGGTCGCCGCCTCCAACAACGGCTGCATCGTGAAAACGGTCCGCTACATCGGCCGCGCCTCGCACGCGGGCGGAGCGCCCCATCTCGGCGTCAACGCGCTCTACGCCGCCAACATCGGGCTGTCGGCCATCAACGCCCTGCGCGAGACCTTCCGAGACGAGGACTCGATCCGCGTGCACCCGATCATCACGCACGGCGGCAGCCAGGTGAACGTGATCCCGGGCGAGGTGCGCATCGAGACCTACGTGCGCGGCAAGACGGTGGAGGCGATCCTCGACGCGAACCGCCGGGTGGATCGCGCGCTCAAGGCGGGCGCGCTGGCGCTCGGCGCTCAGGTCGAGATCGAGACGCTCCCGGGCTACCTGCCCCTCTTCAACCACATGGGCATGGCCCAGCAGTTCAAGGCCAACGCGAGCGCGCTGCTCGGCGCGGATCAGGTCACCGAGTCCGGACACCGCAGCGGCTCGACCGACATGGGCGACATCTCGCACGTCATGCCGACGCTGCATCCGTACATGGGGGGCGCCACCGGGAGCGGCCACGGCGCCGACTACGCGATCGCCGATCCCAAGCTGGCCTACCTGGAGCCGGCCAAGCAGCTCGCCCTGATGGCCGTCGACCTGCTCTGGGGCGATGCGGTGGGGGCGCGCGACATCCTAAAGACCTGGACGCCGCGCATGACCAAGGAAGCGTACCTGTCGTTCCAGCGCTCGATCTCCAAGACCGAGCTCTACGACGGCTCTAAGGACCTCTAGCCACGTACGGAAAGTCGCCCGCCGAGTTCCCGCGGCGCATCGTCTGCCTGAGCGCGGAGCACGTGGAGATCTGCTACGCGCTCGGGGCGGGAGACCGGGTGGTGGGCGTACCCGGGACCGCCCGGCGCCCGCCCGAGGCACGCGACAAGCCGAAGGTCGGCGGGTTCACGTCGTTCCGGGTAGATCGCATCCGGGATCTCGAGCCCGAGCTCGTGCTCGCCTTCTCGGACCTGCAGGCCGATGTTGCCGCCGAGCTGATCCGGGCTGGCGTGCCCGTCTTCTGCACCAACCCCCGCTCGGTCGACGAGGTGATGCAGTCCATCCTCATGGTGGGCGGACTCATCGGCGCCGAGGCGGCGGCGCGTGGCCTCGTGCTGGACATGCATGACGAGATCAACCAGCTGCGCGAGTTCTCGAGCGTGTGGCCGGACCGGCCGCGGGTGTACTTCGAGGAGTGGCACGACCCGCTCATCGCGGGAATCCGCTGGGTGTCCGAGCTGATCGAGCTGGCGGGAGGCCACGACGTGTTCGCCGACCTGCGCGAGCACCGGAGCGCGCGGAACCGGGTGGTGGAGCCGGCCGAGGTGATCCGGCGTGATCCACAGATCATCCTCGTCTCCTGGTGCGGCAAGCCCGCCGATCTCGACGCGGTCCGCGCGCGACCCGGGTGGGACCGGATCAGCGCGGTGCGGGAGGGCCGCATCCACGAGATCGACGGGGGCGACGTGCTGAGCCCGGGGCCCGCGATGCTGATGGGCCTGCGTCAGATCCACGAGATCGTGCAGCAGGCCCTTCGCGAGCGCGACTGATCTCTCGACGCATTCGTCAGCCGCACGGCGGCAAGGCATGGACATATCTGAGATAATCAAAACAGTCGCACCGATCCTCGCAGACCCCACTAAACATGCCGGCCCGGCCGAGGGCCGATGCTAGGATGAACCCCTTTTGAGAGAGTCCCAGGAGAGAGAGATGCTGGCGCAGCCAGAGCGCTTTTTTGCGGATCGATTCGGGTTGAACGCGGGAGCCATGGAGCGACTGCTCGGCTCGACGCTGGCCGGCCGCGTGGACCACGCGGATCTGTTCCTGGAGTACCGCGTCAGCGAGGAGCTGGTGCTGGAGGAGGGGGCGGTCAAGAAGGCGGCGCGCCACGTGAGTCAGGGCGCCGGGGTCCGCGCCCAGTCCGGCGAGCGGACCGGCTACGCGCACACCGACGATCTCGCGCTCCCGAATCTCGAGGAGGCGGCGCGTCAGGCCCGGGCCATCGCGGACCGCTCCTCCGCCTCGGCGGTGGTCGCGGTGGGCCGTGACGGCTCGCCGCACGATCTCTACCGCCTGTCCGAGCCACCCATCGCGGCCAGTCTCGACCGGAAGCTCGCGATGCTCGGCCAGATGGACGCGGCGGCCCGAGGCCTCGACCCACGTGTCCGGCAGGTCATCGCCACCCTCGGCAGCGAGGACGTGGTGGTGGTGATGGCCACGCCGTCCGGCTGGACGGTGGGCGACGTGCGGCCGCTCACCCGTCTCAACGTCACCGTGATCGTGGAGGACGGGGGAAAGCGAGAGATCGGCGGCTACGGGGGCGGCGGGCGCGTGGCCTTCGACTTCTTCCTGGAACAGGAGCGCTGGAAGGACTACGTCACCGAGGCGGTGCGCCAAGCGGTGATCAAGTTGAACGCGGTGGACGCGCCGGCCGGGGAGATGACGGTGGTGCTCGGGCCCGGCTGGCCCGGCATCCTGCTCCACGAGGCGATCGGCCACGGCCTCGAGGGCGATTTCAACCGCAAGAAGACCTCGGCCTTCTCGGGACGCCTCGGGCAGCCCGTCGCCTCCGAGCTGGTCACGGTGGTGGACGACGGTACGATCCAGAACCGGCGCGGGTCGCTGAACGTGGACGACGAAGGGGTGCCGACGCGCCGCAACGTCCTCATCGAGAAGGGCATCCTGCGCGGATACATGCAGGACCGCCTCAACTCCCGCCTCATGGGCATGGAGGTCACCGGCAACGGGCGGCGCGAGTCGTACGCGCACCCGCCGATGCCGCGCATGACCAACACCTTCATGCTGGCCGGACCGGACGAGCCGGCCGACATCATCCGCTCGGTGCAGAAGGGCCTCTACGCGGTGAACTTCGGCGGAGGCCAGGTGGACATCACCAACGGCCGCTTCGTCTTCTCGGCGAGCGAGGCGTACCTGATCGAGGACGGTCAGGTCACCAAGCCGGTGAAGGGCGCGACCCTGATCGGCAACGGGCCGGAGGCGCTCACCCGCGTGAGCCGGGTCGGCCACGACCTGAAGCTCGACGAGGGCGTGGGCACCTGTGGCAAGGACGGTCAGTCGGTGCCGGTCGGGGTGGGGCTGCCGACGATCCGCATCGATCGGATGACGGTCGGCGGGACCCAGGTCTGAGCGCGGCCATGCAGGACCTCCTCGCCGATCTGCTCAACCAGGCGACCCGCAAGGGCGCCACCGCCGCCGACGCCTTCGTGGTCCAGGACCAGGCGTTCTCGGCGCAGGTGCGGCTGGGGCAGGTGGACACCGTCAAGCACGCGCGCGAGCAGCACATGGCGCTGCGGGTCTTCGTGGGCAAGTCGGTCGCCGCCGCCTCCACCTCCGATCTCACCCAGGAGGCGATGACCCGCCTCGTGGACGAGGCGGTGTCGCTCGCACGGATCACGAGTCCCGACGAGCTGTCCGGCCTGCCGGATGCGCCACTGCTCGCGCGCGAGATCCCGGACCTCGATCTGGACGATGCGCGCGGCCACGATCTGCCGCCCGAGGAGAAGATCGAGCTGGCCCGTCGCTGCGAGGCGGCGGCCCTCGAGGCCGATCCGCGGATCACCAATTCGGAGGGTGGCGACTTCGGCGACCGGCGCGCCCGCTACGCGTACGCCACGAGCCACGGCTTCTCGGGCGAGTACCGGACCTCCTCGTTCAGCCTCTCCGTCTCCCCGGTGGCCACCGACAACGGCGAGATGCAGCGCGACTACTGGTACCACGTCACGCGCAAGCGGGCCGCGCTGGAGCGGCCCGAGGACATCGGTCGGGTGGCGGCGCGGCGGACGGTGCGCCGGCTGGGAGCGCGGCGGGTGAAGACGGCCGAGGTTCCGGTGATCTTCGATCCGGACATGGCCGCCTCCCTGGTGCGGCACATCTCGGGCGCGGCGTCGGGGCCGGCCCTGTACCGGCGCGCCTCGTTCCTGGTGGGCAAGCTGGGCGAGCAGATCGCGGCGCCGTCGATCACCATCGTGGACGACGGGACCATCCCCGGCGCGCTCGGCTCGCGCCCGTTCGACGGCGAGGGGCTGCCGGTGCGCCGGACCGTCGTCGTCGACCGAGGCGTGCTGCGCTCGTACCTGCTCGACACCTACAGCGGCCGCAAGCTCGGCCTGGCCTCGACCCACCACGCGGCCCGCGACGGCAGCGGGGTCGGGGTCTCCACGACGAACCTGTATCTCGCGGCCGGCGAGACCGATCCCGCCGAGATGATCCGGAGCGTCAAGAACGGGCTCTACGTCACCGAGCTGATCGGCTTCGGGGTCAACGGCGTCACCGGCGACTACTCACGGGGCGCGGTGGGGCTCTGGATCGAGAACGGCGAGCTGACCTACCCGGTGGAGGAGATCACGGTGGCCGGCAATCTGCTGGACATGCTCCACGCCGTGGAAGCAGTGGGCAACGACCTCGTGTTCCGGGACCGCACCGCCGCCCCGACCGTGATGATCGGCCGGATGACGGTGGCCGGGGCCTAAGGAGACGCCGCTCGGCATGATCATCGACAGCCACTGCCACCTGCACGACCCGGCCTTCGCGGATGTCCGGGGAACGGTCATCCGCGCCACCGAGCACGACGTGTGGGGGGTGGTGGCGGTCGGGTGCGACGCCGCCACCAACGAGCGCACGCTGCAGGCGGTGCGGGAGAACGCCAAGGGCGTCTGGCCCGCGCTCGGCTTCCATCCCGAATGGAAGCTCACCCGGGCGGACCTGGAGGCGGTCGAGGAGCAGATCCACGCGCATCACTCCTGCCTCGTCGCGGTCGGGGAGATTGGCTTACCGTGGTACGGGCTCGACAAGGTGGACGATGCCCTCGCGGTGCGCCGCGAGGCCCGCGAGCGCCTCGAGCGGATGCTCGAGCTCGCCTGCCGCTACGACCTGCCCGTGATCCTGCACGCGCCCCACGGCGCGGCGGCCGACGCGCTCGCCGCGCTCAGGCGGAAGGGCGTGGAGCGCGCGGTCTTCCACTGGCACAAGGCGTCGCCCGAGGTCACCCGCGAGATCGTGGACGCCGGCTATCACGTCTCGGTCACCCCGGACGTGGTCTACCGCGATCGTGACCGCCAGCTTGTGGAGCGGGTCCCGCTCGAGTCGCTGCTGGTCGAGAGCGACGCGCCCTGGCCCTACCAGGGCGAGTTCGAGAACGTCACCTCGGGACCGTGGCTCGTCGCGCGCGTGGCCGAGGAGGTGGCCAAGATCAAGCGGATCCCCGCCGACGAGGCGGCCTACCAGCTCACCGTCAACACCTGTCGCCTCTTCGACCTCGTCTGGGCGTGAGCGAGCACCGCTTCACGGTCACCGTCGGCGGCGCCGACGTCGTCGGAGTGCTCCATCTGACCACCTCCGCGCGCCCGAGCGCCTGCGTGGTCGCCTGCCACGGCATGGGCGCCTCCAAGGACAGCGACAAGTACCTGCTCCTCGGCCGCGAGCTACCCGGGTGCGGGCTCGCGCTGGCTCGCTTCGATTTTCGGGGCAGCGGGGAGTCCGGCGGCTCCCATCGCGACGCGACCATCGAGAGCCGCATGGCCGACCTGGAGGCGGTGCTCGATCATCTGGCCAAGCGGCCGGAGCTCGACGGCCGCTTCGGGCTGCTCGGCTCGAGCCTGGGCGGATACGTGGCCCTCTGGGTGGCCGCGGGCCGGGCCGGGGCGGGCGCGCGGCTGCCCGTCGTCACCTGGAACGCCCCCGCCTCCCTGCGCGATCTGCCGAGCGCCGATCCGGAGCAGGCGGGGCCGGCGCTGGTCGCAGAGGTCCAGCGGGGCGAGCGGGCCCAGGCGCCGGCAGGCGTTCCGGGCGTGCTCGTGATCCAGGCGGATCGCGACGAGGTGGTCCCGCCCGCACACGGCCGCCTCCTGTTCGAGCGCGCGCGCGAGCCCCGGTCGCTTTACGTCATCGCGGGCGCCGACCATCGCCTCACCGAGCCCCGCCACCGGCTCGAGGCCCTCGCGGAGAGCCAGCGCTGGCTCCTCACCCACCTGTCCGCCACGGCAAGGACGTCTCGATGATCAACGCGGCACGACTGAAGGAAGAGTTCATCGAGCTGGCCTCGATCTCGAGCCCGTCCAAGCGCGAGGGCACGATCGCACGGCGGCTCGAGGCGATCCTGAAACAGATGGGGGCCAGCGTCGAGGTGGACGCGGCCGGCGAACAGATCGGGGGCAACACCGGCAACCTGCTCGCGCGCTTTCCCGGCAACGCGCCCGGGGCGCCTCCGTTCCTGCTCTCGGGCCACATGGACACGGTTGGGCCGGCCGAGGCGATTCATCCGGTCGTCGAGGGCGATGTCGTCCGCACCGACGGCACCAGCGTGCTGGGCGGCGACGACAAGGCGGGCGTGGTCGCGATCCTGGAGGCGATCCGCACCCTGCGTGAGCGGTCGATCCCGCACGGCGACGTCGAGGTGGTGCTCACCATATGCGAGGAGTACGGCCTGCTCGGCGCCAAGCACTTCGACATCGGCCGGCTGCGCGCGAAGCGCGGGTTGGTGCTGGACGTCGACGGGGTCTGCGAGCTGATCACCCGCGCGCCCGCGGCCAATCGCCTGACCTTCACGGTCCACGGCCTCGCCGCCCACGCCGGGATCTGCCCGGAGCAGGGAATGAGCGCGATCCGGATCGCGTCGGAGGCCATCGCGGTCATGCGCCTCGGCCGTCTCGACGCCGAGACCACCGCGAACCTCGGCGTCATCCAGGGTGGGCTGGCCGGTAACATCGTACCCGCGAGCGTCACGGTGCGGGGCGAGACGCGGAGCCTGAGCTCGGAGAAGCTCGAGGCGCAGACCGCCCACATGCGCCGGTGCTTCGACGAGGCGGCGGCCCGCCACGCGGTCCGCGTGGGCGACCGCGACTACCGGGCCCGCGTCGAGGCGCAGGTCGATCGGCAATACTCCCGACTCGACGTCCGCGACGACGCGGGCATCGTCCGCCTCGTGCAGTCGGCGGCGGGCTCGCTCGGCCGCGTGTGCGGCACCCGCGGTACCGGGGGCGGCTCTGACGCCAACGTCTTCGCGGAGCGCGGGATCGAGATCGCCAATCTCGCCTGCGGGATGCGCGAGATCCACACCGTAAACGAGTGGGTGGATGTGCGCGACCTGGTCTTCACCGCGGGCCTCGTCCTCGAGACGGTCCGGCTCAACGCTTCGGTCTGAGCGTCCCCTCCCGCTCTCGTGACGGGCACCCGGACGGCCCCTGGATGGCGTAAGATATCGGGGCGCAGTGCACCACGGGACGACACGACGTTGACCGAGCAGATCGACGACCTGGTCCTCGAGCACGCCGCCCCCGCCGGACGGGCCCACCCGACTCCTGTGCTCTTCGTCCACGGCATGTGGGGTGGGAGCTGGTATCTGCGCAACTACCTCTACGCGGCGGCCCAGGCGGGATGGGACGCGTGGGCCGTCAACCTCCGAGGTCACGGCGAGAGCCGGGCGCCGCGCGGGCTCGGGAGCGTCTCGCTGGTCGACTATGTGGAGGACGTCCGGCGCTGTCTGGCCCGCCTCGGCCGGGCAGTCCTGGTGGGGCACTCGATGGGCGGGCTCATCGCCCAGAAGGCCGCCGAGGGCGGCGACGTGGCCGCGGCGGTGTTCGTGACCAGCGCGGCGCCGCGGGGAGTTCTCGGGCTCTCGTGGGCCGTGCTCGCGCGCATGAGCCGCTACCTGCCCGTCATGATCGGCGCCCGGGCCTTCTCGGTGAGCCGGGCCCACGCCGATCATCTCTTCCTGAACCGGTTGAGCCCGGAGCAGCGGCAGTGGGCCTTCCCGCGCTTCGGGGCCGAGTCCGGGCGGGCCGCGCGCGAGCTGGCGCTGGGCGGGCTCGCGGTGGACACGGACGCGGTCCGCTGCCCGACGCTCGTGGTGGGCGCGGCGGACGATCGCATCACGCCGGCGGCCCTGCAGCGTCGCATCGCGCGGCGCTACCGGTCCGAGTACCAGGAGGCCGCCGGGCACGCCCACATGCTGATGCTCGAGGACGGCTGGGAGCGACCCTTCAAGGACGTGCTGGCATGGCTGGAGCGGGCGGTCGATGAGCGATAGCCTGCTCGACCTATCGCTGGGCGGCATGGCGGAGCGGCCGCCGACCATCCTCCTCGTCGAGGACGAGCCCCATATCCGCGACGTCATCTCCGGCCTGCTGGGGACGCTCGGCTACCGGCTCCTGATGGCGGCCTCCGCGGAGCAGGCGCTCGACGCGCTCAACGTGGTGAGCCCGGACATGGTGGTCACCGACGTGCACCTCGGCGCGATGAGCGGCATCGAGCTGTGCGCGCGTCTCAAGGCGGATCCGCGCTACGAGCTGATGCCGGTGGTGATCCTGACCGCGGTGGGCGATCTCGAGGCGCGGGTGGCCGGTCTCGCCGCGGGCGCCGACGCCTTCTTCACCAAGCCGGTGGAGTTCGTCGAGCTGCGCACGCGCCTCACCGCGCTGCTGCGGGTGAAAATGCTACTGGGCCAGCTGGAGCGGGCCGAGGCCGTCATCACCACGCTCGCGCTCACCATCGAGGCGCGCGATCCCTACACGCTCGGCCACTGCGACCGGCTCTCGCGCTACGGGGTCGCGGTGGGAGAAGCGCTCGGCCTCGACCCGGAGATGCGGCGGGCGCTGCGCCTGGGCGGCTACCTGCACGACCTCGGCAAGATCGCGGTGCCAGACGGCATCCTGCTCAAGCCGGGGCCGCTCGACCCCATCGAGCAGGAGCGCATCCGCGCGCACCCAGGAGCGGGCTCGGATCTGGTGCTCGGGCTGCGCAGCATGGAGCTGGTGCGCCCGATCATGCGTCACCACCACGAGAAGTGGGACGGCTCCGGCTATCCCGACGGGCTGAAGGGCGAGGCGATCCCGCTCGGCGCGCGCATCATCTCGGTGGTCGATGTCTTCGACGCGCTCCACACCGAGCGTCCCTACAAGTCCGCGCTGTCCCGCTCGGACGCGGTGTCCCTGCTGATTCGCGAGACCGACGCGGGCTACTGGGACCCCAAGATCGTCGACATCTTCCTCGACATCCTCCGCCACCACCAGTAGGGGGTCAGGTCTTACATTCCGACATTTTAGGGCGCTCAACGACTCACCTGTGCGCTGAAAAATGTCGGAATGTAAGACCTGACCCCGCTACTTGAGGTCGGCGGCGACGGAGTCGCCGGCGGTCTTGCCGAAGACGGCGCCCGACATGAGGCCGGTGCCGCCGGGGTAGTTGTGGTAGAAGAGGCCGCCCACCAGCTCGCCGGCGGCGTAGAGCCCGGGAATCGGCCGGTCCCACGTGTCGAGCACCTGGCCCCGGGTGTCCACGCGCAGCCCCCCGAAGGTGAAGGTGATACCACACGTCACCCCGAAGCCCACGTAGGGCGGCGTATCCAGTCGCTGCGCCCAGTTGGACTTGGGCGGAGTGATGCCGCGGGTGCCGCGGCCGTCGAGGACCGCCGGATTGAACGGGACCTGCTCCATCACCGCCGCGTTGAAGTCGCGCACCGTTCGCACCAGGCCCTCGGGACTGACCTCGAGCTTCTTGGCCAGCTCCTCGATCGTCGGGGCCTCCGCCTTGGTGATCTCGCGGATGCGGTACTCCTCGCGCAGCAGCGGCACCGTCTTCTGGTCGAAGATCTGGAAGGCGGCCTCCTGCGGCTGGCGCAGGATCTCGCGGCCATACTTGGCGTACGTGTAGTTGCGAAAGTCGGCGCCCTCATCGACGAAGCGCTCGCCCCGGACGTTGACGATCAGCCCGAGGGGATACGAGTGCTTCTGGAACATGTCGCCCACGCGCCGGTCGCCGAACATCGGCGCGTTGAGGTCCCACGCCACCGCGTGGCAGGAGGACCAGTGGCCGTAGGCCTGCGCCCCGATCTCGAGCGCCATCGCGATGCCTTCGCCCACGTTGTGTCTGGTCCCGCGCACGCGGGCCAGGTCCCAGTTGGGGCCGAGGTAGCGGGTGCGCCACTCCGGGTTGGCCTCGAAGCCGCCGGAGGCGATCACCACCGCCCGGCACGGGATCTCGCTCCCCCCCGTCGCGCTGCGGGTGATCACGCCGGTCACCCGCCCCGACGTGTCCTGGACCAGCCGGTGGCCAGCGACGCCGTAGCGCACCTCGATGCCCACCTTGGCCGCGCGCTCGAAGAGCGCCTCGACCAGTCCCGGTCCACCGCCCACCGCCTCCAGATTGAGCCCGCCCCAGAAGTGGTGGCGATCGCCCACCTTGTAGGACTGGCGACTGAACATGAGGATCCACCGGATGCCCTGCGTGCGCATCCACATCACGGTCGGCTTGGAGCGCTGCACCAGGTGCTGGGCCAGGTCGAGATCCGAGCGTCCCTCGGTCACCCGCATGATGTCGTCGTAGTACTGATCCTCGGTATAGGCGGGGATGCTGATGGTCCGCGCCTCCTCGTCGCTGAGGTCCGGGATCACGTCGCGGCGCAGGTCCTCGAGGCCCTGGTGCGCGAAGCGGAAGCCGCCCGCGGTGAAGAAAGAGTTGCCACCCCGCTCCGACTCGGGCGCCTTCTCGAGCACCAGGACCGAGGCTCCGCCCTCGCGGGCCGCCAGGGCCGCGCAGAGCGCGGCATTGCCGCCACCGATCACCACCACGTCATGGGTCATTGCGTCGAGTCTCCTGGAGCGCCGGCTCGCGATCAGACGAACCGGGCCAGCATCACGAGGCCGAGAGCGATGCGATACCAGCCGAACGGTACGAAGCTGTGAGTCTGCACCCAGCGGAGCAGCCACCTCACCACCAGGAACGCGGTCACCGCCGAGACCACCGTGCCCAGCACGAGCAGATCCCACTCGGTGGGCGGGCCCGCCGCCGGGTGGCGCAGGGCCTGCAGCGTCTCGAACCCTCCCGCCGCCAGCAGGGTGGGCACGCCCACCAGGAACGAGAACTCGGTGGCGGCGGGCCGCGCGAGCCCGAGGAGCATCGCGATCATGATGGTGGACGCCGCCCGCGAGGTGCCCGGGAACACCGCGGCAAGCAGCTGGGCCAGCCCCACCGCGACCGCGACGGCCCAGGTGACGTCCCGCCGCCCGGGCCGCCCCCGCAGCGCCCACTCGATCGCGATGATGACGACGCCGCCCACCAGAGTGGCCCACGCGATCGGCGCGATCTCCTTCGGCAGCGTGAACCCGATCCGCTTGAGCGCCACGCCTCCCGCGCCGGTGATGACGAAGGCGAGCAACAGCTTGAGCACGTAGCCCCGCGAGTCCGGATCGCTCAGGCGCGAGAGCAGACCCCAGATCCGGCTCCCGAAGACGGCCAGCACCGCCAGCGCGGCGCCGGACTGGATCGTGATGTTGAACAGGTCCGACTGCCGGGGCAGGAGGCTCGAGTTCTCGACCAGCAGGAGATGGCCGGTCGAGGAGATGGGCAGGAACTCGGTGATCCCCTCGATGATCCCCAGGATGATGACGGCCAGCCAGGCGGGCACCGCGACCTCAGCCCACGATCTCTTCGCCGCCGTCGACTCCGATCACGTTGCCGGTCATCCAGTAGGTATCGGGATGACTCAGCACCACGATGGCCTTCGCCACGTCCTCGGTGGTCGTCAGTCGGCGATGGGGATTGCGCCGCGCCGCCTGCTGGGAGAACTCCTCGTAGTTGGGAATCTTCTGGGCGGCCGGCGTCGCGGTCACCCCGGCCCGGATCGAGTTGGCGGTGATGCCGTGTGGGGCCAGCTCGGCGGCGAGCTGCCGGATATTGGACTCCAGCGCAGCCTTGGCCGCCGACACCGGCCCGTAGAAGGGGAGCACGCGGGCGCCGCCCGAGGACGTCATCGCGTAGATGCGGCCGCCGCGGCCCATGAGGCCCCGGCCGACCAGCTCCTGCGCCCAGTAGACGAGGCTGTGGGCCATCACGTCGAGCGTCATGTCCATCTGGGCCTTCGTCACCGCTTCCTTGATCGGATCCGCCACGAAGAGCTTGAGGGTGCCGAAGGCGAGCGAGTGGAGCATGACGCGCACCTGACCCATCTCCCCGCGCTCCCGCAGCACCCGCTCCATCTCGGTCGCCACCTCGGCGCGCTTCTCCTCGTCGGCGGCGTTGACGTTGAAGAAGTGGGCCTGCCGCCCGAGACCGCCGATCTCGGCGGCGAGGCGCTCCACGTTGGGCAGGGTGGCCTTGCGATCGAGATGCACGCCGAAGATGTCGAGTCCCGCACGGGCCAGAGCCAGGCTGGTGGCCGCGCCGAAGCCCGAGGAAGCGCCCAAGATCAGAGCCCAGCCGCGCAGCGTGATCGGAGAGGCTTCGGTGGTCATGGCACCCTCGGTATGCGGAGTTCCCTGCTCGCGCCGGGGGCCATTCTATCAGAACTCCGTGCTACCATGTGGAGCGCCAATGGCGAAGACGGCCGGTATCCTGTTGATCGGCAACGAGATTCTGTCGGGCAAGATCACCGACGCCAACGCCGCGTACCTCTGCCGCGAGCTCCGGGCGCTGGGGGTGGAGGTGCGCCGCATCACCGTGATCCCCGACGAGGTCGGTCTCATCGCGGCCGAGGTGCGGTCGTTCAGCGCCGAGTACGACGTGGTGTTCACGTCGGGCGGGGTGGGACCCACGCACGACGACGTCACCATCGAAGGCGTGGCCCGCGCGCTCGACGTGCCGGTGGTGCGGGAGCCCCGCCTGGTCGACGTCCTCACCCGCTACTTCAAGGGCCAGCTCAACGAAGCGCGGCTCAAAATGGCCGAGGTGCCGCAGGGCGCGGAGCTGACCGCCGACGGCGAGCTGGTCTTTCCGGCGGTGGTCGTCCGCAACATCTACATCCTCCCGGGCGTGCCCGAGATCTTCCGCCAGAAGTTCGACGCGCTCAAGGAGCGCTTCCGCGACGCTCCCTTCCACCTCTGCTGCGTGTACGTCACCATGGGGGAGGGCACGCTCGCCGATCACCTGAACGCGGTGCTGGCCGAGCATCCCGATCTCCTGCTGGGCTCGTACCCGGAGTTCTCCAACCCCGAGTACAAGGTGAAGGTGACGCTCGAGTCGAAGGACCGGCGGTACCTCGACGCGGCGGTCGGCAGCCTCCTGGATCGGCTGCCCAAGGACGTGGTGGTCCGGGTCGAGCGGTGAGCCGCATCCACGCCGGGCGGATCTGCTGACCGCACCGCTGGCCGTCGCGATCATCGCGGCCGCCCTCTTCCTGGCGCGCCTCGGGGTCGCGCCCTTCCTGGACCCGCCCGAGGGCATTCACGCCCAGATCGCCTGGGAGATGCTGCGCGGCGGCGGTTTCCTAGTCCCGCATCTCGACGGGGTTCCGTACTTCGACAAGCCCCCGCTGCTCTACTGGCTGATGAGCGGCGCCTTCGCCTGGCTCGGCCCCACCGAGACGGCGGCACGGCTCTGGCCCGCGCTCTCCGCGGTCGCGCTGGCTATGGTCACCGCGCTCATCGGCACGCGTCTGGCTTCGCCGCGCGTCGGGTTCATGGCCGGGCTGATGGTCGTGGCCAACCTGGAGATCTTCCTCTTCGGCCGCATGGTGAAGCCAGACGTGCTCTTCGTTGCCTGCATCTGGCTCGGCGTGTACGGGTTCGTCCTCGCGTATCTCGGGCAGGGGCGGTGGCCGCTCTCGCTGTTCTACGGCAGCCTCGGGCTCGCGGTGCTCGCCAAGGACTTCCTCGGCGCCCTCGGCCCGCTCGCCATCGTCGGGCTCTTCCTGTGGCTGACCCGCGAGCATCGCGCGTGGAGGCAGTGGGCTCCCGCCCGCGCGGTGCTCCTGCTCCTGACCGTCGCGGTACCCTGGTACGTCCTGGTCGAGGCCCGGCACCGTGGCTTCCTCTGGCACACGATCGTGGACAACCACCTCTTGATGGCGCGTCAGCGGGTCTTCTCGGACGAGGACGTGCCGCTGTCGACACTCGAGTTCCTCTGGGTGACGGCGGCCGGCTTCTTTCCGTGGGTGCTGGCGCTGCCGCTCGCGATCTGGCAAGCGCTGAAGCGGCCGTGGGTCGGCGCCCCGGCCCGGCTCTGGGTGTTCCTCGCGATCTGGACGATCGGCACCCTGGGGGTCTTCGCCCTCTCACCGTTCAAGCTGCCCCAGCACGGCCTGCCCGCCTTCCCGGCGATGGCGCTGCTGGTGGCGAAGCTCTGGGACGAGGTGATCGAGCGGTCGGCGGGCGCCCCCCGCTCGTGGAGCCTCCTGCTCCCGGCGCTGGTGGCGACCGCGGCGATCGCGGTGGGGGCGCTCCTGATCTGGCGCGGCTGGCTGAGCCTGTCCCCGGCGGCGGTGGCGGTGGCCGATGTATCCGCGCGGAACCTGGCCGCGCGGGGTCAGCCGGTCAGCACCGAGTTCATCGGTCAGCTCCGGCCGCTGCTCGGCGCCACCGGCGTCATCTTCGGCCTCCTCACCCTCACCCTCGTCGCGGCGGCACGGCGTCGTCTCCCGCTGCTGGGGGTAGGGGCTCTGCTCGGCGGCATGGTCGCGTTCCTGCCGATCAGCGCCGACGGCCTCGCCGTCTTCGCCAGGAGCCGCTCCGCGCGCCTCATGGCCGACGCGATCCTGCTGCGGAGTGCGCCGGGCGACACGGTCGTCCACGAGGGCCCGCTCGACAACAGCGCCTCCGTGCTGCTGCGCCTCGACCACCGGGTGCAGATCGTCAACGGGCGGCAGTCGAATCTCGCCTTCGGCTCCACCTTCCCGGAGGCGCGCGGCGTTTTCTGGGACGGGGCGGCTCTGGCACGGGCGTGGCAGGGCGAGCGTCGCGTGCTCCTGGTGTCCCCGTGGGCCCCGACCAGCAGCGTGGTGCGCGAGCTGCCGCCGGATCGCGTGCACGTGCTGGCGCACGGAGGCGGCCGCCGGCTCTATTCCAACCGCCCCTGACCGTGAGCGGATGCTATCCTGTGTCGCGGGTGCAGTGACATGAGCGCCTCTCCCTATCGCCTCAAGGACGATCCGCACTCGAGCCACTCGGTGATCCTCGCGCGGCTCGGCGAGGGGCGCGGGCGCAAGGCGCTCGACGTGGGCGCCGCCGACGGCTTCCTCTCCGAACGGCTCACCGCCCAGGGCTGGACCGTCACCGCGCTCGAGCGCGACCCCGCGCTGGCCGCGCGAGCTCACGGCCGGTGCAAGGAGGTCGTGATCGCGGATCTCGAGACGGCGCCCCCGCTGCTGAACGGCCCGTTCGAGGCCATCGTGTACGGCGACGTGCTCGAGCATCTCGGCGATCCGCGCGCGGCCCTCGTCGCCCTGAACCGGACGCTCGCTCCCGGCGGCATGGTGATCGTCTCGGTGCCCAACGTGGCGCATCTGTGGGTGCGCCTCTCGCTCCTGCTCGGTCGCTTCGACTATGGAGAGCGCGGCATTCTCGACCGCACGCATCTGCGGTTCTTCACGCGCCGGACCTTCGTGGCCTTCCTCCGCGAGGCCAAGCTCACCGTGACCGAGCTCCAGGTGACGCCGGTGCCGCTGCCGCTGGTGGTGCCGGTGCGCTGGCACGGGGGCTGGCTGCGCGCAATCCACGGCCTGAGCGCGCGCGCCGCGCGCACCTGGCCGGGCGGGCTCGCGTACCAGTTCGTGGCGGTCTGTCACGCGGAGGCAGGCCAACCTGCAGATCAGCGCCGGCCTGCGGAGCAGCCGTAGATGACCCAGCCCCCGTCCGCGACGCCCCGGGCCGCCGGGAGGGCCGTCCCCAAGGTCGTGGTGGTCATGCCCGCCTACAACGCGGGACGGACCCTGCGTATGACCTACGAGGAGCTGCCGAAGGACGCGGTCAACCTCGTGATCCTGGTCGACGACGGCTCGACCGACGCCACGCTGGAGGTCGCGCGCGATCTCGGGCTCGAAATCTTCGTGCACGACCGCAACTACGGCTACGGGGCGAACCAGAAGACCTGCTACACCGAGGCCCTCCGGGCCGGTGCCGACATCGTGGTGATGGTGCATCCGGACTACCAGTACGACCCGACCCTCGTGCCGCAGATCATCGCGCCGATCGTGAGCGGCGAGGCCGACGTGGTGTTGGGCTCGCGGCTCGCCGGGGGCGGCTCCGCCATCGAGCAGGGGATGCCGTGGTGGAAGTACCTGGCCAACCGCTTCCTGACCGGGGTGGAGAACGTGGCCTTCGGGCTTCGGCTCTCGGAGTACCACACCGGCTACCGCGCGTTCAGCCGGGCCGTCCTCGAGGACGTGAACTTCCGGATGAACTCCGATGGATTCGTCTTCGACCAGGAGATCGTGGCGCAGGTGGTGGCCAGCGGCTTCCGCATCGCCGAGATTCCGGTGCCCGTCCGCTACTTCCCGGAGGCCTCCTCCGCCAGCTTCGGCGCCTCCTGCGTCTACGGATTTAAGATCCTCTGGGTGGTGAGCCGGTACCTCGTGCATCGCTCGGGGATCAAGCGATCGAGACGGCTCGGCTCCCTCGTGAGCCGCTACCGCCGGTACCGCGATCCCGGCTCCACCCCGCCGGCCCACCCCCAGTGAGGCTCGCCCGACTGCTCGACGCCGCGGCGACGCTGGCCGCGGCCGGGCTCGGCGTGGCCCTCGTGCTCTGGAGCGGGCGACGCGAGCACTGGCCGTGGCGCCCGGAGCACCTGTTCCTCCTGCTGCTGGGCCTCGTCGCTCTCCGGATCCTGGTGGCGCCCCGTCCGGTGCCCGCGCTGCGACCGCGCCGCGTGGTCGCGGTGGCGGTGGCGGCCTACGCGACCGTCTTCTCGTTCGTCACCGTCACACGCCACTTCACCTTCGCCACCCACGCGCTCGATCTCGGCTACTACGTGCAGCTCACCTGGAACCTCGCGCGGGGGGCCGGGCCCTACGTGAGCCTGCCCGAGATGCACGCGTGGGGCGACCATCTCTCGCCGATCATGTACGCGCTCGTGCCCGCGTACTGGGTCGTGCCGGGCCCGGTGGTCCTCTTGGTCGCCCAGTCGATCGCGCTGGGACTCGGCGGCATCGCGGTGTTTGGGCTGGCCCGGGCACGGCTGGGCGACGAGCGGCCCGCTGCCGCCTTCGCGCTGCTGTACCTCGTGAACCCCTCGCTGCACGGAATCAACGTGCGCGACTTCCACGCCGCCGCCCTCGCCATCCCGCTGCTCCTGGCCGCGCTGTGGGCGGTCGAGGCCGGGCGGCCGCGGCTCGCGCTGGCGCCGCTGGCCCTCACGTTGCTGTGCCGCGAGGACGCCACGCTGCCCGTGATCGGTCTGGGCGCCTGGATGGTGGTAGCGAAGCGGCGAAGGCTGGCCGGCAGCCTCGTCGCGGCGGCCGCCCTGGCCCTGCTCGTCGTCGACGTGCGCTGGATCATCCCCGCGTACCGCGGCGAGCCGTACTCGCACCTGGGCCGGTACGCGCATATCGGCTCGTCGCTGAGCGCGATCGTCGCGAACCTGATCCTGCACCCGCTCCGCACCCTCGGCACGCTGCTCACCGGCGGCCGTGCGCTCTACCTCGCCGCGATGCTGACGCCGCTGGCCCTGCTCCCGCTCCTGGGCGGGTGGGACCTCCTGGGGGTCCTGCCCGCGCTCGCCCAGAACCTCCTGAGCTCAGACCCCGTGCTCTACCTCTTCCGCGCCCAGTACCAGTCCTTCGTGCTGCCCTTCCTGATCCTGGCCGCGATCTCGGGCTATGCGCGGCTCGAGCGCCGGCGACCGGGTCACTGGCCGGTGGCGGTCCTGGTGGTGGCCATGGTGGTGAGCCTCGCGCTCGCCTCGCGCACCGTGAACAACCTGGCGGTGGCGCGCTTCTGGCCCACGCCGGATCAGCGGGCGGCCTATCGCGTCCTGAAGCTCGTCCCGGCCGCCGCCGCGGTATCGGCCCAGGATCCGTACGTCCCGCACCTGAGCCTGCGTCCGCTGGTCTTCGTCTTTCCGGTCGGCGTCGAGAAGAGCGACTACGTGCTGGTCAACCTCGACACGTATCCGTGGCGGAACCTGCCGGGCGTCACCCTCGTGCGGAACGGCGGCGAGGTGACGATCGTGACCGGCCGGACCGAGCGGCGCTATACGGTCGCCGGCCAGGGCGGCCCGCACTTGCTCCTGCGGCGCGCCGGGCCGGCCGGCCTCGTGCAGAAGAGGCCGGGTGGGGTGGGCTGACGGCGGGAACTTCTTTACCTAGCCGCTCGGCTCGCCTTCGGCTGCGCCTCGCCAAGCAATCGGGACGTAGTCGTACTCGCCGAGCCCTTGCAGGACCAGGAATACCGCGGAGACGTCCCCGCCGTTGGTCACGAGATGCGGACGGCCGGGACGGACCGCGTAGGTCTGACCCGGGTCGAGCCGGATCTCCTCCTTCGGGTCGCGCAGGAAGATCCGAAGACGGCCTTCCAGCACATAGAAGGTGTCCTGGATCTCGGTGTGGTAGTGCCAGGGCACCTGCTGCTTCGGCCCGATCTGCAGCTCCGAGATCCGAAAGCCGGGCCGCTCGGCGTGCCGGGCGCGGCGCTCGACCTCGTAGAGATGGCTCGAATCCTTCACGGCGTCCATGGCTCGTCTCCTCCGCGGTCTAGGTCGGTGCCGACGGGTCGCCCGTCAGGATGTGGGAGGCGTGGTGGTGGACCATCAGCCACTCCCCACCGGTGCGCTCGAAGATGTTGGTGGCGAGGACCGAGGTGACCGAGATCGTGCCCCGCGCCTCCGATAGGATGTTCTCGGTGCACGTTACCCACCCGACCCCGCCCTCGCACTGGACGTGCACGTCGCCGATGCTGAAGCGCATCTCGTGGCTGGCCTTGAAGATGGCCTCCCAGGAGCGTCGCACCGCCTCCCAGCCCACGAGCAGGCACCATCCCGGGTGCACGCACCGCACGTGGTCGCCGTGGGCCCATAGCGCCTCCATCTGCTCGAGATCCTGGCTCTCGAAGACGCGGTAGAAGCGGGCGTTGGCTTCCACGAGGTCGGCGCGCGGATCGTCGGGTATCATCGGGCGGCCATCGACCAGCCGGCAGCAGGGGCAGGCTTCATGTCGGAGCCGTCACCTCGATCTCCCCGCCGCGGCGCGCCACCGCCAGCCGCTCGAGGCGCGCGCCGGGGCAGGGGCCCTCGAGGCAGAGCCCGGTGTCGGGGGCGAAGACCGCGCCGTGGGTGGCGCAGATCAGGTACCGCCCGTCCTCGGTGAAGAACTCGTTCGGCCACCAGTCGAGCGGCGTGCCCGCGTGTGGGCAGCGATTGACGTAGGCGTGATGCCCGCCGTCGTGGTGGAGGAGGAATGCGGACACGGTCCGGCCGCGCAGGCGGAGCTCGAACTTCGCCGTCTGGCCCGGCTCGAGGGCGCCGGCGGCACACCGCCACGTCGTCTCGCTCTCCCGCGGCTCCACGCAGAGGTTCTATCAGATCGAATCCGTGTGGGCAAACGGCCGCGCGGTCCGGGAAGCCTCGAAGCCCCGTGGTAGGATGAGCGGGCCATGCCCGCCTCATCCTTCGCGGTCGAGGCCCGCGACCTCGCCAAGACGTTCCGCAGCGGATGGTTTCGTCGCCGCCCCACGGAGGCGCTGCGGGGAGCCAGCCTGCGCGTGGAGCGGGGCGCCATCTTCGGTCTGCTCGGCCCGAACGGCGCGGGCAAGACCACCCTCCTGTCGATCCTGGCCACGCTGCTCCTGCCGGACCGCGGGTCGGCCACCATCCTCGGACACGACGTGGTGCGGGAGGCCTTCGCGATCCGCCGCCGCCTCAACATGGCCAGCGGCAACGCCTCGTTCGTGTGGAGCCTCCGGCCGGCCGAGGTGCTCTCGTTCTACGGACGCCTCTACGGCCTGCACGGCCGCGCGCTCACGACGCGGGTCCAGGCGCTGCTCGAGCGGTTCGAGCTGCTTCCGCACCTCAAGACCGAGTACAACGAGCTCTCCACCGGCCTCAAGCAGCGGCTGGCCCTCGCCAAGGCCTTGCTGAACGATCCGGAGGTGCTCTTCCTCGACGAGCCCACCCTCGGGCTCGACCCCGACGTGTCGATCCGCATCCGTGCCCAGATCGCCGAGCTGCGCCGTGAGCGCGGCACCACCATCATCCTGACCACCCACTACATGCGCGAGGCCGAGGAGCTGTGCGACCGCATCGCCTTCATCAAGGAGGGGCGGATCCTGGCCGAGGGCTCGGCGGACGAGCTGAAGCGGCAGATCCGGATCGGCGACGTGATCGCACTCCGCCTGGATCCCGCGGCCTCGGCCGGCCTCTCCGCGCTGCCCGGGGTCATGCAGGTGCAGGAGCGCGGCGACCGGGTGGAGTGCACGGTGGACTCGTCGGAGAAGCGGATGCCCGAGATCCTGCGCTGGCTCTGCGACCACGGCGTGCTGATCCGGGACTGCCAGGTGCACGAGCCGGAGCTGGAGGAGGTCTTCGTTGAGCTGGCGCGCTGAGCCGCTCGGCGCGGCGCCCGCGCGGGGCGAGTCGTGGGCGGTGGAGTGGGTGCGCCTGACCGCATTCGCCTACCGCAACCTGATCATGGCCCGGCGCAACGTGTTCTTCGTCTTCGAGCTCACGTTCTGGCCGGGCGTGGCCATGGTCTCGCACGGCCTGCTCACCCGCTTCCTCGATCTCACCCCGCAGATGACCGCCTTCATCCTGCTGGGAACGATCGCCCTCTCCGCGGTCCAGGTCTGCCAGCTCGACGTGGCCTACGCGGTCCTCTTCGACATCTGGTCGAAGTCCATGAAGCACCAGTTCCTCACTCCGGTGCGCATCCACCATCTGGCCCTCGGCTCGTGGCTGGTCGGGGTCGCGCGGGGCGTGATCGTCTGGGCGTTGATGGCCCTGATCGGCGGCCGCGCTTTCGGTTTCGACTTCGTGGGCGCGGGACCGCTCCGGGTGGCGATGTTCCTGCTGGGCTGCTTCATGACCGCCCTCGTGATCGGCCTCCTGGTATGCGCCCTCGTCCTGCTCTTCGGCACGCGCGCGGAGACCTCGGCGTGGGCGGCCGTGAACTTCTTCGTGATGCTGTCCGGCATCTACTACCCGATCTCCGTGCTGCCGGGCTGGGCCGCGGTGATCTCGGAGGGCATCCCGCTGACCTACTTCCTGGACGGCATCCGCGCCGGCTACGGGTTCCCGCCCCGGTACGCGCATCCGTTCGCCACCGGCTTCGCGCTGTCGCTGCTCTACGTGAGCCTCGCCCACTGGGCGCTCGCCGCCGCCGTCACGCGCTCGCGCCGCACCGGCCTTCTCCTCAAGCTCTCGGAGTGATCCATGAGAGGCATCGCGTCCGTCAAGCTCGCGATCGAGCGTCCGCCCCGGCACGTGGTCGAGGAGTTCAAGGGCCTCGCCACCACCACGCTCGCCGAGTTCCTCAAGCTCGACTCGGTGATGCGCTACGCGATCCGGCCCCTGTGGACCCCGATGCCGCGCATCGCGGGCCCGGCCTACCCCGTGCGCACCGCCAAGCACGACAACCTGATGCTGCACGCCGCCATCTACCACGCCGAGCCCGGTGACGTGATCGTGGTGGAGGCGGGGGACGACGAGATGGCGGTGGCGGGGGGTAACGTCTGCGCGGTCGCCCAGCGCCGCGGGGTGGCCGGCTTCGTCATCGACGGGGCGATCCGCGACGTGGGCGAGTCGCGCGCGAGCGGATTTCCGCTCTTCGCGCGCGGGCGCTCGCCGATCCCCGCCGGCAAGGACGGCCCCGGCGACATCGGTCTGCCCGTCACCTGCGGCGGGGTCCGGGTCAACCCGGGCGACGTGGTCGTCGCCGACGAGGAAGGCATCGTGGTGGTGGGGAGGGCCCGGGCCGAGACGGTCCTCAGGGACGCGCGGGGCAAGGCGGCCAAGGACGCGGCGGAGAGCCTCGACGAGTGGGAGCGCAAGGACCGCGCGCGGGTGGAGAGCACGCTGCGCGCGCGCGGCTACCTCGCCTAGCCGATCGTGAGCGAGCCCCTTCTGCCGGCCCTGCTGCTGGGCCTGCTCTTCGGCATCCAGCACGCAACCGACGCCGACCACGTCATCGCGGTCGCCACCATCGTGGCCCGCACGCGGCGCTTCAGCGCGGGCGCGCTCGTGGGCGCCTTCTGGGGGGTGGGGCACACCGTCACGATCACCGCGGTGGGCATCGCGATCATCGGGTTCCACGTCGCCCTCTCGCCGCGGGTCGCGCTCTCCCTCGAGCTCGTGGTCGCGGTCATGCTGATCGTGCTCGGGATACTGCGCATCGTGGAGAGCCTCCGCGATTCGGACCCGGTGCCCGTCGCGCACCTGAGCGAGCCACATCCGCACCATGCGGGCCCGGCGCTTCACAGCCATCCTCACGCCCACGGCGACGTGGTCCATCGCCACCCCCACGTCCACCCGCCCGCGCGGCTGCTCCTCGCGCTACAGACCGTGGGGCCGAAGCAGGCGCTCCGCTCGGCCCTGGTCGGTCTCGTCCACGGCCTCGCCGGCAGCGCGGCGGTGGCGCTGCTCGTGCTCTCCACCATCCACGGCCACGCGGGAGCGATCGGCTACCTTCTCCTCTTCGGGGCCGGGACGATCCTCGGCATGACCGTGATCACCGGGCTCCTCTCGCTGCCGTTCACGATGCGCGCCCCCCGAATGCAGCGGGGCCGGAGGACCCTGGCCCTCGCCACCGGAGTGCTCTCCTTGGCCTTCGGCCTCTACCTGGTCTTCCAGATCGGCTTCGCGGACGGCCTCTTCCGCAGCCTGGTGGCGGTCGGCCCGCGATAGATGGCGACGGCCCGCCACTTCGCTGATCGAGTCCGGACCGGGGCGAGCGCGGGGCGCTGATGCGGGCGCGGCGTGCTGGCTAGGAGCCGATGCCGCGCGCCATGAGGCTCGCCACGAACATCATCACGACCACGAGGGCCAGCTGGATATGGTTGAGCGTGTAGAGGGCGCGGGCGGTGGTCGTGTCGACGGACTCTCCGCGACCGAGCCGGCTGCGCCAGCGGATGAACGTGACCATGGGGCGGATCTCGAGCAGCAGGACGAAGGCAAGCACTCCCATCTTCGTCCAGAAGAGCGGCGACCGCACGTAGAACTCGGTGCCCTTCTCGAGTCCGCCGAAGGCACGGAGGAGGCCGGTGGCGATCCAGAGCACCGCTGCGATGCCCCAGAGGTTGTCGGCGGCCAGGAGGCGACGCAGGCCGTCGGCGTCGAGCGGGCCCTTGAGCGCGCGGCCCCGCAGGAAGACCGCGGGCAGCCCGATCGCGAGGGCGAGCAGATGGAGCGAGGACACCACCGCGGAGACCATGCGTGAAGCCTAGCACGACCGCCTGGGCCCTCGGGCTGCTCCTGCTGGTCGACGGCTGCGCGCCGCACCCGGCGGCGGACGTCCCGTTCCTGGTCACGCCACCCGAGATCGTCGACCAGATGCTCCGCCTCGCGCGCGTCGGCCCGGACGACGTCGTCTACGACCTCGGATCGGGCGACGGCCGCCTGGTCATCGCGGCGGTGCGGGACTTCCGGGCGAGGCGGGGCGTCGGCATCGAGATTCGACATGGGCGACTGGGAGCCCACCGCGATGATCCGCGCGGACGTGAACGCGCGCGTCACCCCGGCGTATCTGCGGGTGCTGCCCCCGCGCTGACCCCTGGAAGTCCTAACGGCTGAGGAACTTGCGGACGGCTCCCACGATGCCGCCCGGATCCAGGCCGTGGCGGGCGTAGAGCCCCTTGGCGTCACCGGACTCGCCGAAGGTGGTCACGCCGATCCGCTTCAGGGGCGTCGGCATCACCTCGCCGAGGAGCTCCGCGACCGCACTGCCCAGACCGCCGTGGACGGAGTGATCCTCCACCGTCACCACGTGGCCGGTGCGGCCCGCCGATCGCAGGATCGCCTCCTCGTCGAGCGGCTTGATGGTGGCCACGTTGAGCACCTCGGCGTGGATGCCGTCGGCGGCGAGCGTGCGGGCGGCTTCGAGACTGTTCCAGACGGTGCCGCCGGTGGCCAGGATCGACACGTCGTTGCCCGGACGCAGCACGTCGGCCTTCCCGAACCGGAAGCGGTAGGCCGTGTCGTGCACCGGCTCGAGGTTCTGCCGGGTCAGGCGCAGGTAGATCGGGCCCGGATGCTCGATCGCGTAGGCCACCGCGTGCCGGGTCTCGAGCTCGTCGGCCGGCTGGACGATCGGGATGTTCGGGAGCGAGCGCAGGCAGGCGACGTCCTCGAGGCCCATCTGGGTGTAGCCGTCTTCCCCGATGGCCACGCCGACGTGGGTTCCCACGAGCTTCACCGGCGCGTCGGTGTAAGCCACCGACACGCGAATGGTCTCGAAGCGCCCGACCAGGAAGCAGGCGAAGGAGCAGGCGAACGGCACGCGACCGGTCAGGGCCAGCCCCGCGGCCAGCCCGATCATGCCGGACTCGGCGATGCCGACGTTGAAGGCGCGGCCCGGATACTTCTTCGCGAAGCCGGCGGTCATGGTCGACTTGGACAGGTCGGCGTCGAGCGTGACGATGCGCTCGTCCTTCGCGCCCAGCTCGATCAGCGCCTCTCCGAACGCGGCGCGCGAGGCCTTGGCCGCCATCACTTCTTCCCCAGGGCAGACAGCTCCGCGACGACCGGCGCGGCCCACGAGGGCAGGGGCTCGCCCGCGATCTCGCGGATCGCCCGGACCGCCTCCTCCGGCTTCGGGGCCTTGCCGTGCCACTCCGGATCGTTCTCCATGAAGGACACGCCCTTCCCCTTGACGGTGTGGGCCACGATGAACGTCGGGCCGCCCTTGGTGACCTCTGCCTGGTCGAGCGCCTTGTCGACCTGGGCGACGTCGTGACCGTTGACCTCGAGCACCGGCCAGCCGAAGGACTTCAACTTGTCGGTCACCGGCTCGAGGTCGAGGATCTTCTTGACGAACCCGTCGAGCTGGATGCCGTTGTAGTCGAGGATCACGCAGAGGTTGTCGAGGTGGTGATCCGGCGCCCCCAGCTTCGGCGCCGACATCAGGGTCTCCCACACCTGGCCCTCCTGGGTCTCGCCGTCGCCGAGGACGCAGTACACGCGCGAGCCCTTGCCGGCCAGCTTCAGCCCGAGGGCCATGCCGGCGGAGACCGAGATGCCCTGGCCGAGCGACCCGGTGGCCGCCTCGATACCCGGCAGCGCGACCCGGTCCGGGTGGCCCTGCAGCGGGCTGCCCAGCTTCCGCAGCGTGACCAGCCGGTCCATGGGAAAGTAACCGGCCCTGGCCATGCAGTAGTACTGGGCGGGCACGCAGTGCCCCTTGGACAGCACGAAGCGGTCGCGGTCCTCCCAGTGCGGGCGCGTCGGATCGTAGCGCATGCGGTTGAAGTAGAGCGTGGTCAGGATGTCGATCACCGACAGCGAGCCGCCCGGGTGCCCGGACCCCGCGTGGGTGAGCATGCGGATGATCTGCACCCGCCCTTCGCGAGCGATGGATTCGAGCTTGGGCACGTCGGGGTTCGCCATCAGGCCAGTCCCTCCATGAATCCAGCGATCGCGTTCGCGTGCACGCCCGTCACCGCGATGGCCGGCGCGTACACGATCTCGTCCGCTCCCCACACCATCGTGCCCTTCGCGTCCTTCGTGGTGCCGACGATCGCGCCGAGGAGCCGTGTCACGTTGTCGTTGATCCGGATCGTGTTCGCCTTGAGCGGCGCCGCGATCCGCCCGTCGCGAATGATAAAAGAATCCCCCACCACGGTACAAGTGAAGTCGCCGGCCCGCAACCCGTTGATCGGGTACGTGTACCAGATCCGCCCGACGTAGAGGCCGTCGCGCACGCGCGCGACGAGCTGCTCGAGCGAAACCGGATCCGCCCCCTCGACTATCACATTCGACGCCGATGTGCCGGGCGTTGTTTCAAAGGACCGGCCGGAGCCGTCGTAGCGGAACCCGTTGCGCGGCGTCAGTGCCGCGGCGGCCGCGGCGGGATCGACGCCGAGCTTCTCGCGTCCTCGCGGATCGTGCCGCAGCCGCTGCGTATCGTACCAGTGGCTCAGCAGGCCGACCAGGACGCCGTCCCGGATGAGATCCGTGCGGCCGGTGGGCAGGCCCTCGCAGGTGATGCCGCGCGAGCCGGCCAGGCCGGGCATCGCTCCGTGGTCGTAGATCGTCAGGGCGCGGGCGGCCACTGGCTGCCCGAGCCGGCCGAGGAACGGCGTGCTCGAGGCGTAGAACGAACCGGCCTGGCACGAGGGCACGATCAGGTTGTTGCAGAGATCGGCCACCGGCTGTGGGCCGAAGATCACGGTGTAGTCGCCGGTCGACACGCGCTCGCCGTCGATCGCGGCGACCGCGTTGGCTGCCGCCTCGCCGCCCGCCTCGTCGGTGAAGTGCTCGAGCCGCGTGCAGATCGACCAGCCCGAGCCCTTGGCGTCCCGCGCCTCCACCATCCCGGTGAGGAACGCGGACATGAAGGTGGAGTCGTCGGCCTGCGGCTCGGGCATCGCGGTCGAGGCGATCGCGATGCGCTCCTGGAGGATGCTGACGTCGCCGCCCAGGATGAGTCCGAGCCGCTTCAGCTCCGCCTCGCCCGGAACCAGGTCGGCCAGCCGCGACGACGCCATGAATCCACGCAGCCCTCCTGCGACCACCTTCCAGCCCGCCTCGACCAACTCGCCGTCCGAGACCTCCATCAGGCGGGGGTCGTGGTAGTCGAGCAGCGCGCGCGGCGCGCCGATCGGACGGGGCAGGGAGCGGAACTCCGGATCGTGGACCGCGGCCTGCCGCGCCTTGTCGAGCGCCCGCAACGCGCCGTCCGGGGTGAGGTCGCTCGGCTCCGAGCCGAACCCGACGAGGGGCCGCCCGTCGGGGCCGTCGAACACCGCGTGGACCCCCAGTCCCGAGATCTCGGTGGACTTGGGCTCCTCCACGCCGTTGCAGGGGATGTGCGAGGTGTAGTTGAGCCGGGTCAGCAGCGAGCGGTTGAACGCCGCGAACACCTCGACCTCGAGCACTCCGGGCCGGGCGGACAGGCGGGCGAGCGCCTCCCGGACCGCGCGCGTGAGATCCACCGCGCGCTCAGGCCCCGCCGGTCAGGATGGCGCGGCTGCGCAGGGTGGGTCCGCCGTTGCCGAGCTTGCGCGTCTGCATGGGCTGCCCCTTGCCGCAGTTGGGGATCGGGTAGACGCGAAAGTCCCGGCCGACGCCGTCGACGTGCATCAGAAAGTCGCGGCTGTCCGCCATGATGCCGCCGTCGCGATAGAGACGGCCGAGCTCGCCCCGGCTGATCTCGTAGACCTTCCGGGCCGAGATCCGGAAGTTCTCGCGGCTCTCCGCGATGGACGGGGTACGGTGGCCCACCAGGTAGTAGCCGCGGTCGACGTCGCGGATCAGGTCCCGCGCGTCGTGCTCGCCACCCGCGAACACGGTGGTAGACATGCGCACGAGCGGCACCAGCGCGGCGTCGGTGGCCTTCCAGTGCCCGTTGGGATCGCCGCCGAACACCGCCGCGGTCTGCCGGCTGTTCATGAAGCCGGTGAACACCCCGCGGTCGATGTGGACCACCCGGCGGGCCGGCGTGCCCTCGTGGTCGTAGACGTAGTGACCGTATCCGGGCAGGGACGGATCCGAGAACGCGGTGACGAGCGGCGAGGCGATCTGCTTGCCGAGCTGGGTGTCGTCGAGGCCGCGCAGAAGCCACGAGCGTCCCGCGTAGGCCGTCTCCATCTTGAGGCCCCGATCGAGCTCGACCGGGTGCCCGATGATCTCGTGCGAGAGCAGCGTGTTGTAGTGCGGGTCGGTGACCACCGTGGTCTCACCCGGCGGCGCCACCAGCGCGGGCGCCTGGCTGAGCTCCACCGCGTCGGCGGCCATCGCCAGGGAGAACTCCGGGAACGGCGGCAGCTCGATCAGCGGCTCTGACACTCCGCGGGTGAGGATCTCCCAGCCGCGCTGGTGGCCGACCACGTCGTACAGCTCCTGGCTGTTGTCCGGGCCGGTGGCCACCAGGTAGCACATGCCCTGGGTCAGGGCGAAGGACTGGTCGATCAGCGCCCCCTCGGAAGAGGCGAACAGCTCGCGGCTGAGCTGAGTCATCGTGGAGATGTAGTTGTAGGAGACGGCGCGGTGGGAGGCGGCCACGCGGCGCGACACGTCGGTGGTCAGCCGCTGCATGCCGTCGAGCGGGACGCCCCGCGGGTCCACCTCGAAGACGGCGGGCACGGTCTCCTGACGAACCTGGATCGGATGCAGCCGCGTGTCCTCGAGCGCGTCGCCGAGGGCGCCGAACTTGCCCTTGATCTCCGCCTTCATCTCCGCGTTGGCCATCGCCCGCCGGTAGGCGGCGAGCAGGCCCTCCCAGAGGATCCGTGCGAGGTCGGGCACGTCGGCGGCGCCCAGCCCGCGCCCGAAGTAGCCCGGCGCGCTCATCCGGGAGCCCGCGAGCACCCGGATGCCGAAGGCGAAGGCGTAGTCGTCGCCCGAGGACTTGGCCTCCCCGTTCTCGGCGCCCGCGTACTTGCCCTCGCTCACCTCCACGCGCACGTCGGCGTAGCGGAGATCGGAGAGGGCCCGCACCCGGCTGGTGCAGAGCTCACGCACCATGGGAGTGATGCGCTCGATGAGGCGGGTCTCGATCCCGTGGGGCACGAGCGGCCGCGCTCAGTCCACCGAGAAGAGCTCGACGGAGACCGTCTCGCCGGCGGCGATATCGCCGCGCTCTTCCTCGATGACGACGAAGCAGTTGGCCAGGGTCATCGACGTGAGGATGCCCGATCCCTGCGGGCCGGTGGTACGGACCTCCCATCGGCCGCCGCCCGATCCGGGCGCGTACGAGAGGATGCCGCGCTTGAACTCCCGCCGGCCCGGCTTCTTGCTCATCGCCTCCATGGCCATCGCGTGGAATGTGGGCGCGAACAGATCCCGGCGACCGGCCAGCTTCCAGAGGGCCGGGCGCACGAACAGGTGGAACGTCAGCATCGAGGCCACCGGGTTGCCGGGTAGGCCGAAGAAGTGCGCGGCCCCGATGCGTCCCACCGCGAGGGGACGCCCGGGCTGCATGGCGACCTGCCAGAAGTCGATGCCGCCCGCGTCCTGCAGCACGGCTTTGACCAGGTCGTAGTCGCCCACCGACACGCCGCCCGACGTGAGCACGATGTCGGCGGTGGCCGCGGCGGTCCGCAGCTTGGCGTGGAGCACATCGTAGAGATCGGGGACGATGCCGTGATCGGTCGCGTGTCCGCCTGCCGCCTCCACGAGGCCGTGGAGGGAGAAGCGGTTGGAGTCGAAGATCTGGCCGGGCTTCCGCTCGTCGCCGGGCTCGGCCACCTCGTCGCCGGTGGAGAGGATCGCGACCCGCGGCTTCTGCCGCACCAGCAGCTGCGGCAGCCCGAGCGAGGCGGCGACGCCGAGCTCCTGGGGCCGGAGCACGCGCCCAGCCGGGAGCACCACGGTACCGGATCGCACGTCCTCCCCCCGATGCCGCACGTTGACGCCGCGAGTCCCCGCGGGGATCCTCACGGCGCGTCCGCTCCGCTCGACCAGCTCCTGAGGATAGACGGTATCCGCCCCCGCGGGCATCGGAGCGCCGGTCATGATGCGCAGCGCCTCCCCCGGGCCGATCGTGCCGTCGAAGACAGTGCCCGCGGCCAGATCGGCCACCACGGTCAGCTCTCGCCGGCCGGAGGTCGGGATGTCGGCGCCGCGTACCGCGTAACCGTCGACGGCGGAGTTGTCGGTGGGGGGCACGTCGAAGGTGGCGCGCACGTCCTCGGCCAGCACGCGGCCGAGGCCCGCTCCCACCGGAATCACCTCCGGCGGCACCGCGCGCTCGACCTGCGCCAGGATGTGAGCCTGCGCGTCGCGAACCGAGATCATGCGCGCATTATACCGTGCGTCCTCGGCCATCGCCCCCATGCGGCGTGGCCCATGCGGCATGCTACGATACGCGGCGGCATCGCGCGTCGAACAAGGAGCCCCCATGCCGAACACCGCCTGTCCCATGTGCCGCTCACCGCATACCCGGCTCGGATCCGTCCGTCCCATGACCACGCTGCGCGCCGCCCCGGCCCGTCTCGCCCGCGCCCTCGGGCGCGTGCCGGGCCGCCTGGTGGCGCGGCGTCCCGCTCGCGGGGAGTGGGCGGTGAGCGAGGTGATGAGCCACCTCGCCGACGCGGAGATCGCGCTCGCCTTCCGGATCCGCAAGATCGCGGCCGAGCCGCGGGGCCCGCTCGTGGCGTGGGACCAGGACCGATGGGCGGAGGGCGGCCGCTATCGGCGCACCCCACTCCGCGAGGCGCTCGCCACCTTCACCGCGCTGCGTCGGTCCAACCTCGCCTACGTGGCCCGGCTCAGTCCGGCGCAACGGCGCCAGCACGGCCGCCACCCCGAGTACGGGCGCCTCACGATTCCCCAGCTGCTCGCCCACTGGGCCGAGCACGACCTGAACCACCTCGAGCAGATCCGCGCCGCCCACCGTCGGCTGGCCGGACAGCGAGGCGACCGGAGAGGGTGACGCTGCCGCTGCCCCTGCGCAACCGCCTCGCCGATCTCATCCTCGACGCCCTCCACGACGAGGGCGCCCGGCGTGGGCTCGAAGCGCTCGCGGCGGTCTGCGCCGATCCCCATGCGTTGGGGGCGGCCGGGCCGCCATCCGGATTCCCGGAGGAGCTGTTCGATCGCGGGGGCGACGGCTGGCGGATCAAGTCCAGCTACCAGCAACACGCCCAGGCTCTCGCCTCGCGCGCCGCCCGCGCCGCGCGCGCGCTCGCCGATCGGCCGCTGGCCCCGCCGGATCCGCCGCTCGCCGTGATCCTGGACGAGGCGGCCACGCTCTTCGAGGCGGGCCTCTACTTCGAGGTTCACGAGGTGCTCGAGCCATCCTGGATGCGCGCCGACGGCCCCGCGCGCAAGAGCCTGCAGGGGCTGATCCAGGTCGCAGTGGGCTTCCAGCACCTGGCCAACGGCAATCTCGAGGGCGCCCGCGCACTTCTGCACGAGGGCGCGGCCAAGCTCATCGGCCAACGGCTGGACGGGCGCGATCTGGACGGCTTCGCCCGCGCGGTGATCCGCTGCGAGCGCGAGGTGGTGCGGCCGGCGCCGGAGGCGACTCGACGCTTCGACTGGGGCGCGGTGCCCCGTTTCCCGACAGCGGCGTGAGAACGGCATGAGCCGGGTGCACCTGCTCACCGACGCGGCGGACGTGGCCAGGTGTCGCAAGCTCGTCCCGCCCGGTCGTCTCCTCGAAGCGTGGCCCGATCTGTACACGACGGGGCACGCCTGGGTGGGGGAGGACGCGCGGCTCCTGCTGGAGACGGTCGGCGGCGCGGTGCCGGTGGCGCTCTCGGTGGACGCGCCCGCGGTGCCGGTGTACTACGGGCCGCGACTTCAGGACGTAGAGTCGCTGCCGCTCGAGGACTCGCTGCGTGCGCGGGTGCTGTCCGCGCACGGCATCGCGGTGGCGTGGATCACCTACGATCAGCTCGGACAGCGCACCGTGTACGAGCCAACCGGCCCCGCGGATCCCATCTTCTATCTGCGCCGGCCGGGCGGGACGGCGGCGCACATCTGGCGGCTGTTCCGGACGAAGAGCGAAGCACGCGTCTACATGGCCGAGTACTACGGCCGCGACTCCGAGGGGCGCGACTGGGCGGAGGCCCTGCCCGCGGAGACATTCCAGGATCTGCTCGCACGTCACGCCCGGAAGAGCTGACCAAGACCGCTCTCGTCACGGAGAGCGCGCGCGTGGTGATCTGCTCCCGCGATGGGGGGCGCTCAAGCAGGCGGCCGTGGATATCGAGAGCGCGGCCCGCGGCCGTGGGGCGAAGGGCGGTAACTTCACGGGTGTGTCGCCGGGGACGTCTACGTAAAACAACGTAGTCAGGAATTGGCTCTCGGGCGCAGCGCTGCCCGAGGAAATCGCCGACGTGCCGTGCCTTCCCGCCTCCGAGCATGCTCCATTTCTTACCGGCTTCCCCATCGCACTGGACGGAGGCACCGCCCAGGGGGTTTATCTGTAGACAACTTTTCGTGCACGCCCGGCATGCCCTGTAAGCGCATAACCTCGTGAAATGAGGAATCTTCTGGCCAGAAGATTCGCTTGACACGTGGTAGGACCATAAGTAGAGTTCCGGACACGCTGCGGGCGTCGCCTCGCGGGGCCCACGAGCGGATGGGGTTCCTACAGGCCGCCGGTGAGCCGGGGAGTGGGCGACTCGGTCCTGATCGCGGCAGGAGGTTTTCGCGATGCCTGCAAAGCTCTTCGTCGGCAATCTCTCCTTCCAGGCTACAGAAGAAGACCTGCGCGAACTGTTCCAGCAGGCGGGGACGGTCGAGTCTGTCCGCATCGTCACCGATCAGTTCACCGGCCGGCCCAGGGGGTTCGGGTTCGTCGAGATGGCCACCAAGGAGGAGTCGGGTAAGGCCATCGAGATGCTAAACGGCCGTCTTTTCAGGGACCGCAACCTCGTCGTTGACGAGGCCCGGCCCCAGCCGCAGCGGGGCAGCGGTGGGGGTGGTGGTCCCCGCGGTGGGGGTGGCGGCGGACGGCCCGGCGGTGGAGGCGGCGGAGGGGGCTGGCGCCGGTAGCGAGCGAAGCCGAAAGCGAGCCCCGGGGACGCGAGGCCTTCCCCGGGGTTTTTTTCGGAGCCATACTACTCGTCATATGAGGACGCCATCATCCATGAGCAGATCGATTCCGCCGGCTCCGGGATTCGTGAAGCGGATCGGCGACGTCGTGGACCGCCGCCGCGGGGTGGAGTTCCAGCAGCTTGCCTCCGAGAGCTTGCTGAATCGCTTGACCGGAACAAGCATGCCGTTCGGCTGGACGCTCAACCCGTTTCGGGGGTGCGAGGTGGGCTGCCGCTACTGCTACGCCCGGCCCACCCACGAGTACCTCGGCCATGGCGACCCCGAGGAGTTCGAGGAGCGCATCTACGTGAAGCAGATCGGGGCCTCGAAGCTCCGAGCGAGCCTGGTCCGCGCGCGCGAGACCGGTCAGGAGATCGCCATCGGCACCGCGACCGATCCGTACCAGCCGGCGGAAGGGCGCTTCGGCGTGACCCGTGGGGTCCTGGAGGCGATGGCGCAGGTGCCGGGTCTCCGCGTGGGGATCACAACAAAGTCCACCGGCATCCTGCGTGACCGGGAGGTGCTCGCCCGGATCGCCCGCCGTTCGGACCTGTGGGTGAACATCTCGTTGATCTCGGTCGAAGCCGACCTGCTCCGCCAGATCGAGCCGCGGGCCCCGCGCCCGGACCTGCGCCTGGACGCCATGCGCGCGCTCTCGACGGACGGCATCCGCACGCGCCTCTTCCTGATGCCGGTGCTCCCACTGCTGACCGACGGCGAGGGCGGCCTACGCGAGCTGCTGGCCGCCGCGCTCGCCGCGGGCGCCCGAGAGGTCATCAGCCAGGCGCTCTTCCTGCGGACCGAGATGACGTGGCGGTTCTTTCTCGAGTTCGTGCAGCAGGAATTCCCCTGGGCGCTTCTCCGCTATCGCGCGCTCTATCCGCGGCCGGGCAGCGCGCCACCGGCCTACCGCGACGAGATCGAGCGACGAGTCAGCCGCCTGAGCGCCGAGGTCGGGTTCTCCTCGCGCACGCGAGAGGAGCGGGTGCGGTCGGAGGGACCGCCCCGTCCGCGTCAGCTCGCGCTCGAGTGGTGAGCCGGCCACCTCACTCGTCGTAGAGCCCGGGCTGTACGGGAGCGGCGGGCGCCGGGGCGGCCTCATCCTCGACCACCGCGACCAGCCCATCCTGCTCGATCAGCGGGCGAAACTTCTCGTAGAGCTCCTGCAGCTTCGCCACGTAGTACGCGGTGTTCTCGTCGGGGGCGGCCTCGCTCCAGTCGCCTGCCAGCTTGGCCGCCTCGTTCACCTTGACCCGCTTGCCCTCGCCGGTGACGTAGTACGAGACCTGATCACCGGGCTGATAGGAGCGCGAGGAGGCCAGCGCCAGCTCGTAGGCCGCGCCCACGTTGCGCGCGCCGGCCTGGAGCTTCTCGCGGTAGGCGGCGAGCGACTCCTGGATCGTCTCCGTCTTCATGAACTGCTTGAGCGGCACCCGGTGGGCGAGAAAGTCTTCCTCCCAGCGCTTCACGAGCGCGGGGATCTCCGCGCGCCGGCCGGTGAGGAGCAGCCGGAACATCTCTTCCATCCAGAGGCGCTGGAAGAGCTCGATACCGCGCGAGCGCAGGCCGGAGCCCTTGATCAGGAGCTTGCCCCGCGCGTCGAGCACCACGTAGTTCTTCATCTTGTAACTGAACATCGCCACGTACCGCCCGTCGAGCTCGAGCTGGATACCCTCGGGCAGCGCGGCCGAGAGCTCGCTCACCAGCCGATCTTCCTGGGCGGCGGTATCGCAGGTGGCCGACTCCACGGGGGGCACGAAGTAGATCCCGTCGGTATCCACCTCGACCACGGTGGCGCCGAGCCCGCCGAGACGGTCGAGGAGCAGCTGCACGAGCCGTCGCCCCTCGCCGGTCACCTGATTCGCCACGTCGAAGTCGTTCCAGTGTCCCTGCGAGAAGGCGAGGTATCCATAGAACGAGTTGATGAAGATCTTGAAGGTCTGCTGGAGCGCGTTCAAGAAGACGCGGTCCTCCTCCCGGACCGCCTCCCGGGCCATCCGCTTGGCCGACACCCGGAACTCGCGCAGGTCGCGCAGCAGCGACGCCGAGACGCCGAGCCGGTCGGCGGCCGGGAACAGGCCCTGGCCGAGCATGAGCGAGGGGTAGAGCGAGGTGACGTCGACGTGGAGCACGTCGCGCGCGACTCCCCGCTGGAACACGGCGGTGTAGCCGCCCGCGACCCCCCGTCCCCGCGTCGGCGCTGGCACCGCCTGGCCGCGGTGCAGGTACTCGCGCATCAGCAGCGCGTCGATCTTGGTCGCGTTGCCGCGCAGCACGGTGGCCTGGTAGTCGAGCGGCAGGATCTGGGCCTGGACGAAGTACGGCGGCGACAGGATCGCGGAGAGCCCGAGCGTCTCCGTGACGTCGTCGCGCGCGTACGCCATGAGCCGCTGCGGATCCTCGACGAAGATGCGCGGGATGTCCTCCGGGGGCAGGTACGTCCGCTCGGGGGCCGCGATGCCGAAGTGGCGCGCCACGTCCTTGAGGCCGTAGGACTCGAGGTCACGGGCTCCGACGTCGTAGAGCTGGGCCAGGATCCAGGTGTCGACGATGTGCCGCCCGGTCACCCCGTACCGGCGGTAGCCGATGGTGCGCTCGGCCACCTGCATGCGGGAGGGGAACCCGCGCAGCACGGAGCCGTCGCGGCCCCAGGCGAGCGAAATGCGGTGCCGGCGCGCGCGGGCCTCGAGGTACTCCAGGTCGAACCGGAAGATGTTGTGGCCCTCGAGCACGTCGGGGTCGCGCTCGCGGACGAGGCGCGAGCACTCGGCCAGCAGCTCGGCCTCCAACATCTCGGCTCCGGAGAGCACGCGGGTAAATCCGGTCGAGTCGGCCATCGCGATCGCGATGATCCGGTCGGACTCCCGCGCCGCGTTGGGAAACTCGAAGCCGGCCCCGGTGGTGACCTCGATGTCGATCGCCATCCGCCGGACATCGCCGAAGGTCATGCCGAGGAAGGACGTCTTGCCCGACCGGAGCAGGAACTGGTGCGTCGGATCGGCCAGGAACCGGTAGGGCGCATCTGGCGCCCCCGCGCTCCGACCCGACACCCGCAGGCAGTGATCTCGGGCCCGCAGCGCCTGCGACCACGAAGAGAGCTGGGCGAGCCAGCGATAGGTCCCCTCGCCGTCGAGCGGGGTCACCTCGACCTCGTCCTTGAGATCCTTGAGGAGATCGGGATCGGCCAGCAGCATGAACGGCCGGAAGGGCTCGTCGACGGTGACCACGCCGCCGTCGGCTCCGCGGGCGTAGACGGTCACGTGGCCATCGGCGGGCCGGAAGGCGAGCAGGCCGCGGGTGGTGTCGTGCCCGAACAGGAGCGGGTTGTCGTAGAACGCGGGCGGGACGGTGGTCAATTCAGGAGGCCCCGGAGGCGGTGCAGCTCCTTGCGGGCCATCGTGTACCGCGGCTCGATCTCGACGGCGCGCTCGAGCTCGTGGATGGCCTCGCGGATCTCGTGGCGCTTGACGTGAATGCGCGCACGGTTGAAGTAGGGGAAGTGCCGCGGCTCGTAGCGCGGAGCCTGCTTGGCCCGCTCCAGCCACACCACCGCCTCCTCCTCGCGCCCCAGCTCGATGAGATAAGCGCCGATGTCGTTGTAGGGGTTGCCGAAGTCCGGATCCACCGAGATCGCGATCTTGCACTGGGCGATCGCGTCGTCCGCACGACCCTGGAAGCTGTAGGCCCAGCCGAGAAACGTGTGGGCCTCCGCGGTGGCGTGAAGCGCGATCGACCGCTGGTAGTGGGCCACCGCCTCCTCGAGGCGCCCCTGCATCTGCGCCTCGTACCCCAGCTGGAAATGGCGCTGGGCCTCGGCCCGCGCCTCGCCGGACGCCTCGTCGGCCATCTAGCTTGCCGCCTCCCCGATCGCCCTGCGATGCGTCCCCCGCCTCATCCTGGCCGCATTCTACAGCAGCGGCCGCGTCCTGGCGCGGCGGCGGACCGTTTGGGGTATGCTCGCTGCGTGAATCGCATCGCGGCGGTCGTGTTCGTGGCGGTCCTCATCGCGGGCTGCGCCGGGCGCGCCGGCCAGCAGGCCGTCCGCTTCGCCAACGTCACTCCGGGCGCCCCCGTCACCATCGACGCCACCCTGGTGCGGCCGAGCGGGCCAGGGCCATTCCCGGCGATCGTGCAGCTGCACGGCTGCGGCGGGCTGGAGGCGCAATCGTATCGCTGGGCGCGCTGGTTCGCCGATCACGGGTACGTGGCGCTGGTCGTCGACAGCTTCGGGCCCCGCAAGCTCAAGGGCGATTGCCGCTCCGGCCCGGACGACCCGCCCATCACCGCGCGCTTCGACGATGCCTTCGGCGCCCTGCGCTACCTCCAGTCGCTTCCCGAGGTGCGGCCGGACCGCATCGGCGCGATCGGCTGGTCGCAGGGTGGTGTCTACGCGATGTCGGTGATCAACGGGCCGAGCCTGGAGCGCGCCCGCCAGCGCGGCGTGGCGCTGCCGCCCACCGGCTTCGCGGCCGGCATCGGCGTCTATCCGGGTGGCTGCTTCTCCCTGGTCAAGGAACAGGTGATCCGGCCGCTGCTCGTGCTCATCGGAGAGGCCGACGACTGGACACCGGCCGCCAAGTGCCGCGAGATGGTGGAGGCCATGCGCTCGCGCGGTGCCGACGCCAGCATCGTGACGTACCCGGGCGCGTACCACTATTTCGACGTGGAGGGGCAGCGCAAGGAACTGCTGGCCCAGGTGGAGAACGACAACCGGCCCGGGGGGTTCGGCGCCACCGTGTCCTACCAGCTCGAGGCGGCGACGGGAGCCCAGCGCGAGATCGAGCAGTTCCTGGGGCGGCACCTGCGCTAGCCGGCGCGCGCGGATTGCACGGGCCGCCCGGCGCGTGCTAGCGTGAGCCCGGTCATTTTTTCCATGGACGCATCGGTCGAGATCGTCAAGCATCTGCTTACCTCCGTGGTGCACATCCACGCCGAGGTGCCGTCGGCGCATCCCTCCACCCGCAACCTGGGCGACGAGCGGATGGGCACCGGGACGATCGTGGACCCGGCCGGGCTGATCCTCACCGTCAACTACGTGGTCATGGGCGCCGAGACCATCCAGGTCACGCTCGCGCGGGGGCGGGCGCTGCGGGCCGAGATCGTCGCCCAGGACTTCGAGATCGGCCTGGCCCTGCTGCGGGTGAAGCGACAGGGCCTCCACGCGGTCCAGATCGCGGACTCGGAGTCGCTCGAGCGGGGCGAGCCGGTCTTCGCGCTGGGGTCCACCGGGCCGCGCGAGCGCCGGGTGGCCGGCGGGCTCGTCACCTACCTGGGCGAGTTCGAGGCCCACTGGGAGTACTTGCTCGATCGCGGGATCGTGTCGAGCGCGTCGAACCCGGGCTTCGGCGGCGGGCCGCTGTTCACCCTGAACGGCAAGATGGTCGGGGTGGTCTCGCTCAACCTCAACGAGATCGCCCGCTGCTCGCTCGCCATCCCGAGCGAGTGCTACCGGCGCAACCAGGAGGAGTTCGTGCGCTTCGGCCGGGTGGTGAGCCGCCCCCAGCGCGCGTGGCTCGGCGTCTACGCCCACGTGCTCGACGAGGGGGTGGTGGTGGCGGGCCTGGTACCGAACGGGCCGGCCGCGCGCTCGGGCATCCAGGAAGGCGACGTGATCGTCTCCCTGGACGCGCAGGAGATGCCCACCCGCAAGGAGCTGTACCTCTCGCTCTGGCGGCACGCGCCCGGCGAGAAGATGACGCTCGAGGTCATGCGGGACAACGAGGTGCGCCGACTGTCGGTGACCGCGGGCGACCGGGCCGACTTCTACAAGCAGCTCCCCTAGGCTTCGTCTTCGACGCGGAGGAGGAACCCCAGATGGATCTCGGCATCAAGGGCAAGACCGCCCTGGTAGTGGCGGCGAGCAAGGGGATGGGCAAGGCGAGCGCGCTCGGCCTGGCCGCGGAGGGGGCCCGCGTCGTCATGTGCGCCCGCGGCGAGGGCGCCCTCAAGGACGCAGCGGCCGAGGTCAAGCAGAAGACGGGCGCCGAGGTCCTCGCGCTTCCCGCGGACGCGAGCCGCGCCGCCGACATCTCCAAGGTGGTGGCCGAGGCCAACCGGGCCTTCGGCGGTGTCGACATCCTGGTGGCCAACGTGGGAGGGCCGCCCCCGGGCCCGTTCGAGGCGATGAGCGACGAGCAGTGGAAGGCCGCCTTCGAGCAGGTGCACCTCTCCACCGTGCGGTTCATCCGCGAGGTCCTCCCCCACATGAAGAAGTCGAAGTGGGGGCGCATCCTCGCGATCCAGTCGAGCTCGGTGAAGCAGCCGGTGGACGGCCTCGTCCTCTCCAACGGCATCCGCCCCGGCATCGCCGGGCTGTTCAAGACGCTGGCGGGTGATCTGGCCAAGGACAACATCACGGTGAACCTGGTACTGCCCGGGCGCATCCTGACCGACCGCTTCCTCGAGCACCAGACCGACCGGGCCAAGCGCAACGGGGTCACGATCGAGCAGCAGATGGAGATCTCTTCGGCCGATATCCCGATGGGGCGCATCGGCACACCGGATGAGTTCGCGGCCATGGTGGTCTTCCTCGCCTCGGCCCGCGCCTCCTACATCACCGGCGTGGCGGTGCAGGTGGACGGCGGCCTCATCCGGAGCGTCGTCTAGTCCTCCCGGGCGGCGGGGTGGGCACGAGCCGGTGATCGCAGCGCTCCGGACGGCGACGGCGACGTTCCGCGCCCGCCGCGGGATGTTCCTGGCCTCGGGGCTCGCCTTCAACTTCATCGTCGGCGTCATCCCGCTGCTGTTCTTCGTGATGTCGGTGGCCGGCTTCGTGCTGAGCCGCAAGGCGGTGATGGAGGCGGTGCTCGGTCAACTGTCCGCCATCGTGCCGGTGTACAAGAACGAGCTGCACGACACCCTGGCCGCGATCATCCGCCGGCGCCGGCTGTCGAGCCTGCTCGGCACCGCGGTGCTGCTGATCTTCTCGAGCCAGCTCTTCAACTCGATCCGGCTCGTGCTCAGCGACATCTTCGGCTTCCGGGGCGGGCCCGGCTTCCTGCGCGGAATGCTGCGCGACATGGTGATGGTGGTCGCGATGGGCGTGCTCTTCGTGGGCAGCCTCGTGATCAGCGACATCTTCGGGTGGCTCAAGATCCTGCTGTTCCAGACGACGGGCGTGCCGTCGCAGTGGGTCCGCTCCTGGTCGCTCGCGCTGGCCCTGGCCTTCAGCACCGCCTTCTTCTTCGTCCCGTACCGCTACTTTCCGCACCGCCGGGTACCCGTGGGTGCCGCCCTCGCGGGCGCGCTCCTGGCCGCGGTGCTGTGGGAGACGGCCAAGCAGATCTTCCGCTGGTACATCCTCTCCTTCGGCGTGTACGACCAGGTCTACGGCCCGCTCGGAGTGCTGGTGGCCCTCGCCATGTTCGCCTACTACTCGGGCGTGGTCTTCATCCTGGGCGCCGAGTTCGCCGCCGCGTTGATGAAGAGCCGCCGCGCCTGACTTCTCCTACTCCCCTCAGGGGAGAGGTCTGTGCTAGGGTGATGCGGTCATGGCCGACCCCTTGCGCCCACCGCTTCACGGTGTGCGGGTCCTCGAGCTGGCCCATCTGATCGCCGGTCCCATCTGCGGCATGTACCTCGCCGACATGGGCGCCGACGTGGTGAAGGTGGAGTCGCGCGAGGCGCCCGACGCGGGCCGGTCCGTGTATCCCCGCGCGATGCGCAACGGCGAGGGCGTGCTGCACCTGACCGTCAACCGCAACAAGCGCGGCATCTGCCTCGACGTCAAGCAGCCGGACGGCCGCGCCGCGTTTCGCCGCCTGGCCGCCTGGGCCGATGTCATCATCGAGGGCTTCCGTGGGGGCGTGGCGGAGCGGCTCGGCATCGACTACGACTCGGTCAAGCAGGTGAACCCGCGGCTCATCTACTGCTCGATCTCCGCCTTCGGCCCCGACGGGCCGTGGCGCGAGAAGCCGGGCCTCGACTCGCTCGCGCAGGCCCTGGGCGGCCTCATGGCCATCACCGGCGAGCCGGACGGGGGCCCCGTGCTCTGCGGCGCGCCGGTCGCCGACACCCTGGGCGGCATGCTGGCGATCCAGGGGATCCTCACCGCCTTGATCGCGCGGGCCGCCAGCGGGCAGGGACAGCGGGTGGACGCCTCGCTGCTGAACGGGATGCTGTTCGCGCACACCGCACGCCTCTCCGTCTTCCACGAGACCGGCGAGCCGTTGCCACGCTACGGCAGCGGGCATCCCGAGATCGTGCCCTATCAGGCCTTCGAGGCCCAGGACGGTTGGCTGTTCGTGGCCGCGTGGGTGGACCGGCTGTGGCTGCCCTTCTGCAAGGCGGTGGGTCTCGACGCCCTGGGCTCGGATGCGCGGTTCGTGACCCGCAAGGATCGGCTCGAGCACCGCGCCGAGCTGGAAGCGATCCTGGCCCCGGTGTTCCACGCGCGCCCGGTGGCGCACTGGATGGACGTGCTGGAGCAGGCCGACGTCCTCTGCGCGCCGATCAACGACTATCCCGGCCTCGTGCGGCACCCGCAGGTGGTGGCCACCGGTTTCATCACCGAGCAGGACCATCCGCGGGCCGGGCGCTTCAAGACGGTAGCCACCCCGGTGAAGCTCGAGAAGACCCCGGGCACAATCCGGACCCCCGCCCCGCTCCTCGGAGAGCACAGCGAGGCGGTGCTGACCGAGGCAGGCTTCACGACGGCGGAGATCGCGTCGCTGGCCGCACGCCGCATCATCTGAACCACTCAAGACGGAGGCGTTTGCCATGATGCTCAAGGACAAGGTGGCGGTGGTCACGGGGGCGGCGCGGGGGATCGGGCGCGAGATCGCGCTGCTCATGGCGAGGCACGGCGCCAAGGTCGTCGTGAACGACTACGGCGGCGGCTCCGATGGGGTAGGCGACGCCCGCGGCCCGGCCGACGACGTGGTGAACGAGATCAAGGGACTGGGCGGACAGGCCGCCGCCAGCTACGATTCGGTGGCGAGCATGGCGGGCGGCCAGCACATCATCCAGACCGCGCTGGATCATTTCGGGCGCATCGACATCGTGGTGAACAACGCGGGCATCCTCCGCGATCGCATGATCTTCAACATGACCGAGGAGGAGTGGGACGGCGTCGTCAACACCCATCTCAAGGGGACCTTCGCGGTGACCCGCGCCGCGGTTCCCCACATGCGGGAGCGGAAGTGGGGCCGCATCATCAACATGACCTCCACCTCCGGCCTCGTCGGCAACATCGGCCAGGCCAACTACGCGGCGGCCAAGCTCGGCATCGTGGGCTTCACGAAGGTGGTGGCGCTGGACATGGCGCGCTACAACGTCACCGCCAACTGCATCTCCCCGTTCGCGTGGACCCGCATGATCGGCACCATCCCGACCGAGACGGAGGCCCAGAAGGCCCGCGTCGAGAAGATCAAGAAGATGGGCCCGGAACACATCGCGCCGGTGGCGGTGTTCCTCGCCACCGACGAGGCCAAGGAGATCTCGGGGCAGGTCTTCGGGGTGCGCGGCAAGGAGGTCATGCTCTTCGGCCACATGCGGCCGCTGCGGAGCATCCATCACGACCTCGGCTGGACGCCGGAGCGGCTCGCCGCCATGTTCCCGGGCACGCTCAAGCACCACCTCGCGCCGCTCGACACCTCGGGACAGTTCTTCAACTACGACCCGATGGTCTGATCGCGGCGGCGATGCGCCGGGTGCGGCGGCTGGTCCGGCTCGCGCTGCTCCTGGCGGCGGTGCTCGTCGCGCCCGCCGCCGCGGTCGAGCCCAGCCTCCTGGTGACGGTCGGCGAGGTCACCGACACCAGCGCGGTGATGTGGGTACGGGGAATTGCCTGGGGCGAGGTCGCCGTCCGCTACGAGCCGCTTCCCGCCACCGCCGACGCGGCGAGCGGCGACCTCGCGGGCGCGCGCGGGGAGATCCGCGTGACGCCGAGTCAGAACCTGACCGGGAAGCTGCTCCTGCAGCCGCTCGAGCCGGCCACGCGCTACCGCTACTCGATCTCGCAGAACAGCGCGGAGATCACGGGCGAGTTCGTCACCGCGCCCGGGCCGACCGTCGCGCTGCCGGTGCGGTTCGCGTGGAGCGCCGACCTCGGCAGCAACGGTTACTGCCGCAAGGCGGGCGCGGGCTATCCCATCTTCCGTGCGCTGGCCGGCGTCCCCGCCGATTTCTTCCTGTTCGTCGGCGACACCATCTACGCCGACCACGTCTGCGGCGGCAGCGAGCGCCAGACCGGCTACGACTTCGTGGCGCGCCGGCTCGCCGATTTCTGGGCCAAGCACCGGTACAACCGCGAGGATCCGGGAGTGCAGGATTTCTTCCGGCGCACCTCGGTGTACGCGATCTGGGACGACCACGAGGTCCGCAACAACTTCGCCGGCCCCACCGAGCCGCTCATGGAGCCGGGCCGCCGCGCCTTCATCGACTACTTTCCGATCCAGCCCCCGCGCGAGGAGCCCGGACGTCTCTACCGCAAGTTCCGCTGGGGGGCGCTCCTCGAGGTCTTCGTCCTCGACACGCGGCAGTACCGCAGCCCCAACACGGCCCACGACGGCCCGGGCAAGACCATGCTCGGGACGGCCCAGCGGCGCTGGCTGCTCGACGCGGTGACCGCGTCGAGCGCGGTGTGGAAGGTGGTGGTGTCGAGCGTCCCGCTCTCCATCCCGACCGGCGGGCGCTCTCACGACTCCTGGAGCAACGCCAACGCCCAGGGGGTGCCCGAGGAGCACGGCACCGGCTACGCGGTCGAGCGGGACTCGATCCTCCGGACGCTGCGCCAGCGGGGGGTGCGGAATCTGGTCTTCCTGGCCGGCGACGTGCACCACGCCGAGCTGATCCGGCACCACCCGACCGCCGAGTGGTCCTTCCACGAGTTCATCGCGGGGCCGCTGTCGGCGTCCCCGGGCCGCCCTCGCCCGCTCGACGCGGGCCTCAACCCTCGTTCGCTCGGCGCTTTGGGCGGCGCCGCCAACTTCGGCGACATCTCCATCGACTCCACCGGGCTCACCGTGCGCATCGTGGACATCAACGGGCAGGTGCGCTTCACTCAGAGCGTGCCCGCGGAGTGACCGTCGGCTCGCCGCGTCGGTTGACGAGATAGATGCCGATCGCGACCAGGGCTGCCGCCGCGCCGAGACGGCCGGTCAGACGATCGCCCAGCACGAGCCAGCCGGCCAGGACACCGAAGAGGGGGGTCCAGAACGAGAAGGCGATGAGCCCGGAGGCCGGATACCTCTGCAGCAGCCAGAACCAGATCAGGTAGGACACGAACGCGACGATCACCCCCTGGTACGCGATCGCGGCCGCTACCGGCACGGTGAGCGCGAAGACCCCGCGCTCGCCGAGCAGCGCGGCCAGACCCGTCAGCAGGGCCGCCGAGACGACGAGCTGGTAGAAGAGCGTGCGCTGCGGGGTCAGGCCCCGGCGGCCGCCCATCTTGACGACGACGGTGGTGGTGGCCCACAGGAGGCCGCCGATCAGCTCGAGGCCGTCACCAAGCAGCTCGCGCCGGGAGGGAAGGTAGAGTCCGTCGGCGAAGGCCAGGCACAGGCCCACGAAGGCGACGATCAGCCCGCTGACCTTGGCCCGGGTCAGGTGCTCACCGGGGATCAAGACGTGAGCGCCCAGCGCCACGAAGAACGGCGCCGAGTAGAGGAAGATCACGCTGCGCGACGCGGTCGTGAAGGTGAGGCCGCCATAGATGAAGACGAACTCGGCCGCGAATAGGAGACCGATCAGCAGACCGTAGCGTCCGGTGCCATCGCGGGCGATGAGCACTTCGCCCCGCAGCCGACACCAGCCCCACAGCAGCGCGGCCGCGATCAGCGAGCGGAGGCCCGCGCCGAGCAGCGGCGACACCCCCGCGAGGCTGATCTTGATCGCAACCTGGTTGAAGCCCCACGCCACGCAGCACAACAGCAGGATGGTGGCCGCGCCGCCACCCAGATGATCGGACCGGGTCACGCGCGGGCTCGCCCCACGCCCGCGGCCACCAGCAGCGCCGCGCTCAGCAGGCTCAGGGCGGTGCCCACCCATTCGACCGCGCCGGGGCGATGCTCCAGCTCCACGGAGGTGACACCCGCCGGAACCGCCACCTCGAGAAGACCCAGGTCGTCCCGGCGGATGGGGACCGGCGCGCCGGCCACCCGGGCGGTCCAGAGCGGCGAGTAGGCGATCGACAGCGGCGCCCAGCCCGACCTGGCCGGCTCCGCCACGGGAACGCGCCAGCGCTGCGTGCCAGTGGGCTCGGGCTCGCCGTGGCTTCCGGCCAGCGGGATGAGGGTGAACGGGCCTATCCGGGTCGGGTGCCCAAGTGCTGGATTCTGATTTAGAAACGCAGATCTTGCTGCATCCTCATGCAGCGCGACCAGGACCGAGACGCCGAGCCGCGCCGCGAGCCGGTTGAACGTCTCCGCGTCGAGGGAATCGAGCGGCCTGCCGAACAGGCTCTCTCCGTCGAGCTGCTCGGCCAGCCGGGTGAGCGGGCGGTTGGCGGCAGACCCGGTGTAGAGCAGGCCGGCCACCGGGGACGGATGAGTGAACGTGCCGCCGAGCATTCCACGACCGGTCTGGATCGGGGTGAGCGCGGTGAGGTGAGTATGCGCGCGCCACCACTCCGGGCGCCAGTCGAGCGGCACCGCGGAGCGCACGAAGAGGACGCGGCCCGGTGGCGCGGTCCGGATGGCCTCCCAGAGCGCGTCCATCCGGAGTCCCCGCACAACCTGGGTCTCCTTCGGCCATTGCCGCGCCCCCGGCCAGAGAGACAGGCCCGGCTCGTACGAGCCCCATGACAGCGGCAGGCAGACCACGAGCGCCAGCAGCGCGGGAATCATGTTGGGACGTCGCCATGACCTCGCCAGCGCACCGACGCCGAGAGCGCCGCCGAGCACGAGTGCCCAGTAGAGCCCGTCCATCAGCCGGTCCGCCGGGAGCCACACGACCCCGAGAGGCTCGACCACGAGCGCGTCGAGCGCGACGAGCCCGGCCATGACCGGCGCGAGGGCGACGAGCCAGCGCGTGTCCGGCCCGCCCGGCGGCCGGAGCCGCCACGCGACGGCGGTCAGCAGCGCCAGCGCGATCACGATCGGTTGCGTCACCAGGCGCCGGCCGAGCGCGCCGATCGACGGGTCCTGCCAGGCGAGGGGGAGCGCCATGCGGAGGTGCGCGAGGAGCGGCAGCAGCCAGATCGCGGCGAGGCCGACGCCGAGCCCGAGGAGCAGCGCCGCGTTGCGCAGGCGGCGCGGCCGGGGCTCGCGGCACGCGGCGGCCAGCAGCACCAGCGCCGCCGCGGTGGGCGCGTGAGCCGGGTGCAAGAGCGTCACCGCCGCGATCAGCGCGGCGGCGGCAAGCGGCGGAAGCGCCGCGCCGTGCGCCCAGCGCAGCAGGCTCCACGCGAGCAGCGGCAGGCAGCCCCAGCCGAGCCGGGCCGCGACGAGGCCCCAGCGCATCCCTTCCTCGACGCCGCTCCGGCAGCCGGCCGAGAGGGTGAGCGCCACGAAGGCGCCGGGCACGGCGAGCCACGGATCGCCGAGCACCCGGCGCAGGAGCACGTAGGTCGCCGCGCCCGGCAAGAGCCACGCGACCCAGAGCAGCGCCTGGTAGATGGCGGTCGGGGAGAGGGCGCCGAGCGCGCCGGCGTGGAGCGCGGCGCCGAGCCACGCGAAGCCGGGCGGGTAGTACTGCAGCTCCGCGTAGCCCGCCCACCAACCGGGATCGAAGCGCCACGGCGCCACGCCGATCGTGATGGCGTGGTGCAGGCGATAGAGCTGCCCGGGGTGGTCGTCGAACACGAGCATCCCGCCGCCGAGGGCCCGCTCGCCGAAGGCGACGGCGAAGGCTCCCAGCAGCAGGGCGGGCAGCCACGCACGAGAGGACAGCCAGGCGCCTGTCACGGATGCCGATCATACGGCATCGCGTTGACAACCCGCGTAGCCCAGTGTTAAGTAGACCGAATTGTTGTCGCCAAATCGGTGGTCCGGGTGAGGCCAACCCGGACCGTGCAGCTCATTCCGGGGCTCAAATCCCCTACCGATGGAGAGGCCATTGGACAGATTGCTTGGACTCAAGTGCCGGGAGTGTGGCCGCGGCTACCCTTCCTCCCCGACTCACGTCTGTGAGTTCTGCTTCGGCCCCCTCGAGGTCGAGTACGACTACGAGATGATCCGCGGGCGCATCAGCCGAGCCCGCATCGAGGCCGGCCCCAAGTCGATGTGGCGCTACGCCGACCTCCTGCCGTTCGACCTCCCCGAGGGCGGACCGCCGGTCGGCGCCGCGGTGGGGTTCACGCCCCTGGTCCGCGCCCGCAACCTCGCCGACGAGTGGGGAGTCAAGGAGCTCTACCTCAAGAACGACTCGGTCTCTCACCCCACCTGGTCGTTCAAGGATCGCGTCGTGGCCATGGCCGTGGCGAAGGCCATCGAGTTCGGCTTCGACACGGTGGCGTGCGCCTCTACCGGCAACCTCGCCAACTCGGTGGCGGCCCACGCGGCGGAGGCGCGGCTCCGGTCGTACATCTTCATCCCTGCCGACCTCGAGCAGGGCAAGGTCATCGCGACGCTCATCTATGCGCCGACACTCGTGGAGGTGCAGGGGACCTACGACGAGGTCAACCGGCTCTGCGCCGAGGTCGGCGACAAGTATCGCTGGGCCTTCGTGAACATCAATCTGCGGCCCTACTACGCGGAGGGCTCGAAGACTTACGGCTACGAGATCGCCGAGCAGCTCGGCTGGCGCGCGCCCGCCCACGTGGTGGTGCCGTGCGCGGGCGGGTCGCTGATCACCAAGATCGCCAAGGCGCTCAAGGAGCTGCAGCACCTCGGGCTGATCCCGGAGCGCCGCACGAGCATGTACGCGGCGCAGGCGGCCGGCTGCGGCCCCATCGTCACCATGATCAAGAACGACACGGACGTGCTGCATCCGGTGCGGCCGCAAACCATCGCCAAGTCGCTGGCCATCGGCAATCCGGCGGACGGCTACTACGCCTACCGGGCCGTCAAGGACTCGGGGGGTCACGGCGAGCACGCCACCGACGAGGAGATCATCGAGGGCATGCGGCTGCTGGCCCGCACCGAGGGCATCTTCACCGAGACCGCCGGGGGGGTGACGGTGACCGCCACCCGCAAGCTGATCGAGTCGGGCCGCATCCCGCGCGACGAGCCCATCGTGATCTGCATCACCGGTAACGGGCTGAAGACGCCGGACGTGCTCCACGACCGGCTCGCCAGCGATGTGACCATCCGGCCCTCGCTCTCCGCCTTCGACCGGGCGCTGGCCGATCTCAAGTCCAAGACGGTGGCGTAGCCACCGCCCAACGAGGAGACCCACCGCATGGCTGTTCTGGTTCGCATTCCCACGCCGCTCCGGACGCTCACCAAGGGCGCCGCCGAGGTGCAGGCCGACGCGTCCACCGTCCACGACCTGATCGACGTGCTCGAGACCCGGTTCCCGGGTCTCAAGGACCGGCTGGTCGAGAACGGCGGCGAGCTGCGCCGCTTCATCAACATCTACATCAATCAGGAAGACATCCGGTTCCTGGACGGCGCCAAGACGACGTTGAAGCCGGGCGACGAGGTCTCCATCGTCCCCGCGATCGCGGGCGGCCGGTAGCGCGACCGGTTCCCCGTGCGGACCACCACCCGGCTGCGCGTGCGGCTGACGTTTCCGGCCGAGCTGGTGCAGAAGCCGCTCATCTACCATCTGGTCAAGGACTTCGATCTGGTCACGAACATCCGCCGCGCCGAGGTGAGATCCGATCACGGCTGGTGCGTGCTCGAGCTGGAAGGTCCGGAGGAGCAGCTCGAGCAGGGGGTCGCCTGGCTCGAGCGGCAGGGCGTCGCGGTGAATCCCATCGCGCGCGACGTCGTCCTCCCGTAGCCCCATGAGGATCTCCCAGCGCGTCCAGGGCTTCACCGAGTCGGTGATCCGGGAGATGACCCGGGTCAACAACCAGTACGACGGCATCAACCTGGCCCAGGGCATGCCGAACTTCCCGCCGCCCCGCGAGCTGGTGGAGGCCGCCCACCGCGCCATCGACGGCGACTTCCACCAGTACGCGATCACCTGGGGCACTCCGCGGCTGCGGCAGGCCATCGCGCAGAAGTACCGCTCGTTCTACGGCATGGACGTGGAGGCGGACCTCCACGTCACGGTCTGCTGCGGCTCCACCGAGACCATGCTGGCCACGCTGCTCGCCGTGCTCAACCCGGGCGACGAGGTCATCATCTTCGAGCCGTTCTACGAGAACTACGGGCCCGGCTGCATCATCGCGGGGGCCGAGCCGGTCTTCGTGCCGCTCGAGCCGCCCGACTTCTCCTTCGATCCCGATCGTCTCGCCCGCGCGGTCACGGAGAGAACCCGCGCGATCGTCTTCAACAGCCCGAACAACCCCTCGGGCAAGGTCTTCTCGCGAGCCGAGCTGCAGGTCATCGCCGACCTGTGCCTGAAGCACGACCTGCTCGCCATCACCGACGAGATCTACGAGCACATCGTCTACGACGGCCTCGGCCACACCCCGATCGCGACCCTGCCCGGCATGGCCGACCGCACCGTGACCATCTCGGGGATCTCGAAGTCCTACTCGGTGACCGGCTGGCGCGTCGGCTACGCGGTGGCGAGCGCGGAGCTCTCGCTGGGCATCCGGCGCGCCCACGACTTCATCACGGTGGGCGCCCCGCACCCGTTACAGGAGGCGGCGGTCACCGCGCTCGGGCTGCCCGACTCCTACTACGTCCACCTGCGCGAGAGCTACCAGGCTCGGCGGGATCTGCTGCTCGGCCGAGTCGAGGAGGCGGGCTTCGTGGCCTATAAGCCGCACGGGGCCTACTACATCCTGACCGAGGCCGAGCACTTCCTGAAGCAGTGCGGCTGCCGCGACGACCACGAGTTCGCCCTCTACCTCGTCAAGGAGATCGGGGTGGCCACCGTGCCCGGCTCGTCCTTCTACGCCCACGGCGAGCTCGGCCGCACCAAGATCCGCTTCTGCTTCCCGAAAACCGACGACATGCTGATCGAGGCGGGGCGCCGGCTGCAGAAGCTCAAGCAGTGAGTCCCCGCCAGGCGGCGCGGGCCGTCTTCGACGCCGCGCTGCAGGCCGCCGACGTCCGCCCCCTCGTCCACCGCGCGCTCGCCGACGCGCCCCTGCCGGAGACCGCGCGGGTGCGGGTGGTGGGCGCGGGGAAAGCCTCCGGGGCGATGGCCGCGGCAGCCGAGCGCGTCCTGGGCGACCGCATCGTCGACGGGCTGGTCGTGGTCAAGGATGGCTACCGGGCCGAGACACGACGCGTCCGCCTCGTCGAGGCCGGGCACCCCGTACCGGACGCCCGGGGCGAGGCGGCCGCACGCGAGATCCGCACGATCGCGGAGGGGGCGAGCCTCGACGACCTCCTTCTCGTGCTGGTCTCGGGCGGCGGCTCCGCCCTGACCCCGGCCCCGGTGCCACCCATCACCCTGGCCGACAAGCAGGCGCTGACCCGGCTCATGCTCGCGGCCGGCGCCAACATCAACCAGCTCAACGCGGTGCGGAAGCACTGCTCCCTGCTCAAGGGAGGTCAGCTCGCGCGCGCCGCGGCGCCCGCCCGGGTCCACGCGCTGCTGCTCTCCGACGTGATCGGCGACCCGCTCGACGTCATCGCCTCCGGTCCCACCGCGCCCGACGTATCCACGTTCGCGGAGGCGCTGGCGATCCTCGAGCGCTTCGATCTGCGCGCGCGCACACCCGCGTCGATCGTGGACCGGCTGGAGCGCGGCCGGCGCGGGGAGATCCCGGAGACGCCCAAGCCCGAGGACCCGATCTTCCGGCGCGTGACCAACACCGTGATCGGCAACAACCGCCTGGTGGTGGACGCGGCCGCGGACGAGGCGGTCCGGCTCGGCTACGGGCCCCACGTGCTCACGCGATCGCTGGATGGCGAGGCCCGCGAGATGGCCGCCCGCCTGGTCGCCCTCGCGCGCCAGATCCGCGATGGCTCGGGCCCGGTGGCCGCGCCGGCCTGCGTCATCGCGGCCGGCGAGACCACGGTCACGGTGCGCGGGCGCGGCCGGGGCGGGCGCTGCCAGGAGTTCGCCCTGGCCGCCGCCCTCGAGCTGGACGGCGTCGAGGGCGTGGTGGCGCTGGCCGCGGGCACCGATGGCACCGACGGCCCCACCGACGCGGCGGGCGGGATCGCCGACGGCACCAGCGTGCGGCGGGCACGCGCACTGGGCGAGAACCCACGCGCGCGGCTCGACGACAACGACGCCAACCCGATGCTGGCCGCCCTCGACGACCTCGTGGTGACCGGGCCGACCAACACGAACCTGCTCGACCTGTATCTCCTGCTGATCGAGCGAGCGGGCCGCTAGGGCGCGCGGTACGCGCTGGAGCGCCTGGCAGTCGCCGCGACCCATGTTCGCCGGTCTCGCGACGACGGCCGGCGGTATCAGGGCGCGGCCCGGCTCCGGACCGCGGGACCGCTAGAACCGCACCCGGACGCGATACCCGAGGGTGGTCGCGCCGTCCTTGGGCACCAGAACGTTGAACCGCGCGGTGAAGGCCTGAGGCTTCTCGTGCGGGTGGGTCGACTTCACCATCTCCCAGTCGCCGGGCATGGGCTCGTTCACCTCCACGGTCACCGCCTCCTTCTTGTGGTTCCGGAGCGTGACCTCCCACTCGACCTCGTAGAGGTTGCCGGCGATCCGCTTCCAGTCCTTCTGAACGCGATCGCCAACCACGTCGAAGGCGTCGCCCATCTTGATGCGCACGCGCTCGTCCTTCGGCGTGTGGTCGATCCAGTCCTCGCCGATCAGCTGCTGGCTGCCCGAGGCATCCGCCTTGTACACACGCACCCGTCCCTTCGGCAGCGGCATGCCGAGCCGGTTCTCCTTGGCGTTCTTGATGTCCAGGTAGACGCCGACCTTCTGGTTCGAGATCGGCACGCCGGACTGGGTGCGGTGGTAACCGGCGGCCCCGTAGTAGATGAAGCGCTTGTCCACCGGAATGTCCGCGCTGGACAGGAGCGTGAGCTGCTTGGTCTGGTTGTCCTTGACGGTGGTCCGCCCGTCGAGCGTGTAGAGGTGGTACTCGAAGAAGCCCTCCGACTTGAAGTCGCGATCGGCGATCGCGGAGGCCGGCCGGGCCGCGGCCTCCTGCAGCATGCGCCGCGCATCGTCCCGACTCCCGGCCCGGTTGATGTCGCCGGCCACGAGCTTCAGGGCGGCGTCGCGGTAGGTCGCTCCGCTCTGATTGGTAATGGTCACCCAGCCGGTCAGATCGCTCCGGGTGTCGGCCGCGTTGATCAGCATGACGTAGTCGGCCTTCCAGCTGATGCCTCCGGTGAGATACGAGGCTTCCACGCGCTGGGGCGTGGGCCGCGTGTTCCGGAGCAGCCACGCCAGCGTGGGCTTGGAGACCAGGTTCTCGGGCAGGGCGGGCAGCACGACGCTCCCGAAGTGCCCCATGTGGATCTGGCCGTTGATGTCGTAGACCGGCCCGTGCGTGGACAGCAGGGTCGCCTCCTGGAACGTCCCGTTGGACTGGTAGAGACGCACCTTGCGCCCGACGTACTTCTCCATGAGCTTCTCGCTCGTCAGGAGGTCGAACTCGTAGTTCTGCTCGAGGATGCGGAGCCCCGCCGGATCGGTGAGCGACCGGAGGTGGACCGAGGTGGGATCGATCTGCGAGGCCACGTCCGCAAAGTGCGCCTCGATCACCCCTCCGTCGAGGCGGATCTCCCGGACGTCCTTCACGAGGCCGAGGTTGCCGTTGTAGACCGTGACCATCACCTCGCGCTGGTCGGCGGCGGTGATTCCCACGGGCGCGGCGCCCGCGGCGGGGGGCAGGCCCAACCCCAGGGCCAGGGCGAAGGCGATCAGTCGGTTGGGCAGCGTTGTCATCGGTGTCCTCCAGGAGTCGGAATCGGTATCGCTGGAGGGTTAGACCGGACGGCCGGACGAAAGTTCCCGGGGTTACTCCAGGCGCAGGATGACGTGGACCTGGCTGGGGAGATCGGGCCGCTCGGCTTCGACTCGCCAGGTGCCGATGGACGCCAGGCCCTCGGCGAACTCGACGTAGCGCGACTGGGGGATCAGCGCCTCGACGATGGTGGCATCGTCCTCGCGCCGGCGCTGCGTCTCGCGTCCGCCGACGCGGGCGATGAGCTGGGTCAGGTCGCGCTCGGCCGCATCGCGGTCCTTGACCGAGACCCGCGCCACGACGTCCGCGGAAGGCTGGGCCCGCTTGGCCGCGAGCCCGGATGCTGGCGGCGCGGCTCGGGTCGAGCCCGCGGAGCGCTCTAGGGCCTGCTGGCGGTTCTCGGCATCCGGCCGGGGAGCGCCGGCGGCGCGCTCGCCCGACGATTCGGCCTTGGCGGCCGACTGCGGCATCGGGGTGGGTGGTGGAGGGACCGCCGGCGCCGGCGGCTCGGCCGGAGTGGCGACGGACGGGACGACCAGCGCGGGCGGCGGCGGACTCGCCGGCGGCGCGCTCGCCGGTAGTGGAGCGGCCTCGCGCGCAACCGTGGCATCGCGCCGCCGGTCTTCATCACGTGGAGCCGCGGTCGGGGCCGGCGCCGCCGCTCGCAACGCGGGCGCTGGCGCGACGGCCTCGTGCTCTTCCACGAGACGGGTCGGTGGCGCCAGGCGGCCGCGAGGCGGCGAGGGCGCTTCCTGACGCGCGGCCTGCTGCAGGGCCGGCGTGCGCTCGAAGATGTACACGGCGAGCAGCGCCACCATCACCAGCGCGGTGGCCTCCACCGGCAGCTTGGTCCAGAGCGGGAGGAACGCCGCGGCGGCGGCGCGCCGGTACCACGGCATCGGGCGCGCGGCGGCGACCACCCGGTCCACGAAACCGACCGGCGCGTGCGCGGGCGTGACCCGGTGGAGCAGGGCGACCGTCTGGCGCAGGCGCTCGAGCTCGCCGCGGCACTCCGCGCAGCCCTCGAGATGCGCCTCGACCGCGCGCCGCTCGTCCGGCGTCAGGGCCTCGTCGAGCAGGGCGGATAGCGATTCGCGCGCGTCGTCGCAGCTCATGGCAGAAAACGCTCCAGCTTCTCCTTCAGATCCGCGCGGGCCCGGTGCAGGCGCGATCGGACCGTTCCGAGCTCGAGGTCGAGCACCTGGGCGATCTCCTCGTAGGCCAGGCCCTCGATGTCGCGCAGCACCACCACGATGCGCCGCTCCTCGGGCAGCTCGGCGATCGCCCGCGCGAGGGCCGACTCCAGCTCGCTCCGCTCCAGTGCGGCATCCGGTCGCCGGCCCGGGTCGGACAGGCGGAGCAGCGTCTCCTCACCGTGTCGCACGAGCCGACGCTCGCCCGAGGCCAGGCGGTTCAGGCAAAGCCGCGAGGTGATCGCGTACAGCCACGTCGAGAGCTTCGCGTCCCCCCGGAACTCGCCGAGCCCCCGATGGGCCCGCAGGAAGGCCTCCTGGGCCACGTCCTGGGCCTCCACCGCGCTGCCCAGCATCCGCAGGGCCACCCCGAACACGCGATGCTGGTACGTGGTCACGAGCTCCTCGAAGGCGGATGCCTCGCCGGCCCGCAGCCGGTCCAGGAAGCGCGGCGCATCGCCTGCCTCCGCCTCTCGCACAGTTAGACCATACCGCGAGGCGGAAGTTCCCCACGCACAAAAGGCGTCGACGGGGCCGCGCCGGGCCGCGGGGCCGCCGGTCGACATGGTAGACTTCGCGACGTCATGGACAAGCGCGCGCGGGTGATGGCCGCTCTTCGCCGAGAGCCCGTGGATCGGCCCCCGGTCTCGTTCTGGCGCCACGTGCCGGACCTCGACCACACGGCCCCCGGGCTCGCCGACGCCATGCTGGCGTTCCACCGGCGCTGGGATCTCGACTTCGTCAAGGTGATGTCGAGCGGCGTGTACTGCGTGGAGGATTGGGGCTGCCAGGTCGCCTATCAGGGCTCGCCCAACGGCGCCAAGCAGTGCACCAGGCACGCGGTGCAGGCCCGGAGCGACTGGGGGCGGATCCGGGCTCTCGATCCGGGGGCGGGGGCCCTCGGACGCGAGCTGGAGGCGGTGCGGCTGATCGCGCGCGGCCGCTCCGACGACGCGCCGATCCTGCACACGCTCTTCTCGCCCCTGACGGTGGCGCGCAAGCTGGCCGGCGATCGCGTCGTGACGGACCTCCGGGAAGACCCCGGCGCGGTCGAGCCGGCGCTCGATGCCATCGCGGAGACGATGGCGCGGCACGCGCAGGCGGCGCTCTCCGCCGGCGCGGACGGCCTCTTCTTCGCGACCCAGACCGCCGCGCCCGACGTGGTCACGGCCGACGAGAGCGCTCGCTTCGAGCTGCCGCGGATGCGTCGGATCCTCGATGCGGTGGCCGGGCGCTCGGCCTTCACGCTGCTACACGTCCACGGGCGCGCCATCTACTTCGACCAGGCGGCCGGCCTGCCGGTGCACGCGATCAACTGGCACGATCGACTGACCGCCCCGCGCCTCGGCGACGCGCACGGGCGCTTCTCAGGCGCGCTCGTGGGAGGCCTGAGCGAGAGCCGGACACTCCTCGGGGGCCCGCCCGAGGCGGTGGCCGCGGAGGTGCGCGATGCGATCGATCAGACGGGTGGGCGCGGCCTCATGGTCGGCCCTGGCTGCGTCCTGCCGCTGGCCACTCCGGATGCGCATCTGACCGCGGTCCTGACCGCGGTGAAAGCCGCGACGCCTCGATAGGAGACATGCCGTGATCACGCGCGCCGCCCTTCGCCTCGTCGCGCTCCTCCTGCTGCTCCTGGCCCCGATTCCCGCCCCAGCGCTCGCCCAGGCCGCCGGGGAGCTGCGAGTGGCCCTGCCGTGGACACCCGAGAACCTCGACCCGACCATGAACCTCTCGTCCATCCGGGCCAAGGTGGGCGTGAGCATGTTCGACTCGCTGGTGGGTCGCGACGCCGACAACCGCATCGTGCCCCAGCTCGCGGAATCCTGGAGGGCGCTCGACGACCTCACGGTCCAGCTGAAGCTCCGGCGTGGCGTCGTGTTCCACAACGGCGAGCCCTTCAACGCCGAAGCGGTCCGCTTCACCTTCGACCGTGTGCTCGATCCGAACCAGAAGTCGCCGAACCGGGCGAACGTGGGCGAGGTGGCACGAGTGGAGGTCGTGGACGACTACACCGTCAACCTGGTCCTCCGGCAGCCCTACGCGCCGCTCGTCAACCGGCTGATCGACTTCCCCATGGTGCCGCCGAAGTACACCGCCGAGAAGGGTAACCAGGGGCTGGCCCTGCGCCCGGTCGGGACCGGCCCCTTCAAGTTCGTCGAGCTGGTCAAGGACGATCATCTGATCGTCGAGGCGTTCGACCGTCACTGGCGGGGCGCGCCTCGGGTCCGGCGCATCGTCTACAAGCCGATCCCGGAGCCCTTCACGCGGGCCGCGGCACTGCGCAACAACGAGGTGGACCTGATCGACACGCTGCCGCCGAACCTGGCCACGGAGCTCGAGCGGGTCGGTGGCATCCGCGTGCAGCGCGTGCCGAGCACCTGGATCATCTACCTCGGGCTCAACGCGCTGAAGAAGCCGCTCTCCGACGTGCGCGTGCGCCAGGCGCTGAACTACGCCACCGACGTCGACGCGCTGGTGAAGAGCGTGCTCGACGGCAACGGACGCCGGATGGACGGGCCGTTCACGCCCCACATGTTCGGCTTCGACCCTTCCGTGAAGGGTTACCACACGGATCCCGCGCGGGCCAAGCGACTGCTCGCCGAGGCCGGCTACCCGGACGGACTCGAGGTCACCCTGGAAGCGCCGGCCGGCCGCTATCAGGGTGACAAGGAGATCGCGGAGGCGCTGGGTGGGCAGTGGCAGAAGGCGGGTTTCAAGCCGCGCGTGCAGGTGGCGGAGTGGGGCGCCTACTTCAAGCGCTATCTCGGCAAGCAGTTCCAGGACGCCTATCTGCTCGGCCTCGGCGGTCCGATGCAGGACGGCGACGAGCTGTACAACCTGGTGTCGTCGAAGGGCCGCGGGCTCTACTACAAGAACGACAAGGTCGATGCGCTCTTCGACGCGGGCCGCTCGACCATGGACCCGGCCAAGCGCAAGAAGATCTACGCCGATCTCGCGCGCGCGATGGTCGAGGACGCCACGTGGGTCTTCCTCATGCAGCAGGTGGACATCTACGCGACCCGTGATCGAGTGATCTGGGCGCCCCGCGGAGATCAGTGGCTGCCGCTCCACGAGACGACCCTCAAGTAGACGGGCCGCGAGCGGCTGCTGCTCACAAAGGCAGCGAAGCGCTCCTAGTACGTGGAATCTCGTGACGATCCGTCACGAACCCACGGGGTTATCCACGCCTCACCCACGGATTTTGTGCGTCCGCTAACCCCAGCCGCCGCGTCACCATGCCGCCGACTGTGCCTGAGATCTCAACATACTTCCCGTCCACCACCACCGACGCCCCAAGCCTGCCCCAGCAAATCGGACTCCCGCTCAACGCTCCGCCACCTCGCCAGTACCCGGTCAGCGATGAGACCGGGCAACCGTTGCCGAGCGCGATGAACTCGACACCTCAAGCGGGAGCCGCCCCACGATGATCCTCAAGCGACCCCGGGGCAAAGGGAAGGGGATCACGTTGCGGCACCGAGGGAAGAAGTTTTCTGACACCTCCGTCCCGCTGGGGAACATGGCCGACGCATTCCGAAGCTTGGACTTGTGGAAGCTTGAAACAACCACGGTGAGGAAAAGAAGAGACCCCAGAGGGTGAGAGTTCCTCTCTGGGGTCCGGGGTGGGTGTGGGGCTACTTGGTGGGATACTCGGCACCAGCACCTATGCTAGGGGTCACACCCAGAGGCCAACACGATGTATGGATGAGCAGACTCCGGGTGGTCTTGCCGGTTGCATCATGATCAGTAGCTATGACGGTGGAAGGTTCCAGAGGGTCACGGCGGATCTGTTCGTACATCTTCGCCCAGGCACCTAGCTGAGTTACCACCGCTGCCTGGATTGCTGCCTCACAGTCCTTCTTACTCTCGTAGGCAGCATGGATCGCTTTCTCTACCCCGCGACGTTCTGAGTTGTTGTAGACATTCCAGAGCAGCCATGCCCCACAATCACCCCATGCCGTCCCCAGGAACATGCCCCGTACTCCGAACGCCATCAGTATTGTTTTCATCTACTCACCCCCCCACTTACTCCAACTTGGCTGTCTCATGCAGAGCCGAACCCAATGCCAGCTCCCAGGAGTAGTAGCCCAATACCGAGCAGTAATCCACCATCCTGATTGCTACCCCTGTGGCATGGGTGCCGAGGATGAAAACCTGCGACGGTGGTAGATTTGCGCCGGGAGGTGCCGAGCCATGCGTGTCCTACTCGCCCTGTTCTGCCTCCTCGTCCTCGTCATGTCCGCCTCCGCTGAGGAGCCCTCCCAGGAGAGGGCCAACGCCCTCCGGGAACAAGCGCGGGCGGCAGCGGAACGCGCGCGGGAGCAGGCGGTGCGCGTGAACCTGAGGTGGCTGCTCTGGAGCGAGGAGACCGTGATGGTTGCAGAGGTTCCCCACCTGCGCGTGCTGTGGACCCTCCTCCAGGTGGAAAACAAGGAGCAGGCATGCGAGGAGGCGAGAAGTGCGCGTCTGGCGGACGCCAGGACGCTTGGCTATGCGGTCAATGACCGGGAGCA
>DATIWG010000093.1:0-20985 GCA_035519555.1 Nitrosotalea sp. | reverse complement strand
CAACTTCACGGGCCAGCCCGCCGCCACCGTGCCGGCCGGCTTCACGCCGTCGGGCATGCCGGTGGGACTGCAGATCGTCGGCCGGCGTCTCGCCGACCTCCAGGTGCTGCAGGCCTCCGCCGCCTTCGAGCAGGCCCGGCCCTGGGCGCAGAAGCGCCCGGCCCTCGCCTGAGGCGCTCACGGGAGTCTGATGAGCGCCGCCCGTCCGTACGACATCGTCACGTTCGACTGCTACGGCACCCTGATCGACTGGGACGGCGGCATCGCGGGCGCCTTCGAGCGGGCGGTCGCGGAGACCGGGGGCCGGCTGGATCCCCGGCACGTGCTCGAGGTCTACGAGGAGATCGAGGCGCAGGTGGAGGCGGAGCGCTACCGGAGCTATCGCGAGGTGCTCACCGAGAGCGCGCGGCGGGTAGCGCGGCGCCTCGGCTGGTCGCTGCCCGAGTCGAAGGTGGGCTTCCTGGCTGACAGCCTGCCCTTCTGGATCCCGTTCCCCGACACCAACGCCGCGCTCGAGCGCCTCTTCAAGGTCGGCTACCAGCTCGGGATCCTCTCGAACGTGGACGAAGACCTGCTCGCGGGCACCCGCCGCCACTTCACGGTGCCGTTCGACCTGATCGTGACCGCGCAGCAGGTGGGCTCGTACAAGCCGGCCGACGGCCACTTCCTGACCGCGCGGCAGCGCCTCGGCGCCCGGCGCTGGTTGCACGCGGCGCAGAGCCTTTTCCACGACGTGACCCCGGCCAAGCGCCATGGGATCCCGGTGGCCTGGATCAACCGCAAGCGCCTGGTCCGCGGCGAGCCGCGGCCGGACCGCGAGCTGCACACGCTCACCGAGCTGGCCGACTGGCTGGCCTAGAGGAGATCGATGGCACTCGAGCAGACGCTGAACGACACGCTCACCCAGGCCATCAAGAGCAAGGACACCAGGACCGCCAACGTGGTCCGCATGCTCAAGACCAAGATCCAGGAGCGGCGCACCGCCAAGGGCGCCTCCGGAGAAGTGGACGATGCGCTCGTGCTGGACGTGATCGGCGCCTACCGCAAGCAGCTCCAGAAGGCGGTGGCCGAGTTCGAGAAGGTGGGTGAGCGTGGCGCCGCCCAGGCCGCGGACCTCCGCTTCGAGATCGCGTTCTGCGAGGGCTACCTGCCCAGGACCATGGACGACGCGGCGGTGCGGGCGCTCGTCCGGGAGCGCATCGGCGCCCTCGGCATCAGCGACGCCAAGCAGGCGGGCCGGCTGGTCGGCGACATCATGAAGACCCACAAGGGCCAGGTGGAGGCCGGCGACGTCAAGCGCATCGCCGAGGAGCTGCTGAAGGCCTAGCGCCGGAAGCGGGCGCGGGGGTCGCGGCGGAGGGCGTCCTCGATCCGCATGTGATGACGCGGCTCCATCTCCGGGAGAGACTCGGGCGCGAAGTACCGGATCTCCAGGGACTCGTCGTCGTTGACGCGCGGCTCGCCCGCCTCCGGCCGGCACGCGAAGGTGATGCTGACGAATACCGCCTCGTCGCCGTTGCCGTAGCGCACGCGGAAGTCGGGCCCGCTGTAGACGCCCACGATCCGCTCGGGGACGACCTCCAGCGCGGTCTCCTCGCGGATCTCCCGCACGAGCGCCTCCGCCGGCTCCTCGCCCGGCTCCATCGCGCCCCCGGGGAGGCCCCACCGTCCGTCGTCGCTCCGGCGCTGCAGGAGCACGTGGCCCGCCTCGTTGATGATGACCGCGGCCACGCCGGGGGTCAGCAGGAGGTCGTGTCCGATCTTGGCGCGGATGTCGCGCATGTAGTCGGAGATGGGCATGGCGGAGATCCGGACCGGCGGAGCCGCTACTTGCGGGTGCCCGCGTACCGCTTCTCGACGTAGTCGTCGAGGATCTTCAGGAAGTCGGCGACGATGGTATCGCCCTTCAGGGTCAGCTTGAGCGCGCCGTCCACGAAGACCGGGGCCTTGGGCTCCTCGAAGGTGCCGGGGAGCGAGATGCCGATGTCGGCGTGCTTGGACTCGCCGGGGCCGTTGACCACGCAGCCCATCACCGCGACCTTCAGCTCTTCCACCCCGGCATAGCGGCCCTTCCACACCGGCATCCGATCTCGCAGGTACGTCTGGATCTCCTCGGCCATCTCCTGGAAGAAGGTCGAGGTGGTGCGCCCGCAGCCGGGGCAGGCGGTCACGAGCGGCAGGAAGCTGCGGAGCCCGAGCGACTGGAGGATGAGCTGCGCGACCTGCACCTCCTCGGTGCGATCGCCGTTCGGCTTGGGGGTCAGCGAGACCCGGATGGTGTCGCCGATGCCTTCCTGGAGCAGGATCGCCAGGCCCGCGGTGCTCGCCACGATGCCTTTGGCCCCCATCCCAGCCTCGGTGAGGCCGAGGTGCAGCGGGTAGTCCGAGCGCGGCGCGAGCTTGCGGTAGACGTCCACCAGGTCCTGCACCCCCGAGACCTTGGCGGAGAGGATGATGCGATCGTGGCTGAGGCCGGTCTGCTCGGCCAGCTCGGCGGACTGGATCGCGCTCTCCACCATCGCGTTCATGGTGACATCGCGCGCGTCGAGGGGCTCGGCGCTCCGGGCGTTGGCGTCCATCATCTGGGTGAGCAGGTTCTGGTCGAGGCTGCCCCAGTTCACCCCGATGCGCACCGGCTTGCCGTTGTCGATCGCGACCTGGACGATCGCGCGGAAGTTGTCGTCGTGGTGCTTGCCGCCCACGTTGCCCGGATTGATGCGGTACTTGGCCAGGGCCCGCGCGCACTCCGGATACTTGGTCAGGAGCACGTGGCCGTTGTAGTGGAAATCGCCGATGACCGGGACCGTGACCTGCCTGACGATCTCGGGGACCGCCCGTGCCGCCGCGTCCGTGTTCACGGTGACACGCACGAGCTCGCTGCCCGCCGCGTGTAGCGCGTTGACCTGGGCCACCGTGCCGGCCACGTCGGCCGTGTCGGTATTGGTCATCGACTGGACCACGATGGGCCGCCGGCCGCCCACCTTGATCCCCCCCACGTCCACCGGAACCGTCTTCCTGCGCTGCTGGATGCTCATCCTGGCCTCGTGGTGTTGTGACGTTCGGGTCGCGATCTCGACGCGCCAATGATAGCACTCCCACCCGCGGAGTATGATGTCGCCCATGCTCGCCTTTCCCGACGCCGCGCTTGCGCATGCCGTGTCCGCGTTCGAGACCACGGCGGCGGCGCTCGAGAGCATCGCCGGCGATTTCAGCGCCCAGATCGCCCAGGGGCTTGCGGGGGCCGGCGGCTCTCTCAAGATGCTGCGCACCTTTACGTCGCAGCCGACCGGGCGGGAGTCGGGGCGCGTCGTCGTGGTGGACTGGGGCGGCACCAAGGGCCGCGCCGGCATCGTCGAGCTCGGGGGGGCCGGCGCCGCGCGTCTCGTCGCCGAGGAGGTCTTCACGTTCTCGGAGGAGCAGAAGCGGGGGGCGGTCGCGCCGGTCTTCGACGTGGTGGCGGCGGCCATCGGCCGCGTGGTCGACGCCCAGCCGACGGGCGCCTACCCGCTCGGCTTCGTCTACTCGTTCCCGGCCCGGCTCGAGGGCATCAACCGGGCGGTGGCCCTGGCGCTGACCAAGGGTTGGCGCGTGGCCGGGCTCGAGGGTCAGGACGTGGCCGCGCTGCTCGGCGACGCGCTCCGGCGCCGCGGGCTCGAGCGCGTCCGGGTTTCCGCGGTGGCGAACGACACGGTGGCCACGCTCATCCTGCAGAGCTACCGGTCGCGCGGCGCCGGCGGCCGGCCCGCCGACATCGGGCTGATCCTCGGGACCGGGACGAATCAAGCCGCGGATCTGGGGCCGGCGGGCATCCGCAATCTGGAGTCGGGGAACTTCGACGGGGTGACCGCGGTGGAGACACCGTACGACGTCGCGCTCGATCGCGAGCAACGGGAGCCGCGACCGGGCGCTCAGCGCCTCGAGAAGATGGTCTCGGGCCACTATCTCGGCGAGATCCTGCGCCGCGTGGTGTACGACCTGAGCCAGCGCCGCGCGGGGCTTCGCGGGGCGGCGCACTCGGCGTTCGCCACGCCGTTCGCGGTGGAGAGCGAGCACCTCTCGCGGATCGCCGCGGATCGGTCGAACGGCCTCGACGACGTCGACGCGCTGCTGCGCGAGCTCGGCGCGACCAGCACCCGGGAGGAGCGCCAGGGCGTGCGCGCGCTCTCCGGGGCGATCGTCGGGCGGTCCGCCCGGCTGGTGGCGGCGACGCTGCTGGGTACCCTGCGCGTCCTGGACCCCGTGCTCGCCGATCGGCGTACCATCGCGGTGGACGGCAGCCTCTGGGGCGGCTATCCGGGCTTCGCGTCGCTCGTCGCGGGAACGCTCGTCGAGCTGATCGGGCGGGAGCGCGCGGACCGGATCGAGATCGTGTTCGTCAAGGATTCGACCAGCACCGGGGCGGCCGTGATCGCGGCGGTGGCGGCCGCGCAAGGGAGCGCCCGAAGCAGCTCGGGATGATCGGACTGGCCGGGGATGGCCGCGGGGGCCTGGGCGGCCCTCCGCCTCCGCGTCCGTCGCGTCCGGGCCTTCGCGGGGGCGCGCTTGCGGAGAACGGAGCCTTGTGCCACGATCCGCGCGGCCGCAATCCGTAGGCCAGGAGGGACGCCATGGATCTCTCGCGACGTGGATTCATCAAGCTCTCCGCGGGAGCCGCCGCGGCGGGCGGCGGGCTGGCCGGGTCCGGCGACGCGCACGGCGCGACGCTCATGATCGCCCAGGCCGGCCAGCCCGCCCCGCTCGGCTTCAACCCCGCCGATCCCACCCTGAAGTACGAGCTGGTGATCGCCAACGGCGACGTGCTCGATCCCGTGCAGAAGACGCGGGCCCGGCGAGACATCGGCATTCGGTACGGGCAGATCGCGGCGGTGGCGCCGAGCATCCCCCCCGACCGCGCGGTGCAGCGGATCGACGCCGCCGGCAAGCTGGTCACGCCGGGGCTGATCGACCTGCACACGCACCTCTGTCCCCATCTCGGCCTCGGGCTGCCCGCCGACGAGCTGGTGCCGATCACCGCCACGACCACCGCGGTGTCGGCGGGGGACGCGGGCGCCCACACCTTCGGCAATTTTCGCCACGGGGCGGTGCCGCAGTCGCGCACCCGGCTGTTCGGGTTCATCCACATCTCGAGCATCGGGCTCGCGGGCGGCCTCGCGCCCGGCGAGATGCTCAACATCGACTACGCCAACGTGGAGGTCTGCGCCAAGGCGGTGGCCGAGAACGCCGACCTCGTGCTGGGCGTGAAGGTGCGGATCACCGACTCGGTGGTGGGCCAGAACGGGCTCGAGCCCCTGCGCCGCGCCATCCGGGCCGCCGAGATGGCGGGCAAGCAGTTCCGCGTGATGTGCCACATCGGGGCGGCGCCGGGCTCGCTCTCCGATCTGCTCGACCTGCTGCGCCCCGGCGACATCCTGACCCACGCTTACAGCGGGGCCGGCAACAACACGGTGCAGGGCGGCCGCGTGCTGCCGGCGGCGCTGGCCGCCAAGCAGCGCGGGGTCATCGTGGACGTCGGGCACGGAGGCGGATCCTTCGACTACACGGTCTGCGAGCCGGCCATGCAGCAAGGCTTCGGGCCCGACACGATCTCGAGCGACATCCACTCGGTGTCGATCAACACGCCCGGTTACCCGACGCTGCCGTGGGTGATGTCGAAGTTCTTGGGTCTGGGCATGCCGCTCGAGGAGGTCGTGGCCCGCGCCACCTCGGAACCGGGCCGCATCATCGGCAAGGTGCCGGGGCTCGGCACGCTCGCCATCGGCGCTCCCGCCGACCTCGCGATCTTCGACCTCGTCGACGGCCCGGTGGAGTTCGTCGACACGCGGAACAACAAGCGCGCGGGCACCCGCAAGCTCGTTCCGGTGCTCACCGTGAAGGGGGGCCGGCCCTACGGCCGACCGCCGCTGCCCACACCCTTCCTCTACTAGCGAGGCGGTACCGAGACTCCGCGGGAGCGCCGGCCGCGCTATCCCGGGGTCGATGGCGGTACAGTGGAATCGTGGCCGCCGGTGGGCGCTCGGAGCGGATCGACCAGCTGCGGGGTTCCGCCGCCCTTGCGGTGGTCGTGTGTCATTTCTCCGTCTCGGCGTTCCAGCAGGTCCCGAGAGCCGAGAGCGGAGCCTGGTCCTGGCTCCATCTGGTGCTGGGATTCGGGTATCTCGGGGTACCCCTCTTCTTCGTGATCAGCGGTTTCTGCATCCATCTGCCTCAGGCGCGGGCGCTTGCCGCGGGGGCGGGCGCGGCTCCCGCGTGGCCTCGCTTCTTCGCACGGCGCTTCTGGCGCCTGTACCCGCCCTACCTCGCGGCGCTCGCGGTGGCGCTGGTGCTGGCCTCGCTCGTGGATGGGCCCGCTCTCGTCTCGTGGTGCGCGGTCGCGGCCCAGGCGTTTCTCGTGCACACGTTCCACACCGCGACGTTCGACGGCGTGAATCCCCCCGCATGGACTCTGGCGGTGGAAGCCCAGTTCTACCTCGCCTACCCACTGGTCTTCCGACTGATGGCCCGACGCGGGGTGATCGGCGCCCTCATGCTCGTACTTGGCGCCACGATGGGCTACCGGATGGCGGTGCACGCCATCCCGTTACCGCAGGTGATCGGCGGGCCGGCGTGGGAGCTCTTTCTCGCTCGCTGGTTCGAATGGGTGCTGGGTGCGGTGGTCGCCGAGTGGGCGGTGGGCCGGGTCGCGCTGCCGCGCGCGGTGTCCGCGCCCTGGCTCGCCACGGTGGTGCTCGGGCTCGGAGTGTGGCTCGAGTGGCACACGTGGCACTACGGGCTCTACGTGGTCAAGGAGCCGCTCTACGGCATCGCGTTCGCGCTCGTGCTGTGCTCGGCACTCACGCACGAGCGGGAAGGGGCCGCGTCCGCCACCGGCCGTTATCTCGCCGGCGTCGGCGTCTACTCCTACAGTCTCTACCTGCTTCACCGGCCGATCCAGCTCGCCTTCGAACCTCTCGTTCGGCACCTGGCCGAGTGGCCGCGCTTCGCCGGGTACCGCATTCCTTTGAGCCTGCTGATCATGGCCGCGACGACACCAGTCGTGCTCTGGGCGGCGCGGGTGTTCTACCGCTACTGCGAGCTACCGTGCATCCGCCGCGGGGAGCGCACGAAGCCCGACGGATCGCTCGCTCCTCGGCGGCCGGGAGTCGCCCAGAGCCCAGCGCCGGCGATCGGTCGGTCCCGAACCGGTTGACGTCGACTTCCTCGATTCGGTCTTGCTCCGTGTCCCGCGGCCACCGCGCGGTGTGTGGTAACCTAGCGTCGCACTTGACGTGCGAGAGTGGCGGAACTGGCAGACGCGCTGGACTTAGGATCCAGAGGGGCAACCCGTGGGGGTTCAACTCCCCCCTCTCGCACCAGCGGAAAATCTCTCGCGGCGACGCCGACGGCACATGCGGTCCGCCTTCCCTTCGCCGCGCAGTTGCCTCTTCTTTCTTCCTCGACGTAGCGTAGGGCGGGCGGCCGGTAAGTGCTTGTATTGTTGACGATGCGGTCCAATAGTGTAGGATGAGGCTTCGGCAAGCGAGCGTGAGCACTGGATCAACGCCCCCCTTGTACTGGATCTCCCGGGAGTGGTCATGAAAGTTGATATCGAAGAACTGGGCGCCTGCAAGCGACGGCTGCAGGTCGAGGAAGCGCCCGAAGTGGTCACCAAGGCGTGGGAGCAGGCCTTCGATCGGGTCCAGCGCGAGGCGCGACTCCCCGGGTTCCGCAAGGGCAAGGTGCCCCGCAGCATGATCAAGCTCCACTTCGCCGACGACGTGCGGCAGGAAGTGGCCCGTCGTCTGATTCCCGACGTGTACCGCCAGGCCCTCGCCGAGTCGCGGATCGAGCCGGTGGAGGAGCCCGATCTGCAAGAGGTTACCCTCGAGGAGAACGCGGCGCTCAAGTTCGCCGCGGTCGTCGAGGTGAAGCCCGCGATCACGCTCGGCTCCTACGCCGGGCTCAAGATCGAGCACGCGCCCAAGGCCTTCGCGGAGAGCGAGGTCGACGAGGCCCTGACCGCGCTCCAGGAGCAGCACGCCGAGTACCGATCGGTGGAGCGGGCGGCCGACCCGGGCGACCTGGTGATCGTCGACTACACGCTCACCCCCGAGGGCATGGAGCCGCGCTCGGAGACCGACTACGGCTTCCTGATCGGCAGCGGTAACGTGCTGCCCGAGATGGAGGAGGCGGTGATCGGGCTCGCCGCGGGGGGATCGCGTCAGACGCGGGTGCGATTCGCCGAGGATCACCGCAACGAGGCGCTGCGCGGCAAGTCCGCCGAGGCCACCGTCACCGTCAAGGAAGTGAAGGAGAAGGTCCTGCCCGCGCTCGACGACGACTTCGCCAAGAGCGTGGGCGGCAGCTTCGAGACGCTGGACGCGCTGAAGGAAGAAGTGCGCAAGGGCCTGCAGGCCCGCCGCGACGCCGAGAACCGGCGCACGCTGGAGGGCGCGGTGCTCGACGCGGTGCTCGCCACCCACGCCTTCGAGGTGCCGGAGGCGCTGGTGCTCCGGCAGGTCGGTCACCAGATCGAGCACGCCCGGGAGCACATGCGCCGGCAGGGCGTGGACCCCGATCGGGTGCCGTGGGACTACAAGAAGCTGCTCGAGGACCTGCGCCCGGGCGCCGAGAAGGCGGTCAAGCGCGCGCTCCTGCTCGAGGCCATCGCGGAGAAGGAGGGCCTCCAGCCCGCCGACGCCGAGGTGGAGGCCGAGGTGGAGCGGCTGGCCCAGGCCAGCCAGCGGCCGGCCCCCGCGGTGCGGCGGATGCTCGAGCAGAGCGGGGACCTCGAGGGCATCCGCCACACGCTTGGCGAGCGGAAGACCGTCGATTTCTTGATCGAAAAGAATCAGGCAAACACCGCCTGAGGTACACTACGAGCATGGCCAGGAGGCGTCCGATGGGATTGGTCCCGATGGTGGTCGAGCAGACCCCGCGCGGAGAGCGCGCGTTCGACATCTTCTCCCGGCTCCTCAAGGAGCGCATCATCTTCCTCCCGACCTATATCGAGGACGAGATCGCCAATCTCGTCATCGCGCAGATGTTGTTCCTGGAAGCCGAGGACCCGGACAAGGACATCCACCTCTACATCAACTCGCCGGGCGGCTCGGTCACCGCGGGCATGGCCATCTATGACACGATGCAGTACGTGAAGCCGGCCATCTCGACCATCTGCATGGGCCAGGCCGCCTCGATGGGCGCGCTGCTCCTGTGCGCCGGAACGAAGGGCAAGCGCTTCGCGCTGCCGCACGCGCGGATCATGATCCACCAGCCGCTCGGCGGCGTGCAGGGCCAGGCCACCGACATCGACATCCAGGCCAAGGAGATCCTCCGGATGCGTGAGGAGCTGAACCGCATCCTGGTCCACCACACCGGCCAGTCCATGGACAAGATCCAGCGGGACACCGACCGCGACTTCTTCATGACCGCGGAGCAGGCCCGCGACTACAAGATCGTCGACGAGGTCATCTCCTCCAAGCCGACCACGCGGCCCGTCTCCGAAGTGGTCGTCACGCCCAAGTAAAGGACCCACCCATGGCCCGCACCCGCGAAGGTGGCGGCGCGCTCAAGTGCTCGTTCTGCGGCAAGAGCCAGAACGACGTCCGCAAGCTCATCGCGGGCCCGACCGTCTACATCTGCGACGAGTGCATCGAGCTCTGCAACGACATCATCGCGGAGGAGTGGGAGGAGGAGAAGAGTCGGGAGCTGCGGAGCCTCCCCAAGCCGGCCGAGATCAAGAACGTGCTGGACCAGTACGTGGTCGGCCAGGAGCGGGCCAAGAAGATCCTCGCGGTGGCGGTCCACAACCACTACAAGCGCATCGAGGCTGGCTCCGAGGCGGGCGACGTGGAGCTGCAGAAGGCCAACATCCTCTTGATCGGCCCCACCGGCTCCGGCAAGACCCTTCTCGCCCAGACCCTCGCCAAGATGCTGCACGTGCCCTTCACCATCGCGGACGCCACGACGTTGACCGAGGCCGGCTACGTCGGCGAGGACGTCGAGAACATCATTCTGCGGCTGCTGCAGGCGGCGGACTACGACGTGGAGCGGGCGCAGCGCGGCATCGTCTACATCGACGAGATCGACAAGATCGCGCGAAAGTCGGAGAATCCGTCGATCACCCGCGACGTGTCCGGCGAGGGCGTGCAGCAGGCCCTGCTCAAGATCCTCGAGGGTACGGTGGCCAACGTCCCGCCACAGGGCGGACGCAAGCATCCCCACCAGGAGTTCATCCAGGTCGACACCACCAACGTGCTGTTCATCTGCGGCGGGGCCTTCGTCGGCATCGAGAAGCTGGTGGAAGGTCGCGTGGGCAAGACCGGGATCGGCTTCGGGGCGGAGATCAAGAGTCGCGAGGACCGCCGCGTCGGTGATCTGCTCGCCCTCATCCAGCCCGAGGATCTGCTCAAGTACGGGCTCATCCCCGAGTTCGTGGGCCGGCTACCGGTGGTGGCCACCCTGCACGACCTCGACGAGCCAGCGCTGGTGCGCATCCTGCGCGAGCCCAAGAACGCGATCATCAAGCAGTACCAGAAGTATTTCGAGCTCGAGAAGGTGCGGCTCAAGTTCACCGACGACGCGGTCGCCGCGGTCGCGCGCGAGGCCATGAAGCGCGGCACCGGCGCGCGGGGCCTCCGCGCGGTGCTGGAAGAGGTGATGCTCGAGGTGATGTACGAGCTGCCGTCGCTGCCCGGGCTCAAGGAATGCATCATCACGCGGGAAGTCATCATCAACAAGGACCGCCCGATCCTGATCTCCGAGCAGAAAGAGCAGTCCGCCTGACGGATCGCCTCTGACGGGCACGCTGTACGTCGTCGCCACCCCGGTCGGCAACCTCGAAGACGTCACCCTGCGCGCCCTCCGCGTCCTGAAGGACGTGGCCCTCATCGCGTGCGAGGACACCCGGCGCACCCGCATCCTGCTCACCCACTTCGGCATCCACGTCCCCGTCACGAGCTACTTCGAGCACAACAAGCTCCGCAAGGGCACGCGCCTGCTCGAGACGCTTCAGGCCGGGCAGTCGGTCGCGCTCGTGACGGACGCGGGCACCCCCGGCATCTCGGACCCCGGCTTCCTCCTGGTCAAGCAGGCGCGCGAGGCCGGCGTCGCGGTGGTGCCGGTGCCCGGGCCCTCCGCGGTGGTGACCGCGCTCTCCGCGGCGGGGGTGCCGGCCGATCGCTTCGTCTTCGACGGTTTCCTGCCGGTCAAGCCGGGTCGGCGCGTGCACCGGCTGGAGGCGCTGCGGGACCTCGGGATGACGGTGGTGTGCTACGAATCGCCCCACCGTATCCTGGGCGCGCTGGAGGCGATCGCGCAGGTGTTCGGCGGGCGCGAGATCGTGGTAGCGCGCGAGATGACCAAGCAGTTCGAGGAGATCATCCGCGGCCCCGCCGCGGCCCTGCGCACCCATTTCGAGGCGGGGCCGGTGCGGGGCGAGTTCACGCTGATCATCCCGTCTCCGCGCTTCGACCAGCCTTGAGGCTTTACGGTGATAGGATGTCACCGTGAGAAGGCTCGGGATTGTCGGCCTCGTCGTGGTCGCCCTCGTTGCGATCATCGCTCTCGACCACCGCCCCGCCGCCGCGGATTGGTTCGCCGACGTCTTCGCGGGCGTCAGCCTGACCCAGAGCCACGATCTCAAGCTCAACGACCAGGGGATCGGCCCGGGCACCTACGACGACGTCAGCTTCGACAAGGCGCTGGCCGTCGGCGGTCGCTTCGGCCGGTACTTCGACTCGCTGCCGTTCCTGGGCTTCGGGGTCGACTACTTCCGCTTCTCCCCCTACATCGGCCCGCAATCGGTCAACCTCCACGGCTGCTTCTATCCCGGCGGCTGCGGCGCCGGGAAGGGCGGGATCGGCACCTTCGACCTCACGGTGAACTCGTTCTCGACGAACCTGATGCTGCGCCTTCCGCTGCTCAAGTCGACGGAGGCCCCCCAGGGCCGAGTCCAGCCCTACCTGGCGGTGGGTCCGACGCTCTTCATTACGACCCTGACCCCGCGTAACACCAAGAGCTTCCGGAACCACGACGACGACACCGACGTGACCATCGGCGGCACGGGCTCCCTCGGCGTGGCGGTGCAGATCTTCCAGAACCTCATGCTGTTCGCGGAGTACCGGTTCACCCACGTCTCGCCGGACTTCGAGCTCCACGATGCGAGCACGAACCGCGTCAACGTCAGCACCGACCTCAACACCCACTCCGCTCTGATGGGCCTCTCCGCTCGCTGGTAGCCCCCGGCAGTGGGGAGGTTCTTCCCCGCCGGCTCCGGCGTATCCCGTATACTAGGGGGCCATGTTGATCCCCAAGGCTCTCACCATCGCCGGGTCTGATTCTGGCGGGGGGGCGGGCATCCAGGCGGATCTCAAGACGTTCTCGGCGTTCCGGGTGTTCGGCATGTCGGTGATCACCGCGGTGACGGCGCAGAACTCGCTCGGGGTCCAAGGCGTGGAGAACCTGCCGCCCGTGTTCGTGGCGCGGCAGCTCCGATCGGTTCTGGAGGATTTCGGCACCGACGCGGCCAAGTGCGGCATGCTCTCGACCGCGCCGATCATCGACGCGGTGGCGACCGAGCTGGGCGAGCATCGGATCGAGAAGCTGGTGGTGGATCCCGTCATGGTGGCCAAGTCCGGTGACCCGCTGCTGCAGCCCGACGCCCGCGCGGCTCTCGCCGACCGCATCCTGCCGCTGGCCCTGGTCGTCACGCCCAACCTGCCGGAGGCCGAGGTGTTGGCGGGCATGCGGGTGGCCGAGCCCGAGGAGATGGAAGAGGCGGCCCGGCGCATCCACGGGATGGGTCCGCGCTTCGTCCTGATCAAGGGGGGCCACCTGAAGGGCGACGCCACCGACCTGCTGTGGAACGGGCGCGAGTTCACCCGGTTCACCGCGGCCCGGGTGGACTCCACGAACACTCACGGCACCGGCTGCACCTTTTCGGCCGCCATCACGGCCGGGCTGGCCCGCGGCCAGGCCCTGGGCGACGCCATCCGCTCCGCCAAGGCCTACGTGACGCGGGCCATCCGCGAAGGCTTCAAGGCCGGGCGTGGGGTGGGGCAGCTGCGGCACTTCATTCCCGACTGGTGATGAGCGACTCCGAGCCGATCGCCGCCGACGCGCCGGGATCCCCCGGATCCTCTGGATCAGATGATGCCGGCAAGATGTCGTTCTTCGACCACCTCACGGAGCTGCGCACCCGCATCATCTGGAGTCTCATCCCCGCCGCCGTCGGGCTCGGCATCTCGCTGTACTTCACCACCAACGTCATGCGGTTCCTCTCGCGGCACCTCAAGACCGAGCTCGTCTTCACCACGCCCACCGAGGCCTTCTGGACCTACATGAAGGTCGCGATGATCATGGGTGTGTTCATCGCGATGCCGGTCATTTTGTGGAACGTATGGGCGTTCGTGGCCCCGGGGCTCCACAAGCACGAGCGGAAGTACGCGGCGCCATTCGTGATCGTGGGCTCGTTCCTGTTCCTGTCCGGGGGGGCCTTCGCACTCTTCGTGATCATCCCGTTCGCGATCAACTTCCTGGTGAGCTTCGGGCAGGAGCAGGGCCTGAAGCCGATGATCACGATCTCGAGCTACATCGACTTCATCATCAAGTTCACGCTGGCCTTCGGGGTGGTCTTCGAGCTGCCGGTGGTGATCACGCTCCTGTCCATGCTGGGGATCGTGACGCCCCAGTTCCTCTCGAAGAACCGCAAGTACGCGGTGTTGATCAACTTCATCGTCGCGGCGATCTTGACCCCGACCCCCGACGTCGTGAACCAGACTCTCATGGCCGGCCCGCTCTGCATCCTCTACGAGCTCGGCATCATCTCGGCGCGCATCTTCGGGCGAAAGCAGCCGGCGAAGCCGGCGCTCACGGAAGAGCCCACGAAATGAGCCCGCTCTCGTTCGGCGCGCTCGAGCTGCCGGGGCCGGTGCGTCGCGGCATCGAGGACGCGGGTTTCGTCATCGCCACCCCGATCCAGGAAGCGGCGCTGCCCCTGGCCCTGCGGGGCAAGGACGTGGCCGGCCAGTCCCAGACCGGCACCGGCAAGACCGCCGCGTTCCTGATCGCCGCGTTCACGCGCTGCCTGACGCATCCCGCGCCCGCCCGCGCCGCGGTGACGTCGCCGCGAGTGCTGATCATCGCGCCCACTCGCGAGCTGGTGGTGCAGATCGAGGCCGACGCGCACCTGCTGGGCGCCCACACCGGTCTGCGCATCCTGTCCGTCTACGGCGGCATCGACTACAACAAGCAGCGCGAGGCCCTGCGCGAGGGCTGCGACATCCTGGTCGGTACGCCGGGGCGGCTCATCGACTACCTCAAGCAGCACATCTGGTCGCCCGGTCGCGTCGAGGTGCTGGTCATCGACGAGGCGGACCGGATGTTCGACATGGGCTTCATCGCGGACCTGCGGTTCATCCTGCGGCGCCTGCCCAAGCCCGAGAAGCGCCAGTCGTTCCTGTTCTCGGCCACGCTGTCGTTCCGGGTCATGGAGCTGACCTGGGAGTTCATGAACAACCCCTCCCAGATCACGATCACGCCCCAGCAGAAGACCGCGGAGAAGGCCGAGCAGGTGCTCTACCACGTCGGGCGCGAGGAGAAGTTCAACCTGCTGCTCGGGCTGCTGCGCCGCGAGGGGGGCAGCCGCATCCTGATCTTCTCCAATACCCGGGAGGAAGCGCGGCGTCTCGAGGACCGGCTCGGACGCAACGGCTGGGAGGCGCGCGCCCTCACCGGCGACGTCGACCAGAAGAAGCGGCTCAAGATCCTGAACGACTTCAAGGACGGCGCGCTCCCGATCTTGGTGGCCACCGACGTGGCGTCGCGCGGCCTGCACATCGAGGGCGTGAGCCACGTGGTGAACTGGGACCTGCCGCAGGACGCCGAGGACTACGTCCATCGCATCGGCCGCACCGCGCGGGCGGGGGCGGCCGGCAAGGCGATCAGCCTCGTGGACGAGGCGGGCGCGCTCGCTCTCGAGCCCATCGAGAAGTTCATCAATCAGAAGATCGCCGTCGATTGGGCCGAGGACGATCTCTACCTGCCGGAGATCAAGCCCACCAGTGAGGAGCGGCGCCGCTACGCGGAGGAGAAGCGCCAGCGGATGGCCGCGCGCGGGGGCGGGCGCGGGGGGGGGCCGGGACGCCCGGGCGGGGGTGGTGGGGGTGGCCGTCGCGACGGCCGCGGGCAAGGGCGCGGTCCGCGGCGCTGATTTCCTTTCCCCTCCCCCTTTGGGGAGAGGGTAGGGTGAGGGGGCAGGGTGAGGGGGTCGCCTGACGTGACCGCCCCCCACGTCGATCTCACGCTCCCCGATCCAGAACGTCGCCTCGCCGCGTCTCTCGGCACCCAATGGCGCGATCTGCTCTACGCGCCCGGCCCGGGCTTCACCTCCCCGCTCGATCCCGGCGCCTATCGCTCGAGCTTCGTGGTGGTGCGGGGCGACGGCGTGGCGATTCGCGTGACCTCGCTCGTGACGCCCGCGTTCGGGGGCGAGCTCTCCCGGCTGCGCCTGGAAGCGCTCGAGCGGCTCCGCCCGGAAACGCTCGGCTCGTTCTTCGAGCCCGCGCGTACCGGCACCGTCTACGTCCTCACCGCGGAGCGCGATGCGGGCGCTGCGCGGGCGCCCGATCGCGCGGGGTGGCGGTACGAGGGCTGGCCGCTCACGGCACGGCTCGCCCGGGTCGGCGGTGTGCACGTGCTGCGCGAGCGGGCGCGGGGCGCCGGCGGCTCCTGGACCGCGGACCGTGGTCTCGTGCTCACCGCCGCAGACGGCTCCAAGGGCCTGCTGCTCAGCGTGGCCGAGCCCGCTGAGACCGCGCTGTTCCTGCCCTCCCCCGGCCTCTATCGTGTCCTGCTCGACCCGTGCGCCGCGCGGCAACCCGGCGTCACCGTGCGCGATCTGCTCGGCCACGCAGAGCGCGACGATGACGTCGACGTGACGGTGGAGCTGCATCCTCTCTGAGAGTGGCACGGTCGCACCCTGGGGTGTACGGTGGCCCTCATCGCACCTCTCCACAAGGAGGACACCATGGCGACCAAGACCGCAGCCCCCAAGACCGCCCCCAAGACTTCCAAGGTCAAGCCGATTCCGACCGGATACCATGCGATCACGCCGTACCTGATCGTCGACGGCGCCGCGCGGGCGATCGAGTTCTATCGGCGGGCCTTCGGGGCCAAGGAGCTGATGCGCATCCCGGCGCCGAACGATCGCATCGGGCACGCCGAGATCAAGATTGGCGATTCCGTGATCATGATGGCCGACGAGCACCCCGAGATGGACGCGCGCGCGCCCCAGCACTACGGCGGCTCCCCCGCCAGCCTGCTGCTCTACGTGACCGACGTGGATGCCCAGTTCAAGCAGGCCCTCGACGCCGGGGCCACCCAGGTGCGCCCGGTCGCGGACCAGTTCTACGGCGACCGCTCCGGCACGCTGAAAGATCCCTTCGGACACACGTGGCACCTCTCCACCCACAAGGAAGACGTCAGCATGGAGGAGATGAACCGCCGCATGGCCCAGATGAAGCGATAGTTAGGGGTCAGGTCTTACATTCCGACATTTTTACGGTCGGAATGTACTCCCGCCGATACACTTGAGCGCAACCCGGCCGGAGCGGTAGCGTCGGAGAATGGCGCGACCGCTCCGGCGGCAGTTCCCCGGTGGGATCTACCACGTCACTGCGCGCGGCAATGACCGGCAACCGATCTTCGAGGACGACGCGGACCGCTCTCGATTCCTGATCGTGCTGGCGTCCGTGGTCGTGCGCTACCACGTCCGCTGCCACGCTTACTGCCTGATGGGCAATCACTACCACCTGCTACTGGAGACTCCGGACGCCAATCTCTCCGTCGCGATGCGGCAGCTCAACGGAGTCTACACGCAGCGGTTCAATCGGCGTCACGAGCGGTGCGGGCACGTCCTGCAGGGGCGATTCGGCGCCCAGCTCATCGACGGCCACGCCTATCTTCACGAGGTCTGCCGCTACATAGTACTGAATCCGGTGCGCGCGGGCCTGGTCTCGCACCCGCACGATTGGCCCTGGAGCAGCTTCCGCGCGACCGCCGGCGAGGCCCCGGCTCCGGGCTTCTTGACGGTCGACTGGCTGCGGGACCTTTCCGGGTCAGCCAGCCACGCCGCCGCGGTGCGCGCCTACGCGAGATTCATCGAGGCGGCCCTCGATCAGGAGGCCGACGCGCTCGATCGCTTCCGGTCCGGGCCGGCGGATGGCGCCACGGTCTCCGGACACCGGCTGGTCGAGCGCAATCGCGCCGTCATCAGCTGCACCGAGTTCCCGCGCGCCCAGCGCTTCGCCCCCAGACCACCCCTCGCGCAGCTCTTCGCCGGCGTCACGACGCGCGCCGAGCGCAATGCCCGTGCCGTCTCGGCGGTCCGCAACCACGGGTATTCCATGAAGGAGGTCGGCGACTTCCTCGGCCGCCACTACGTCACGGTGAGTCGAGCCCTCGCGCACGCGGACGAACTGCCGCCCCGCTGAAAAATGTCGGAATGTAAGACCTGACCCCGGGCTAGAAGCGGCGGCGGCCGCCGAGGGATTTCTTGCGGAGGCGGAGCGACTTGGGAGTGATCTCGAGGAGCTCGTCCTCGCGGATCCACTCGAGCGACTGCTCGAGGTTCATCAGGCGCGGCGGAGTGAGGCGCACGGCCTCGTCCGAGGTCGAAGACCGCACGTTGGTGAGCTTCTTCTCCTTGGTGATGTTGACGTCGAGATCGTTGTCGCGCGCGTTCTCGCCCACCACCTGGCCCTCGTAGACCGGTTCGCCCGGCCCCAGGAACAGCACGCCGCGCGGCTGCAGGTGGTCGATCGCGTACGACGTGGTCCTGCCGGTGCGGTCGGCCACCATCGCGCCGTTGGCCCGGTGCGGGATGTCGCCCTGCCACTCGGCCCAACCGTCGAAGAGGTGGTTGAGCAGCCCGGTGCCCCGCGTGTCGGTGAGGAACTCCGATCGGTAGCCGATCAGGCCGCGGGACGGGATGCGGTACTCGAGCCGCACCCGGCCGGTGCCGTGGTTGATCATCTTCGCCATCTGGCCCTTGCGGGGCCCCAGCTTCTGCGTGACCGCCCCGATGAACTCGTCGGGCACGTCCACCACCAGATGCTCCATCGGCTCGAGCGTCTTGCCGGCCTCCTCGTGGGTGATGATCTGGGGCTTGGAGACCTCCATCTCGAAGCCCTCGCGCCGCATCATCTCGATGAGGATCGCCAGCTGCAGCTCGCCGCGCCCGGACACCTTGAACGTGTCGGGAGAGTCGGTCTCCTCCACCCGGAGGGCCACGTTGCTCCGCTTCTCCCTCCAGAGGCGCTCCCGGAGCTGGGTGGAGGTGACAAACTTGCCCTCCTTGCCCGCGAACGGCGAGACGTTGGAGGAGAAGAGCATGGACACGGTCGGCTCGTCGATGCGCATGACCGGCAGGGCGACGGGCTTGTCGGGATCCGCGATGGTCTCGCCGATCTCCATGGCTTCGATGCCCGCCACCGCCACGATGTCGCCGGCGCCGGCCTCGGGCACCTCCACGCGCTTGAGCCCCTCGTAGCCGTAGAGCACGGTGATCTTGGCGTGCTCGATCGAGCCGTCGCGGTGGACGATCGCCACCCGGTCGTACTGCCGCACCCCCCCGTTCACGATGCGGCCGATGATCAGCCGCCCCACGTAATCGTCCCAGTCGAGCGAGGCAGCGCGGAGCTGGAGCCCGTGGCCTTCCTCGAACTGGGGCGCGGGGATGGTCCGGATCAGGGTGTCGAAAAGCGGAGCCAGTGTCTTGGAGTCATCGGAGAGTGAGAGCTTCGCGATGCCCTTGCGGGCGTCGGTGTAGAGCACCGGGAACTCGAGCTGCTCCACCGCCGCGTCCAGGTCGATGAACAGGTCGTAGACCTCGTCCAGCACCTCGGCGGCCCGGGCGTCCTGGCGGTCGATCTTGTTGATGACCACCACCGGGGTGAGGCCGGCCTCGAGCGCCTTCTTCAGCACGAAGCGCGTCTGGGGCAGGGGCCCTTCCGCGGCGTCCACCAGCAGCAGCACGCCGTCCACCAGGGTCAGGGTGCGCTCGACCTCGCCCCCGAAGTCGGCGTGGCCGGGGGTGTCCACGATGTTGATCTTCACGCCCTGGTAGTGAATGGCCGTGTTCTTGGCCATGATCGTGATGCCCTTCTCCCGCTCCAGGTCGATCGAGTCCATGACCCGCTCGGCCACGTGCTCGTTGGCGCGGAAGATGCCCGACTGCCAGAGCATGGCGTCGACCAGGGTGGTCTTGCCGTGGTCGACGTGGGCGATGATGGCGACGTTCCGGATATCGGGGCGCTGCGACATGTCATTCACTGTACCACGGATGCAGTGGCGGACCAGCGGGGCGGTGGGGCATAATGACGCGTCCATCCTGTGTTCCCCGTGCAAGGAGGCATACTCGTGAAGGCTCGCATCGCCGTCACCACGCTCGTCGCGGTGCTCGTCGCGCTCGTGGCGCTGACGCCGCTCACGCCCGCCGGGGCCCAGCAACCTGCGCCGCCGGCCGGCAAGGACGCACCCACCAAGGAGGCCCCCAAGGGAGGCAAGAAGGTGAAAACGGCCGTCATCACCATGGAGAAGGGCGGCGAGATCGTCATCGAGTTCTTCCCGGACGACGCTCCCAAGACGGTGGACAACTTCGTCGCGCTGGCCACGAAGGGCTTCTACAACGGGGTCACCTTCCACCGGGTGGAGCCGGGCTTCGTCGTCCAGGGCGGAGATCCCAAGGGCAACGGCACCGGGGGCCCGGGCTACACGATCAAGGACGAGTTCAACAAGCAGAAGCACGTGCGCGGCGCGGTCGCGATGGCGCGCACCCAGGCGCCGAACTCGGCGGGCAGCCAGTTCTACATCGTCCTGGCCCCCGCCCACTTCCTCGACGGCCAGTACACCGTCTTCGGCCGGATCACCTCCGGCATGGACGTGGTGGACAAGATCAAGGTCGGCGACAAGATGAAGTCGGTGACGATCAAGGAATCCGTCCAGTAGCGCCATGGCCTGGTCGCTCCTGATCCGGAACGGTACCCTGGTGGACGGCAGCGGCGCGCCCGCGCGTGCCGCCGACGTGGCGGTGGAGCGCGATCGCATCGCCGCGGTGGGCCCCGGCCTGACCGGCGAGGCCGCGCGCGTGATCGACGCCAAGGGCCTGATGGTGGCGCCCGGCTTCATCGACGTCCACTCGCACTCGGACCTCGTGTACGACAAGTGTCCCTCGGCCGAGTCGAAGGTTCGGCAGGGCGTGACCACCGAGGTGGTCGGCATGTGCAGCTTCTCGCCGGCCCCGGTGGCTCCCGGCCGCGCCGATCTCGTGCAGGAGTGGGCGGGCGGCATCGGCGGGAAGCTCCCCATCACCTGGAACACCTTCGCCGAGTACCTCGATCATCTGCGGGGGCTCGGCCCCACCGTCAACATCGTGCAGTTCGTGGGGCACGGCGCGCTGCGGCTGGCCGCAGCCGGACCGGCCGCGAGGCCGGTCGTTGCGGAAGAACAGGCGCAGATGGAGCGGCTGCTCGCGGAGGCCCTCGACGCCGGTGCCTTCGGTTTCTCGACCGGTCTCGTCTACGCGCCCAGCGTGTACGGCAACACGGAGGAGCTGGTCTCCCTCGCCCGCAGCATGGCGAGCCGGCGCGGGCTCTACTTCTCGCACATCCGCGGCGAGGCGGCCACCCTCGAGCAGGCGGCCGAGGAGGCCATCCGCATCGGAGAGCGGGGCGGGGTGCCGGTCCAGATCGCTCACGTCAAGGCCTCGGGCCGCGAGAACTGGGGCAAGATGGACCGCGTCCTGCGCATGATCGACCACGCGCGCGCCCGCGGCGTGGACGTGACCGGCGACGTCTATCCCTACCCGGCGGGCAGCACCAAGATGGACAACCTGCTGCCCGCGTGGATGCACGACGGCGGCATCTCGAAGCTGCTCGAGCGCCTCACCGATCCGAAGGCGCGGCAGCGCGCCATCGCGGACTGCCTGGTGGACGGCGAGCGCTGGCGGAC
>DATIWG010000092.1:0-76990 GCA_035519555.1 Nitrosotalea sp. | reverse complement strand
CCTCGCGGAGGGCGTAGTAGCGCTCGAGCCCGTGCTCGTGGAGGATGGCCCACACCGCGCGGCAGCCCTCGCAGCAGAACTGGCGCGGGACGGCCGAGTCCACCTCCGCGGCCGGCACCGCGAGGCCGCAGTGCGCGCACGAGACGGCGCCCGCGGTCGCCGCGACGGCGGGGGGTTCAGTGGTGAGCATGGCTCGCGGGTCCTGTCGCGCCGGCACCCGGTTCCACCACAACGATCCGGCCGCCGATCGCGAGGAGCCCCACCACGATCATCGCCGTGGCGCACACCACCGGGACGTGCCGGCGGAGCGGGCCGGTCAGGGCCTGCAGCCCGATGCCCACGCTCAGCATGGCGGGCAGCGTCCCGGCCCAGAACACCGCCATCAGCGCGGCCCCGCCGAGCGTGCTGCCCGTGCCGGCCGCGGTCACCAGGAAGGCGTAGAGCCACCCGCAGGGCAGGAGCCCGGTGGCGAGGCCGACCACGAGGGCTCGGAGGAGCGGCGGGGCCCCCGCGACCGCGCCGATGCCACGGCCGGCCAGCGAGCGGAAGGCTCGCGGCGCACCGAGCTTGAGCGTGCGCACCCCGAGCGCCTCGAGGAGCGTGTGCACGCCCCAGAGCGTGATGAGGACGCCGGAGAGGATCGCGGTGGTCCGCTGGATGCCGAGCAGCACGCCGCCCGTCGTGTCGAGCGCCGCGCCGAGCAGGCCGGCCGCGCCGCCCAGCGCGACATAGGCGGCGAGCCGGCCGCCGTTGTAGGCCAGGTGCGCCAGCCACGACGTGCGACCCCGCAGGCCGGTGGTGCCGCCCGCGTAGAAGGCCACGAAGCCCCCGCACATCCCGGCGCAGTGGGCGCTGCCGAGGAGGCTCGCGCCGAGGACCGTCGCGATCAGAGCCGTCATCGGACCGCGGCCAGGTCCTGACTGAGCGTCCGGGTGAAGACTTGCTCGCCGCGCGTCACTCGCAGGCGCAGCTCCCAGAGCCCGGGCCGCGCGCGCGTCAGCGTCACGGCGTAAGCGCCGTCGGGCCCGGCGGGGGCGAGCGTGAAGCTCGTGATCTCGCGGGCCCGCGCGCTCGGGAACGCCTCGACCACCACCACCGCGTCGGCCACCGGCCGGCCGTCGCGGTCGGCCACCCGGGCCACGAGCTGCGCGCGCCCAGTGTCGATCGGCTCGAGCCGCGCCGAGACTCGCCAGCCCAGCTCGACGTTGCGGGCTTCCTGCGCCATGGTCCGATCCCAGTCCACCGCCTTGCGGTAGTAGTCGGGCTCGACCGCGAAAGTCGCGTCGCGGTTGGCCACGATCATGAAGCCGATGTTGGCCGCCGCCCCGCTCGCCAGCAGGCCAACGATCGCGACCGGCCAGTACCAGCCCTTAGCGGCCATGCTCGGCCTCGCGGTCTTTCCTGTCCTTGCCCATGTGCTCGTGGTCATCGTGGTCACCCGGGCCGAGCAGCCGGTAGGGCACCAGCGTACTCCAGCCGGCGCCGTTGTCGATGCGAAGCCGCACCTCGCGGCGGCCCTCGTCGAAGGCGGCGCGCGGCGCGGTGACGAAGAAGGGAGCGGTCGCCGACTTGCCCGCGGGCACCGGCAGTGGGTTCTCCGGGGCGATGAGCCCGAGCGCGCCCGTCGCCGGACCGGCCGGCTCGACCAGGTCCACCCGGTACTGCCGGTCCACCGAGTCGCGGTTCACGATCTTGACGCGGATCTGGTTCATGACCAGGCCCGAGGGCGTCACGGTGAACGGGCTGCCGATGCCGCGGAGCACCGTCACGTCGGCGGGCTCGCGGTGCAGGAGCGCGTAGGCGAGCGCGCCCCACACCACCACGAGGAGCAGCGGGTAGATGACCACGCGCGGGCGCAGGATCCGGCGCGGCTGGCCCGCCAGCTCGTCGCGCGAGCTGTAGCGGATGAGGCCGCGCGGCCGGCCGATGCCGTCCATGATGGAATCGCAGGCGTCCATGCACTGCGTGCAGTGGATGCACTCCATCTGGAGGCCATCGCGGATGTCGATGCCGGTGGGGCAGCAGGTGACGCAGGCCCCGCAGTCGATGCAGTCGCCGAGGTGCGCGGGCGCGGCCACCACCGCGAGCCGGCCCCCGGGCAGGTGGCCGCGCGGCTCGCCGCGCCGCGCGTCGTAGCCCACGATGAGCGAGCGCCGATCCAGCAGCACCGACTGCAAGCGCCCGTACGGGCACGCCACCATGCAGATCTGTTCGCGCATCACTCCGAAGTCGAGCATCATCAGCGCGGTGGTGCCTGCCATGACGAGGAAGGCCACCGGGTGCTCGAACGGCGAGTGGCGCACCCAGTGGGCCAGCTCGCTGACCCCCACGAAGTAGGCCAGGAAGGTGTGGGCCAGGAACATGCTGAGCCCGAGGAACACCCCGTACTTGAGCAGGCGGCGGGGGTGGAACGGGCGGGCGTCGAGGCTCTCCTGGGCGCGCGCGGGGCCCTCGATCAGCCGCTCGATGGGCCGGTACAGGAACTCCATGTAGACCGTCTGCGGGCACGCCCAGCCGCACCACACGCGGCCGTAGGTGGCGGTGATCAGGAAGATCCCGAGGAAGAGGCCGACGAGCAGCAGCATCAGCAGCACGCTGTCGGTGGGCAGGAAGGTGGCCCCGAAGAGCGTGAACTCGCGGTGGACCACGTCCAGCAGGATGAGCGGGCGGTTGTTCATCCTGAGATACGGGATCGCGGTGAACAGCGTCATCAGGACCCAGGCGAGCGCCCGCCGCCGCTTGAAGAAGCGGCCGGCGAACAGCCGGGGCCGGAGCCACCGGCGCGTGCCGTCGGGATTGAGCGTCGGCAGCACGCGTCCCTCGGCCTGCGCCGGCAGCGGCATCGCTCCCCTCACTTGCCCGCGGCCGCGGGCGCTTCCGGCGCGACCTCGCCCTTGGCGTTGACGCCCTGGGGCGGCTTGGGATTGGGCGGGTTCGTCCCGTGCAGCGTTGCCACGTAGGCGGCCATCGCGTCGATCTCGTCGGACTTGAGCTGATCCTTCCACGGGATCATGCCCTTGTCGATCACGCCCTCGCTGATGGTCTTGCGGATCGCGACGAGCGTGCTGCCGTGGATCCAGTAGTCGTCGGTCAGGTTCGGACCGACGATGCCCTGCCCCTGCGGGCCGTGGCAGGGCATGCAGCGGGTCGCGAAAATCTCCTTGGCGGAGGCCATGGCCTTCGCGTTGTTGGTGAGAGCGCGCAGGGACTCCTCGCTCGGCCCCTCGGCCGGGGCGAGCTTGGCCTGGCGCGCCGCCTGCTCTTGCATCTCCTGCTCGTACTCCGCGATGAGAGACGGTCCCGGGCCGATCTGGTAGTAGCCCCAGTAGCCGAGCGAGAACACGATGGTGACCACGAAGATCCAGGACCACCAGCTCGGCAGCGGGTTGTCGTACTCCTTGATGCCGTCGTAGTCGTGCTCGAGCAGCCGGTCGCGGTCGCTCTGGCTCACGCGCGGCCTCCCGGGGTCCCGGCCGGCCGGTCCTCCGCGAGCGGCATAAGGCTCGCCCGCCGGAACGGCTCGCGATTGCGCGCGAGGAACACGCTGACCACCACCGCGGCGAAGCCCACCAGCGCGATGACCAGGGCGATCTGGGCGAACAGGTTGAAGTGCATGGCGCTCATCACGTCGGAGAGCTTCATCGCCCGATCCCCTCCCCGCCCGTCGCGGCCGCGGCCACCGAGGGCGACTTCTTGATGTCGATACCCAGGCGCTGGAGATAGGCCACCAGCGCCACCAGCTCCGTTTCCTCGAGCCCGGCCGGCCCGCCCTGCTGGGCGATGGCCGCCGCGATCTGCTTGCCCTGGGCGCGCGCGAGGTCCGCCGCGCCGGCGACCTGCTCGCGGGTGTAGGGCACGCCGAGGCTCGCCTGGGCCGCCACCCCCCGCTCCACCGCGGACCACTTGACCGGGGTGCGCGCGAGCCACGGGTACGCCGGCATGATCGACTGCGGCGTGGTCGAGCGCGGGTCCTCCATGTGCCGCACGTGCCAAAGGTCCGGGTACTTGCCGCCCACCCGCGCCAGGTCCGGCCCGATGCGCCGCGAGCCCCAGAGGAACGGGTGGTCGTAGACGAACTCGCCCGGCTTGCTGTACTCACCGTAGCGCATCGTCTCCGCCCGGATCGGCCGGATCATCTGCGAGTGGCAGTTGTTACAGCCCTCCGCCACGTAGATGTCCCGGCCGGCCAGCTCGAGGGGAGTATAGGGGTGCACCGACCGGATGGTCGGCACGTTCGAGCCGATCAGGAACATCGGCACGATCTCGAAGAGCGAGGCGGTAACCACCGCCACGCCCACCCACACCGAGAAGGTGAGCGGCAGCCCCTCCCAGCGGCGATGCCAGGCCGCGTGCTTGAACCCGCCGGGCTCCGCCTCCACCGTCATCGGCCGCAGGCCCGGGGCCTCGTGGACCGGCTCCGCATAGCGCGCGGGGCCGCGCCGCCAAGTCATCAGCGCGTTGACGCCGCAGAGGATCATGCCGGCGATATAGAGAACGCCGCCCAGCACCCGCACCCAGTACATCGGCAGCAGCCGCACGGTGGTCTCGATGAAGTCCGGGTAGGCGAGGCGCCCGGTCTCGTCGAAGGCACGCCACATCAGGCCCTGGGTGAGCCCGGCCGCGTAGATGGCCACGATGTAGAGCAGGATGCCCACGGTGGCGATCCAGAAGTGCAGCTCGGCGAGCCGCTTGCTCCACAGCTCGGTCTGGAAGAGGCGCGGCAGCAGCCAGTAGACCATGCCGAACACCATGAAGCCGACCCAGCCGAGGGCGCCCCCGTGCACGTGCGCGATGGTCCAGTCGGTGTAATGCGAGAGCGCGTTGACGCTCTTGATCGAGAGCAGCGGACCCTCGAAGGTGGACATGCCGTAGAAGGTGATCGCGACCACGAAGAACTTGAGCACTGGGTCCTCGGTCACCTTGTGCCAGGCCCCGCGCAGGGTGAGCAGGCCGTTGACCATGCCGCCCCAGGACGGCATCCACAGCATCACCGAGAAGAGCATGCCGAGCGTGGAGGCCCACGCCGGGAGCGCCGTGTAGTGCAGGTGATGCGGACCGGCCCAGATGTAGATGAACACCAGCGTCCAGAAGTGGAGGATCGAGAGGCGGTAGGAGAAGATCGGCCGGTCGGCCGCCTTGGGCATGAAGTAGTACATCATCCCGAGAAACGGGGTGGTCAGGAAGAAGGCCACCGCATTGTGTCCGTACCACCACTGCATGAACGCGTCCTGGACGCCCGCGTAGATCGAGTAGCTCTTGAAGGGCCCCGCCACCACCACCAGATTGTTGAAGATGTGCAGCACCGCGATCGCCACCAGCGTCGAGATGTAGAACCAGATCGCCACGTAGAGGTGGCGCTCGCGCCGGCGCGCGATGGTGCCGAAGACGTTGACCGCGAAGATCACCCACACCAGCGCGATCGCGATGTCGATCGGCCACTCGAGCTCGGCGTACTCCTTGGACTGGGTGATGCCGAGCGGCAGCGTCAGCGCCGCCGAGACGATGATGGCCTGCCATCCCCAGAAGTGGAGCCGGCTCAGCAGATCGCTCCACATCCGGGCCTTGAGCAGGCGCTGGGTCGAGTAGTACACGCCCATGAAGATGGCGTTGCCCGCGAAGGCGAAGATGACCGCGTTGGTGTGCAGCGGGCGCAGTCGCCCGAAGCTGATCCACGGCAGCCCGAAGTTGAAGACCGGGTTGGCCAGCTGGAGCGCGATCACGATGCCCACCAGCATCCCCACCAGCCCCCAGACGAGCGTCGCGAGCAGGAACAGCCGCACGATCGCGTCGTCGTAGACGAACTGCTCCATCCGCTCGTTCCGCGCTGCCGTGCCCGCCACCGTCGCTGTCGTCACGCCGCCGTCTCCTTGACAGGGTTCACGCGTTTGAGAGAAACCACACCGTCGGAAGCAGGAGAGCAATCCGGGTGCCAGCCGGAAGGCGATCCGCGGAGTGCCGTAAGTACTGATGACTATTGAGGCGTTCGGGAGGGGCGGATCGGGCCCCCCGAGCTGAAAGACCCGGTGAGGCGGCACTGCCCCGGCGGGTGAGGAGGTGCCGTCCCGGCTACCTGCCCCGGCCGCATGACCCTGACCCTGCTAGAATGCGGGCCGCGGTCGGCACCGCGACACCCGTGAAGCCCTCGGACGCGGCACCGCGCGCGCGGCCGCCAGCGATTCTGGCTCGGGCTCCCGCTGCTCGTCCTAAGCGCGACGGGCGTCGCGGTTGCGTGGCGCGGCCGGGCCCGTCAGAACGGCTCGTAGATCAGGTACCAGGGCCCCTGGATATGCGCGTAGCGGTTGCTCGCCGGCCGGGATCGTGGCCGGTAGGCCAGACCACACTGGTCGACGACGCCGCAGTCCGTCGTCACGAGCCGCACCTCGTCGGGGGACATGGCCGCGGCGTACCTGACGCGGAACAGCCCGACCCGTATGGGCTCGGCGCGCGGCGCTCCGCTTTCCACCTCCTGCGCGGCGCGCGTGAGCGCGACCTGGCTCGCCGCGAACCGCAGGAGGAAGAGCGGGTTGAGAGGGCTCTGGCTGGAGAGATAGATGATCAGCAGCGCCGCCGCCAGGACAGGGAAGGAGACCCAGAGCAGCCCCCGACGTGGCCGGATCCGCCTCGGCGCGCCCGGGGTGCTCCAGACCAGCGCCCATGCGATGGCCAGCAGCCCCGCCGCGGGCACTCCCAGCGCAACCTCGAAGAATCCGACGCCGGCCTCGCTGACGCAGTGGATCGTGTAGATCTCCCAGGCGGCGGTCAGAGCGATGAGCGCGCCCTCGAGCTGCGATCGTGGCGGCCAGGTCATCGTCGCGCGATAGTGCCCGGGGTCAACCGAGCGGCCCCAGGACGAGGACGAGTGGCGTCGTGAGGATGAGCGTCGAGATCAGCCACTTGGCCGATGACCGGCCCCGCGCCTGCTCGCGGAGGCCGATCCCGACCGTCACGAACGCGGCCCCCGCCGAGAGGAGCACGACGGCCAGGGCGAGCAGCCCGCGGTTCACGCATCCGAACAGCAGCACCGGCGTGAAGTACAGACCGACGACCGCGGCCGGGGCGACCGCCGGGAGCGCGACGTGTCTCAGGAATGCCTTCAGCATGGCGCCCTTCCAGTCTGGCACGGACCGGAATTTCGCCGAGGCGCCTTCCCGCATCGCCACGACGCGGCCGTGCCCGCTGTTGCACCGTGCGCGGGTCAGGCTATGCTGCCCCCGACATGGCAACGGCCCGCGCCCGGATCCACCGGCGGCAGCTCGTGGCGATCATATTCGCCGCCTGCGCCATCACGCCCGTCTTCAACATCCTGACCAGTCGGGCCTCGCGGGCCGAGGTCATCCAGGGCCTGGTCGACGCCATCCTGATCTCCGTTCTGGTCGGCGGCTACATGATCTTCGTGCGCGACGCATGGGCGCGCTTCTGGTTCCAGCGCCTCGGATTCCGGACCGATCTCGCGCTGAGCAGCGCGATCGTGCTGGCGCTGTTCCTCGTGGGCCGGGCCGTGGGACAGGTCGCGACGAGCCTCGACCCGCGGCGATTCGTGGCGAGCTTCGGCGACGCCCACCTGATCTACTATGCCTTGCCCTTCTTCGCCGTCGTCGCGGTCACGATTCAGTTCCTCCTCCAGATGAACCGCCTGATCGGGGCGAACGTCCTCGGCTACTTCGTCGCCGGCGTCTACCACCGACCGAAGGCGGAGGAGCGCATCTTCCTGTTCGTGGATCTCGTCGGCTCCACCCAGCTCGCGGAGCGGCTGGGGAGCGCCCGCTACTTCGATCTGCTCCGCCGTTTCGTGGACGATCTGACCGAGCCGGTGCTCGAGACGGGCGGGGAGATCTACCAGTACGCCGGCGACGAGGTCGTCATCACGTGGCCGATGGAGGCGGGCCTGCGTGCGGCCGGGTGCGTCCGCTGCTTCTTCGGGATTCGCGGGGCCATCGCGCGCGACTCCGCCCGCTACCAGCGCGACTTCGGGACGGTGCCTGCCTTCCGCGGGGGACTGCACGGCGGCACCGTCACCGCCGGCGAGCTGGGCGACCTGAGGCGCCAGATCGTCTTCGTCGGCGACATCCCCAACACCGCCGCGCGCCTCGAGGAGTACGCCAAGCGGACGGGCTTCGACCTGGTCGCCTCCGGCGCGGTGCTGGGGCACCTCACGCTCCCGCCGGGCATCGCGGCCACGCCGTGCGGGGAGCTCGCCCTGCGGGGCAAGGAGGCGAGCGTCGCGGCCTACGGCCTCAGCGCCGGTTGAACCGGACGGCGGCGAGCGAAGGGTGACTAGACGCCGTAGAAGTCGTAGAAGTCCCGCACCGGAGCCTCGGCGGTGAGCACCTGGAAGGGAAAGCACTGATCCAGACCCGCCAGGGTCGATTGGCGATCGAGCCGCTCCAGGAACTCGCGCGTCGGGCTCTCCCTGAGCGCCCCGTGCCGATCCAGGAACTGCCCCCACAGGGGCATGCGCTGGAAACGATGGCCGAGCACGTGAGCGGAGGCCACGTACGAGGTGGGAAACAGGCGTCGATACGCATCGAGGTTGTACAGCCACGACGCCCCGACGACCCGGAGCGGCGCGGGCCGAGCGCGCTCGACGTGCGCGAAGAGCGCGGCCAGCTCCGCCAAGCGGTGCTCGCGGCTCCCGATTCCCAGCGGGGACCGTCCCTCCGTCTCGGCATTCCGGAAGTGGAGTCGGATGAGGTCAGCGCGGGGTCTTGCGTAGGAAAAGCAGCCGAACGTGGCCACCACCCTGGGCCCCGCCATGACCTCCGACCGCGCCGAGTAGAAGCGATACGTCCATTCTCGGCCATCGCTCCCGCCCGGCAGGCCGGCCAGGTACTCCTGCCAGGTCGGGTGGGCGGGATCGAAGTCACGCCCCAGGCCGAACCTTACATAGAGATTGGTGTACTCGAGGAGCACGCGGGCCAGGGGCAGGCCGGACAGGGCCGTGACCTTGTGGGCAAATCCAATCTGTAGATCGAAGAACGGCTTGGCGAAGATCGCGCGGCCCTCCGCCTACTCTCGCCCGACCGGATCTGCTAGCCGCGCGTCATGCAGTGGCGCCCGCTTCCACCGTCGGCTCGTAGTGGGTGGCGTCGGGGAAGCCGATCGGGCGGATCGCGGGCAGGGTCACGCCGGCCTCACGATACGCCATCACGAAGGCCGAGACGGTGCGGAAGTCGCCGATGCCGCCCAGCGCGGCCACGAGCCGATCCGGGACCGACTCCGGCTTGGGCGCCCGGTCGTACGACCGGATCTCCGCCGCGAAACCGCTCTGCTCGAGCATGGCGCGATAGAACGGCAGGGCCAGGTACCGCGTCAGCTCGATGCGGAAGAGCGCGACGGCCGCCACGCGATCGGCGGTGAGCGCGGTCGGCACCGCGGCCACGATCTCGAAGCCCTCGAGCGACTTGCCGGCCGCGGCCCGCCCACGCCGGATGGCGGGCAGCGCCTGCTCGCGCACGTACGCCGGCGCTGCCAGCCAGAGCACGACGCCGTCGGCGATCTCGCCGGCCAGCTCGAGCATGCGCGGGCCGAGCCCGCCCAGCAGGATGGGCGGGGGCGCGGGCAGGCGGGGCAGGCCGCTCTGCCAGTTGACGCGATAGCGCGCGCCCTGATGCTGCACCCGTCCGGCGAGCGCGCTCCGCAGGGCCGCCACGTACTCGCGCGTGACCTCGAGCGGCCGGCCCATGTCGAGGCCGAGGGCGTCCGCCATCACGGACTTGTGGCTGACCCCGATGCCCAGGCGCAGCCGGCCGCCACTGATGTCGGAGAGCGTCAGCGCTTCCTGGGCCAGGAGCACGGGATGCCGCGGGTAGATCGGGATGACGCCGCTGCCGAGGCCGGCGTGGGGCGCCACGTGCGCGTAGGCCGACAGGGTGAGCAAGGCGTCGCGCCCGATGCCGTGGGTAACCCAGAGACTCTCGTAGCCCAGCGAGTCGGCCCGCCGCGCGAGCGCGAGCGCGGGGGCCAGGTCGGCGCCCGGGTTCAGGAAGAGCGCGGTCCGAGCCACGACGCCTCCTTACACGGCGGCCGCGACGCCGAGGGCGGCCAGCTGCGCGCGCAGATCGTGCCCCTGATCCACGCGGTGGAGGACGGCCTGCATGCCCACCTCGCGCGCCGCGTCCACGTTCTTGTCCCAGTCGTCCACGAACACGCAGGCCTCGGGGGCCAGGCCGAGCCGCTCGGCGGCGAGACGGAAGATCTCCGGCTTCGGCTTGGCCATCCCGACCTCGGCGGAGACGACGATGTCGTCGAAGAGGTGGCCCAGGCGCAGCTCCTGCTCGAGCCGGGCGCGCAGCGAGAGATCCGCGTTGCTCAGGACCGAGCAGCGGTAGGCAGGGCGCAGCTTCTGAACCAGGGCGATGTTGGCGTCTATGGCGACCTGCGCCCGCCGCCACTCCTCGTGCAGGCGCGGCAGGGCGCGGCCGGCGCGGCGCTCGAGCTCGCGGTGGGCACCCTCCACCCACGCGGCCGGATCCCCGACCCCGCACTCGATGTCGGCCCAGTCCGCGCTGCGGTACAGGGTCTCGAACACCGACGAGCGGGGCAGGTCGTGGACGCGATCGAGCTCACGCGCGACGTCCCAGCGCATGTCCCACAGGACACCGCCGAAATCGAAGATGACGGCGCGCAGGCTAGTAGCGTCCCTTGGCGGGAGGCGGCTTGGGCGCCGTTTCGACGGGACGGTCGCTCGTGAGGGGCACCCAGCCGAGCTCCTTCATGCACTGCTCGTCGAGCGTGTTGCCCTTGGTGCAGCCGTCGCGATCCCGCTTGAACTCGTCCATCGTGTAGTTGGAAGCGGGCTTGTACCACTGGCGCTCGCGCTCGGTGCTGCAGCTGGCCAGTACGACGGCTGCGACGATGAAGAGGAGGCACCACCGTCCGATCATGGGGGCATGGTACCATGCCGCTGGCGCATGCTCGAAACCACCATCGCCGGCAGTCTCCCGAAGCCCGAATGGCTCGCGCCCCCGAACACGCTCTGGGCGCCGTGGCGACTCGAGGGCCGCGCCCTGGACGAGGGCAAGCGCGACGCGGTGCTCCTGGCCATCCGGGAGCAGGAGCAGGCCGGCATCGACATCGTCACCGACGGCGAGCAGACCCGCCGGCACTTCGTGTGGGGCTTCGTCGAGCAGCTCGACGGGATCGACTTCTCCCGGATGGTCACGATCGGCATCCGCGCCGACCGCTACAAGGCGACCGTCCCCACCGTGACCGGACCGGTGCGACGCCGCGGCCCCATCCACGGCGAGGATGTGCGCTGGGCGCGCGCCAACACCACGCGGCGCCTCAAGCTGACGATCCCGGGCCCGATGACCATCGTGGACACCATCCACGACGCCCACTACGGCAGCCGCGCCCGCCTGGCCATGGACCTGGCTCGCCTCATCAACGAGGAGGCGCGCGAGCTCGAGTCCCTCGGCCTCGACATGCTCCAGCTCGACGAGCCCGCCTTCAACGTCTACATGGACGAGGTGCGCGACTGGGGCGTCGCCGCGCTGGATCGCGCGGTCGAGGGTCTGCGCTGCCGCACCGCCGTGCACATCTGCTACGGCTACGGCATCAAGGCCAACACCGACTGGAAGCAGACGCTCGGTGGTGAGTGGCGGCAGTACGAGCAGACCTTCCCGCTGCTGGCGGGCAGCCGCATCGGCGGCGTCTCGCTCGAGTGCGCCGGCTCGCGGGTGCCGATCGCCCTGATCGGGCTGCTCAGCGACAAGGACGTGCTGGTGGGCGCGGTCGACGTGGCCACCGACCGGATCGAGACACCCGAGGAGGTAGCCGGGGTGATCCGGGCGGCCATGCAGCACGTGCCGCCCTCGCGCATCTTCCCCTGCACCAACTGCGGCATGGTGCCGCTCTCGCGCGGTGTGGCCCGCGGCAAGCTGCAGGCCCTCGGCGCAGGCGCCGCGCTGGTCCGGCGGGAGCTCGTGCCCTGACGCAGGAGATGATCACGTACTACGCCCACCGGGCGGCGGAGTACGAGCGCGTCTACGCGAGCCCGCGCTGGCAGGACGATCTGAGCGCCCTCCGCGCCCGCGTCCCCGAGGTCTTCGCCGGCCGGCGGGTTTTCGAGGTCGCGTGCGGGACGGGCTACTGGACCCGATACGCGGCCGAGCGCGCGCGCTCCGTCCACGCCACCGACGTCAACGACGACACGCTGGCGCTCGCCCGGGCCAAGACGTACGCGGCGCCCGTCTCGCTCGAGCGGCGCGACGCCTACGCGCCCGCGAGCAGGACCGAGCGCTTCGATGCGGGCCTGGCCGCGCTGTGGCTCTCCCACGTCGATCTGGCGCGGATGGACGAGTTCGTGCGTGCCTTCCACTCACACCTGGAGCGTGGCGCCCCCGTGCTCATGTTCGACGAGCCCGGGCGGGAGGAGCGCCGGCCGCAGACCAGCCGCGTCGACCAGGCGGGCAATCGCTACGAGATGCGCCGGCTGGAGAGCGGGGAGCGCTTCGAGATCGTCAAGAACCTCTTCGATCGCGCGCGCCTGGAGGCGCTCATCGGAGCCCACGCCACGCGCCTGTCGTACCGGGAGCTGAGCTGCTTCTGGACGCTGGAGTACGCGGTGGCCTAGCGCGGCCACCCCCCCCGCCGCGCCGAGGGACCCCTTGCTTCATCGAGCGGGTGCAGGCTCTGATCGATCATCCGCTCGACGTGACGCGGGCGCGTCCCGTCGGGTGATCTTGCGCGCTCCACTCCCTAGGGCTCGGCCCTCCCCTTCGTGACGAACTGCCGCTCGTAGAGGTCGCGCACCTCGGCGAGCGTGGTGGCCTGGCCGGGCGCCTTGTCCTCCCGGATACGCGCGATGCGGGCGAAGCGCAGCGCGAAGCCGGAGGGATACGTCGGGCTCTTCTGGATCTCGTTGTAGTCCACCTCGACCACCACTTCCGGCCGCACCCGCACCGTGTAGTAGCCGTCGTCCTCGATGGCGAGCGCCCGCAGCCGCTCGGTCATCTCGGTGAACTCGCGATCGGTGAGGCCCTTGAAGGTCTTCCCGACCTCGGCCCAGCCGTCGCCGTCCCGCACCGCGAGGTGGTAGTTGGAGAGCCAGCCGACGCGGCGGCCCGAGCCGCGGTCGGCCGCCACGATCACGCAGTCCACCGTCAGGGCCGCCTTCAGCTTGAGCCACTTCTTGCCGCGGCCGCCCGGCTCGTAGGGGCTGGCCGGGTCCTTGGCCATGACGCCCTCGTGACCCGCCGCGAGGGCGCGGGCCATGAAGGCCTCCCCGGCCTCCCCCGCGGTGACCATCGCGCGCTCGGCGAGCCAGCGGCCGCCGGTCACCCGCTCCAGCGCTTCCCAGCGCCGGGCGTAGGGCTCGTCGAGGTACGAGCGCCCGTCCGCCACCAGGCAGTCGAACAGATGCAGGGCGAGCGGCCGCGATCCCACCGCCTCGTCCACCCCGCGCACGCGACGGAAACGCCGCATGAGCTCCTGGAAGGGCAGCGGGCGGCCCGCCGCGTCGAGCGCGACCACCTCGCCGTCCAGGATGAGGGGCGCGCCGGAGAGATCGCGGCGGGCGATCGCGACGATGTCGGGCAGGCTGCGGGTGACGTCGGACATGCGCCGGCTCCAGATGGCCACGCGGTCGCCGTCGACGTGGAGCTGGATGCGCGCGCCGTCGTACTTGTATTCCATCGCGGTGGCGCCGCCGTGGGTGGCCAGCGCGTCGTCCGGGCTGGCCGCGATCTCGGCGAGCATGGGCAGGAGCGGCACGAAGACGCGGGGCCGGGCGGCGGTCAGGGCCAGGACGCCCTCTCCGAGGGCGAGGGCGGCGACCGCGGTGAGATCGCCGGTGACGAGGGCGGCCCGGCGCACGAGCGCGGGCGCGACGGCGGCGGCCTCCGCGATCGCCTCGAGCACGAGACCCTCCGAGAGGCCCATGCGCATCTCGCCGTAGATGACGCGCTGGAGCAGATCGCGCTCCGCGTCGGACGCCCGCGCGGACAGCTCGGCGAGCCGCGATTCGCGGAGCCGTCGGGAGCCGGCGCCGGCCGCGGCCGCGACCGCTCCGAACGTGCGGGCGACGTCCTCGAGTGTGAGCGGCGCGGCCGACGACGCGGGCCCCGTCGGGGCGGGAAGGCCGCGGACGTTGAGCACGCGCGGGTCGGAGGCGGCAAACGCGCGGCCGCCCAGGTAGGTGACGGCGCGGGAGAGGTCGTCGGGTGCGAGCACGTGCAGATACGCGGCCACGAGACGGCGCTTCTCGAGGCGGCCCGGGCGCGCCGCGACGCGGCCCCGTAGCGCGGCGAGATCGGAGAGCAGGGCCACCGGCACACGCTCCCTACAGGATCAGGAGAAGCCAGCCCACGAGGAGCGTCAGCAGGGTCACCGGGACGCCGACCTTGCTGTACTCGACGAAGCCGATCTGGATGCCCGCACCGCGCGCCTGCTCCACCACGATCAGGTTGGCCACCGAGCCGAGGACGGTGAGGTTGCCGGCCAGGGTCGACGCCATCGCGAGGAGGAGCCACGCGCGGATGGGCTCGCCGAAGGTGGGGATCAGCGTCTTGAACAGGAGCACCGCGGGCACGTTGGAGACGAGGTTCGACAGCGCCGCGGTCACTACGGTGAGCACGGCCGGGCGGTAGAGGCCGATCGCAGCGGCCCAGCCCAGCAGCTCCTCGGCCAGCCCCGAGGCCTCGACCCCGGCGATCACCACGAAGAGGCCGGTGAACAGCACGAGCAGCCCCCAGTCGATCTCGCGGTACACCTTCTCCGGATTCACCCGTCGGGTGAGGAGGCAGTAGGCCGCCCCCCCGATGGCCACCAGGGCGATCGGCACGCCAGCGAGAAACGCGATCAGCATGACGGATACCGCGGCGATGGTCTTGATCATCAGCGCCCGGTGCACCGCGAAGCGGTCCTCGAGATCCACCGCCGGCAGCGCCGGCGGCAGGCGGCGTCGGTACGCGAGCCAGATCACCCCGAACACGAGCGCGAGACCGATCACCGCCACCGGCGCCTCGCGCGCGAGGAAGGTCCGGTAGCCGATGTCGGAGAAGCTTCCCACGAGCATGTTCTGCGGATTGCCGGTGAGCGTGGCCACGCTGCCCACGTTCGCCGCGGTGGCGAGCGCGATCAGATACGGCTGAGGCGGCAGCCGTAGCTGCCGCACGAGGTCGAGCACGATGGGAGCCATCACCAGGCAGATCACGTCGTTGACGAACAGCGCGGAGAGCAGGCCAGCCGCCCCGACGATCAGGGCCAGCAGGCCGACCGGAGTGTGCGCCCGCCGTACCGCCGCGTAGGTCACGAGGCGGAAGAAGCCGGACAGGCGCAGGTAGGCCGCGACGATCATCATGCCGAAGAGCAGCACGAGGGTGTGGGCATCCACCGCGGCCACCGCCCGGTCCCACGACACGACGCCGCTCACCACCACGACGGCGCCGCCGATGATGGCGACTCCGGTGCGGTCCACGCGAAAGAGCGGCAGGCGGCCCAGCGCGAGGCCAAGATAGGTCCCGGCGAACGCGACCAGCGCGATCAGCCGGTGCAGGTTGACCTCGTCCATGTCGGGTCGCTTGCCCCGCGCCACGCGCGCGTGCCACAAGCCGTCCAAGTGTAGCATCGTGCCGCGCACGCCCCCGAGGAGGTGGCCCGCCGAGCGGGCGGCGGCGCGCGTAACCACTACAGAAGCGGGCGCTCCATCCAGACGTCGGCCCGTGGGTTTCCGTTGTAGTCCGCGATCTCCTGGAACCCGTAGCGGCGATAGAGCCGGACGGCGGGCTCCAGGCGTGATTCGCTGTCGAGGCGCAGGACCCGGCCGCCGAGCGCCCGCGCCTCCTCGAGCACGCGATCCATGAGGCGCGCGGCGATCCCGCGCCCGCGGCGGTCCGGGCGCAGCCACATGCGCTTGAGCTCGATCACGCCCGGCGCGAGACGCCGCACCGCGGCGGTACCCACCACCTCGCCCACCGGATCGACCACGATCAGCATCACTCCCACGGCTCCGTCGTACTCCGCCTGCCAGTCGGCCACGTCGTGGTCGAGCCCGGAGGCGTCGATCTCCTCGCCCAGGAACTGGAAGTACTCGGCGAGCTCTCGCACCACGCCCGCGTGGTCGTCGGGGCCGGCGCGGCGGACCTGGTAGTCCTCGGCCACCTACCGCTTCCGGGCGTGCGAGGCGAGCCCGCGCTGCCAGAGGTACTCGGTTTCCCCCAAGTGCTTGCCGACCCAGCGCGAGAGCACGAAGAGCAGGTCGCTGAGCCGGTTGACGTACTTGAGCGGCCACTCCCCGATGTCCTCGACGCGGGAGAGCTCGAGCACGCGCCGCTCCGCGCGCCGGCACACCGTGCGGGCCTGGTGGAGGAAGCCGCCCACGTGGCCCCCGCCCGGGAGCACGAAGGACTTCAGCGGGGCCAGCTCCTTCTGGCACTCGTCCATCAGCCGCTCGAGCGCGGTCACCTGCTCGGCGCCGACGCGAAACATGCCGTCGTAGAACGACTCCGCGGGCGTGGCCAGCTCGCTGCCCAGGTCGAACAGCTCGTTCTGCAGCCGGCGAAGGACCGCGTCGAGCCAGCGCGATTTCTTGCTCGGCTTCTTCTGCTCGGCGTTGAAGGCGCGCGCGAGACCGACGATCGAGTTCAGCTCGTCGATGGTGCCGTAGGCCTCGATGCGGGGCGAGTCCTTTGGCACCCGGCGCCCCCCGACCAGCGCGGTGTCGCCCTTGTCCCCGGCGCGAGTGTAGACGCGGGTGATGCGGACCGGCATGCGGGCTCCTCCCGCGCCGAGGCTAGCACAGGTGCTAGACTCAGGCCATGAGCGACTGGCGCGAGAACCTCAAGACGTCGGCGGACGACATCGCGCGGATCGTGCGCGAGTGCAAGCGCATCGCGGTGCTGGGCATCAAGACCGAGGCGCAGCGCGAGCAGCCCGCGTTCTACGTGCCCGAGTACATGGCCAAGGCCGGCTACGACATCGTCCCGGTGCCGGTCTATTTTCCGGACGCCACCCAGATCCTAGGCCGGCCGGTCTACCGGACGGTGGCCGCGGTGCCGCCGCCGGTGGACATGGTGGACGTCTTCCGCCGCTCGCGCGACGTCCCCCCGCACGTCGACGACATCCTGGCCGCGCGGCCCCGGGTGGTGTGGCTACAGCTCGGGATCCGGCACGATCAGGCCGCGGAGACCCTGGCGCGCGCCGGCATCCAGGTGGTGCAGGACCGCTGCCTGCTCGTCGAGCATCGCCGGCTGCGCTAGGCCCGGCGGGCACCGAGCGCGGCGAGCGCCCGCGTCACGTCCTGCCACTCCGATTCGGTGAGCGCGGTGCTCCCGAAGCGCGCGCGCTCGTAGTGGCCGGTGAGCCGCACGAAGGCCTCCGCGCGCTCCGGCGTGGCCGCCTCCACGCGCGATGCGAACTGGCGGGCGGTCTCCGCGACTCCCGGATAGAGGCCGCGGTGCGCCAGTAGCCGTAGCGCCCGCGCGTAGAACGCCGGCATGCCCGGCCCCGTCCCGGTCCGGCGTCGCGCGGGACCGTGGCGACCCACCAGCCAGGCCAGCAGCACCGCCACCGCGACCCCGGCCACGGTGAGCAGCGCGGGGCTCATCCGCCAGTGCCGCGGCAGCGAGAGCCCCACCCGGAAGTCGCTCGCCTGGCGATGTACGGTCTGGGCCAGCTGAACTTGATCGAGCAGGCTCCAGTTGACCACGTAGCGGTACCAGCGCATGCGCGCGGCGTCCAGGTAGAGCGACAGGTACCCCGGAATCGTCTCGGCAGGCGCCTCGGCGCGGGGAGACGGATCGAACGTCACCCAGCCGCGGCCCTCGATGTGAGCCTCGACCCAGGAGTGGGCGTCGCTGAACCGCACCATGAAGTAGCGGCCGTAAGGGTTCCACTCGCCCTGCTGGAAGCCCGCCACCACCCGGCTCGGAATGCCCTCGCTGCGCAGCATCACCGTCATTGCGGCCGCGAAGTACTCGCAGTTGCCGGAGCGGCGCACGAACAGGAACTCCTCCAGGGGCGGCCGGCTGCTCTGGCGCTTGAGGGCCAGCGTATAGCGGTAGCTGGTGCTCAGGTGCTCGCTGATGCGCCGCGCCGCCGTCTCCGGATCGCGCGCGCCGGCCCGCACCTCGCGCGCGAGCTGTGCGATCTCGGGCGACAGCGGGGGCAGCTGCAGGTAACGGGCGCGCTCCCCGGCCGGCAGCGGGGGAACGGGGCGGCCGCGCCGGGCCGGCGGCTCCACCTCCGACTCCACCGTGTAGTGAAGCCGCGCGGGCGCGTGGGAGGTCGACAGCCCGCCCATGTCGTCCACCACGAGCGCGGGGGCGCGCAGCTCGAGCCGGAGCACCCGCGGGGCGCCGAAGAGGGTGTCGGTGCCGATCGGCTCGAGATAGATCTCCTGCCGTAGCGGCGGGCTGGAGGTGCCGGGCAGCCCGACCGCGAAGTCGCCGGCGGCGCCCCGTCGGATGAATCGGCGCGGCGCCGCCATCCCGGACCACGTGACCCCGTCGAACTGGTCGAAGGCGACGCCGCGCCAGCGCAGGGTGGGCAGGCGCGCCGGGTCGACGCTCTCGTCGGTGAGGTAGACGCGCATGACCACGGAGTGGTCGTTCTCGATCTCGCCGAAGCTGCCCAGGTCGACGCGGTCCGAGAAGCCGGTCACCATGCGCCCGACCTGCGTGCGCAGGGGCAGCGCGGCCTGGCCTACCCGCGGAATGATGAAGAACAGGCTGCCCGCGAGGAAGAACGTGATGGCGGCGGCCACCAGGCTCACGCGCGTGAGCGGGCCGCGGAAGAACACGCGTCGGGCCGCGGTGCCCGCCGCTCCGCGCTGGCCCGCCTGCTCAAGCTCCGTCACCACGTGGTTGAGCATCAACATCGAGGTGCCGAGCATGAGGAAGATCACGAAGACGAAGAGGAAGCTCACGTTGAAGCTGATGGCGGCGGCGGCCACCAACATGAAGAACGAGAGCAGGCCGGCGTCGCGGAGATCCTTGAGGCCGCGGCGCACGAAGAGGCGCAGCAGGATCAGGAACAGCAGCAGGTGGACCATGCCGTCGAGGAGCGAGTAGGCGAGGTAGAACAGATCGACCGTGATGGCCGCCGCAGCGGTGGCCACCAGGCTCCAGCCCAGCGCCGGGCGCACCGCGCCGCGCTCGCGGGCCTGCTCGTGGCCCCAGCCCACCAGGATGGCGAGGACCACCAGCGCCGCCCCCAGCGCCCCGATCAAGCCGGCGCCGTAGAGCGCGGCCACGCCGGTGCCGACCATCAGATACGTGACGAGACGGAGGGCGAGGAGGGCCGGCATGTCAGGCGAGCGGGATGCGGATCTCGCGGAGCCGGCGACCGCCCCCGCCGGCGGGCGGATCGAGCGGCCTTGCGCCGTCCGGATGATAGAGGGCCAGCGCGGTCAGCACGCGCCGGAGGTGGGCGCGCCCGTGGCCGAGCGGGACCAGCACCCCCGGGCCCTCGAGGGCGACGCCCGCCCCCGCGCGGACGAGCGCGACCGCGATGGACGCGGCCTCAGACAGGCCCGCCTCGAGCGCCTCCGCTCCCGCATGCCCCCGCCCCACCAGCACGAGCCGCGCGTCGTGGCTGGTGTCGGCCTCGAGCTCGCGCACCATCAGCGCCTCGGCCTTGGCGCTGCTGCGCCAGTGAATGAAGCGCGGGTCGTCGCCGGACCGGTAGTTGCGCAGATCGTAGAGATCGTTCCCACGGCCGCGCCGGCGCGCGCCGGCGTCCCCGAGGTCGCCGAGGTGGCGCAGCGATTCGCCGGACAGCGAGCGGACCGCCGGGAAGACGAGCACCTCGTCGGCGAGGGCGGGCCGGCCCGCCTTCACGAAGAGCCCGAACGGGAAGCGCGTGATGATGCGCACCCCGGCGAGCCGATGACGGCCGCGGCGCGCCAGGGTCTCCTCCCAGGTCGCGAACCGCTCGATGCCCGCCTCGATGCGGCGGAAATAGATGAAGCGCCGGCCCGACTCGATCGCGCGCGCCTCCGGGGCCAGCAGCTCCACCGTGATCGAGTACGACGTGAGCGTGCGCTTGCGGTTCGCGATCTGCGCGCCGAAGAGGGCGGGCCGCCCCGCGTAGATCTCGGCGGGCGCGATGCCGGTGAGGGCGAGACCGCGCATCGCCTGCTCGGAGAGGATGCCGGAGACCACGATGAGGGCGAGCAGCGCCGAGACCAGCAGGTAGAGCAGGTTGTTGCCGGTGTTGATCGCGGCCACCCCCAGCCCCACCGCGACCAGGAGACACCACCACCCGTCGCGGGTCGGCTTGATGGTCCGGCGCGGGTGGAACAGCGGCCGGATCACGGCCCAGATGAGCCTCACGGACGGGTTACCTCGGGACGGGCACGTCCTGGAGGATGGCGGCGACGGCGGCCTCGGCGTCCATGCCGCCCGCGGCCGATCCGGCGAGCGAGGCCTTCACGATCACGCGGTGGGCGAGGGCGGCCACCGCCAGATCCTTGATGTCGTCGGGGAGCAGGTAGTCGCGCCCGTCGGCCAGGGCGCGCGCCCGCGCTGCGCGCAGCAGGGCCAGCGACCCACGCGGGCTCACTCCGAGCGCGAGCAGCGGCGAGCGGCGGGTGGCCGTCACCACGGCCACCAGGTAGTCGAGCACCGACTCCTCGGCGCGCACGCGCTCGGCGGCCTCCTGCAGGCCCATCACCTCTTCGGCCAGCACCACCGGGGCGAGCCCGGAGGGCGGCGGTGCGGTGTCGCCGCGCAGCACCGCTTTCTCGTCGGCGGCGCCCGGATAGCCGATACGGATGCGCAGCAGGAAACGGTCGAGCTGCGACTCGGGCAGCGGGAACGTGCCCTCGTACTCGCGCGGGTTCTGGGTGGCCAGCACCATGAAGGGACGCGGCAGCGGATACGTCGAGTGGTCGAGCGAGACCTGCGCCTCGTTCATGGCCTCGAGGAGGGCCGACTGCGTCTTGGGCGTCGTGCGGTTGATCTCGTCGGCGAGCACGATGTTGGTGAAGAGCGGGCCCGGCTTGAAGACAAACTCGGCGCTCTTGGGCTCCCACACCGTGACACCCAGCACGTCGGACGGCAGCATGTCCGAGGTGAACTGGATGCGCTGGAACGAGGCGCCGATGGAGCGGGCCAGCGCGGCGGCCAGCGTGGTCTTGCCCACCCCGGGCACGTCCTCGATCAGCAGGTGGCCGCGGGCGACCAGGCCGATGACGGCCAGGCGCACGACCCCGGGCTTGCCGACCAGGCTGCGCCCGACGCTCTCCTCGAGACGGCGGATGATTTCCGTCGAGCCGCCCATAGAATTCCACTATACCGTACGGGGATTTTTCGCCCCCGCCGCCCGCTGGCCGCGGCCGAAGCCATCGGCTACAATGCGCCCGCCATGACCCTTCAGCCCCCGCCGTCACCCCGCTGGCCGCGCGACGCACGCGCGGCCTGCGCGTTCACCTTCGATCTCGACGCCGAGACATTGTGGATGGCGCGCGGCGTCCACGAGCCGGTGACGCTCTCGCAGGGCCGCTTCGGCCCGGAGGAGGCGCTCCCGCGGATCCTCGCGCTCCTGCGCGCGTACGAGATCCGCGCCTCGTTCTTCATCCCGGCCTGGGTGGCCGAGCACCACCCGGACGCGGTGCGCGCCATCGCCGACGGCGGGCACGAGATCGGCTGCCACGGCGACGAGCACGAGCGCGTGAGCGAGCTGCCGCCGGACCGCGAGGAGGCCATCCTGGCCCGCAGTGTCGAGGTGCTCTCGCGCCTGGGCGGCACGCGCCCGATCGGCTACCGCGCGCCGGCCTGGCAGCTCTCGCCTGCGACGATCCCGCTGCTCGTCCAGTACGGCTTCGCCTACTCCTCGAACATGATGGACCGGCTCTCCCCGTACCTTCACCCGGCGGTGGGCGGCCGTCGGATCGTGGAGATCCCGGTCTCGTGGGTCCTCGACGACGCGCCCTACTTCATGTTCACCGGCCAGCGGTCGATGCAGCCGCCGGGTCCGGTGCTGCAGGGCTGGCTCACCGAGTTCGAAGGCATCACCGAGGCACGCGGGGTGACCAACTTCACGTTTCACCCGCAGATCATCGGCCGGCCCTCGCGGCTGGCCTGCCTGCGCGAGCTGATGGATTACGTGCGCCACGCTCCGCGAGTGTGGATCGCCTCTCTCGGGGAGATCGGCGCGCACTACCGCACCGAGGTGGAGCGCGGTGCGGGCGGGCCGGGCTAGGCGCGGAAGGCGGGCGCGATCTCGGACATGAACCGATCGAGCGTGGGACGCCGATCGGAGGGGAGCAAGAAGGTCGGGATGAAGAGCATGCCCACTCCCGCACCCTGCAGCCTGGCGAGCTTGTCCCGGATCTGGCCCGGGCTGCCGGCCAGCACGGTGTCGCGCGCCTTCTCGGCGTCGGCGCCCATGCGCTTCATGTAGGCCTGTTCCGCGCGCTCGACGCCGGCCTGGTCGTCGGCGAAGGCGAGCACCATCACCGCGGAGCGAAGGATCTGCTTGGGATCGCGGCCCACCTTGGCGCAGTGCTCATCGAGGATGCGGCCCTTGTGCGTGAGCGTGGCCGGTCCGCCCCAGACGTTCCAGTGATCGGCGTGCTGGGCCGCGATGCGCAGGGTGACCTTCTCGCCGCCGCCGCCGACCATCAGCTCGGGATAGGGCCGCTGCACCGGCTTCGGCATCAGGGGCGCGTCTTCCAGCTGGTAGTAGCGGCCCTTGTAGTTCGCCCGGGACTCCGTCCACAGCGCCTTCAGGACCCGGCACGCCTCGTCGAGCCGCTGGAGGCGCTCGCGAGTCGTGAAGAAGTCCATTCCGTACGCCCGGTGCTCGTTCTCCTGCCAGCCCGCCCCGATGCCGCAGATGAGCCGGCCGCGCGAGATGATGTCGACGTTGGCCGCCATCTTGGCGAGGAGCGCAGGATGCCGGTACGTGTTGCCGCTCACGATGGTGCCGACACGGATCCGCGAGGTCTGGGCGGCCAGCGCGGCGAGCGCGGTCCAGCACTCGAGCGTGTCGCCGACCCGATCCGCCGTATTCGGCATGAAGTGATCGGTCACGCAGGCCGCGTCCCAGCCGGCCTGATCGCCGTAACGCCACAGCGTGAGCACGTCGTCCCACGTCGTTCCGGTCATGCCGGTGAAGAGCGCGAATTTCATGGTGGCTGGATGCTACGAGCGGGCAAGCGGGAGGTCAAGTGGAATCCGGGATCCTGATCATCCATCCGGGCGCGCTCGGCGACGTGCTACAGGCGGTGCCCGCGCTGCGTGGCCTGCGCGCGACGTCGCCCCGCGCGCCGCTCGTCTTCGCGGGCCAGCCGCGGATCGGCCGCCTGCTCGTCGCCCTCGACGTCGTCCCGGAGGCGCGCGGCTTCGACTCGCTCGGGCTCGACACCCTCTTCACGGAGGAGCCGCTGCCCGAGGCGCTGACCCGTTTCGCGGCCCGCTTCGACCGCATCGTCTCCTGGTTCGGCTCCCGCGAGCCACTCTATCGTACGCGTCTGGCCGCGCTCGCGCGCGAGACCATCGTCGCCCCGCCGGGGCCCGGCGACGAGACACCGGTGTGGCGCCATCTGATCGCCACGCTCTCTCCGTGGGGCGTCACCACCCCGCATCTGCTCACCCCGCTCCGGCTCGCCGCGCCGCTCCCCCCGCGCGCTCCGCTCGTCGTGCATCCGGGCAGCGGCGGCGTGTGGAAGCAATGGCCGGCCGAGCGCTTCGCCGACGTCATCCGCGCGGTGACCGCACACCGCGCGCTTCCCGTCATCATCCATCAAGGACCCGCGGACGCCGCCGCCGCGGACGCGCTGGCCGCCCGCCTGGACCCGGTCGGCGAGCGGCTCGTGGAGCCCGAGCTTCCGGCCCTCGCCGCCACGCTTGCCTCCGCACGCGCCTACCTGGGCGGCGACTCCGGGGTGAGCCATCTGGCCGCGGCGATGGGCGCGCCGAGCGTCATCCTGTTCCCGCCCGCGACCCGGCAGCGCTGGGCGCCCTGGAGCCCGACCGCCGTCCCTCTCACGATGACGGGCGGGCCGGAGGAAGTGGCCTGGGTGACGCGCGAGGTCGAGCGACTACTGGACGAGTGAAGGAGACGGCGCGGGCGGCGGCGCGGGCGGCCTGCTCCTTGAGTCGCGCGTGCTGCGAGAACTCGGCCAGGGTGCCATAGGCCTTACCGCCCAGCGAGCGGGCGCGCTCGGCCACCTCGTCCACGACCTCGTTGAGGGCCTCCGATCGGTGCCGGACTACTGCTTGGCGATGACGTGGTCCTTGATCTTGTCGTAGGTGGCCTTCGGCAGCACCTTCTTCTGCACCAGCTCGTCCTTCCGCTTGTAGGGCCGGTTCTGGACGATCTTCTTCGCGTACGCGTCCCCGATCCCCGGGATGGTCTTCAGCTGATCCTCGCTGGCCGTGTTCAGGTCCAGGAGCTCGTGCCCCGCGGAGTCCTTCTTGTCGTCCTTGGGGGCTGGCTTCGCCGGTGCCGGCGCAGCCTTGGGGGCCTGCGCCCAGACCGCGGGTGCGCTCAGAGTGCCGAGCGAAAGGAGACCGATGACGAGCAGCGCGATCCTCGCCTCATGGCATGTCCTCCTTCGCGTCATTGGATTGTTCAGCGCACACCCAGCAGCTCCACCTCGAAGATCAGGGTAGCCCCGGGCGGAATCACCCCGCCCGCCCCGCGATCGCCGTAGCCGAGATGCGCGGGGATGATGAGCTTGCGCTTGCCGCCGACCTTCATCGAGATCACACCCTCGTCCCAGCCCTTGATGACGCGCCCCTTGCCGATCGGAAACTCGAACGGCGCGCCGCGGTCGACCGAGCTGTCGAACTTCGTGCCGCTCTTGAGCCAGCCGGTGTAGTGTACGCTCACCGTATCGCCCGCCTTGGGACGGGCCCCGGTCCCTTCCACCAGGTCGACGTAGCCCAGCCCGGTCGCGGTCTGTACGATCTGATCGTCCGCCTGATCGCTCATGACAAATCGCTCATGGGTATGGCTCCTTTGCCGGTCCATAGTACCAGCGGTGCAGCCGCGCGGGGGCCACTCCCCAGAAGTGCAGGAAGCGCAGGGCCCACATGAGCCCGATGGTCCGAACTGGGCCCTCCCGCTCCCACTTGCGCGCCGACGTGGTCACACGCAGGCGCAGCGCACGCAGCCGGCCGCGCCGCTTCAGCCGGCGACTCAGCTCGATGTCCTCCATGAGCGGGATGTCCGGATAGCCGCCGACGGCCTCGAAGTCGGCGCGGCGAACGAAGATGGCCTGATCGCCGGTGCAGATGCCGCTCCACCGGGAGCGGGCATTCATGAACCACGCGACCATCCGGAGCACCGGCCGCGCCCGGTCGAACCGCACGTCGAAGCGTCCACCGACCACGGCGGGCTCAGCGAGCGCGCGCTCGATCGCGGTGACCGCGCCTTCCGGGAGCGTCGTGTCCGCGTGCAGGAACAGCAGCGCGTCGCCGGCTGCCTCGCGCGCCCCCGCGTTCATCTGGCGCGCCCGGCCCCGCGCGGCGACCACGAGCCGGGCGCCGGGATGCCGAGCGACCGTGGGGCCGGTGGCGTCGCGACTGCCGCCGTCGACGACCAGCACCTCGGCGGCCGCGGCGCCGCGCGCCAGCTCCGGCAGGAGCCGGGCGAGGTTCTCCGCCTCGTCGAGCGCGGGGATGACGATGCTGAGCCGCTTCATCGGCCCGGGCCGGCCGGGGTGAGCGTGATCGCGTCGTAGTAGGCGACCGCGCGCTCCCCGGTGTCGTCGGTGTCGGTCATCAGCGCGATGCCCGCGATGCGGGGCGGCTCACCGCCGACGATGCGACGGAAGTCCGCGTAGATATCGCGCGTCTCGAACACCCAGCGGCCGGCCTCCGCGTCGCCGCTGCGCGCCACGATGATCTTGACGCGGTCGGTGTAGGTCGAGTCGAGCACAGTGCCGGCAGGCAGCCGGCTCTCCCACACGTAGTTGAGCACCACGCCCGGTGGATAGCGCCCGTAGAGGAGACGGTAGGCGCCGTAGCCCGCGCGCTGCCAGACGGTGGCGGCGTCGGGATCGTAGCGGAATGCCACGTAGACGCGCGCCGCGTAGTCGTCGCCCTCCCGGCGCCGCGGGTCCGAGCGCGCCAGCACCCCCTCCACCTTCCAACGCCACGACAGCGTGCGATAGACCCGAGGATCGAGGTCGAGCGGCCGGTAGAGACCGGACGCCGAGCCGTCGCTCTCGGCGCGGAGCACCCAGTTATCGCCGTCACGCACCACCGCGTACCGGGTCTGGCGCGGCACCCGCGGGAACGTCAGGGCCTCCCACCCGGGCGGCGGCGCCGCCGGATCGGCGGGTGGGGTGAACCCGCCCAGCAGGAGCGGCTCGGCGGCGAGCGCGCTCGCCGCTGACGCCAGCACGAGAACCAGCGCGGCCAGCCGCACGAGGCCCCGTCGCCGCATCACCTCGCCTTGAGCAGGTCGTCGAGCGCGGCGCTGCGGCCCCGCAGCCAGCGGGGCAGCAGCGAGAGCGCCACGATCAGCGCGCCGGCCACGCCCAGGAGCAGCAGCATGCGGCGAGCGTCCCAGGCCCCGGCGACCACGGCCCCCGCCGCGGTGGTGAAGGCCACGGTGGCCGGCAGCATGCAGAGCCATGACGTCACGGTGTAGGCGCCGAAGCCGATCGACGTGAGCCCGTACGCGTAGTTCTGCAGGTTGAACGGGAAAAGCGGGACCAGCCGCGTGATCATCACGATGCGGAAGCCGTGACGGGCCACCGCCCGGTCGATCCGGCCGAGCGTCGGATACGGCGCCATCCATCGCGCCACCGCGCCGCGCGCCGCGTAGCGGGCGATGAGGAACGACAGGCCCGCACCGGCGGTCGAGGCGATCGACGCATAGACCGTGCCCCACAGCGGGCCGAACACGAGCCCGCCCAGAATGGTCAGTGGCAGGGCCGGCACGAAGCCCACCACCGCGACCACGTAGCCGCCCACGAAGACCACCGGCGCCCACGCCCCGAAGCCGGCGATCCACTCGCGGAGCCGCGCCAGGTTGTCCAGGCGCACCAGGTCGGCCAGGCCGAGCGCGCGGACCACGACCAGCGCGAGCGCCAGCCCGACGAGCGTGACGGTCAGCAGTCGCCGGCTCAGTACTTGCCTCGGGCGCGCTCGCGGGCGGGCACGTTCTCGAGACACGTGGTCCACCAGCCGGTGCGGATCGTCTCCGCGAACTCCGCGGGCAGGCGCTCGCGCTCCATCTCGCGGGCGAGCCTCTCGTGATCGTAGGCGATCGGCACGAACTCCACCTGCAGATCCGCCCCCGCGGTCAGCACCGTGTACCAGACGTTGGGGCGCCCGTCGTTCTCGGGGCGGCCGATCACGCCCACGTTCACCGCGTGCCGGGCATCGGGCAGCGCACGGTGCCACTTGATGCCGGTGTGCGTGCACAGCAGGACGTCGGCCTCCGCGCGATCCATGAGGTGGCGCAGGAGCCCGTTCGGAGTGGCCGACTCCCAGAGAAACTCGTTGACCACCCTCGGCGAGCCGTGGCACATCAGCACCCGATGCGGTCCCAGCTTCAGGCGCCGGTGGCGGGGGAGCGCGCCCAGCCAGGCCTTGTTGGCCGCCGAGGTGTTGTCGAAGGTGTAGCGGTAGCTGATCGCTGCGTAGTGGTTGTCCCGCGGATCCGTGTAGCCGCAGCCGCAGTCGGTGCGCCCCGCGGCGAGCGACCCGTCGTAGTTGCCCTGCAGGGCGAGCACGTCGCCCTCGCGTAGAAGGGGAAAGACGCGGTCGGGGTGCGGGCCGAAGCCGCCCATGTCGCCGAGGCAGAACACCGCCTCCACGTCGCGCCGGCGCGCGTCGGCCAGCGTGGCCTCCAGCGCGAGCCAGTTGCTGTACACGCCGCCGAAGACCGCGATGCGCCGGTACTCGCCTAGCTGTTCCGGCATGTCATTCCCGTCTGGCGGCACGTCACGCACGCCGGATGATAGAGCGGAGTCGCGGTGAACGACTCGGCGAGGCTACCACCAGACAGCCGCGCCCCATCGAGCCCGGCCAGGATCGGGCAGGCGTAGACGCCACCCGCCGCCACCACCCGCGCGTCCGCGCACTGGAGCACCGAGCGGTCGAAACCCTCGAGGTCCTCCTCGGTCAGCGGCGCCTTGCCGGAGGCGGCCTGCCGGCCGAGCTCGAATACTGGCATGATCTTCACGCGAGGCCGGTCCACCCCCTGCGCGTGGAGGAAGTCGCGGAAGCGCTCGTACATGCCGGGTGCGGCCGGGTGCTCGTCGTGCGTGATCTCGGTCGCGGTCACGATCGGCAGGAGGCCCCGCGCCCGCAGGAGCCGCACCGCCTCCACCGCCTGGGCCCAGGCTCCGGCGCCGCGAACCCGATCGTTTCGGTCCCGATCCGTGTCGTCGAGACTCACCCGGATCTCGAGCGAGTAGGGCGCGCGGCCGGCCAGCGCGGCGAGCGCGTCCGCCTGCTCGGGCCCGATCAGGGTGCCGTTGGTGAGCACGGTGGTCGGCGCCACCTCGAGCGCGCGCTCGAGCAGCGGCATGAGCTCGCCGTGCAGGAACGGCTCGCCGCCGGTGAAGTAGACCTCCTTGACGCCCGCCGCCTCGGCCTCCGCGAGGGCGCGGCGCACCGTCGCCGCGTCGAGCGGCTTGAGCCAGGGCGCGCGCGGGCCGCTGGCGTTGATGCAGTGGCGGCACTCGAGGTTGCACCAGGTACCGGTGATCTGGATCCACAGCGTGGAGAGCCCGAGAAAGGGCGCCGCAGGCGCGTGGCCGGTGGCGACGAGCAGGGGGAGCGCGCGCGCGGTCACTCGGCGGGCTCGTGCTGGAGCGACCAGTCGTAGGGACGGAACGCGTCGCACGCCCGCGCGCGGGCGCCCACCGCGTCGCGCACCGGCCCCGCGTCCAGGTACCGGAGCAGGACCGCCCCGATTCCCCCGACGCCCTCGAAGTCCGCCGCGTACCACTCGAGGATGCGCGAGCAGATCACGCAGCCGCGGGCGTCCACCGCCACCTCCTGGTTCAAGAAGTTGCGCGCGGCCAGGTCGAGCTGCTGATCGAGGGCGGCCGCCCGGTACACGCCCACCGGCGGGCAGGACTGCGCGCCGCAGGTGATCGCAAAGTGGATGCGCGGGTCCACCGGGTGCACGACCAGGGCCAGCCGCGGGTCGCGGTCACCGAAGCGCCGGCGCCGCAGGAACCCGTGCCGCGCGTTGCCGCGCAGGATACCGTGCTCCACGTCGTCGGCCGTCAAGGTGAAGCCGCCGATGCGATAGGCCACCCGGGTGAAGAACGCGCGCACCTCCCGGACGGTGCGGCGGACGCCGAGCGCCACGATGCCGTGGAAGACCATCGCGTTGTACACGTTGATCCAGAAGGCGATCTGCGCCGGCCGGCCGTGGAGATCGCCCAGGCGCAGCGACCGCAGCCCGCCCGCCCGCGCGGCCGCCTCCGCCCACTCGGGCGAGGCGCGCAGGCCCGCGTAGTCCAGCCGGCCGTCGGGGCGGGTGAACCCACCGATCGCCTCGAGCATGCCGCGCTGCAGGCCCTCGGCCACCACGGCCGGCCCACCGGGCGCGGGCGCGGCCACCGGGTTGAGAACGATCCGGCCCAGCAGGGGTCTCATTGGAGACTTCAGTATGCCCGGGTCCCGATGCGGGATGTCACGACCGGGTCAAATCAGACGAACACGCCCTCGGGCAGGAACGCCGAGACGATCCAGTTGGGCGCATCGACGATCTCGCTGATCTTGAGGTCCACGGTGACGCTGCAGAGGATGTAGGCCTCCTCGCGGGAGAGACCGCGCTCCCGCACCAGGTGATCGATCATGTAGCGCACCGCCTGCTGGGAGGTCGCGAAAAGATCGGGGCCGTGGGCGGTGGTGGCGAACCACGTTCCGGCAGGGGCGGCCGCCGACGGTGCCCGCGTGGTGCGCAGCTGTGGCTCGGCGAGCCCGCGCCCACGCTCGAGGCCGAAGCGCGCGGTCACGCGGCCGCTCATCTCCACCGCGGTCACGCACACCTCGCCGTCGCCCTGGATCGCGTGGGTGTCGCCCACGCTGAACAGGGCCCCGTCCACCCAGACCGGCAGGTAGAGGGTGGAGCCGGCGGTGAGCTGCTTGATGTCCATGTTCCCGCCGTTCTTCCGGGGCGGCATCGTGCTGTGGCCGCCGGGCACGTCGAGCGCGGTCCCCATCACGCCCGGGAACGGATCGATGGGCACCGCGAGGCGGCCGCCCGCGCGCGCGTGGGTGCCGTCGCTCAGATCCCAGATCTGCAGGAACGGCTTCCCGAAATCGGACTCGGGCAGGAGCCCGCGGCCGGGACGGATCGCCGTCCAGCCGAACGCGGCCGGCTTCACCTCCAGGATCTCGACCACGAGCACGTCGCCCGGCCGGGCGCCCCGGACCTGCACCGGTCCCGTGAGCGGATGGCCGCGGAAGGGGCCCCGCGCCATGACGTCGGCGTGGGTGGACGTGGGGCGGTAGTAGCGGTCGGCGGCGTCCCGGGTATCGAAGACCACGGTGTCGCCCGGCTCGATCTCGAGCCTCGGCGGCAGCGCGTTGTTCCACTCGTAGTGCACGGAGTCGGCGTCCAGGCGATGGTGCATGGCGCCGTCGAGTATACACGGCCAGTCACGGGCCCGTGGCTCGCGTAGTATGCTCTCGCCGTGACCTTCACCGGAGCGCTCTGGCAATCCATCGAGCCGATCTACGCGGCCATCCTTGCGCATCCGTTCCTGCGTGGGCTCACCGATGGCTCGCTCCCGCGCGAGGCCTTCCGCTTCTACGCGGTGCAGGACGCGCTCTACCTGCGAGACTTCGCCCGCGGCCTCGCGCTCGCGGCGGCCCGCGCGCCCCGCGAGGACTGGATCATCATGTTCAACGAGCACGCCGCGGGGGCGCTCAAGGTCGAGAAGACACTGCACGAGTCCTTCTTCAAGGACTTCGGCCTCTCCCCGGAGGCGGTCGCGGCTACCCCGCTGGCGCCCACCAACCTGGCCTATACCTCCTACCTGCTGGCGATCGCCCACGCGGGGCCGTTCCACGAGGCGGTCGCCGCGCTGCTGCCCTGCTACTGGATCTACTGGGAGGTGGGCAGGACCCTCGAGCGCTCCGGCTCGCGCGATCCGCTGTACGCGCGCTGGATAGGCACCTACGCCTCCGAGGAATTCGGCTCGGTGGTGCGCGAGGTGCTCGCCTGCACCGACGCGCTGGCCGCCGAGCTCCGGGACGCGGAGCGCGACCGCATGCGGCGGCACTTCGTGACCACCAGCCGGTACGAGTGGATGTTCTGGGACATGGGCTGGCGACGCGAGACCTGGCCCGTCTGAGGAACCCGACCAGCGCGAGGCGCGATGGCCCGTGGTAACGTTCGGCCTGCGGGGGGTGGCGACGACGTGGCTGCTCCAGGATCCAACGCTCGAACTAGACGGCACGCAGAGAGGCGCGACATGGCACAGGATCTCCCCGGATACCTCGACCTGATCAAGCGCAGCCGGCCCGACGACCTCCTGGTGGTCTCGAGGGAGATGGACCCGGCCTACGAGATCACGACCCTGGTGGTGAAGCTCGAGCGCGAGGCTCGGAAGCGTCCGGTGGTGATCTGCGAGCGCGTGCGGGGCACCAGCTTCCCGGTGCTGACCAACCTGCACGCGAGCCGCTCGCGGCTGGCCCTGGCCATGGGCGCCGCGTCCGATGAGATGCTCGCGACGTACCTGCGCGCGATGGACAGGCCGGTCCCGCCCCGGATCGTCAAGAGCGGCCCATGCAAGGACGTGGTGCTGACCGGCGACCGCATCAACCTCTACGACCTGCCGCAGATCCTCCACCACGAGGGCGACGCGGGCGCGTATCTCACCTCCGCCGTCTCCTTCGCCAAGGACCCGACGAGCGAGACGTGGAACTGCGCCTACAACCGGCTGATGATCCAGGGGCGCGACCGGACGTCGATCCATCTCACGCTGGGCAAGCACCTCTGGGAGTTCCAGCGCATCGCGGAGTCGCTGGGCAAGCCGCTGCCGGTGGCCTTCGCCATCGGTGTGCACCCGGCCATCGCGCTGGGTGCGCTCGCCATCGGCTCCATCGACGAGGACGAGCGGGCGATCATGGGCGCGCTGCTCCGCGAGCCGCTCGAGCTGGTGAAGTGCGAGACCTCGGACGTGCTCGCGCCGGCCCACGCCGAGATGATCATCGAGGCGGAGATCCTGCCCGGCGCGCGCACGCCGGAGGGGCCGTTCGGGGAGTTCACCGGCTACAGCCTGGGCGAGCGCGAGCGCGAGGTGGTGCAGGTCAAGGCGATCACCCACCGGCGGGGCGCCTACTTCCAGGACATCACGGTGGCGCACCTCGACCACATGCTGCTCTCGACCATTCCGATGGAGGCCAACCTCTACCGGGCGGTCCGGGCCATGGTGCCGTCGGTGAAGGCGGTGCGGGTGCCCGCGCCGTTCACCTGCTACGTCTCGATCGAACAGCGGCTGATCGGGCAGGCCAAGAACGCGATCCTCTCCGTGCTGGGCGCCGATCTCTACATGAAGCGCGTGGTCGTGGTGGACCAGGACGTGAACATCTTCGACGACCGTCAGGTCACCTGGGCGATCGCCACCCGCTGCCAGCCCGACCGCGACATCACCATCATCACCAACGCGCGCGGCTCCGATCTCGACCCCTCCACCAAGGAGGACGGCTACTCCGCCAAGTGGGGCGTGGACGCGACCGCCAAGCCGTCGCTCGCCGGCTATACCCCGCGGCACCGGGTGCCGCCCGAGGTGTGGAAGCGCCTGAACCTGAAGGACTACGTGGAGTAGCGGCGGCTCGTCGTCTCGAGCCGATGCCCGCGAACTTCGCCGCGCTCCTCGCCGCGGCTGCCCGCCGGCGGGCCGACCGGCCGGCCGTCGTGTGGGACGGCGGGAGCCTCAGCTGGCGGGAGCTGGAGCAGCGCGCCGGCGGCGTCGCGCAGGGCCTGGCGCGTCGCGGCGTGCAGCCCGGCGACGTCGTCGCGCTGATGCTGCCCAACGCGTGGGGATTCGTCGCCGCGCTGTGGGGCGGTCTCGCGCTCGGGGCCACGGTGGCTCCGCTCAACCCGTTGCTCGCCGGCGACGAGCGGGAGCGCATCCTCGCCCACCTGGGGCCGAAGGCGATCCTCGACACCGAGCCCGCCGGCGAGACGGCCGAGCTGTCGACGCTCACCGAGCCCACCGCCGCGGGCATCATCCTCTACACGTCCGGCAGCACGGGTCAGCCGAAGGGCGCGGTCCTCTCGCACGCGGCGCTGGTCGCGGCCAACGAGTCCTGGGCCGGCCCGGTGATGGGCCTCGCCGACGAAGACCGCGTGCTCGCCGCCCTGCCGCTCGCCCACTCATTCGGGCTCAACGGCGCGCTGCTGGCTCCCCTCCTCACCGGCGCCACCGTGGTCCTGCAGGAGCGCTTCTCGCCGGAGGAGACGCTGCGCGCGATCGCCCGTCACCGGGTGACCGTGTTCCCGGGCGTGGCGACCATGTTCGCCCGGATCCTCGAGTCGCCCGCGCTCGCCGGCGCCGATCTGTCGAGCCTGCGCCTGGCCATCTCGGGCGCAGCGCCCTGCCCGTGGGCGCTCGCGAGCGAGTGGCGGCGCCGGATCGGTGTTCGCATCGTCCGCGGCTACGGGATGACCGAGCTGTTCCGGCCCATCTCCTACCTCGCCGCGGAGGCGACCGATCGGCCCGATTCCATCGGCCGGGCGGTGCCGGGCGTGGAGCTGCGCGTGGTCGAGGACGAGCTGTGGATCCGGACACCCGCCGCCATGGACGGCTACCTGCGCGCGCCCGAGGAGACGGCGGCGGTGCTCGCGGACGGCTGGTTCAAGACCGGTGATCTGGCCACGATCTCGCCGGACGGCTACGTCAGCATCGTGGGGCGGAAGCGCGAGCTCATCCTGCGCGGCGGCTACTCGGTGGTGCCGGCCGAGGTTGAGGCGACGCTGCTCGGGCATCCCGCGGTGGCGGAGGCCGCCGTCGTCGGCGTCGCCCACGCCGAGCTCGGCGAGGAAGTGAGCGCGTTCGTGACGCTGCGGACCGGCGCCCGGGCGGAGGCGGAAGAGCTGATCGCGTTCTGTCGCGCGCGACTCGCCGGCTACAAGTATCCGCGCCGGATCTCGATCGTGGCTGAGCTGCCGAAGACTGCGACGGGAAAGATCCTCAAGGCGCGATTGAAGGGCTGAGCCGACGGGACGCGAGGCGAGCGGCGTGAGGGTGCTCCCCTCACGCCGCCCCTATGTGAACGCGCGGCTGCCGCGCGGCTGGTCGTGCTACTTCTTCGGCTGCTCGGAAGCCTTGGTGTCGGGCGCCTTCGTCTCGGGGGCCTTCGCGTCACCCTCCTTCTTGGCCGCGTGCTTCTTCTTGGGGGTGTGCTTGGCCGCGCCCTTGCCATCCTTCTTGTCCATCTTGTCCATCTGCATGTCGCCGCTCTTCGGAGCGGCTGGCGCAGGGGCCGGAGCCGCGGGAGTGGTCGGGGTCTGCGCCACGGCCGGGGCAACCACGCCGACGGCGAACACGGTCGCTGCCACCAGGGACATCACGGAAGTCGCTTTCATCGAGAAGCTCCTCTCTCTTCGTTGAGTGTTGGTTGTGAGTGCGCTGGAATTGCGCCCTACTGGAACAGGCTCGTGAAGAAATCCCTCACGCTCCGGCCGAATGCTACGGCCCCTTCCTTCGTCTTGGTCCAGGCCGACTTCGCCTCGGGCTCCGCTGCCCATCCCGCCTCCTTGATCCTGTCACCGGCCGTCTCGGCGCCGCCGACCACGGTCTTGCCGATCCCCTTCGCGGTGTCCTCGACCCCGCGGCCGATCTGCTTGGTACCGCTCTCGACCTGCGCCGCCCCGTCCTTGGCCTTGGTGTCGTCGGCCGCGGAAGCCGACGCCGCGATCGTCAGCAGCGCCAGCAGTGCGACGGAACCCGTGAGCCGGTTCTTCACCACCCTCTTCATCACCCTCCTCCTCGCTCGTGGGTGTAACACGGTGACTCGCGAGAAAGTTCACGGCAACCCACATGCCAGGGCCGGACGGTGGGCGGGCGGCGCCATCCGGCCGCTTTCCGCCCGATTACTCAGAGCTTGGCGCGACGGCGGGGGAGGAATTACACGGCGGGCGTGTAAGGATTACCAGGAGAAGACGTGCGTGGGCGTGAGCTCGATGATCACCGAGTCCGAGTCGCCGAGCGCGGCCTCCCGCGGATACTGCGGGTACTTCGCGTAGAGACGCCGACGCAGCCGGCGGAAGCGCGGACCGCGCTCGATCACGCGTGCGCGGCCCTGCACCATCACGCCGCTGAGATGATCCCAGTCGTCGGAGTAGCAGTCCACCGTGAGGGCGAGGCGCGGGTTGGTGCGCACGTTGCGCACCTTGCGGCCCCGCTTGCCGGAGCCGAAGTAGATCTTGCCGCCCACCAGCACGTGACACACCGGCACGAGATGCGGCATTCCCGCGCCGACCGTGGCGACGCGCGCCACCCGCTCCCACTCGAGCATCTTCGACTGCGCCTTCGTCAATCGCATGGGCGTTCCTCCGTGGCGTGGAGTGTACTCTCCGCGCGCGACGGGCGCCGGCGCGGCCCCACGGGCGCATTGACCCCCGGTGAACCGTTGTTGTAGATTCGGCCGCATGAAAAGCAAGGCATCCACGAAGAAGAAGGCGTCACCCGCGCGCGCGAAGGCGAAGCCGGCCGCCAAGCCGGCCTCCCGGAAGGCGGCCGCCAAGGCTCCGGCGTCCAAGCCGGCCGTCGCGGCCGCTCCGAAGGTCGCCAGCTACACCCCGAAGCCGATCGAGGGGATCGGCTGGGCGCCCTTCCGGTACAGCCGGTAGGCCGTTCCGCGGGCGCCCGGTCTCACGGGCGCTTGGGTCCCGGGCGGGCCGCCGTGCTCGGAGTCCTCCTGCTGCTCGCCCTGGCGGCGGGCTGCTCCGCCGTCGGGCGGGTCGGCCAGTCCTGGTGGGAGCTGCGCCGGGATTCGTCCGGGCAGGCCCCGGATCCGGCCACCACGCGCGACGCGGTGGTGCAGGTCTATGCCGCCCGGACGGTGGGCTGGCGGGGTGTGATGGCCGTTCACACCTGGATCGCAGTCAAGCCCTCGGACGCCGAGGCCTATACCCGCTACGAGGTCATGGGCTGGGGCGTCGGCAACGGGGCGCCGGCCCTCCGGGTGAACCGCACCGGGCCAGACAACTACTGGTTCGGGAGTCACCCGGAGCTGCTGATCGACCGGCGGGGCGAGGGGGTCGACGCCCTGATCACCCGCATCGAGGCCGCCATCCAGGCCTATCCCTACCCGCGCAGCTACTGGACCTGGCCGGGACCCAACAGCAACACCTTCGTCGCCTACGTGGGCCGCGCGGTGCCCGAGCTGCGCCTCGACCTTCCCTCGACGGCCATCGGCAAGGACTTCATCCCCGGCGGGGTCCCGGTGGCCTCCACCCCCAGCGGGACGGGCGTGCAGATCTCCCTGTTCGGGCTGTTCGGGGTGCTGGCCGGGGTGGAGGAGGGGCTGGAGCTGAACGTGCTCAGCCTGACCTTCGGGATCGACCTGAAGCGGCCAGCGCTGAAGCTGCCGGTGGTGGGGCGGGTCGGCTTCAGCCAGCGCCCCGGGTCAGCCGGTCCGGACCAGCCGGCCCCGGCCGATCCGGGATCTACCTCCCGGCAATCTGAGTGATCGTCGCCCAGCCGGCCTCGGCCAGGGGCCGCGCCCGCTCGCCGCGCGCTCGCGCGTTGACGTCGTTGGCGGTGCCCGCGATCACGCGGCCCATGATGCCCTGGGCGATGGCGGCCAGGCGGAACATGGCGAACGCCAGGTAGAACTCCCAGTCGGGGATGCTCGACCGCCCGGTGCGCCGGCAGTAGGCGGCCACGTACTCCGCTTCCGACGGCAGGCCCATCTCGGCCAGCGGGGCCCCCAGCACGCCGCCGAGGGTGCTGGGCCCGAGCCGGTAGGGCATGCAGTTGTAGGCCAGGTCGGCCAGCGGGCTGCCGAGCGTGGAGAGCTCCCAGTCCAGCACGGCCACCACCCGCGGCTCGGTGGGATGCAGGATCAGGTTCCCGGGCCGAAAATCGCCGTGCACGATCGTCGGCCGTTCGTCGGGCGGCACGTGATCCGGCAGCCAGGCGATGAGCTGCTCCATCGCCTCGATCCGCTCGGTCTCCGAGGCGCGGTACTGACTGGTCCAGCGGTGGATCTGCCGCGCGAAGTAGCTGCCCGGGCGGCCGTAGTCGGTCAGGCCGGTGGCCTCGAGGTCCACCATGTGCAGGCGGGCGAGCACGTCGTTCATCGAATCGTAGATACGCCCTCTGTCGCCCGGGCTCATGCCGGGCAGGAGCGGATCGGCCACCACGCGGCCCCGCACCCACTCCATGATGAAGAACGCGGTGCCGACCACCGAGTCGTCCTCGCAGAGGGCGTAGGTCCGGGGCACCGGGACCGTGGTCTTCGCCAGGGCGGTGATGATGCGGTACTCGCGGTCCACCGCGTGCGCGGAGGGCAGGAGCTTGCCGGGCGGCTTGCGGCGCAGGACGTACTCCCCGCCCGGCGAGGTCAGCCGGTACGTGGGATTGGACTGGCCGCCCTGGAACTGGCTCACCGTCACCGGTCCCCGGAAGCCAGCCACGTGCTGGGCCATGTAGCGCTCGAGCGCGGCCACGTCGAACCGGTGGGTCTCGCGCACCGGAACCGTGTCGGCGGTGGATACGACCTCTGCGCTGGCCGGCGCGCTGGCGGGCGCGGCGCCGGGCGGCGCGGCATTGCGCGGGGCGGGATCGGCGCTCATGGGCTGCGGCGTTCGATTATGGCACGGGCGGCGCGGCCGGGCTCGACGGAGTTGGCCCCGAGCCCGCCTGTCGGTGGCGCCACGCCAGCGTGAGCCCCGAGACCAGCAGCACGCCCATGGCCCCGCCCACCCGGCAGGCGCTCGCCACGCCCCAGCGCTCCGCGACCGAGCCCATGAGCAGCGAGCCGATCGGCGTCATCCCCGCGAACACGAGGGCGTAGAGCCCCATGATCCGCCCGCGCAGCTCGTCGGGCACCGTGATCTGCACGGTGGTGTTGCAGCTCGTCATGAACACGATCTGGGCGAAGCCCATCGCCATCAGCACCGCGGCGGCGACACCGAAGTCGTGCACGAAGGACAGCAAGAAGAGCAGCACCGCCGCCGCGATCGCCGGGCCCACCACGAAGCCGAGGGGCGGGCGGCCCACCGCGAGGACGGCCACCGCCAGCGCGCCCACCACCGCGCCCACACCCAGCGAGGCCATCAGGAGACCGAAGCCGTGGGCGCCCTGGTTGAGCACGTTGCGCGCGATGAGGGGCACCAGCACGCTCATGTTGACCACGAAGAGGCTCACCGAGAGCAGCAGCCCGAGCACCAGCGCGATGCGCGGCGTGCCGAGGGCGTAACGCACGCCCTCCGCGATCTCCGCGCCCATGCCGAGGCCGCTGCGCGGGCGCGGGGCGCCTTCGGTACGGATGGCGGCCAGCGCCCCGATGACCGCGATGAAGCTGAGGCCGTTGACCAGGAACGCGGCCGCGGTCCCGTAGCGCGCGACGAGCAGCCCGGCCGCGGCCGGCCCCACTACCCGCGCGCCGTTGAACACCGTCGAGTTCAGCGCGATCGCGTTCATGAGATCGCCGCGCGGCACCAGGTGCGCCATGTAGGACTGGCGCGACGGCATGTCGAGCGTGGTCGCGCAGCCGTACAGCCCGGCCAGCACCGCCACGTGCCAGAACTGCACGTGGCCACTCCAGACGAGCGCAGAGAGCGTGAAGGCCTGGAGCATGAGGGCGGTCTGCGTGCCGAGGAGCATCCGGCGCTTGTTCACGCGGTCGCTGATCGCGCCGGCCACGAAGGAGAAGAGCAGGATGGGGCCGAACTGGAGCGCGCCGATGAGACCCAGACGGAACGGCGAGTTGGTGAGCTCGAGCACCAGCCACGACTGCCCGACGCTCTGCATCCAGGTGCCGATGAGCGAGACCAGCTGGCCGGTCCAGAAGAAGCGAAAATCGCGGTGGCGGAGGGCGCGCAGGCCCGCAGGCAGGGCCATGGTTCGCTATACTGTGCCACGGAATGACCATCTCCTCGGTGCTCACGTGCGGCGCGGCCTGGCTCCTCGCGCTGACGAGCTTCTCACCCGCGGCCTCGTCGGGCGATGCGCTCGCTCAGGCGGGCAAGAGCCTCACCGGCCAGCTCCTGGTGGCCACCGAGGACCTGCGCGATCCGCGCTTCACACGCACCGTGGTCTACCTCGTCAAGCACGATGCGACCGGGGCGCTGGGCCTGGTCGTCAACCGACCGCTGCAGGAGGTGCCGCTCGCCCCGCTGCTGCGGCGACTCGGGCTCGACGATAGCGGCGTCACCGGCGCCCTCCGGCTGCACTACGGCGGGCCGGTGGAGCCCACGAGCGGGTTTCTCCTGCATACGGCCGAGTATGCGACGCAGGGCACCGAGCGCGTGGCCGCCGACGTCGCGGTGACGCCGCTGATCGCGCCGCCGGTGGTGCTGGGCGAGATCGGGCGCGGCGGCGGGCCTCGCCGCTACCTGTTCGCGCTCGGCTACGCGGGCTGGGCGCCGGGGCAGCTGGAAGACGAGATCGACCAGGGCTCGTGGATCACGGTGTCCGCCGACGAAGCGCTCCTCTTCGACACCGACTACGCGCGCAAGTGGGACCGCGCCATGGCCCGCCGCCGCACGACCATCTAGACGGGATCACTGGCCCCGTCAGTGGGAGGTCGAGGAGCCGTAGGTGGGGGCGGGGAGGCCTTCGATCATGACGTTGACGACGGCGGGAAGGCCGGAGCGGAGCGCGCGGTCCAGCGCGGGCTCGAGGTCGTCGGCGCGCTCGACCCGCTCGCCGTGGCCGCCGAGCGCAACCGCGATCTGCTCGTAGCGCGAGGGTAGCAGCTCGCAGCCCACCGTGCGGTCGGCTCCGTAGTGCTGGATCTGCAGCTGATGCTCCGCGTTCCAGCGCGCGTCGTTGCCGATCACCGCCACCACCGGAAGGCGGTAGCGCGCCGAGGTGTCGAGCTCGAAGGCGTGGAAGCCGAAGGTGCCGTCGCCCAGTGCTGCAATCACCGGCCGATCGGGATGACGCAGCCGCGCCGCGATGGCCATCGGGATCGCGCCGCCGATCCCGCCCGCGGGTCCGTTGAAGAGCCGCGGCGCCGCCTCCACCCCGCCCTGGATCCACTGCCCGAACTCGCCGCCGTCGGCCACCAGGATCGCGCCGCGGTCGACGTGGCGCTGGAGCGCAGCGGCCACCCGCAGCGGGTGGATCGGCGCGCGCGCCGACTCGCGCGCCGCCGCCCACTCGGCGGGAACGGTGGCGCGGGCGCGCAGCACCTCCTCGCCCCACGCGCGATGCCCCCAGGCCCGCCCGCGCGCGGCCGTCGCAAGCTGATCGGCCACGACCCCGGGGTCCGCCACGATGCCGAGCGCGCCCGCGCGCAGCGAGGCCGCGTCGGCGTCGACCTGGATCACGCGGCAATCCGCGGCGAACGCGGGCGGCTGCGCGTAGCGGACGACGAAGTCCGGCCTCTTGCCCAGGAGCACGAGGAGGTCGGCCTGACCGAGCAAGGGGGAGGCCAGGTGCAGCCAGGGATCGTTGAAGCCGCGCGGGCTCTCCATCGCCAGCACGGGCACGCCGGTCGCCTCGCCGAGCCGCGCGACGGCGGCGCGCCGGGCTCCGCGCGCCATCGCGGGCCCCAGCAGGATGAGCGGCCGCCGCGCCGACGCCAGCAGGGCGAGCGTCTGCTCCACGCTCTCCGCCGGCGCGGCCACGGGCCCGTCGCGCCGGGCTCCGCGCGCCGGCGCGGCGGCGCCGTCGCCCAGCCGGGCCTCCAGCAGGTCGCCGGGCAGGCTCACGTGCACGGGACCGGGGCGGCCGCCGCGCGCCAGATCCAGAGCGGTCGCGATGTCCTCGCCGAGCCGGGCGGCGTCCTTGGCCAGCCACGAGGCCTTGGTCACCGGGGCGGCCACTGCGGCCTGCTCCATCTCCTGGAAGGCCCCGCGGCCGATCTGCGCCGCCGGCGCGTGCCCGCTCAGCAGCACCACCGGCGACTCCGACATGAGCGCGCTGTAGAGCGCGGAGATCGCGTTGCAGTGGCCGGGGCCGGCGGTCACGAGCGCCACCCCCGGCTCGTCGGTGAGGCGCCCCCACGCGTCGGCCATGTGCACGGCCGCCGCCTCGTGGCGTGTGTGCAGGATCGAGAGGCCGCGGCCGTGGGTGGCGTCGTAGAGCGACAGGATCTGGTTGCCCGAGAGCGAGAAGAGCTGGCGGACGCCCGCGGCGGCCAAGGCCTCCACCACGAGGTCCGCGCCGGTGCGCGGCACGCCGGTCACCGCACCCGGCCGCGCGCGGCCACCGGCCAGGTCACCTCGACCGCGCCGTTCCGCACCCCGTAGATCTCGTCGACCATGTTGGTGACCACGCAGCAGTGGTTCGGGACGACGCTCACCACCTCGCCGACCTTCGGCCGCTCCGCGCAGTCCGAGAAATCTACCACCGCGTGCTCCTCGGAGAGGTGCGCCACCTGCGCCTCCGGGTACTCCATGAGATGGCCGTAACCCTTCATGTGGTAGAGATCCGACGTGAGCACCTTGCTGCCCGCGTCGAGCACCCCGCGATCGTCGGTGGGACGGCTCACCACGGTGGCGCGCACCCGCATCGCGCATTGATCCCAGGTGGCGGTGCCGGTCGACACCACCATCGCGTCGTTGTACACGCAGGTGCCGGCGCGGTGCTCGGTCAGCATCGGGAAGCGATCCACCGTCGCGAGCGCGGGCGTGCCGCCGCCCGACACCACCGGCACCGGGATTCCCGCCTGCTTGAAGAGGACCAGCGCCCGCTCGAAGAACTCGCGGGTGTCGGGGTCGCGGTTCGGAAAGGTCATGAGCCCCTGGAAGCGCAGGCCGGGGCGGGCCATGGCCTCCCGGGCCAGCGCGAGCGCCTCGTCCGGCGTCTGCACTCCGGTGCGGCGGAATCCGGTGTCGCACTCGACCAGGAACGGCAGGTCCACTCGATGCCGCCCCGCCGCGTCGGACAGCTCGCGCGCAACCACTCCGTTGTCGAACACCACCGCGAGGCGCGGGACCCGGCGGGCCAGCGCCATCAATCGCTCGGTCTTGGCGGGGCCGAGGATGTTGTACGTGAGCAGCACGTCGTCGGCCACCCGCGCGTCGGCGAACACCTCGACCTCGCCGAGCTTCTGGCACGTGATCCCGACCGCGCCCGCCGCCATCTGCATCCTGCCGATGGCGGGGATCTTGTGGGTCTTGATGTGCGGGCGGTTGGCGACACCGAGGCGGGCCAGGTGCGCCTGCACGCGTCGAATGTTGTCCTCCATCACGTCGAGGAGCACGGTGACGGCGGGCGTCTCGAGGTCTCGGAGTGCGGTCACGGATTCCCCCTCACCTTCTGCTTCCAGAGCTCCCACGGGCGGCCCACGGTACCCGCCACCGCCGCTTCCGCCCGCTGCGCCTCGCCCGGGCTCAGATAGGTCACCGGGCCTCCCAGGGCCATCGCCTGCGCCTGCAGCCGCGCGTTCATCTCGGTGTAGACGCTGCGGAACACGACCAGGGGCACGCTCGAGCCCACCACCACCGCCCCGTGCCCGCGCATGAGCGCGACCGGCCGCGCGCCCAGCGCCTGCGCCAGCGCGCGGCCGAGTGCGGGGGTGCGCACGAGCATGTCGGTGTCGCCACCGGCGGCGGCACGGATCTCGAACACCGCCACCCCGGCGGCCAGGAACGCGCTCATGTGGTAGAGCGGGCGCAGCGGTACCCCGGTCGCCCCGAACGGGATTACCGACGGCGAGTGATTGTGCACGATCGCCCGCACGTCCGGGCGCGCCCGGTAGATCTCGCCGTGGATGAAGCGCTCGAGATAGCTCGCCCGGCCCCGCGCGTCCACCGGCTCGGAGTCGAGATCGTACTCCATGATGTCGGCGGCGGTCACCAGCTCCGGGGCGAGCGAGCGCGACATCAGGAAGCGGCCCGGATCACGATCGTGTCGCGCGCTTACATGCCCATAGCCGTCGAGCACGCCCTGGTCGGCGAGGATGCGGTTCGCGGCCACGAGATCCTCGAGCAGATGCGGATCCGGCGGTCCCGCCGAGGCCGGCTGGGCACCGGCCCGGCGCGGGCGGCCGAGGGCCGCGGCGAGCGCAGCCGCCCCGCCGCCGGTCACGAAACCGCGCCGGGTCACCTCGATCATGGAGCCGGCTAGGGCGCGGTGACGGTCTGCCCGCCACTGCTCGAGGACACGGTGAACGAGTCGCCCTGGCGCGCGTACAGGTAGGCCGACCAGCCGGTGGGCGGTGACGGGATCGACCCGAGCACCGGCCCGCACGGCGCGCCGGAGACGGTGGTCTGCGTGGTGAGGTCGGTGAGCGACTCCGGCAAGGCGCCGCAGGTGACCCGGTAGGTGTTCACCGCGGTCGCGAGGGTCTGCACGTCGGTGCGGGCCTTGGTGGTGCGCGCCAGGGGCAGATCCTCGCGCACCATCTTCTCCTCGCGCTCGCACGCGACGAGTGCGAGAAGGAGACCCGCCGCGACCGCGATCCTGCCGAGTATCCGCATGGGCTCGTCCTTTCCGGCTCGCGACGATCCGCCTGGAGAAAATCCGACGCGACGGCCGAACTGTGCCAGAATCATACGCCGCTCGGACGCGTTCAGCCAAGCCACGACCCACAACCAAAGGAGACCGCGATGAGCATCAAGCGACATGGTGTCGGACCCCGACTGAGCCAGGCCGTCGTCCACGGCAACACGGTGTACTTGGCCGGTATCGTCGCCTCGGACCCCTCGGCCGACGCCAAGGGCCAGACCGAGCAGATCTTGAAGAAGATCGACGAGAACCTGGCCGCGGTCGGTAGCCACAAGTCCAAGCTCCTCTCGGCCACGATCTACGTCGCGAACATGGGTCTCTACAACGACATGAACGCGGCGTGGGACGCGTGGATCGAGCCGGCCAATACCCCGGCCCGTGCCACCGTCGAGGCGCGGCTGGCCACGCCCAAGTACCTGGTCGAGATCATGGCGGTGGCGGCGATCTGATGGCCCCCGAGGCCGGCCGGCGCTTCGAGGGGAAGGTAGCGCTCATCACCGGCGCCGCGGGCGGCATCGGCCGTGCCGCCGCGGTGCGCTTCGCCTCCGAAGGCGCGCGGGTCGGCCTCGTCGATCTCTCGCGCGACGGCCTGCGGGAGTCGCTGGCCGCGGTGGAGAAGGCGGGCGGCGCCGGGGTCACCGTCGAGGCCGACGTGACCCGCGCCGCCGACGTGGCCCGCTATGCGGCCACGGTCGCCGACCGGCTCGGCGGCGTGGATTGCTTCTTCAACAACGCGGGCATCCTCGGCGAGGTGCGGCCCCTGGTCGACTACCAGGAAGAGGTGTTCGACCGGGTGATGGCGGTCAACGTCAAGGGAGTGTGGCTCGGCATGAAGTCGGTGGCGCCGCTGCTCCGCGCGCGCGGCGGGGGGACGATCGTCAACACCGCGTCGATCGCGGGGCTGCGCGGCTCGCGCGTGCATCTCGTCGCCTACACCACCAGCAAGCACGCGGTGGTCGGCCTCACCCGCACCGGAGCGCTGGAGCTCGCCGCCGACGGCATCCGGGTCAACGCGGTGTGCCCGAGCCCGATCGAGACCGCGATGGTGCGCGCCCTCGAGCAGGGGGCGAGTCCGGCGAACCCGGCCGGCTTCCACGACCGGATGGCGAGCACGATCCCGCTGCGGCGCTACGGCACCGCGGAGGAGGTGGCGGCCCTGGTCGCGTTTCTCTGCAGCGCCGACGCCCGGTACATCACCGGCGGCATCTATCCGGTGGACGGCGGGGCGACCGCCTAACGCGCGGCGGCTAGGAGCCCAGCAGCGAGACCCCCGTCTGCTCGGCCGCCGCCGCCCGCGGGGGCGCGGCCGCCGCGGTGTCGAGCTTCTGCAGCGCCGGCGTGACCTCGCGGGCGAAGAGACGCATGTTCCGCTCGGCGTCCTCGTACGGCATGCCCGCGTAGCTGAACACGCCCACGTAGTGACTGTTGCCGGTGCGCGCGTGGATGTCCCGGATCTTGTCGTAGCACTGATCGGGCGTGCCCCACACCTGCAGGTTCATGAAGTAATCGATGACGGTGTCGGTACCGTATTGCTGGATCTTCTCGGCCATCTTGCCGTAGTACTCGTAGCCCTTGGTCCGGGCGAGGTGGTCACCCTGGAACTGATAGTGATCGAGCACCGTCTGGTAGTAGCCCCCGATGTAGCGGCGGGCCATGGCCTCGGCCCGTTCGGCGCTCACATCGCAGAAGGTCCAGCCGGCCGAGACCGGCGGCGGCGCGTCCACGCCGTTGACCTGGCGGTAGACCTCGCGGTACGCGTCGAGCTCGCGGGCGACTTCCTTCCACGGCTTCTGCGGGATGATCAGGATCCCCACCCCCAGCTCGGCCATGATCCGCACCGACTCGGGGGAGACCGCGGCCGCGTAGGTGCGCCCCCGGAAGGTCTTGAACGGGGCGGGCCGGATTGCCGCGCGCGGCTGCTTGATGAAGGCGCCGTCGTACTCGCAGTAGCCGCTCTCGAGCCCGCGCAGCAGCATCTCGGCGGACTCCACGAAGCGCGGCCGCGACTCGTCCATCGAGAGGCGGAAGCCGTCGAACTCCACCTTGCCGGCGCCGCGGCCCAGGCCCAGGATCAAGCGGCCGCCCGACAGGTTGTCGAGCATGGACACTTCCTCGGCCACCCGCATCGGATCGTGCCAGGGCAGCACCACGACCATCGAGCCGAGCTGGATGCCGCGGGTGCGACCGGCCATGTAGGAGAGGAACTGTAGGACGTCGGGGCACATGGTGTAGTCCGTGAAGTGATGCTCCACGCCCCACACCGACTGGAAGCCGAGGGGCTCGGCCAGCTCGGCGAGCCGCAGCTCGTTCAGATAGACGTCGCGGTCGCTCCGCGCCTTACCCGGATTCTGGAAGACCGCCGCCATCCCGACGTGCATGTGGGTTCCCCCCCGCGTGGATGGTACGCGAGGGGGAACCCGCCGGGCAAGCCGGGCTCGGCCGGATCAGGCGACGCGGCGGAGCGATCGCGCGGGTGCGGGAGCTTCCTCGCCCCGCCGGACCACGAGCTCGTAGCCGCGCGGCACGCGGGCCAGCAGTACCGGCCACACGTCCTCGAGCATCCACTCCCAGCCGCCGGGCACCGACACGACGACCTGCCCCGGCGACCAGAGTCCTCGCGGCGTCACCTGCACCGACACGAACGACTCGCCGCCCAGCTTCCGGTCCACGAGGGACTGGACGTAGGCGCGGGTCGACAGCGCGCGCGACTCGCTGCGATCCCGGAGCACCCGCCAGACGAGAGGTCCCACCACTAGCACCAGTCCGATCACCGTGGCTACCAGAATCTCGACCATGGCTGTCTCCTTCCGGGAATTGTGATGCGGCGGGACCCGCGATGGATTCTTGGTAATCCCGACAGGGAAGGTTGGAATCTCTTGGGCGCGCTGCGCCATCCAAAGGTGTGTGAAGGAGGGACCAAATCATGATGGCTAAACGCATTCTTGTTCCGTTGGATGGCAGTGAATCGGCCGAGGTGGCAGCAGCGCTGGCCGCCGATCTTGCCCGCGGCAGCGGCGGCGACGTTCGCCTGCTCCAGGTGTATCCGGTTCCTGAGCACCGGGTGAGCAACACCGGGCGCGTGGTCGCCTTCGCCGACCAGGAGATGGAGCGGCTGACCGCGGAAGGGCGGGATTATCTCGAGAGCGTGGAAGCGCGGCTCGGGTCGGTGCCCGCAGAGACCGTCGTGCGCTTCGGCGAACCGAAGGAAGAGATCCTCACCGAAGCGGAGGCTTTCGACGCCGATCTGATCGTGGTCACCGCGGACCGTCGCCCGGGATGGCTGTCGCGACTCACCCGCGGTGGCCTCGGCGAACGGCTCCTGCACGACTCCTCGGTGCCGGTGGTCCTGGTCCGCGCCGCCTAGTCCGGGCCGGCGAGGGCGCCGGCCTCAGTCGTAGAGGCGGCCGCGCTGTAGCCGGCGATGGCAGTGGAAGAGCGTGTACTCGATCATCCGCGCGGGCACGCCCAGAGCCCGGGCGTGCCCGCGCAGGCGTTTCAGGTACTGCTCCCACTGTCCGGCCGTGAACGCGCGGCCGCGAGGATTCCCCCCCACCGAGCGGATACTGAACAGGAGCTGCCAGCAGCGAATGTCGAGCACCCCATAACGGCGCGGGTCGATCAGGGTCAGGATCGCCGACGCGGTGGCCACGCTCACGCCGGGCAGCGCAGTCAGGTGCTCGATCCGCTCCCGCTCGCTGCGCGCGCCCAGCGCGGCGGCCGCCGCGCGCCGGATCTGCGCCGGAGTGTTGCGCTCGTAGTGCCGGCGCGCCCGCGGGCTCTTCCAGCGGCACATCAGCAGGAACTCCGCACGCGTGAACCATCCCCTCGTCTTGACCGGCGCGAGCCGCCGGATCAACGCGGCGGTCGGGGGATGCTCCTCGGTGACGAGCTCCCGACGCAGCAGTGCGCGCAGGCTCCGGTACGGTACGCGCTTCAGCGCCACGGCGCGTCCCGACCTCCGTTGCGCTGCCGATCGGGAAGTCGTATGGTACCGCCCATGATCGAGCCCTTCGTGACCCTGCCCGAGATCCACCGCGCCGCCCGGGCGCGCCTCCCACGAACGTCGTACAACTTCGGAGCCGGCGGCACCGAGACCGAGACCACGCTGCGCCGGAACCGCCGTGCACTGCGGCGGCTGGCGATCCGCCAGGACATTCTCGTCGACGTCCGCCAGATCGATCTCACCACGTCACTGCTCGGCGTCCCGCTTTCCTGGCCGGTGGTCATCGCCCCGATGGGGGGCCTCGTGCTCTTCCATCCGGAGGGCGACGCGGAGATGGCGCGCGGAGCGGCCAAGGCCGACACCTTGCAGTTCCTGAGCGGGGCCACCGGCTGGTCGGTGGAGGCGGTGGCGGCCGCGAGCCCCGGCCTCAAGATGTTCCAGCTCTATCACATGGGCGACCGCGCGTGGGTCACGGACCTGCTCGCCCGCGTCGAGGCCTCCGGGTATCTGTGCGTGTGCCTGACCGTCGACGTCCAGGTGTACAGCCGGCGCGAGCGCGACATCGTGGCCCGCTTCACCCCGCGCGAGGCCATGCTGAAGGCGCCCAATCCTCGCCCGCCCGACCCCGAGTATCCGGCGCGCCTGACCTGGGCCGACGTGGACTGGCTGCGCAAGACCACGCGCCTGCCCATCGGTCTGAAGGGCATCATGACTCCGCGCGACGCAAAGCGCGCGATCGAGGCGGGGGTCGAGCTGATCTGGGTGTCGAACCACGGCGGCCGTCAGCTCGACTCGACCCAGGCCAGCATCGACGCGCTCCCTGCGGTGCGGGACGCGGTGGGCGGCGCGGCCAGCATCGTGGTCGACGGCGGCTTCTCGCGCGGCACCGACGTGATCAAGGGGGTGGCCTGGGGCGCCGACGTGGTCGCGGTGGGCCGCACCGCGCTGTGGGGGCTCGCCGCCGACGGCGCGAACGGCGTGGCCTGCTCGATGGACATCCTGCGCCGCGAGCTGCGCACCTCGATGGCCCTGGCGGGCCAGACGAGCGTGCGCGGGCTCACCCCGGACGTCGTCTTCCGCGTGGATTGAGCCGGCGGCGGCCAGCTCACATAAATCCAGCGGCCTCGAACTCGCAGTGACCATCCCTCAGCTCGTCGGGGCGCCACCAGCCTCCGCGCAGGGCGCAGAACTGGGCCTGCTCCTCCTCGGTGTAAGCGGGCCCGAAGGCGCCGGAGCCACAGCCGGCCAGCCCCACCGCGAGGAGGAGCCCGATCGTGACTCGCCGCACCTACTGCATCGGCGAGTACGCGGTCGGCCGGAGGATCTGCGCGGTGAGCCGGCGCACCAGCATCCCGTTCTTCTCGGTTTCCGCGAACTTGGCGAGTCGCTCCTTGTCCGCGACGAAGGCATTCCACTTCTTCTCGCGGTCCGCGAGGCTGTCCCAGGCGAGGATGTAGATGAGCTGGTCCGAGGAGCCGCCCAGCTCGTTGGTCCAGAAGCCGACCACCTGGATGTCGTACTTCTTGAAGTAGCCCATGGTGATGTCGGCGAAGCGCCGGTTGAGGTCGGGCAGCCGGCCGGGCATGACGTGATAGGTGCGGAGCTCGTACAGCATGGGAGATGACCTCCTGACCAGCGCGGTGTGTGGTGTCTGGCGCGACTCTAGGCACGCCCCGCTCGGGTGTCAAGCGACGTGAGTCCGGAGCGACTGCCCCGCGCCGCCTCGCTGATCGCCCGCGCCGGCCTCGCGCTCACCGTGCTGGGCGCGCTGGCGCTCCTGCTGGCCGGGGCCGGCAGCCGCTGGGACTGGTGGGATTTCCGAACTGGCTTCGTCATCTTCCGCGTCACGCTGTACACGGGCCTGCTCGTCATCGTGGTGGTGCTGACCGGCCTCGTGCTGGCACTGCTCGCGCGCACCGGCCGCACCATCCTGCTCGCGCTCGCGTCCCTGGCCCTGCTCATCGCGGTCGCCGCGGTGCCGGTCGGGCACCTGCGCGGCGCCGGTCGCGTGCCGCCGATCCACGACATCACCACCGATCCCGACGATCCTCCGCGCTTCGTGGCGGTGCTGCCGCTGCGCCGGGGCGCGCCCAACTCCGCGGAGTACGCGGGGCCGGCCCTGGCCGCCCAGCAGCGCGCGGGCTACCCGGACCTCGGCCCCGCGCGCTTCGCCGCGCCACCCGCGACCGTGATCGCGCGCGCTACCGAGGTGGCCCGCGGGCTCGGCTGGGAGATCGTGGCGGCCGATCCGGCGGAGGGACGCCTGGAGGCGACCGATCGTACCCGCTGGTTCGGGTTCCGCGACGACGTGGTGGTGCGGGTGAAGCCCGACGGTACGGGCAGCCGGGTGGACGTGCGCTCGGTCTCCCGGGTGGGGCGCAGCGACCTCGGCACCAACGCGCGACGGATCCGCGCCTTCGTCGAGGCGCTGCGCGCCGCGGCCGGCGAGCCGCGCTAGCCTCGCGGCGACGGGCTAGGACCTGACCGCCACGCGCTCGACGAAGTCCCGCTTGAGGGTGAGCCCGAGGCCGGGCCCGGTGGGGGCCAGCACGTAGCCGTCCTCGTAAGCGACGGCCTCCTGGACCAGGTCGTTGAGCAGCGGGTTGTGGCCGCGCGAGAACTCGAGCAGGTTCACGCACGGCGTGGAGACGGCCAGGTGCAGCCCGGCCGCGAAGAGGATCGCCGAGCCCCAGAGGTGCGGCGCCACCGTGAGGTCGTGGGCCGCCGCGAGCGCCGCGATGCGCTGAGTCTCGGTGATGCCGCCCGCGATGGCCACGTCGGGCTGGCAGACGTCCACCGCGCGAGCCGCGATCATGTCGCGGAAGGCGAAGCGGGTCTGCTCGCTCTCGCCGGCCGCGATCGGGATGTCGGTGGCCGCGCGCACCTCGGCCTGCCCGGCCAGGTTCTCGGACGACACCGGCTCCTCGAGCCACCCGAGATCGCACTCCTCCACCTTGCGGGCGAAGCGCAGGGCCTCGCGCACGCTCCACGTCCCGTGGGCGTCCACCATGATGCCGACCTCCGGGCCGAGCGTCTCGCGCACCTCGCGCACGCGCGCCGCCGAGTCGTCCACGTTCTTGTCCTGCAGCCCTACCCGGAGCTTCACCGCGCGATGTCCGCGCTCGACGTACTGGGTCATCTGCTTGCCGATCGCGCCCACCGGAGCCCAGCCCCCGCTCGCGTAGGCGCGAATCCGGTCGCGATACCTCCCGCCGAGCAGCCGCCACACCGGCTGGTTGACCGAGCGCCCGAGCAGATCCCAGCACGCGATGTCGATCCCGCTGATCGCGCTCATCGCGAGGCCGCGCCGACCGATGGTGGGGAAGGTGCGCCCCTCCCGCGTCGCGTAGCGGGCGCGCGTGCCGTTGTAGAGCATCTCCCAGATCGCGGTGACGTCGCGCGGATCGCGCCCGATCAGCGTGGGCCCCATCTCCTCGCGGATCAGCGTGACCATCGCCGCGTAGTTGCCGAGGTTGCCCACCGCGGCCTTCGCCTCGCCCAGGCCCACCAGTCCGGTGTCGGTCTCGATCTCGACCAGGCACATGTTGAAGGTGTCGTTGCGGCCGAAGTCGCTGACGTGCGCGTGCTCGGCGGGAATGGGCGCACGGAGCCAGGTGGCGCGGACCGCGGTGATCTTCATGGCGGGGCGAGAGTACGGCGCGGGCGGCGCCGAAGTCAACGCCTCACGGTCGGCATTCGCGAGGTACCCACCTTCTCTTCGCCCGTCCAGGGGCCGCGGGGGCTTCGCCGGCGGCTCATGGCATACAGGCCGTAGCCGTTCGGAGGACGGAAGCCTGCCGAGGCCTTCGTGGTCAACCGAGAGGCGGCGGCCGATCAGTCGAGGCCGAGCGACCCCCAGAAGATCGGCTCGGGGTGCAGACGCACCCCGAAGCGCTGCTCGACCCCCGCGCGCACTCGGCGCGCAAAGGCGGCCACGTCGCGGGCGCGGGCGCCGTCGTGGCAGACGATGGCCAGCGTGTGGCGCGTGGAGAGGCCGACGGGGCCGTCGGCCTGGCCGCGGGTGAAGCCGGCACGTTCGATCAGCCAGGCGGCCGAGAGCTTCACGCGGCCGTCGGGCTGCGGCCAGCGTGGCATCCCGAGGCCGGCCGCCCGCGCCTCGATCGCGGCGAGGGCCGCCCCGTCGACGATGGGGTTCAGGAAGAAGGAACCGCAGCTCCGCGCGTTGGGGTCGCCGGGCTCCAGCACCATCGACTTGGAGCGGCGGATGGCCAGCACGGTCTCGCGCACCTGGGCCAGCGAGGGCCGCGCGAGGCCCCGGCGCTCCAGGTCACGCGTGAGATCGGCGTAGCGCACGTTGGGCGCGCCGCCCGGCGTGAGCCGGTAGGTCACCGCGAGCACCACGTAGCGACCGGGCGCGCCGCTCTTGAACAGGCTGTCGCGGTAGCCGAAGCCGCACTCGGCCGGCCCGAGCGTGACCACCACGCCGCTCTTCCGATCGAGCGCGCGCACCGCGGTGAGCGTGTCGCTCACCTCCTGGCCGTACGCGCCCACGTTTTGGATGGGAGTGGCGCCGACGAGGCCCGGGATGCCGCTCAGGCACTCGAGCCCGGCCCAGCCCCGCTCCACCGTGTGTCGCACCAGCGCGTCCCACGGCTCACCGGCGGCCGCCGTCACCTCCATCGTGCCGGACGCTTCCTGTGTGGAGACTCCACGCAGGGCGATCTTGAGCACGAGGCCGTCCACGCCCTCGTCGGCGATCACCAGGTTGGAGCCGCCGCCGAGTACCCGCACCGGCAGGCGGCGCGCCCCCGCCCACTCGACGGCCTCCGCCACGACCGCCTCGTCGGAGGCCTCGACCAGATAGCGGGCCGGGCCGCCGATACGGAGGGTGCAATGGGGCGCGAGCGGAGCGTGCTCGACCGGGTTGAGCATGGCAGCACCATCTTACCGTGCCGGCCCCCCTCGCCCTGCCCTCTCCCCAGCGAGGAGATGGAGAGAGGGGTCAGTCGGCCACCGGGAAGAGGCCCTGGTACACGAACTTCTGGACGCGCTTGGCGTTGTCGACCTCGGTCGTGTAGATGTTCCCGCGTGAGTCCACCGCCATGTTGTGGATCCAGTGCAGCTGACCCGCGTAGCGGCCGCTGCGCCCGAAGCGCGAGAGCACCTTGCCGGTCTCGCGCGAGAGCATCCACACGTGATTGTTCTCGCCGTCGGCCGCGTAGAGATAGCTCTGGGCCGGATCGCGGGAGAAGTCCAGGTCCCAGACCGAGCCATTGCCGCCCGTGGCGGACGCGAGGATGAACTCCTTCACGAACGAGCCGTCCTTCTTGAACACCTGGACGCGGTTGTTCATCCGGTCGCAGACGTAGACCAGCCCATCCGCCGACACCCGTATGCAGTGCACCGGGTTCTTGAACTGCTTCACGCCCGGATCGCCCGGAGGACGGCCATTGGCACCCCAGTGGCGCTTGTAGGCGCCGGTGGTCGCGTCGAAGACGATCACCCGGTGGTTGGCGTAGCCGTCGGCCACGTACAGCTCGTTGGCGGGAGCATCCACCCGCACGTCGGCGGGCCGGTTCAGGTTCTTGGTGTCACCGTCGCCGCCGCTCGATCCGGGCTTGCCGATCTGCAGCAGGAAGCGGCCGTCGCGGGTGAACTTGAGGATCTGGTTGTCCTTCTCGCCGTTGCCGGCCAGCCACACGTTGCCTGCCGGGTCCACGAAGATGCCGTGCTCGTTGGCGGGCCAGTCGTAGCCGGGCCCCGGGCCGCCCCAGGCCTGGAGCAAGTTGCCCTCGCTGTCGAATTCCATCACCGCGGGGGCGGGCACGCAGCACTCGTTGCGGGGCGGGCTGAGCGTGGCGCCCTTCTCGTCGTCGGTGAGCGAGCGCGGGCGCTGCACGATCCACACGTGGTCGAGGCCGTCCACCGCCACCCCCGCCACCTGGCCGAGTAGCCAGCGGTTGGGCAGTGGCTTGGGCCAGAAGGGATCGACGGTGAACTTCGGCGCCTGCCCGTCGGCGAGACGCTGGGCCGTCACCGAGACCGCGGAGGCGATCGCGAGAAGGATGAGGCAGCTGAGCGCCGCCACCACGCTGCGGGAGATCGAAGATCGGTGACCGAGCATGGGACACCTCCTCGTCGAGGGTTCAGGGCACGCCGACGGCCTTCGAGCCGGGGCGACCATATGCCCCGGGTGCGGGCGTGTCAAGGCCGAGGCGCTAGCGGGTCAGTAGCCAGCCGATGGCGCCCGCGACGAGGATGGCGACGACCGGCGGGACGCGATCACTGGCCACCACCAGCGCGGTGCCCACCGCGAGCGTGGCGGTCACCCCGTCGTGAATCGCGGTGCGCGCAAGGGTGTACACGCCGCCGGCCATGAGGCCGACGCCTACCGGCAGCAGCGAGCGCTCCAAGAGCAGCGCCCACGGGCGGACGCGCCACTGCTTCCAGTGATGGGAAACGACGATGGCCATGATCGAGGTGGGCAGGAACATGGCGAGCCCCGCGAGCAGGCCGCCGAGGAGCCCGTGCGCGCGATAGCCCACGAAGACCGCGATCAGCATGTTGGGCCCCGGCGTGAGCTGGGTGAGGGTGTAGCCGTCGACGAACTCGCGCGCGGTGATCCACTGGTGGATGGACACGGTCTGCCGCTCCATCTCCGGAATCACCCCGAGACCACCCCCGACGCAGAGAAAGCTCAGCCATAGGAACGTCCAGGTGAGCCGTGCGAGATCGGCCATCAGCCCGTGTCGCGGTGCAGCCAGAGGCTCGCCGCCGCCATCACGAGCACTACCCCCACGGTGGACAGGCGCAGCGGGCCGACCGCCGCGAAGGTGAGCGCGGCCACCGCGACGGCGCGAACGCCGCGCACCGAGCCGCGCACGATGCGCAGGGTGGTCACGGCTACCAGCCCGACCACCGCCGCGCTCAGGCCGCGCATCAGCTGGGTGACGCTCGGGCTGAAGTCGCCGCGCACGTAGAGCGCACCCAGGCTCACCAGGATCACCGCGCCCGGCAGCACGATGGACACGAGCCCCCACACCCCGCCCGCGAGCCCGGCCAGCCGGTAGCCGAGGACCACCGCGAGGTTGCTGAAGTTCGGGCCCGGCAGCATCTGGCTGAGCGTGAAGTCCTGGACGAACTCATCGTGACGGATCCAGCCGCGACGGCGCACCAGCGCATCGTGGAAGTAGGCGCTACGCCCGCCGCCGAGGCTCGAGAGACCGGTCCAGGTGAAGGCGGCGATCAGCCGGAAGAGCGAGACGCGTCTCACTCGCGGGGCTCGAGTGAGCGCGAGGGCGGCATGGCCTCTGGAGTGTAGCACCCTCTCCCCCCGAGGCCCGGAGGGAGAGGGTGGGAGTTGCTCCTAGTAACGCCACCCCGGATGCACCGACGCGGAATAGCACCAGCCCTTCTTCGCGTGCCCCGGCGGGCAGAACGCTGGGCGCTCGTGGACCACCACCGGATGCGGCGCGGGCACGTACACCGGATACGGCGTTACCACGACCCGCGGCGCCGGCACGTACCGCGGAGGCGGCGGCGCCACGACCACCGGCGCCGGCGCGTAGACCACCGGGGGCGGCGCGTAGACCACCGGAGGCGGAGCCGGGGCCATGACCGGCCCGCGATTGAAGATGCCGACCCCGCCCAGGATCTGATTGAAGACGGCAAATGCGCCGAGCCCGAGAGCGGCGTCCGTGGACGCGCCCGCGAAGGCCAGCGTGGGGGCAAAGACCGCGGCGGCCAGGACCAGCGCGATCAGCTGTTTCATGGGGTTGTCTCCTCTTGAGGGGCCATGACTGCCGCCCCTGCACCGCATGAGACGAGAGGAGGTTCCGCCTTGTTTACGGCGGTGAAAAGGTCCTACGGAGCTGGGGGGGCGGGCGGCGGAGGTGGCGGCGGGGCGTTCGGGATCCACACCCACTGATAGGCGGTGTAGACGCCGTCACCGCGCAGCTCGTAGCGGCCGTGCGGATACTGGACGACCCGCGAGTATGCGGGTGCCGGAGCCGGCTGCTGCACCACGACCGTGGCGGGCGCACTGTAGACTGCCGGGGCACTGTAGTACACGGGCGCGGCATAGGCCGGGTACGCGGGGTAGCCGTATGCGTAGGCCGGCCCGGGATACGAGAAGGCGGCGACGAGCTGGTTGAACACCGCGAAGGAGGCCAGTCCGAGCGCGATGTTCGTCGCCGTCGACGACGACCCATGATACCCGCCGCCCGCGTGCGCGGCCGGTATCGCGACCGTCGCCACGAGCGTGGTCGCCGCGGCCACGACCAGCAGGAGCGCGATGAGGCGTCGCATGGGTACCATTGGGCACCTCCCGACCGCGGCTGTCAAGTGTCGGCCGGCTGGCGGATGCGGGCTGTTTGCCTTACCATGCGGCTCATGAGCGAACACGCGAGCGTCTGCCCGCTGGACTGCCCCGATACCTGCAGCCTCACCGTCACCGTCGAGGACGCCAAGATCGTCAAGATCCGCGGCTCGCGGGCCAACCCGTACACCGCCGGGGTCATCTGCACCAAGGTGGCCGGCTCGTACCCGGACTGGGTGCACGGGCCCGGACGCATCCAGACCCCGCTCCGGCGCGTGGGGGCCAAGGGCGAGGGCCGGTTCGCGCGCGTGTCGTGGGACGAGGCGCTCGACATCATTCACGAGCGCGTGACCAGCGTGATCGCGGCCCACGGCCCGCAGGCGGTGATGCCGCTCAACTACGCGGGGCCGCACGGCATGCTGGCCTACGCGTCGATGGACCTGCGCTTCTTCCACCGGCTCGGCGCCTCCCTCCTGGATCGCCCGCCGCTCTGCGGCGGCATCCGGACCCAGGCCTGGCTCGGCACCTTCGGCACCACGCCCGGCATCGCGCCCGAGCAGGTGCGGCACTCGAAGCTCACGATCGCCTGGGGCAACAACGTGACGTGGTCGAACCTCCACCTCACCCCGATCATCAACGCGGCCCGGCGCGACGGGGCCAAGGTCGTGGTGGTGGATCCCAAGCGCATCAAGATCGCCGAGCAGGCCGATCTCCACATCGCGCTCAAGCCCGGCACCGACGTGGTGCTGGCGTGGGCGGTGGCCGCCGAGCTCGAGCGGCGCGGCGCACTCGACCGCGCGTTCATCGAGCGTCACGTGGCCGGGGTGGAGGAGTTCATGGCCGAGGCGCGCCGCTATTCGGTGGCGGACGCCGCGCGCATCTGCCAGGTGCCGGAGTCGCAGATCCGCCAGCTCGCCGAGTGGTACCACACGCTCTCGCCCGCCTCGATCAGCGTGGGCAACGGACTCGAGCGAAACCAGAACGGGGGCAGCGGCATCCGCGCCATCTTCGCGCTGCCCGCCCTGGCCGGGAAGTTCGGGGTGCCGGGCGGCGGGCTCGTCAACGGGGCCGGCTTCGTCTTCCCCAAGACCGCGGCCCGGCTGCAGCGTCCCGACCTGCTGCCCCCGGGGACCCGCACGCTGAACATCGTGGACGTGGGCGCGCACCTGCTCGATCCGACCCTGTCGCCGCCGATCAAGGCGGTGTTCATCTACAACCACAACCCGCTGGTGGTGCACCCGGACCAGAACCGCATGCGCCGCGGGCTCGCGCGCGAGGATCTGTTCACGGTGGGCTGCGACGTGGTGATGACCGACAGCCTGGCCTACGCGGACGTGGTGCTGCCCGCCTCCAGCCACTTCGAGTACGACGACATCTACGCGGCCTACGGCCAGCACTGGCTGCAGCGCGCCGAGCCGGTGATCCGCCCGCAGCACGAGTCGCTGCCCAACACCGAGATCTTCCGGCGCCTGGCCGCGCGCTTCGGATTCAACGACCCGATCTTCACCGCGAGCGATGCCCAGCTCATCGACGACGCGGTGGACGGCAGCGATCCCCGGCTCGGCGGGGTGGCGCCGAGCCGGCTGCCCACCGACCGGGCCACCGCGATGACCATCGGGGGTGAGCCGGCCATCCTCTTCAAGAACGTCTTCCCCAAGACGGCCTCCGGCAAGGTCGAGCTCGTCTCTCCATATCTCGACCAGAAATACGGTAGCCGGCTGCCGACCTACCGGCCCTACGAGACGCCGTTCCCGCTGATCCTCATCACGCCCGCGTCGGACGAGCGCATCACGTCCACGTTCGGCGGGCTCAAGCCGGGCGACGCGACGCCGCCGCTCGAGATGCACCCGGACGACGCGCGGGCCCGCGGGCTCGCGGACGGGATCATGGTGCGGGTGTGGAACGATCTGGGCGAGGTACACCTGCCGCTCCGGATCACGAGCGACATCCGGCCGGGCGTGCTGTGCAGCCTCAAGGGCGCGTGGATGAAGACCAGCGACAACGGCCAGACCGTGTCCGCGCTGGCCCCGGGGCACCACGCCGACATCTGCGGGGGCGCCTGCTACAACGACTGCCGCGTCGAGGTCGCCGCGCTCTAGCTACCGCTCCACGTTCTCCTCGGCGATGGCGCGGCGCGCCTTCATGTTGAACCGCCCGTCGTAGACCGGCAGTCCGCCCGTCGTCGGCCCCTGGTACTGCACGAACAGCATCAGGCCGCCGGTGTTGGTGGACAGTGGCTCCTCGAAGTGCGGGTCCGGGTAGAAGAGCATGGTCCCCGGCGTGCAGAGGCGATCGCCGATCTGGAACTCGCCCTCCAGGATGTACCAGACCTGGGCGAAGTCGTGCTTGTGGAACGGATGGTGCGAGCCGGGCTCGTAGCGCACGAGGCCCGCGTTCGGCTCGGTCGGCCGCTCCGCCCGCGGATGGAACAGCATCTTGCTCCACTGTCCCGGCCAGCGCAGCGTCTCCCACTCCCGGTCGTCGGCGTGAACCGCCTCCATCGGCTGGTGCATGTGCTCCCCTTTCATCGCTTGGCGTTCACCCGATCGAGCTCGCCGCTCGTGCATCGGGCCACCCAGCCGTCCCGCTTGGCCGGCGTGACCACGTCGTCGGCGCTGCGCGGCGTGAAGCGCGCCAGCGCCTCCCAGCAGCGCTCCCGGACGCGCGCCATCTGCAGGTCGGCCTGGAGCATCTGAACGGTGCGCCCCCGCTCGTAGTCCCACCGCAGCGCGACCACCACGATCGACAGCGCGGCGCCCACCACCATGATCAGGAACAGCGAGGCCGCGACGCCCTGCCACTGCCGGATGCGGCGCTCCGCTCCGTCGACGAGCCCGGAGACCTTGACCTCCACCGGCCCGTCGGCGTGGCGAACGATCTCCACCGCGCTGCGGGCGGGCCGCGCGAGCGTCCTCGGGCGCGTGCGCATCGTGCGCGCGGGCGCCGTGGGCTCCAGGAGGGACGGCTGTCTCGAGTCCATCGCTCGCATGGGCTTCTCCTCTTTTCTCGACGACGATCCGTGTCGCATCGCGCGGTGCCCTCTTCTTACCGCACTCGGAGCCGCGGGTCCAGCACGTCTCGCAGGCCGTCGCCCAGGAGATTGAGGCTGAGGCCGGCGATCGTCAAGGCCAGGCCGGGGAACAGGCTCACCCAGAACGCTTCGCGGATGACGTTCTTGCCGCTCGCGATCACATTGCCCCACGACGGCACGTAGGGCGGCACGCCGACGCCGAGAAAGCCCAGGATGGCCTCGGCGAGGATCGCGTAGGCGAACACGAAGCTGCCCTGCACGAGGAGCGGGCCCACGCAGTTCGGCAGGATGTGACGCAGCGCGATGGCGCTGTCGTGCCGGCCGAGCGCGCGGGCCGCCTGGATGTAGTCCAGCTCGCGCAGGCTCAGCACCGTGCTGCGGATGAGCATGGCGGTGCGCGGCATGTACACGACCGAGAGCGCGAGGATCACGTTCCACACCCCGGGTCCGCGCGCGGCCATGAGGGCGATCGCGAGCAGAATGGCCGGGAAGGCCATGAGACCGTCCATGCACCGCATCACCGGCACGTCGAGCCGCCGGGAGTAGCCGGCGGTGAGCCCGATGACGATGCCGCCCGCCGAGGTGAGCAGCATGGTGGTGAGCCCGACCAGGAGCGAGATGCGGCTGCCGTGCAGCACCAGGCTGTAGACGTCGCGCCCGAACTCGTCGGTGCCGAGATAGTGCTGGGCGCTCGGCGGCTTGAGCCGGTTCGCGGGGACCAGGCGCGTCGGGTTGTGGGTGGACACCACGTCGGCCAGGAGGGCCGCCGCCACCAGGACGAGCAGGATGGCCGCCCCGGTGACCACCGCGCCGTTGCGGCCCAGCCGTCGCACCCAGCGCTGCCGCTCGGTCAGGGGCTCAGTCATAGCGGATGCGCGGGTCGATGAAGGCGTAGAGCACGTCGACGGCCAGGTTGATCATCACGTAGGTCGCCGCGGTCACCAGGACCACGCCCTGCACCACCGGGTAGTCGCGGCGGAGGATCGCAGAGATCACGAGCCGGCCCAGCCCAGGGATGTTAAAAACAATCTCAGTGATGACCGCGCCGCCGATCAGCACCGCGGTGGTCACCCCGATCACGGTCACCACCGGCACGAGCGCGTTGCGGAAGGCGTGCACGTAGGTCACCGACCGCTGGGGCAGACCTTTGGCCCGCGCGGTCCGTACGTAGTCCTGCTGGAGCGCCTCCAGCATGCAGGAGCGGCTGATGCGCGCGATCAAGGCGGACTGGCTGAAGCCGAGCGAGACCGCGGGCAGGACCATGTAGCGCAGGGCGCTCAACGGCTCGGAGAAGAGCGACGCGTAGCCCGCGGCGGGGAGCCAGCCGAGGCGCACCGCGAAGAGATAGATGAAGTTCAGGCTCAGCCAGAAGCCGGGAATGCAGACGCCGAGCAGGGAGCCGATCATCAGCACACGGTCCCAGATCGAGCCGCGGTGGGCCGCGGCCACGATGCCCGACGGCACCCCGATCGCGACGGCCACCAGCAGTGCGCAGGCCATCAGCATCAGGGTGGGCTCGGCCCGCTCGACGATCGCGGTGACCACCGGCCGGTCCAGGAAATAGGACTGGCCGAGGTCCCCGCGCAGGACCCGCCCGTAGAAGCCCACGAGCTGCTGGTAGATCGGGCGGTCGAGCCCGAGCGAGCGACGCGTCGCCTCGATCTGGGTCGGCGTTGCGTCGGGCCCCAGCATCACGCTGACCGGATCGCCCGGGATCAGGTGGATGAGCAGGAACACCACCGTCACCACGACCGCCATCACCGGGATGACGGCGAGCAGGCGTCTTACTAGGTACGCGAACACGAGGGCGGGTCAGGCCGCGCCGCGGACGGGCTGCCCCCTCAATTATTTATCCGCTCGGCTCGCCTTCGGCTGCACCTCGCCAACCTATTTCTCCAGCCACACGTTGTAGAAGCGGATGCGCTCGGTCGACTCGTTGAAGCCCTTCACGGTGTTGCGGGCCGCGCGCAGGCCGAAGAGGTCGCCGTAGCGGATCACCGGCACCTTCTCGTAGAACTGGCGCGTCTGCTGCTCCCACAGCGCCATCCGCTTCTTGGGGTCGGTCTCCCGCGCGAGCTCGCTCTGCAGCTTCAGGATGCCCTCGTCGGTCGTCCAGCCCGGCCAGCTCGCGGTGAGATAGATGTGGTGGGTCGGATCGTAGAAGGCGCCCATGCCGGTGGTGAAGACGTCGTACTCCTTGGAGTTGTTCCGCCGCTTGACCAGCGTGGCCCAGTCCACCACCTGCAGGTCGATGTTGAAGCCCACGTCCTCGAGCTGCTGCTTGCTGAGCAGCGCGAAGTCGTACATCCACTTGTACTCCTGGGTGGTCATGAAGCGGATCGGCTCCTTCTTGTAGCCCGCTTCCTGCAGGAGCCGCTTGGCCTTGTCGCGGTTGTGCTCGTCCCAGGGCAGCCCGGAGAGCTTGGTGTGCCACGCACTGATCTCGACGGGCGCGAGGCTGCTGTCCATCCGGTAGAACTCCTTCTTGCCGCCCGCCACGTTCTTCATGATCGGCTCGATGTCGATCGCGGCCTGCCAGGCCTGCCGCAGCTTCTGGTTCGTCATCAGGCCTTCCTTCTTGTTGAAGACGGCCACGAGCCAGTAGTACGGCTTGGAGATGATCGGATGCGCGTTGGGGTTGCTCTTCAGGCGGTCGTAGGCGTCCAGGTTCAGGTCGTCTGCGAAGTCGAGCTCGCCGGTCTCCACCTGAGCCACACGCGTCGCCACCTCCGGCACCGGCACCCAGCGAATCTCGTCGAGCCATGCGGTCTTGCCACCGCCGTAGCCGTTGGGCTTCTCGCTGCGCGACTTGTAGTCGTCGAAGCGCACCATGCGGATGTACTGGTCGGGCTTCCACTCGGCGAGCTTGTAGGGCCCGGTGCCCACGTACTCGGTCACCTTCACCTCCGGCGGAAACTTCTCGGCGATCTCCTTGGGGTAGATCGCCCCGAAGTTGTTCGGCACCGCGAGGGAGATCAGCACGATGGCCGACTTCTCCTTGAGCTTCATCTCCACGGTCAGCGGGTCCACCGCGCGCAGCTCGGCCACCTGGGCGAAGAGCGCCTTGCCGTAGATGGATTGCTTGCCCCAGCGGGTGAGTGACGCCACCACGTCGTCGGAGGTCATCTCCTTGCCGTTGTGGAACTTCACGCCCGACCGCAGCTTGAAGGTGTAGGTGAGCCCGTCCTTGCTCACGGTGTAGCTCTCCGCGAGCATCGGGATCGGCTTGTTCTCGCGATCGAGGCTGAAGAGCCCCTCGTAGATGTGATTGGTGAGCGTCTCGGTGATGCTGGCGGTCGTCCAGTGCGCGTCCAGCGCGGGCGGCTCGCCCAGGTTGCCGACCCGCAGCACGCCGCCCTTCTTCTGTGCGTCGGCGGGCGCTGCTGCGATCATGAGCACTACCGCCACCGCGAACACGGTCATGAGCCGGAACACACGACGCGCCATACATGCACCTCCAGGAACGAGCGGGTGGGTGTCGGGTGCCCAGACTCTGCGATGAGTGCTGCGACTTGTCAACTGGGGGTCAGGTCTTACATTCCGACATTTTCGTTTGTGCATCCGGTCCGACCCGCGTAGAAATGTCGGAATGCAAGACCTGACCCCGAACCGGAGGGAGACATGGGCGTCGCCGGGATCCTGCACACCGGGCTCACCGTCAGCGATCTGGATCGCTCGATCGCGTTCTATCGCGACCTGCTGGGCCTGGAGCTGATCGCCCAGTGGGACAGCAGCCAGCCCTACCTGCGCGCGATCGTGGCCTATCCCGACGCCGAGCTGCGCATCGCGCTGCTGCGACTGCCTCGGGCCGGCGACGGCGCGCCCGGTCACCACATCGAGCTGCTCGAGTACCGACGGCCGCGGGGCACCCGGGGCGACGCGAACACGTTCAACCCCGGCAACGGTCACGTCGCCTTCATGGTCGCCGACATCGACGCGACCTATTCCGAGCTCTCCGCCAAGGGTGTGCGCTTCAAGTCGGCGCCGGTCCCGATCACCCACGGGCGGAACGCGGGGGCCAAGGGCGTCTACCTCTTCGATCCCGATGACATCACGCTCGAGATGATCCAGCCGGCCCCGCGAGCATGACCAGCCTCGATCTGTTCCGGCTCGACGGCCAGGTCGCGGTGGTGGTGGGCGGCGCGGGCGGGCTGGGGGCGGCGATGGCGCGCGGTCTCGCCGAGGCCGGCGCGGCGGTGGCGGTGGCCGACGCCAACGCGGACCAGGCCCGGCGGGTAGCCGACGACATCGCGAAGGCGGGGGGCCAGGCCCTCGCGATGGCCGTCGACGTGGCCGACGCGGCGAGCGTCGAGCGGATGGCCACGGAGGTGGAGGAGCGCCTCGGGGCCATCGACGCGCTCGTCAACAGCGCCGGGATCACCCACCGCAGCCCCGCCGCCGACTTTCCCGAGGCACAGTGGCATCGCGTGATCGCGGTCAATCTCACCGGCGTTTTCCTGGGCTGCCAGATCGTGGGCCGGCGCATGCTCGCGCGGCGGCGCGGGCGCATCGTCAACGTCGCGTCGATCGCCGGGCAGATCGGGCTCACCGGCACGGTGGCCTATGCGGCCAGCAAAGGCGGCGTGGTCATGCTGACGCGCGCGCTCGCAGTGGAGTGGGCGCCGCACAACGTGCGGGTGAACGCCATCGCCCCGTCGTGGTTCGAGAGCAATATCGGCGACCTGATCCATCGCGAGCCCGGCTACGCCGAGCGCGCGATGCGCCGCGTGCCGGTCGGGCGCATGGGCACGCCCGACGAGCTGGTGGGCGCCGCCCTCTACCTCGCCTCCGACGCCTCGACCATGGTCACCGGCCACATCCTCGCCGTAGACGGCGGCACCCTCGCCTCTTAGAGGGGTCAGGTCTTACATTCCGACATTTTGAGCGCGCGGCGACTCACCCGCCGGTCTGAAAAAATGTCGGAATGTAAGACCTGACCCCTAGCCGAGAGATTCGTGGACGGCGAGGGTGAGGGGGCCGAAATCGGGGTGGGCGCGCGTGGCGACGGTGCGGGGGCGCGGCAGCGGCACGTCGAGCACGCGGCCGAGGCGCCCGGGGCGCGGCGTCATGACCACCACGCGGTCGGCGAGGAATACCGCCTCCGGGATCGAGTGGGTGACGAATACGATGGTCTTGCGCTCACGACTGCCCTCACCCCACACTCGCAGCAGCTCCAGGTTCATCTCGTCGCGCGTCATGGCGTCGAGCGCCCCAAACGGCTCGTCCATGAGCAGCAACGGCGGGTCCAGCAACAGCGCCCGGCAGAGCGAGGCGCGCTGCTGCATCCCACCCGACAGCTCGCGCGGCAGCTTCTGCGCAAACTCGGCGAGACCCACCAGGCGGAGCAGCTCGCCCGCCCGGGCCCGGTAGGCGCGCGGATCGAGCCCGGAGAGCTCGGCGGGCAGCAGCACGTTGGACTCGATGGTGCGCCACTTGAGCAGGACGGGCGCCTGGAACACCATCCCGACCGACGCCAACGGCCGCGCCACCGGGCAGCCGTCGACCTCGACCCGGCCGCGGCTCGGCGGCCGCAGCCCCGCGATGATGCGCAGCAGCGTCGACTTGCCGCAGCCCGACGGCCCCACGATGGCCACCAGCTCGCCGCGGCCCACCGCGAGATCGATGTCCCGAAGCGCCTCGACCGCGCCGGTCGCCGTCGTGTAGGTCATCCCCACGCGGTCGAGGCGGATGAGATCGGTCACGCGGCGCCGGTCAGCGCGCCGACTTGGGCAGCTCCACCTTGGTCAGGAACTCGTTCGTGTAGACCGCCTTACACTCGACCTTGGTCGGCACGCCCATGTAGGTGTTGACCAGCTCGACCGAGTCGCACATCTTCTTCTCCTCCATCCAGCCGATACCGTTCTTGGCGTAGCGGTCGGTCTTCATCAGCTCAAGCCCCATCATCATGTTCGGCTCGATGATCGCCAGATCGATCTCGGGTACGCGCTTCTTGAAGATCTCGAGCGCCGACTTGGGGTCGGTCATCACGTCGCGCCAGCCCAGGTACGAGGCTTCGAGGAAGGCCCGCAGCATCGGGGCGCGCTCCTTCATCGTCTTCTCGCTCGCGATGATCGACATGCTGTACATGTCGAACCCGTGGTCGGCCCACGGCAGCATGATCGCGTTGCCCTTGCCGATGGCCTTTTCGTAGAAGGGCAGCCCGGTGGTGTAGTCGGCCACCGCGTCCACCCGCTTCTCGGCCAGGGCCGGCACCTTGGCCGCCGGCTCCACGTTCACCCACGTCACCTTGGTCTGGTCGATCCCGTTCAGGCGCGCGAAGGCCGGGAACATCTGGCGCTGCCCGTCGCCCGGCGGCGCGGCGATGCTCTTGCCCTCGAGGTCCTTGGGCTTCGTGATCGGGGCGTCCTTCCGGCTCCACACGTTGAGCGGGCTCTTGTCGAACACCATGCCCACCACCTTGACCTTGGCCCCCCGGGCCGCGGAGGCGATGACCACCGCGCTGTCGGCCAGGCCGACGTCGGCGCGACCGGTGTCGACCTTGGCGATGGAGTCGCCGGAGCCCTTGGAGTTCTGCATGTCGACGTCGAGCCCGCGCTGCTTGTAGTAGCCCTTCTCCAGGGCTACCCAGTAGGCGGCGTGGTCGCCGACCGGGAACCAGTTCAGGGCGAAGACCACCTTCTGCGGCGCGGTCTGTGCGGAGGGCGCGTCCAGGCCGAGCGGCACCACCAGGCCGACGATCGCGAGCATGACGAAGGGGAGCGTGACGGAGAGGACGGCACGATTCGACGAGCGCTTCATAGACGGTTTCTCCTTTAGTCCACGGTTTCCGCCCATGGCGCGATGCGCCGCGCCGCCAGCACGACCAGCCCGTACACCGCCAGCCCAACCGCCGAGATCCAGACGAGCGCGGCGAAGGCCACCGGCGTGTTCATGCTGCCCTGGGTGGTGATGATCACGTAGCCGAGGCCCTGCTGCGAGGCCACGAACTCGCCCACGATGGCGCCTACCACCGCCGCCGTCGCGGTGATCTTCAAGGCGCTCAGGATGTAGGGATAGGCGTTGGGGATCCGGATCGTCGCGAAGACCTTCCACTTCGGCGCGTTGAAGACGCGCCCCAGGTCGAGCAGCTCCTCGTCGACCTGGGTCAGGCCGACCGCGGTGTTGATCACCACCGGAAAGAACCCGATCAGTGCCCCGATCAGCATGTTGGGCAGCACGCCGTAGCCCAGCCAGAGGAGAAAGAGCGGGGCCACCGCCACCTTGGGGAGCGTGTTGACGAACACCAGGAAGGGCACCAGCGCGCGCGACAGGATCGGCGACCAGGCCACCGCCACCCCGAGGGCCACCCCGACCGCGCCGGCAAGCAGGAATGCGCCCACGATCTCCGCCGACGTGATCCCGATGTGCCGGAGCCACGGGATCTCGTCGCCCGTCATGGCGCGCACCACGCTCAGCGGCGCGGGCAGCAGGTACTCGCGCAGGCGGAACACGGTCACCGCGACCTGCCAGGCGACGATCAGCGCCACGAAGAGCGCGGCGGCGGGCAGGTAGCGGTGAAGGACGTGTCCGGTGCCTGTCATCGGCGGGCACATGATACTCGATGTGCTAGGCTCCGGCCCGTGCACACGCTGGCCTTCCTCGAGCCCGGCCACTTCCACGCGTCGCTCACCCTGCGCGAGGCGAACCCACGGGTCGCGCCGGAGGTGTTCGTCTACGCCACCGCGAGCCCCGAGCTGGACGATTTCCTCGCGCGGGTCGAGCGCTTCAACCGGCGCGCCGAGCGCCCGACCCGCTGGCGGCTCCGCGTGCAGATCTCCGAGGACCCCCTGGCCCGTCTCCTCGACGAGCGGCCGGGTGACCTCGTGGTGCTGGCCGGACGGAACGGCGGCAAGGCCCGGGTGATCCGGCGCCTGCACGCCGCCGGCCTGCACGTGCTGGCCGACAAGCCCTGGCTGGTGGACCCGGGCGACCTCGACGACATCCGCCCGAGCCTGCCCGGCCCGCCCATCGTGCGAGAGACGATGACCGGCCGGCGCGACGCCGTCGCCCGGCTCGTGAAGCGCCTGGTGGACGATCCCGACATCTTCGGCGGCTTCGTGAACGCAGAGACGCCGGCCATCGAGCAGGAGAGCGTCCACCACTTCGAGAAGCGCGTCGACGGCGCCCCGCTGCGCCGCCCGTGGTGGTACTTCGACTCGCGCGTGCAGGGCGGCGGCGCGGTGGACATCCCCACCCACCTCGTCGATCAGGCCCAGTGGCTGCTCGACGCGACGGGCCGCTCGGGCGAGGCGCCCAGGCTACTCACCGCCCGCGGCTGGTCCACGCACGTGCCCATCGACGTCTTCCGACGGGTCAGCGGCGCGGGCGCGGTGCCGCCCGCCCTGCGCCCGATCGTCGAGGGCGATGCCCTGCGCGTCTTCTGCAACGCGGAGCTGACCTACGCGCTGGCCGGCGTCACCGCGCGCGCCGCCGCGCGCTGGGAGATCGCCACGCCCCCCGGCGGCGGCGACACCTCCCGCGTCGTCCTCCGCGGACGGAGCGCCGAGGTCAGCGTCGAGCAGAGCGCCGGGACGCAGTTCCGCCGGCGCGTGTCCGTCGTGGCGCGCGGCGACGCCAGAGCTACCGAGCGGGCCCTCGGCGAGGCACTCGCCGCCGCGCGCACGGAGCTGCCCGGCGTCGAAGCCCGGCGCCTCGGCCCCGGCATCCACGAGCTCGTGGTCCCGCCGGCCCTCGACGCGGGGCACGAGGCCCACTTCGCCGAGCTGCTCGACGAGCTGCTGGGGTGGATCGACGCGCGTGAATGGCCCGCCGCGGTCGCCGAGCGGACGCTGGCCAAGTACACGCTGCTGGCGGAGGCCGCCGCCGCGACCTCCGCGGACGACGCCGCGCGCCGGTAGCGGCTAGCCCGCGCGGTCGGCCTCCAGCGACTCGAACGTCCAGCGCTCGAGCGGGATCATCGACTCGAGGTCGGGATCGAAGGCCACGCCGTAGCCGGGCGTCGCGAGCGAGCCCACGGCCAGCCGCCCGCCCTCGATGCGCAGCCACGCCTCGGCCGCGTCGCCCGCGTAGAGATCGGGGTGGTGCCGGAGCGCGGCGCCCCGCTCGCCCGCCGAGCAGTGGGCGAGACCACGCACGTAGTGATGTCCGTTGCGCTCGACGTGCGTGATGCCGAGCGCCCGCACCGTGGCCAGGTCCTGCTGCAGTGGAACCACCGGCACGTTGGTGAGATCCTCCGCGCTCATGAACAGGGGCGCCGACTCGGGCCGCTCCGCGTTCAGCTGCTCGACCAGCGAGCGGTTCAGGAACGACTTCACGATGCCCTTGCAGTTCTTGGTCGACACCCCCCGGTAGCCGAGCGCGACCGCGCGCGGGAAGGCCTCGAGGTCGCCGTCGCTCTCGTCGATGATGATGGGTACCTGCCGCCCGAGCGCGTCGAGGCCCTCGGTGGCCGCCGCGTCCAGCGCGATGCCGCGATCGAGCGGCTGCTCGATGAACGCGGTCGATCCCCAGAGTCGCGCCAGCCCCGGCGTCGCGCGGATCGCCTCCACCAGCGCCGCGAAGTCGGCCATCGCCTTGTACTGCTCGTTGCCGTCGAGGGTCACCAGGTAGGGCTCGGGAATCAGCCGGTCGAGGGTCGACGCGATCCGGCCGAGCCGGTCCACGTCGGCGTCGACCCGGCCCCCGACCTTCAGCTTGAAGTGGCGCAGGCCGTGCGCCCGCACGCACTCCTCCAGGGTCTGGGGCAGCCCGTCGCGCAGCCAGCCGCCGGCCGGCACGTCGCTCGCGACGATGGGGTCGAGCAGCCCGACGGTATGTCGCACCGCGATCGAGTCGGGTGCGGGTCGGCTCGCCCAGGCCTGCAGATGGTCACGGGTGAGCCCGCGGTGCACCGCCTCGGGCCGGATCCCGAGCACGTCGTCGCGCAGCATGCCGACGACGTCCGACCCGACCAGCCGGCCCGCGGCGTCGGCCAGGGCGCGCTCGAAGAGCGAGGAGCCGAAGGCGGCGGTGAGCCCGTTGAGTCCGCGCGCCGGCCCCCGGCGCGCGCACTCCGCATAGGCATCGAGCCAGATATCGAACACGGGCCGCGGCCTGCGCCCCGCGTCGAGGTAGGCGGTCCTGGCCACGCCGATCGCGGTGAGCTGGTCGTCCACGTTGTCGCGAAAGCTCTTGGCCGCATCCTTGTCGAACCACTTCGGTGGCAGGTTGTCGGCGGCGAAGCCGTGCGCCCGGCGCCCGTCGGCCGCCTCCACGTCGAGGGCCAGGTGGAGCAGCGGGAAGTGCGTGAGCGTGACCACGCCGTAGCGGAATGGCAGACGCGTGCGCAGGTTGCGGAGGTGGCAGGCGGCGCCGGTCACCGCCAGCGCCAGGCTCACGGACGCGCGCCGAGCGTGATCGCGGTCGCGCGATCCAGGCCGTCGCGCAGGTAGACGAGCTGGAGGGTCTCGCCGGGACGGTGGCGATCGAGCAGCGCGCGCAGGTCCGAGAAGCGCTGCAGCCCGGTGTCGTCCAGACGGACGAGCACGTCGCCGGCCCGCAGGCCGGCTCGCTCGGCGGCGCTGCCCGGCACGATCGAGCCGAGCCGCACACCGTCCCACCCGGCCCGCGAGTCGGCCGCGATGCCGAGGAAGGCGCCGCCGGTGCCGCCAGCCCCCGCCACGCGCTCCGCGGAGCGGCCCCGCGGGCTCGGTCCCAGCACGCGCGCGTAGACCGGGCGCGGCCCGTCCGCGATCCGCATGGCCAGCAGGCGGCCGAGGTGCGCGATCCGCGCCATGCCCGCGGCGTCGATCTTGTCGGCGGTGTCCGACGGACGATGGTAGTCGGAGTGGGAGCCGCTGTGGAAGAAGAGCACCGGCACGCCCGCGTCGTGGAAGCGCGTGTGGTCCGACGGGCCGGTCCCGGCCGCGCGTAGATCGACGTCCAGCCCGGCCTCGGTCGCGGCGGCCTGCACGAGCCCGCGGAAGCCGCTGCCGGTGTCGACGCCGCCGACGAGCAGCCGGTGACCCTCCAGGCGGCCCACCATGTCGAAGTTGAGCATCGCCACCATGCGCTCGACCGGCACCACCGACGGATTCCGCACCTGATGGTCGGAGCCGAGCAGGCCGAGCTCTTCGCCCGAGAACAGGATGAAGACCAGCGTGCGCGGTGGCGGGGAGGCGGCGAGCGACTGCGCGAGGCCCAGGACGACCGCGGTGCCGGAGGCGTTGTCGTCGGCGCCGTGGTACACGTCGGCGCCCTCGCGCCCGAGGTGATCGTAGTGGGCGCCGATCACCACCGCCTCGCCCGCGAGGGCGGGATCGGTGCCCGGCACCACCCCGATCACATTCGCGGTCCGGCGCTCCTCCGTCGCCAGCTGGATGCGCAGATGCACGTGGACTCCGGTCGCGACCGCCGTCGGTGCGCTCCTGCCCGGCCTGGGCTTCAGGAGGTCGGCGAGCGAGCGTCCCGAGCCCGCCAGCAGCGTGTCCGCGGCGGCCCGGGTGACACTGCCGGAAAGGATGGCCACCGGCGCCGCGGTCGCGGCGACCGCGGGGAGCGGGTCGTCGACGATCAGCAGCGCGCGGGCGCCCGCGCGGCGCGCCATGATCAGCTGCTCGAGCCGGGACGCGCGCTCGGCGCCCGGAGGCAGCGACGCGCGCGACAACGTGAGCGCGACCCGGTCGCGCGCGTCGACGCCGTTGTAGTCGTCGTGCCCCACGAAGACCAGCTCGGCCGCGACCTCGCCGGTGGCCGATCCGCCGTGCGGCGTCCACTCGCGCCCGACCTCAAGTGCTCGCGGCGCGGGGAGCGCTCGCGGCGCGGGTCCGGTCGACTCGAGCACGTTCCCCGGCCCGAGGCTCGGGACCACCGCGACCGGAAACTCCTGGAAGAACGTGCCCCCGTCACCGCCGGGGCGGAGGCCCGACCGCGCGAGCACGTCGGCGATGTAGCGGGCCGCGCGGTCGCCCCCCGGTGTGGCGGAGCCGCGGCCTTCCATCTCGGGCGCGGTCAGGGCGGTCACATGCGCCTGCAGGTCCGCCGTGCCGAGCCGCGGCCCAGGCGCCGCCGCAGTGGTTGTCAGCAGGAGCAACAGGAGGACGGCGGAGAGCGCGGAGCGGGAGCGAGATCGGGTCACGAGCGTACTCTACTCCACGAGGCAAGATCCGCGGTACACTCCGGTCATGTCGACGTCGACCCGTGCCCTCGTCCTGGCCGCCGGGCTGGTCTGCGCGATGGCCGCCGGCGGCGGCGCGCAGGACCTCGCGGCGTCCGGCTCGTCTCTGCGGCCGGAGTGGAGCGTGGAGCCCGCGGCGGGCGGCCACGCGCGCGTCGTCGGCTACCTGTACAACAGCAACATCCGGGACGCCGCCAACGTCTCGCTCCGGGTGGACCGCGTCGGCTCCGACGGCTCGGTCACCGCCACCTACCGGCGCCGCGTGGTCGGTGACGTGCTCTCGGGCGGCCGGTCGCTGTTCGACGTGCCGGTGGGCGAGTCCGGCGCGACCTACCGGGTCTCGGTCGAGGCCGTGGACTGGGTCAAGGAGTGCCGGTAGTCGACGGCCGCGACTCCAAACCCGCCCGCTAGTGCGCCGGCCATGACCGATCTCCTGGACGCCATCCAGATCGAGACCGCCCCGAATCCGACCGCCGCGGTGGTCTGGATGCACGGCCTCGGCGCCGACGGGCACGACTTCGAGCCGATCGTGCCCGAGCTCGGGCTGCCCGCGCGGCCGGCCGTCCGCTTCGTGTTCCCGCACGCGCCCCTGCGCCCGGTGACCATCAACCAGGGCCACGTCATGCGCGCGTGGTACGACGTCCGCGCGCTCGCCGGCGTGCGGCGCGAGGACGAGGCGGGCGTGCGCCAATCGGCGCGGCAGATCGAGGCGCTGGTGGACCGCGAGCGGCAGCGCGGGATCGCGCCCGGCCGTCTCGTGCTGGCGGGCTTCTCTCAGGGCGGCGCCATGGCGCTGCACCTGGGCCTGCGGTATCCGGAGCGGCTGGCCGGCATCCTCGCGCTCTCGTGCTACCTGCCCCTGGCCGGCACCCTGGCCACGGAGGCCGCCACCGTGAACCGCGACGTGCCCATCTTCTGGGCGCACGGCATCCACGATCCGATGATCCCGCTGGCCATGGCCGAGGACGCGCGCGAGCAGGTCACCGCGCTCGGCTATCCGATCGAGTGGCATCAGTACCCGATACCGCACTCCGTCTCCGCCGAGGAGATCGCCGACGTCGCCCGCTGGCTCGGGCGCGTGCTCGGCTCGTGACCCCACTGCCAGGAGGTGCGCCCATGCAGATCGACCGTCTGAAGATGCCGATTGGCGAAGCCATGTTCACCCAGCGGTCCACCCGGAAGCTTCGCCCCGATCCCATCCCGGTCGAGGACCTCCACCTCCTGATCGAGGCGGCGGTGAAGGCGCCGAACGGCGGCAACAACCAGGTAGGACGCTTCCTGATCGTGAACGACCGCGCGAAGATCCGCGAGTTCGGCGCGCTCTACAAGGAAGCCTGGTGGGCCAAGCGCTGGGACGACCACAGGTGGACGAAGCCGGAGGACATTCCCCTCACCGACAAGAACCACCGCTCCGCGATGGGCCTGTCCGAGGACATCAAGGACGTCCCGTGCATCGTCTTCGCCTTCACCGCGCCAGGCGGCGGGGCCAACTCGGTGATTCCCGCCTGCCAGAACCTGATGCTCGCCGCCCACGCCCTCGGCATCGGCTCGCTGCCCACCACGCTGCACGCCAAGGTCATGGACCGCTTCCACGCGATGTTCGACATCCCCAAGGAGATGACCTTCCACTTCTGCATCCCGCTGGGCTACCCGGCCGTGAAGTACGGCCCGAGCAAGCGGCGGCCGACGTCGGAGACCACCTTCCTCAACCGCTGGGGCGGAGCGGTGCCGTGGGCGTGACGCGCAAGCCCGCGGTCAGCCTCGCCGCGGTCCCCGGCCGTCGCAAGGCGACCATCGACATGGCTAGGCGTCTCGAGGAGGAGGGCTTCAGCGGCCTCTACTGCCCGAGCCTGGGTGACGGGCTCGGCCTCTGCGAGGCGATCGCGCTCTCCACCCGCACCATCCAGTTCGGCACCAGCATCTCCAACATCTACACCCGTCATGCTCTCGACTTCGCCCAGACCGCCGCGCTGATCCACGAGCTGTCGGGCGGCCGCTTTCGGTTCGGCGTCGGCATCAGCCACGGCCCGACGCACGATCGCCTCGGTATCACTCCGGGCAAGCCGCTCGAGGACATGCGCCGCTTCGTGCAGGACCTGAAGGCGGGCGCCAAGCAGGCGGGCGAGCTGCCCCCGATCACGCTCGCTACCCTCAGAAAAAAGATGACCGGTCTCGCCGCCGAGATCGCCCAGGGCGCGGTGTGGGCCAACGCGGCGCGCTCGCACATGCCGGAGTCGCTCAAGGCCCTGCCCGACGCCGCGCGCACCGGGTCCGACTTCTTCATCGGCAACATGGTGCCGACCTGCATCGACACCGACCGCGCCGCCGCCGCCGCGGTGAACCGCAAGACCCTGACCGGCTACGTGAAGCTGCCGAACTACCAGAACTACTGGATCGAGGCCGGCTTCGAGGAGGAGATGCAGGCGATCCGCAAGGCCATCGCGGCGGGCCAGGAGGACAGGCTCCCCTCGCTCATGTCCGACCGCTGGCTCTCCCAGGTCACGCTCTACGGTAGCCCGAAGGACGTGCGCGACGGGGTCGAGGCCTGGTACGCGGCGGGGGTGAAGACGCTGATCATGGTGCCCTCGTCCACCAAGGGCAACCAGATGGTCGCCCTGCAGGAGCTGATCGACCTCTTTCGCTGAGGCGTCGACGGACGGACGCGCACGCGCCTTTCCACTTGACAGCCTCGGCCGGGTGACTCGGTCGGCGGCGGCAACCTTCGGCGGAAGTTATCCCAGCGTCGCGCAGGGACAGGCTGCTTCACGGTCGGGCGGGGCCGGACCAAAAATCACTTCTCGACCCGCGATCGCGCAGCCCGGGCGAACGCCGGCGGCGCCGAACACGGGGTGTAGAGTCGCTCCAGCCGAAGGAGGACTCGTCATGGCGACGCACCTGCCCACCCTGGTTCCCACGCCGGCCCGCGTGGCGGCACTCGACCGGCTCGGCGACGAGATCGCCGAGCTGTCCGCGCACCTGGATGCCGCCACCGCGCGCCTGCTCGCGCTGATCCGCGACTTCGACGACCGCGGCGGCTGGAACACGGGCTTCCGCTCCTGCGCCCACTGGCTGAGCTGGCGCGTGGGCCTCGACCTGGGCGCCGCCCGCGAGCGAGTCCGCGTGGCGCGCGCCCTCGGGATGCTGCCACGCCTGGCCGAGGCCCTGGCTCGCGGGGAGCTGTCCTATGCCAAGGTGCGCGCCCTGACCCGCGTGGCCACGCCCGAGACGGAGGCCCGCCTGCTGGCGGTGGGGGGCGCGAGCACGGCCTGCCACGTAGAGCGCATCGTGCGCGGCTGGCGACGGGTGGACCGGCTGGCCGAAGGCAGGGCGACCAATCGGCAGCACACGGGGCGCGCCCTGCACGTGTACCAGGACGAGGACGGCACGGTGGTCCTGCGGGGACGGCTGACGCCGGACGTGGGCGCGTTACTGCTCCGGGCGCTCGATGCCGCGCGGGAAACGCTGAACCAGCGGACGCGCGTCGCTGGGGGCAGCGCGCCGGCGGCTGACCCCGCCCTGGCGGCGCCGACCCGGGCACAGCAGCAGGCGGACGCGCTGGCGCTGCTGGCCGAGACCGCGCTGCATCACGAGCTGGATCCCGGCGCTCCCGGCGAGCGGTACCAGGTGGTGGTCCACGTGGACGCCGCGGTGCTCGCGGACCCGGCGCAACCCGGCCAATCCGTACTGGACGAAGGGAGCCACGTTTCCGCGGAAACGTCTCGGCGTCTGGCGTGCGACGCGAGCCGCGTGGTGATGCGACACGACGAGGACGGGCGGGTGGTCGAGGTCGGCGCCCGGACGCGGACGATTCCGCCCGCGCTGCGGCGGGCGCTGCAGCACCGGGACCGGACGTGTCGCTTCCCGGGCTGCCATGTGCGGGTCGGCCAGGGGCATCACGTGCGGCACTGGGCGCAGGGCGGGCCCACCACGCTGGCGAATCTCCTCCTGCTCTGTCGGCGGCATCATCGAGCGGTGCACGAGGAGGGCTACCAGGTCGCGCCGGCGCCGGACGGAGCCCCCCAGTTCCGGCGGCCGGATGGTCGGCCGCTGCCCGAGGTGCCGCCACCCGCCGCAGTGCCCGCTGATCCCGTCGAGGCGCTGCGGACGTGTCACGAGGCGCAGGGCCTTCACCTGAACGGGCGCACGGCGGGCCTCTGGCCCGGAGAGCCCTTCGACGTGGGATGGGCGATCAGCGTCCTGCACCCCCGGGGGGCGCCGCCGCGCGCCTGATGGTTGTTCGGCCGCGACGAGGTTCCCCGATCCACTAGGGCAGACCTCGTCGGCGCCTTGCTTCGTTGACTTGACGTTAAGGTGCGCACGCATGGTCTGGAGCGTGAGCAGTTCGCCGCTTCGGTGACGGCCGCCACCCACCACGTCGGCGAGAAAGATCGTCGACTCCTCGGCATCCAGGATGCCCACGACGCGGGCCTCGTAGGTGAGTGTCTCGGCAAGAATCGGAGAACCGGTTACACCAGGCCTCGCCGCAATCCCCGCCATCTTGTCGCCGTCGTGGCCGGAACGCATCCCCAGTGTGCGCACCAGCGACAGGGAGCTCCTGAGGGCTTCGTCCGGGGTGGCTGGCAGAGTGTGGAGCGCAAACACGCGGGAGGCGAATCTGTCGTCACCCCAGCTCGCCCAGGATCTCCTTGTGGTGTTGGTCGAGCGAGGGCGCCACCGCGCGCGGAGTCCCGCTGCGGAGCGGCGGCAGGCCCGGCACGTGCGGGACCGGCACGCGACCGATCCCGGGCTGCTCGATCCAGGCCACCGCGCCGGTGGCCTTCACCTGCGGATCGTCGAGGAACTCGAGGTAGGTGTTCACCCGCTGGTGCATGAGCCGAGCGGCCCGCAGCCGTGCCGAGAGGTCCGCGGTGGTGCGACGGGCGAACGCGGGCTCGAGCAGCGCGTTGAGCGTGGTGACGTTGGCGAAGCGCAGGTCGTTGGTGGCGAAGCGCGGGTCCGTGCCCGCCGCGGGCAGCTCGAGCGCGGCGCAGAGCGCGGGGAACTCCGCGTCGCGCAGGATCGTGAGATTGATCCAGCCGTCGCTCGCCTTGAAGGTGCCCGACGGCGTGAGGCCGGGCTGGGGCCGGCCGTCCTCCAGGTGATGCTGGATCATGGAGACCGCCTGGATCGTCGCCCCGCCGCGCAGGAGGCTCGACTCGATGTACCGGCCGCGCGGCTCGTCCCGGCGGGCGTAGAGCGCGACCGCCATCGCCTGGAAGTTGCTGAGCGCGGTGGCCATGTCCATCACGATCACCGGCACGCGGTGCGGGATGCCGTCGAGCCCGCGATTCACCGACATGAGACCGGTGAAGGCCTGGAACACGGTGTCCACCGCGGGGCGCTCCGCGTCTGGGCCGGTCTGGCCGAAGCCCGAGACCGACAGGTAGATGATCCGCGGGTTCAGCGCCGCCACGTCCGGGTAGCCGATGCCGAGCCGGGCCGCCACCCCGGGCCGGAAGCTCTCGAGGAAGACGTCTGCGGTGGCCAGGAGCCGGCGCAGCGTCGCCTGTCCCTCGTCCTCCTTGAGATCCAGCACGATGGAGCGCTTGCCGAGATTGGCGGCGATGGCGAAGGCGCTCATGTCGCCGTAGCGCTTGCCGAGCGCGCGCGCCCAGTCGCCTTCCGGCGGCTCGACCTTCACCACGTCGGCGCCGTACTGGGCCAGCAGCATGGCCGAGTAGGGCCCCGCGATCCCCTGGCTCAGATCCACCACCTTGAGGCCGGCGAAGGGAGCGTCGTAGCTCATCGCGTGCTTTCCTCCGGGACTGCGACTGGGCGATAATGACGCCCGCAGATCATACCCGAGGGAGGAGCGCTATGCTCAAGGTCGAGAAGCCCCAGGATTTGCTCCAGCACGTGGGCAAGGAGCTGGGCCCATCCGAGTGGCTCACGGTGACGCAGGAGATGATCGACAAGTTCGCCGACGCCACCGGCGACCACCAGTGGATCCACGTCGACGTCGAGCGGGCCAAGAAGGAGCTGCCGGGCGGCAAGACCATCGCCCACGGCTATCTGACTCTCTCGCTCCTCCCCCGGCTGGCCCCGACCTTGATGGCGGTCGAGAAGCGCCGGCGCGGCCTCAACTACGGCTCGAACCGCGTCCGCTTCACCGC
>DATIWG010000091.1:0-9518 GCA_035519555.1 Nitrosotalea sp. | reverse complement strand
CACCTCGGTCGCCCGAGGGGAGACACGAGCCCGAGCGACCGGTGGGCGAATCTGACGGAGGTGCTCGCGCTCGCCAAATATCCCAACGTCGCGATGAAGGCGACCGGCGCGCCGAGCTACTCCGATCGGCCCTACCCGTTTCGCGACATCCACGACAACCTGCGCCGGCTCTACGACGCCTTCGGCCCCGCGCGCTGGTTCTGGGGCACCGACATCACGCGCATGCCCTGCCCGTGGCGGCAGTGCGTCACGCTGTTCACGGAAGAGCTGCCCTGGCTGGAGGGCCGCGACCTCGAGCTGGTCATGGGCCGGGCCCTCTGCGACTGGCTGGGATGGAAACGATAGGAGAGATGCCATGAGACCCAACAAGCTCCGCGAGCTCCTGAAGGCCGACAAGCCCACGCTGTCCACCCACATTCACACCACGTGGCCGTCCGTCGTGGAAGCCATCGGGCACACGGGCCTCTACGACTACGTCGAGTTCGTCGGCGAGTACGGCCCCTTCGACCTCCACGACCTCGACAACCTGGCCCGCGCCGCGGACATCTACAACATGTCTATGCAGCTCAAGGTCGACCAGGAGCCGCGGGGCTTCCTCGCGCAGCGGGCGATCGGGTCCGGCTTCCACAGCATCCTGTTCGCGGACTGCCGCTCTGCCGCCGACGTTCAGGACTGCGTGCGCATCGTGCGCGCGGAGACCCCGGAGGACAAGGGGACCTACGGCGTGGCCACCCGTCGGTTCACCTACATGGGCTATGGCGGCACCAAGGAGTACGTCCAGGCCCTGCGCGACATCGTCGTGGCCATCATGATCGAGAAGCCGGGGACGGTCGACACGCTCGAGCACGTCCTCTCCGTCAAGGGCGTCGATATGGTGCAGTGGGGCGGCTCCGACTACTCGATGGGCATCGGACGAGCCGGCGAGCGTTACTCGCCCGAGCTGCGGGTGGTGGAGCGCCGGGTGTTCGAAACGGCCATCAAGATGGGCGTGCCGCCCCGCGCCGAGATCGCCACCGCGGATCAGGCGAAGTACTTCCTCGACATGGGTGTCCGGCACTTCTCCGTCGGCACCGACATCACGATCCTGCACCAGTGGTGGAAGTCCCAGGGCCAGGACCTGCGCAAGGCCCTCGGCCACTGATTTGCGGCGCTGAATAGTCAGCTGCGAAAGGGACAACAACATGGCGTTTTGCGAGAAGGGCCGGGTCCGCATTCACTACGAGGAGGCCGGCTCCGGCTTCCCGCTGTTCGTCATCCCCGGCGGGGGCCAGAACTCGACCATCGACTTCATGTCGGACCGGGCGCCGTTCAACGCGATCGAAGAATTCAAGGACGAGTACCGCTGCATCACCGCCGACCTACGCAACGCGCCCAGCGGCCAGTCTTCCGGGCCGCTCGAGATCGATCGGCCGTGGGACTCCTACGCCGACGATCATCTCGCCCTCATGGATCACCTGGGCATCCGCCGCTTCATGGTGATCGGCTACTGCATCGGTGGCCCGTTCATCTGGAAGCTGGTCCAGCGCGCGCCGGAGCGCATCGTCGCCGCGGTCGTGTCGCAGCCCGTCGGCTTCCGCAAGGAATCGAACCCCATGTACGACAACAGCATGCAGACCTGGGGGCCGACGCTGGTCAAGCAGCGGCCTGACCTCACGATGGACCTGATCGACACGTTCCTGACCCGGATGTACGTCACGAACGCCGACTTCGTGTTCAGCGTGCCGCGCGATGTCGTCCGGGGCTGCCAGGCGCCCGTGCTGGTCATGCCGGACGAGACCCCTTCGCACCCCTACGAGCCCGCCATCGAGTCGGCGATGCTGGCCCCGAAGTCCGAGCTGACCTTCTTCCCGTGGAAGAACACGAAGGAGAAGATCCCACTCGCGGTACGGCACGTGCGCACGTTCCTCAAGGCCAACCGGCCGGACTGATCCCGAGGAGACTCCATGTTCGGATGGGGCATCGTCAGCACGGGCAAGCATCCCGACGTAAAGATCGCGCCGGCGATGGCCGCGGCCGCCGGCGGCGAGCTTGTCGCCGTCTATAGCCGCGATCAGCACCGCGCGGAGGCGTTCGCGCAGAAGCACGATGCACGCGTCGCCTACAGTCAGCTCGGCGACCTCCTCAAGGACTCACGTGTCGACGGCGTCTTCGTGGCCTCGCCGAACGCCTTGCATGCTGACCACGTCGTCCAGGCGGCGGAAGCTGGAAAGCACGTGCTGTGCGAAAAGCCGATGGCCACGACGATCGCCGATGCCGCGCGAATGCTGACGGCGTGCCGCCGCGCGGGCGTCACGCTCGGCGTGGCCTTCAACTTGCGCCAGCATCCGGGCTACAGACGCGCGCGCGAGCTCGTCGCCGCCGGCGCGCTGGGGCGCATCGTGCTTGCCCAGGCGCAGTGGGCATTCGGCGTGCGCGGCCGCGACGGCTCGCCGCCCCGCACGCCGCTCACGCAGTGGTGGGACACGCCGGAGCTGATCGGGGGCGCGTCCACGATGATGGGCACCGGCGTGCACTCGGTCGACCTGCTCCGCTTCGTGCTGGGCGCCGAGGTGGACGAGATCACGGCTGTCACCGACGGCCAGACGGCCACACGGCCGCTCGAACAACTCGCTTGCCTCACGCTGCGCTTCGGGAACGGCACGCTCGGCCAGGTGGTCGCGAGCCGCCTTCTTCCGGACTCGCGCAACGATTTCCGCGTGTACGGGATCACCGGGCTCATCACCGGATACCACTCCATGTGGGAAGCGCGTACGGGCCGCTTCGAGGTCACGAGTGACACCATCAACGAGACCACTGACTACCCGGAAGCGCTGCTGCCGAACTACGTCGCCGAGATCGAGGATTTCCAGCGCGCGGTGGCCACCGCCGGCCAGCCGGCGGCAACCGGCCTGGACGGGCTGCGCGTCGTGGAGGTCACGCTAGCGATGATCGAGTCCGCGCGCACGCGCCGGAGCGTGAAGATCGAGCGCGTCGAGCCGTAGCACAACATTCAGATCCAGCCTCGGTCAGCGCTTCACCGACACGTTCGCCTGCAAGGATCTCGAGCTGACGTTCACGTTCAGCTGCTACCAGCTCGAGCACGGCGACGAATACTTGGTGTGGGACACCGGCTTCGCACCTGGCACAAGTCCCAACGCTTCGAAAGTCGGTATCGGGGATCGCCTGAAGGAACTCAAGGTCACGCCGGAGCAGGTCAAGTACGTCGGCATCAGCCACTTTCACGGTGACCATACCGGCCAGCTCGCGCCGTTCACGAACGCCACGCTGCTCATCGGAAAGGGCGACTGGGAGCAGATCACCTCGCCGACACCGATGCAAGGTGTCAATGTCGCAGGCTTCAAGAACTGGATGGACGAAAAGCGGAAGGTCGAGCCGCTGGCCTTCGACAAGGACGTATTCGGGGACGGCCGCGTGATCATTCTCAGGACGCCGGGTCACACGCCGGGCCACAGCTCCCTGCTGGTCAGGCTGAAGGACATGGGCCCGGTGCTGCTCACCGGCGACCTGGCCCACTTCCGCGAGAACTATGAAAGCGGCGGAGTGCCGAGCTTCAACTTCGACCGCGCCGCAACGATCGCCTCGATCGAGCGCATGAAGCAGATCGCCGCCAACCTGAAGGCAACCGTCGTCATCCAGCACGACATGCGCGACACCGGCAAGCTGCCGGCGTTTCCAGCGGCCGCGAAGTAGCACTGTGACAGCCTTGGGGTCAGGGTCCGAGCCCCCTGTGCCGCGTCGGCGAGCGACGGGCCGAGATCAGCGGCCGCGCAAGAGGTGACAGGTCGAGGTCAGGGCTTCGCCTGACGCTGCATCCGCTCGATGAACGCGTCCATCTGGGCGTCGTTGGCGAAGATGTCGATGGACGGCACGGCCTTCAGGATGTCGATGACCCGCCGGACCGGCGGCTGCAGATGGGCGACCGCCACCCCGCCGCCTCTGGCCTCCAGCGCTTTCCGCGCCTTGACGAGGACGCGGATCCCCGCGCTGCTGATGTACTCGAGGCCGGCCATGTCGAAGAGGAGCGCGGTCGCGGATTTCAGGACGAGCTCGAGACGCTCGTCGAGAACCGGCGCGGTCTGGGAGTCCAGGCGCCCGCGGAGAGCGACGCAGCGGCCCCCGTTCCCGACCTCGGTAACCTCGATCTCGAGCCCCATGGTCCCGGCGAGGGGCACGCTAGCACGAGGCCCGCACCGTCACAAGCCGGCGACGCCGTGCTAGGATCTGCTCGGACCGTGGATACCCGGGGCGTGATCCGAGCGGTGCCCCTCGCACCGGGGCGCCCGGGGCGCCGGGGGCTCCCGCTCCGCGTGCTTGTCGCGGGGCTGTTCGTCGCCCTCCTGGCCGCCGCGGGGCTCGCCAGCGTTGGCTACGGGTACGTAGTCACCTCCGGACTCCTGCTGTCGGCCGGCGACGAGGAGTTCCTCCACGTAGCGGAGCGCACGGCCGGCCAGGTCCGGGACCTGCTCGCCCCCGCCCAGCTCCTCGTCCAGCTCCTCTCGCGCCACCGGCTCGCGGAGACCGCCAGCCCCGCCGCCCGCCTGGACTCCCTTCCCCTGCTCACCACCGCCCTGAACGAGCACCCCGAGATCTCCGCCATCTACGTCGGCTTCGCCAGCGGGGAGTTCCTCCTGGTCCGCACGCTGCGAGGCGCCCCTCCCCAGATCGGCAGCGTGCCGCCGGAGGCCGTCTTCCTCGTCCAGAGCCGCACCGCCGGCGAGGGCGCGATCCCGGGCCGGTTCCGCTACCTTGACCGGCAGCTGGCCGTGCTCCGCGACGAGCTCCGCCCGGACTACGTCTACGATCCCCGGACGCGAGGGTGGTACGCCCAGGCCCTTCCGACCGCCGCGGCCGTGCGGACCAAGCCCTACGTCTTCTTCACCACACGCGAGGTGGGGACGACGGTCGCCCAGCGGAGCGTGGACGGCCGGAGCGTGGTGGGCGTGGACATCACGCTTCAGGAGCTCTCCCGTCACCTCGCGCGATCCCGGGTCACCCCGTCCGCGCGGATCGCCCTCGTCGATCGCCTGGGGCTCGTGGTCGCCCTCCCCGAGGCCGGTCGGCTGGTCCGCGCCAACCCGTCGGGTGATCCGGCCCTCGTCCGGCTCGACGACCTCGGCGATCCCATCCTCGGCTCGCTCTTCACCGCGGCCATTCCGGCGTCGCGGGGCATCCCGCTCCGGATCGAGGACCGGGCCTGGATCGGCGCCCGCCGCCCCATCGAAGCGGGCGCCGGGGACCCGCTGGTCCTTCTCCTGGCCGCCCCTCGCGACGAGCTGGTCGCGGGCGCCAGGGGTCTGGTCGAGCGGCAGCTCCTCATCGGCCTCGGCGTGCTCGGATTGACCCTCGGCCTCGTGTGGCTCGTCGCCGGCCGGCTCTCGCGGCCGCTCGAGTCGCTGGCCGGGTCGGTGGCGCGCATCGGTCGGGGAGACCTCGACACCGCGCTCCCGCGCATCCAGAACCCGCGCGAGGTCGCGGCCCTGAGCGATGTCACCGACCGGATGCGCGTCCAGCTCCAGGGCCACATCGCGGAGCGCGCGGGCCGGCTCGCCGAAGAGCAGCGGCAGGCCCGGGAGCTGGAGATCGCGCGGCAGATCCAGCAGTCGATGCTGCCCGTGGCCCCCGACGGCTCCCTGGACGGGCGCTACGCGATCGCCGCCAAGCTCATGCCGGCTCGCGAGGTCGGGGGCGATCTCTACGACTTCTTCGTCCCAGACGAGCGCCGGCTCGTCTTCGCCATCGGCGACGTGGCCGACAAGGGCGTGCCGGCCGCGCTCCTGATGGCCCGGGTGACCGCGCTCTTCCGCGCGATCGGCCTGGGCGAGACCGGGCCCGATGGGATTCTCCGAGAGCTGGACCTCCGTCTCTCGCAGGGGAACGACGCCTGCATGTTCGTCACGGCGGCGTGCGGCCAGCTCGACGGCGAGACCGGGGAGGTCCGGTACGCCAGCGCCGGCCACGAGCCGCCGATCCTGCGGCGAGCCGACGGCACGACCGTGGTGCTGGCCCCGGAGGGCGGACCGGCTCTCGGCCTGGAGGCGAACGGCGCGTATCCAGTGTGGACGGGGCGCTTCGCTCCCGGCGATGCCCTCGTCCTCTGCACGGACGGGGTCACCGAGGCGTTCGATGTGGCCGGCGACGCCTTCGGCCTGGAGCGGCTCCGGCGCGTCGTGGCTGACACGCCGGCGGACGCCCTCCACTCCCTGCCGGATCGGCTGGTGGACGCCGTCGAGCGGTTCGCCGCCGGCGGAGGCCCCCGCGACGACCTGGCGGTGCTCGCGGTGCAGTACCGCCCGACCGACGTCGTGGCGGGCGGCGCCGGCCCCGAGTGGTGGCGGCTGTCGGTCTCGGGCGCACCGGAAGACGTGGCTCGCGCGCAGCGGCGGATCGAGGGGATCCTGCTCGCCCGCGACGTGCCCGCGCCGACCGTTCAGGACTGCGTGCTGGCGACCGAGGAGGTGATGGCGAACATCGCGACACACGCGTACGGCGGCCGGCCGGGCTGCGAGGCACGCGTCGAGATCCGGCTGCTCCCCGAGGAGATCCAGATCCGATTCGAGGACGCCGGGCCGCCGTTCAATCCCCTCGAGCAGCCGGCGCCGGACGTGGAGGCACCCATCGCCACGCGTCGCGTCGGCGGGCTCGGCATCTTCCTGGTCCGGCAGCTCGCGGACCGCTGCGAGTACGTCCGCGAGGGATCGACCAACATCCTCACCGTGCACTACCACCGGCCGGCCGCGGCCGCGCGTGAGGCGTTCACCCAGGTGCAGGAAACGCTCACTGGAGGAGGCGCTATGGCGCTGGCCATCGAGATCACTGACCAGGAACCCGGCGGGCGTCGGGTGATGCTCCGGGGACGCCTCGACACCCTCACTGCGCCCCAGCTCGAGACAGCCCTCGCCCCGCTGCTCGACTCGTCGGCCGTCACGTCGATCGCTTTCGGGCTGGACGGGCTGGAGTACATCAGCAGCGCCGGCATCCGGTGCCTCGTGCGGGCGCACAAGGCGCTCGGGGCGCGCGGCGGGCGGGTCGCGATCGTCAACCCCCAGCCCGTGGTGCGCAAGGTGCTGGAGATCGTCAAGGCGCTGCCACCCGAGCAGGTCTTCGGCAGCGACGCGGAGCTCGACGCCTACCTCGATGCCATGCAGCGGAAGGTCCGGGGAGACACGTAGCGGCGCGGCCGGCGCAGGTGTGGCCGGCGGGGCCGGTTGCGGGGCCCCGCAAGCCGGCTCATTTCGACAGGGGTGTGTGACACTCTTGCTCCATCGGCGGCCAACGCCCCGGCCGATGAGACTTCAGGCGTCCCTCGAGACGATCTGATCCGAGAGCCACTTGAGAAGCTCGAGCGTGAGCTCAGGTCGGTTCCGGATCAGCCACTCGAGGCGTTCGCTCCGCATGACGAGAAGCTCTGCCTCGGTGGCGGCGACCGCGGTGGCCGAACGTGGCGCGTGCCTGAACAGCGCCATCTCCCCCAGCAGCTCGCCTTCCTTCACCAAGTTGAGCCGGCGCTCACCGCCCGTGGATCGCTTCACGATTTCGATCGTGCCCGCGTGAACGAGGTACGCCTCTCCGTGCGCGTCGGCGCCCTCCTCGAAGATGACGGCGCCGGGCGCGTAGTGGCGCCTTTCGATATCGCCGTGCGTGAGGTTCCGGTAGATCTCGATCCCGATCGAGGGTAGATGTGACTTGCTCTCCACGGGCAGCCGGGCGTTCGCCCACGCGCCGAGACCGCCCTTGAGGATCCGGACACTGCTCCACCCCTGGCGGCGCAAGACCCGGGCGACCTCGGCGCTCGTTCGCTCCTCCGGGCTCGTGCAGAACGTGACGATGAGCTGGTTCTTCTCGACCGGCAGGTCGATGTGCCGCTCGGTGAGGTGCTCGGGGTCGAGGCGGATCGCCCTCGGGATCGAGAGCGGGCTGGTGTCGTAGTCGGCGGGAACGCGCACATCGAGAAGCACCGGATTCAACCCTCTCTCCAGGAAGTCGACGACCTGGCCTGGATGGACTCGATAGCGGTTGCGTCTCCAACGTCGGACTCCCCACACACCCCAGGTCGTCACACTCAGTAGCGCAAGCGCGCCGGCGGTCGTCCAGGCCCAGGGAAAGGGCCGGGTCGGCGGGTGGGCGAGCCTGTACTCGGCCTCCCGCATCGATCGGTTGACCACCACGAGGCCCGGCAGCAATCCATCCGCTTCACGGAACTTCGCGAGCGCGACCGAGTACCGTTCGCCCAGCAGGGCCGTGACCCCGGCCGCCCACACCGGGTTGAAGCGACTCTGCCCCGGCCTCACATCGGTGCCCGCCAGGAAGGCGCGCACGTCCTTGGCGGGAATCAGGAAATTGAAGCCCTGGACCTCGGCATCGCCGCGAAGGGAGATGGCCATCATGACGCCAACGACGGATCCGCTGTCATCCACCGCGGGCCCGCCACTGTTTCCGTACGCGGCCGACGCGTCCGTCTGGATCACGTCCTGACCGATGGCGTCCGTGTTGAATCCGGACACCTGTCCCTTCGTGGCCGACGCTTCCTTCAAGGCGGTTCGGCTGAGGAGCTCGTGATCCCTGACCACGCCCGGGAAGCCCAGGATGTGCAGATCGTCACCGAGCTTGGGCACCTTGTCGGTGATCGACATGACCGGATATGCGCCGTCCTGGATCTTCAGCAACGCCAGATCGCGCCCGGAATCCTTGAGCGGACTGCCCTTCGCGTCGAGCGTGATCGGTGCGCTGAACTTAGCGACCTGGGCCGCGAGATTCGCACCGTTGGAAAGCAGCACGCTCACCCGCCCCGTCGGCGTGAGCTTGACCGCGGCAATGGGGATGGCGCGCAGCAGCTCTTCCTCGAGGTCAGGCCGCTGACCCCGCGCGAGCCCCCGCGCCTTCAGCGCGGGGTACACACAGGCTTCCTCGACCGCCCTCAGCTTCAGGTTGAACTCGACCCACGGCGGCATACGGTATGCGGGATCGATCACGTGCGCGTTGGTGATGAGGTAGCCACGACCATCCACGAACCATCCAGTGCCGACCTCAATGAACGGCTTCGGGCTGACCGTGGTGGGACCCTGGCCGCAATTCACCGTCGCGCTCGCCTTGACCTCGGCGCTCACGAGCGCGACCGCCGGCACGGCGCGGAGCAAGGCCTCCTGGACGGAGAGGGCGGACGAAGGCGAGGGCGTGGCGGCAAGGCCGCCGCTCGCGGCCAGCACTGTGGCCCACCGCACTCTCGAGGCTCGCGCGCCCATCGGGTCGGGGGCCGACATCTTAGCACTGCTCGCCTGACGCGGGGCGCGGGCGGATACGAGGTCTCGCGCGGCTGGGTCGGACTTTGCGATCTGCACACGGTCAGCCCTCATGTGGAGTGGGCGCGGTTCGCGGGCTGACTCCAGCACGAGTCGTGCGTCACTGGGCCTGGTAGAGTGGAGTGGCGATGTTGGAGGTTGGCAACTTCTACGATGCCCTCGCTCCTTGGTACCACCTGGTGTACCAGGACTGGGAGGCCGCCATCGGGCGGCAGGGCCGCG
>DATIWG010000090.1:0-1528 GCA_035519555.1 Nitrosotalea sp. | reverse complement strand
CAGCGTGACGGCCTCCACCCAGTTGCGGCGCTGCGCGAGCAGCTCGATGCCGCGGAAGCTGAACCCGACGTCCACCCGGATGTCCTGGACCCGCTCGCCGCCGCAGGTGACGCTGACCTTGTAGGGCTCGTCGAGCGCGGGGTGGTACGGGCCGATGGGAACCGTGTATGGCATCGCTCGTCCCTCACTTCTCCGCCGGCTGGGCGGGGTCGGCGGCGTCGCGGAAGAAGCCCTCTTTGAGGGCGGCCGGGCGCAACAGGGGCGCGAGGTTCGGATGGCCCGTGAACGTCGCGCCGAAGAAGTCGTGGATCTCGCGCTCGATCCACGAAGCCGGCCGCACGGTCGCCGCCAGCGACGGCAGCGCCCCGCCGCGCGTGGTCGCCTTCACGTGGACCGCGTCGTCCGCGCGCACCCAGTGATAGATGACGGTCGTCTCGCCGTCGCCGGCGGCGAGTCCCGTCATCGTGCACAGGCGAAATCCGAGATCGGTCATCGCGCGGCCCATGGCGGGCACGTCGACCGCGGGCGCGGACATCCAGAGCCCGTCGGGGCGCACGTCCACCTCGGCTGATCCGGGAATGCCGCCGAGCCGGCTCACGAGGTCGGCGCGCGACAGCGTCACGTCAGTGGCTGGCATGGTCGGCTCCTCGCTCGCCGGGGACGAACGCTCTCGCCAGCTTGCGGCTGGCGGCCCGCCGGCGGCAGGCGTCGCACAGCTCGTTGGCCCGGCGCTCCGCGTCGGTCGGCTCGCGGTAGAGCTGGCGCAGGAAGGGCTCGGGCAGGGGGACCATCAGGCGGCCGCATTCGGCGCACGGGTGGAACGGCACCTCGTGCGTCACGCGATGGAGCCGCTGGTCTCCGGTCACGGGCGGAAGCTTGCCGTGGTTCGTGATCGCCCGGGTCGGACAGTACTGGACGCAGAGCCCACAGAACGAGCACTGGCCCGCGAAGAAGTCCCACGTGACGCCCTGGTCGCCCATGGGCCGCAAGGTGATGGCCTGCGGCGCGCAGACGTACGCGCAGGTGTGGCACCCGGTGCACAGCGCCACGTCGTGCTCGATGAGCCCGCGGAAGACCTCGGGCCGCGGGACCATGTCGTCCGGGCGCCGTGTCCGGACCGCGTGCGTGAAGTTTCGCCACACGATACCGAGAATCCCCACGGTCCTGTCCCTCAGCGGATCATCGCGGTGACGATCGCGGCGCATCCCGCGAGGCCACCCCAGACCCAGTAGAAGCGGAACGCCTGGCTCACCCGGAGCCGCGCGGTGGTCGCGGCGACCAACGTCACCGCGCCCACGAGCGCGACGCTCACCGCCAGGTACAGCGCGGCGCCCGCCAGCGCCCCCGCGCCGACGGCTGGCACGAACAGGGCCGTGAACAGGTTGATGAGCACCACGACCTCGAGCGCGTGCGACAGCTCGAACATCGCGAGGGAGCTTCCGCTGTACTCGAGGTGCGATCCGCCGACGATCTCCTGCTCGGCGTTCGCGATCGAGAACGGGTTGCTCTTGACACGGGCGGGGACCGC
>DATIWG010000089.1:0-2223 GCA_035519555.1 Nitrosotalea sp. | reverse complement strand
CTGCTTCAAGACTGGTGCGCCCAAGAGGATTCGAACCTCTGACCTTTAGCTCCGGAGGCTAACGCTCTATCCAGCTGAGCTATGGGCGCCCGAATCGAGCCCGGATCCAACGCTACCTGGCTTTCAGGAGTGGGGTGACCGAAGGGAATCGAACCCTCAACCCCTGGAGCCACAGTCCAGTGCTCTAACCAATTGAGCTACGGTCACCGTCCCGGGACGACAGCCAAGTTGTGACTGTACCGTATGTTTCCACACCGGTCAACGAGGCTCCCGGTGGGGCCGCTCAGGCGCCCGCCGCCCCCGCGGCCAGGGCCACGCGCATCGCGCGCAGGCCGTCCTCGGCGCCATGCAGCGGAGTCCGGAGCCGGGCGCGCGCCTTGGTGATGCGGAGCCCGCCGTCGAGCGGGCGGGCCGCCTTCTGCTTGAGCTCCGACGTGAACGCCGGGGTCAGCCGCGAGCCGTCGAGGTCGAAGACGCGGCAGACCAGGCGCGCGAACGCCATGCGGTCGATCGTATCGGCGCCGGCCAGATGCCAGATGCCGCGCTCCTCCCGCTCGCAGCACTCCACGGTGGCCGCGGCCACGTCCACATTGTAGGAGGGCGAGGCCCGCTGATCCACCGCCGGGCGGAAGCCCTGGCCGCCGCGGCAGGCCCGGATCAGCTGATAGACGAAGTTCTTCTCCTGGCGCTCGGGGCCGTAGACCACGCTGGTGCGCACGACCAGCGCGCGCTCCAGTGCGCCCAGCACGGCCTGCTCGCCCTCCCACTTGCTCTGGCCGTAGACGCCGAGGGGCCGCGGCGGCGCGTCCTCGGCATAGGGGCCGCCGATGCCGTCGAAGACGTAGTCCGAGGAGTAGTAGACGAACCCGGCCCCGGCGCGGGCGGCGGCCTTGGCGGCGGCCAGCGGGGCGTGCAGGTTCGTGGCGAAGGCCTCGTCGGGGTGCTCCTCGCAGTAGTCGACGTGGCTCAGCGCGGCCGGGCAGATGACCCAGTCGGGCCGCGTGTCGCCGATCGCGCGCTCGACCGCAGCGGCATCCGTGAAATCGAGCGGGACCAGGCCGGGGAACTCGCGATGCGCCCACGTGCCGACTGCGTGGTGGCCGCGGGCGCGCAGCGCGCGCAGGAGCGCCGCGCCCACCTGACCCGACGCGCCGATCACCAGCGCGCGCATGTCGCGATCTCCATGACGACTGGACGATACCGGACCGTCGTGGGGACGGCAACCCGGAGCGCTTGCCCGCGGCCTCGGCGCAGGTCTACACTCCCCTGGCCATGACCACGACCGACAAGCCGCTGGTGCTGCTGTGGATTCCCGAGCCCGGCCCCTATCGCCAGGCGCTCGAGCGCGCGGGGCTCGACCGGCGCGTGGAGGTCGTCTCCGTACCGCTCGCCGAGGAGCCGGCGCCCGCGCTGCTCGATCGCTGCGAGGCCATGCTCGCGTTTCGCGCGGGGGCGGGGCTGCTTGCCCGCATGCCGCGGCTGCGCTGGGTGCAGACGATCACCGCCGGCGTGGAAGGCTGGCTGGCGCTAACGGACCTGCCGGCCGCGCTCACGCTGACCTGCGCGCGGGGCACCCACCGCGTGCAGATGCCGGAGAACATCCTCGGCGCGCTCTTCCACCTGACCAAGCCCTACGCGGAGATCACCATCGATCAGCGCGAGCGGCGCTGGCGGCGGCGCGTCTCCGAGACGCTGGCCGGCAAGACACTCGGTATCCTCGGGCTCGGTGCGATCGGCCAGGAGCTCGCGCGCAAGGCCGAGGCGCTCGAGCTGCGCGTGATCGGCACCCGGCGCCGGCCCGGGCCGATGCCGCACGTGGAGCGCGTCCACGGGCCCGAGGAGACCGAGGAAGTGCTGGCCGCCTCGGACTTCGTGCTGCTGCTCCTGCCCGTGACGCCCGAGACGCGCGGGTTCATGAACGCGGCGCGGCTCAAGCGGATGAAGCCGAGCGCCTACCTGCTGAACTTCGGCCGCGGCGAGCTGATCGTGGACGGCGACCTGATCGAGGCCGTGCAGGCCCGCACCATCGCCGGCGCGGTGCTCGACGTGTTCACCACCGAGCCGCTGCCCGCCGAGCATCCGTTCTGGGTGACCGAGCACATCACGGTGCTCCCGCACATCGGCGGGCTCCACCCGGGGCGGGATCACATCGTGGCCGGCCTCTTCACCGACAACCTGGAGCGCTTCCTCGCGGGCCGGCCGCTCCGCGAGGCCGTCGACCGC
>DATIWG010000088.1:0-99927 GCA_035519555.1 Nitrosotalea sp. | reverse complement strand
AGCGCGTCCGAGGATGACGTGGAGACTGCGAGTCCCTTGACGTCGGCGCAGGTCATCGGCGGGGCGATCCTAGCACGCTTTCGGCATCACGGTTCCTTGGCGATCTCTGGCTGGAGACGGATCGGTTCGGTCAGTGGTTAGCCCACGTGGGCCGGGGCGTCGGTGCCTCATCCGGGTCGATCAAGGCGGGCGCCGGCGTTGTGCTCGACCGATCGGCAAGTCCACAGGTAGAATGAGCCGCCGCTGGCGACCGCGGCGGATCGGCCGCGCCAAATACGGGGGAGGAACACCATGCTCGATCTCTTGATTCGCAACGGAACGATCGTCGACGGCTCCGGCGCCGCGCGGTACCAGGGCGACGTCGCGGTCCAGCAGGGCCGGATCGTCGAGATCGGGCGCATCCGGTCGGGAGCGGAGCGCGTCATCGACGCCGACGGCCTGATCGTGGCGCCGGGCTTCGTCGATGGCCACACCCACATGGACGCCCAGGTGGCGTGGGACCGGATCGGGAGCTGCTCGTGCTGGCACGGCGTGACCACCGTGATCATGGGCAACTGCGGCTTCGCGCTGGCGCCGTGCCGGCCCGAGGAGCGCGAGTGGTTCGCCCGCTGCCTGACCGCGGTCGAGGACATCCCGACCGAGGCGATGCTCGCCGGCATCGACTGGACCTGGGAGACCTTCCCCGAGTACCTCGCGACGGTCGACCGCCTGCCCAAGGCGATCAACTACGGCGCCTACATCGGCCATTCCGCCCTGCGCATGTACGTCATGGGCAAGCGCGCGCTCAGCGAGAGGGCCACCGAGGACGACGTCGCCGGCATGGCGGCCGCGGTGAAGGAGGCCATCCGCGCCGGCGCCATGGGTTTCTCCAGCTCTCGCGCGAACACCCACGTCACGCCGGACAACACGCCGGTGGCCAGCCGCATCGCCGACTGGTCGGAGGTCGATCGCCTCGTCGGCGCCATGGCCGAGCTCGGGGCCGGCATCTTCCAGGTGGGGCCGGACATCTCGGGCGGCCTGGCGCAGCGGACCTTCCTGGCGCGGCTGAAGCGGGTGGCCGTCGAGAGCGGCCGCCCGGTGATGTTCGGCACCATCGCGAGCCGTCAGGGCGACGACCCGAACCCGTGGACCTACCAGCTCGACTACCTGGACGAGTGCGCCGCCGCCGGCGCGCGGGTGTGGGGCCAGACCACCACCCGCTCCATCAACGCGATCTTCTCGCTCAAGTCCTATCTGCCCTTCGACGTCCTGCCGGCCTGGCGCGAGCTGCGCCGCCTGCCGCTGGCGGAGCAGAAGCAGCGTCTCGCCGATCCGGCGACCCGGAGGCGGCTGGTGGCGGAGGAGGCGACGATGAAGCCCCGCGACAACGTGTTCCAGGGAGGCGGTGCCGCCACCACCGATCCGCGCCGGCCGGACTACGACAACCTCTACGCCATGAAGGACGTGGACTGGAACGATCCGACCGTCGCCCAGCTCGCGGCGGCGCGGGGCCAGCACCCCGTCGACGTGATGATCGACCTGGCGCTCGCCAACGACAACCAGGTGTTCGTGCAGCCGCTCGTCAACGAGCAGCCGGATCAGGTGCTGGGCATGCTCAAGCACCCGCGCACCCTGGCCACGTTCTCGGACTCGGGCGCGCACGTCTGCCAGGAGATGGGCTCGTCGCTGCAGACTCACATGCTGAGCTACTGGGTGCGCGCGAAGCAGGCGTTCACGCTCGAGGAGGCGGTACGCAAGCTGACCTTCGACAACGCGGCGGCCTGGGACATCACCGACCGAGGCCTGCTGCGCGCCGGCTACCGGGCCGATCTCGTGCTGTTCGACGAGGCACGCGTGAGGCCGGCGATGCCCACCGTGGAGAGCGATCTGCCCGGTGGAGCCCGCCGGCTCGTGCAGAAGGCGGAAGGCATCGCGGCCACCGTCGTCAACGGCGAGGTCACGCTCGAGAACGGCAAGTCGACCGGCCGCCTGCCCGGCGCGCTGCTGCGCGGCCCCGGCCATCGTCCGGCCTGACCGCCGCCTCCTACTTCATGTGAATCGACTGGATGATTCGCTCGGCGTCGTCGCGATGTGTCTCGTAGTAGTGGAGCCTCGCACCGGAGTAGAGGACGAGGTACAGGCGACCGTCGATGGTGCCGCCGGCGGCCATCCCGCGCTTCTCCAGGCCATTCCTGGTCACGAACGCCAGCTCGCACCGGAACCCGTCGGCCGAGCCGAACCGGTGGGGTCGGAGATTCGTCACCGTGATCTTCTGGGCGCCGATCGATGTCAGTCCGTCCACGAGAAGCTCGACCAGCTCGCTGGCCGACATGTCCTTCCTGAACTTCAACCGCTTCTGATCATCGGCGGTGCGAAAGAGCGGTTCTCCGTCGTTGAGGCCGCCGAGGAACTGGATCGATTCCAGGCCGAAGCCGTCGACCGTCCACAGCTCCCACTTGCCGTCCGTCAGGGCGCTCCAGCTGATCTGAGGGTCGACCGTGTAGCGGTCGGCGATCGTACGAGGCTTCGGCTCGACGAGGCTGTAGCGCGCGCAGCCCCCGAGAAGCGTGGCAAGCACCGCGACGGCCAGCCCGACCCGTCGCCGGCCCGTCATCGCAGCTGCTCCAGATAGGATCGAATCATCGCCTTGTCCTCCGCCTCGGGGGCGTCGGTCAGGTAGCGCTCGAAGGCGGCGCGCGCCCGTGGCTTCTCGCCCAGGCGCATCAGCAGGAGACCGAGCGCGCGGTTGGTCTCCGGCGGGGCCCCGCCGATCATCAGGGCCATCTCGTACGACTCGACGGCCCGGCCTGGATCGCCGTCCGCGTTGCGGAGGCGGTACAGCTCGCCCTGGAAGAACTGGAGCTGACCCGACTCAGGCTCGGCGGCCATGAGATGGTCGAGGAGGACCTGCATCCTCGCGAAGTCGCGGCGGCGCAGCTCGTCCTGAAGGAGCGTGGCGCGAAGCGGACGTGTCGCCGCGAGGTAGGCTTGGCGGCCGTCCGTCCAAGCCCGGTCCGGGGTGTAGGCCTTGCGGGCCGACTCCTTCAGGGTCTCGATCCGCTCGTCGGTTGGCGGGTGGGTCGCGAAGAAGATGGAGGGCTCCGAGTCCTTGCCGGCCTTCCGCTCCTTGTCGAGCGATTCCCAGATCTTCGGCGCCTCACGCGGATCATATCCGGCCCTCGCCATGAGCTCGAACCCGATCTCGTCCGCCTCGCGCTCGTTGTCGCGCGAGAATGCCATCACGGAGCCGAGAGCCACGAGCTGGGCGAGGCTGCCGACATAACCCTGTCCGGCGGCGGCCGCCACGACCGCGAACACGGTGGCCACGTTGGTCTTGGTCCTCGCATCGCGCCATAGCTGGACAGAATGCCGCCGCTGGTAGTGGCCCAGCTCGTGGCCGAGAACGTAGGCGAGCTGCGCCTCGTTGTCGGCTCTGAGGATGAGGCCGGTCCACACCTGCATCATGCCGTTCGGCGCCATGCTCGCGTTGAAGTGCGGAGTCTGGACGATGTAGAGCCGGATGTCCACGCAGTGCTCGCTGGCCAGCTTGCACACGATGCCGCGCAGGTACGTGCGGAGCGCGGGGTCCGTGATGAGCTGCCCTGATGTCTTCAGGTTGCCCTCGACGCGGTCCATCTGCATCCAGAGGCCGGCCTCGTCGCTGTCGAGGGCGGGCCGCTGGCCGGGCCGGATGTCGGCCAGGGCGCCCGGAGCCCCGCGAGGGGTGGCGCAGCCCGCGGCGGCAAAGGCCGTGAGCAGGGCCAGCGAGACGAGTGTCTTCACAGGGGGAGCGCGGTCAGGAGACCCTGGACCGCTTTCTCGGCTGGCCCGGCGGTTCGCAGGTCGCCCGACGGGTCGACGAGGCGGTTGAACCAGACGATGTCTCCGGTTCGAAGATCGACCAGGGACGCGAAGCCGATCTGCCGGCCGCCCGGTACCCCGACCCCCAGGATCGCGGCGCCGACCATCATGGCCACACGCCCCGAGCTCGCATAGCTGTCGCGGAAGAACACGAAGAGCGCGCAGTCCGCGCCCGTTCTCGCCTGGAGCGGTTTCACGCCCTCACCCAGCGTCCAGTCGAACTTGTCGGTCTTCGTCGGGAGCGCCAGCGCCGGCAGATACTTGTGCAGGATGATCGCGGTGCCGACGGCGTCGTTCAGCTTGACCAGCTGATCGTCCGCGGCCTCCTCCTCGCCGCCGCTGGACGGGACCTCGTAAGGAACGACGACGGCGCGTCGGGCCCGCAGCTGTCGCTCGAGCGCGACCGCCACGTGCTGCCGCGCCAGCTCCGTCCAGTCTGCCTTTGGCTCGAGAAGTCCACCCGCCGTCAGCTCGCTCAGCTCCACGTCCGGCGGCATGACGACCACTCGAACCGTCCCGGACGGGCGCTGCCAGTTCCTGTCTCGCAGGAGGGAGCTCGGCTGGGCGCAGCCGCTCAAGCCGACGAGGAGGAGCAACCACATCCAGCGGCGGTGCTTCATACGCATGTTCCCCTCAGCGTGGGCCGCGGCTCCGGTCCCCGACGAGATCGCGCGGCCGCAGCGCCATGAATCCCACCTGGCCGATGAGGGCGACGATGGCGACGTGCAGGAAGGCCAGCCCCCAGCCGATCGGCGACATGCCCCCGGCGAGGTCGAGGATCCAGCCGATCATGAGGGGGCCGAGGAAGCCCCCGGCATAGCCGGCCATCGAATGCAGCGCGAGCGTGGCCCCCCGGCGGCGCGGGTCGGCGTTCCCCGCCGCGCCCGCGGTGAGCGAGGACGAGTCCAGCCAGATGAGCAAGCCGTAGATGAGGACCAGCGCGGCCGCGAGAGGGTAGGAGCGGGCGCCGAGAAAGCCGATCACGGCGCCGCACACGACGCACGAGGTCATGGCCAGCCGCACCAGCCTCTGGCGGCCGAGGCGGATCGATATCTCGTTGCCCGCCACGCTGGCCCACGTGCCGACGAGGCCCATGGCGGTGGCCACGACGGTGGGCGCGAGCCAGGAGCTCCGCTCGGTGGCCGTCGCCGCGTAGGCGAGGAAGGCGACCGCCCAGCCACGCAGCGCGTTCATCTCCCACGTGTGGGCGCAGTACGCCACCGCGTAGGCCATGGCGGAGCGGTTCCGCAGCGCGGGGCGGAAGTCGAACAGGGCGCCGGCGGCCGGCGCGTCATGGCGGCGCTTCTGGGCGGGCGCCCACAGGAACACGATCAGCCACGCGATCGCCGCGGCCGCGGCCGCCCCCGCGAAGGCGCCGCGCCAGCCGAGCCAGCGGCTCACGAGGCCTGCGAACAGGAAGGACAGGGCGCCCGCGATGCCGATGCTGGCCGCGTGACCGGCGACGGCGCGTGACATGAGGGTGGGCTCGACTCGATCCGCCAGGAGCTTGAGGCCGGTCATGTACGTGCCGGCCCAGCCCACGCCGGCCAGGACGCGGGCCGCGGCTGCGCTCGCGGGCCCGTCGGCGAACGCCGCGAACGCCACGTGGCTCGCCACCGTGAGGGCGACACCCGTGAGATAGACCGAGCGTGGGTCGACCCGGTCCGTGAGCGTGACCAGGAACGGGACGGACACGGTGTATGCGGCGTAGAACAGACCCGTGATCCAGCCCGCCTCGCCGTTGTTGATGCGCCAGTCGGCGATGAACCCGGGAAGCAGCGCGGGCCACGTGTACGCCCCGATCTGGGCACACACCTGGGCGATGCACACGAGCGTCACGAGACGGGCCGGCGTCACCCGGCAAGGGTACGCGGTCGGGGGCGCTCTGCGCCAGCCCGATGCCGGGCGCCGCGCCTCGGCGCGACTATTTTCCGCGCAGCTTCGGATCGAGGGCGTCGCGCAGGGAATCGCCGAAGAGGCTGAAGCCGAAGACGGCCAGGCTGATCGCGATGCCCGGGAACAGGCCGATCCAGGGCGCCTTCTCGGCGTAGGCCGGCGCGGAGCCCGAGAGCATCAGCCCCCACGACGGCGTGGGCTCGGCCGCGCCCAGCCCCAGGTAGGAGAGCGCGGCCTCGGCCAGGATCGCGGTGCCGAGCTGCGCGGTCAGCATGATCAGGTAGGGGGCGAACACGTTGGGCAGGAGGTGCTGCGCGACCACGCGGCAGTGGGAGGCCCCGAGGCCGTGGGCGGCCTCGACGTACTGGTTCTCCTTGATGGAGAGCGCGGTGGCCCGGACCACTCGCGCCGCCCGCGGGATGATCGGGATCGCCACCGCGATCACCACGTTGGGCACCGCCGGGCCCAGGATCGAGGCCACCGCGAGGGCCAAGATCAGCTGCGGGAAGGCGAGCAGGACGTCCATCACCCGCTCGAGGAGCAGGTCCACCGTGCCGCCGCAGTACGCGCTCACCACGCCGAGCGCCGCACCGAGCGAGCAGCCGGCGAAGGACGCGGCGAAGCCCACGAAGAGCGCGATGCGCGCGCCGTACATGATGCGGCTCATCACGTCGCGGCCGAACTCGTCGGTGCCGAACCAGTGGTCCGCCCCGGGCCGGGAGAACTGGGCCGCGTAGTCGGGCAGGTACGGATCGTAGGGCGCGAGCGCGTGGGCGAGGAGGGCCACCAGCAGCATGGCCAGGATGATCACCGCCCCCGCCGCCCCGAGCGGCTTGGCCCGGACGAAGCTCGACACCTGCTCGGGCCAGGTGAGCCGGGGCGCCAGCGGGGCGGTCGCGGTGGCGCCGATGAGCGAGCTGTCGACGGCCATCTCAGTGATACCGGATGCGCGGGTCGAGCCACGCGTAGGTGAGGTCGATCAGAAGGTTGACGATCACGAAGCAGAGCGCGATCAGGAAGACGAGGGCCTGGACCACCGGGTAATCCCGGTGGGCCACCGCGTCCACCACGAAGCGGCCCACCCCGTTCAGGGTGAAGACGGTCTCGGTCACCACGAGGCCGCCGATGAGGAAGGCGAACTCGGTTCCCACCAGGGTGATCACGGGCAGCATCGCGTTCTTGAGCGCGTGGCGGATCACCACCGCCCGCTCCCGCAGCCCCTTGGCCCACGCGGTGCGGATGTAGTCCTCGCGCAGGACCTCGAGGACGGTCGAGCGGGTCATGCGGGTGGTGACCGCTGCGTATCGGTAGCCGACCGTCACCACCGGCCAGATCAGCTGCTGGAAGTTGGCCCACGGGTCCACCCACGGCGGGGTGAACTCGAGCGGCGGGCCCCAGCCGAAGTAGATCACCAGGAAGAGGATGACCAGGATCCCGACCCAGAACGACGGGATGGCCTGGCCCCCGATGCTCCCCACCCGGATGACGTAGTCCACCCAGGTGTCCTGGCGCACCGCCGCGAGCATGCCGAGCGGGATCGCCAGCAGTACCGAGACGATCGTCGCCAGGATGGCCACCTCGAGGCTCAGCGGCAGCCGGATGAGCACCTCCTCGATGACCGGCTGTCCCGTCCAGAGCGACGTGCCGAAGTCGAGCCGGAGCACCCCCCAGAGCCAGGTGCCGAACTGCACCGCGAGCGGCTGGTCCAGGCCGAGCTGGTGGCGCATCGCCGCGAGCTGCTGCGGATCGATGCGCCCGGTCTGGTCACCGCCCAGGATCAGGAGCGTCACGTCCCCCGGGATCACGCGCATGATCAGGAAGACCACCGCCGCGACCCCGAACAGGGTGGGAACGATCAGCAGGAGCCGCTTGGCCAGGTAGGTGCGCACGCGGGCCCTCAGTCCTCGGAGAGCCAGACGTCCTGCAGCTTCTGGTTGGTGTAGTGGTTGGGCGGCGCCACGTAGTTCTTCACCTTGCTCCAGTGCACCAGGTTCCGGGACCACCAGAGCCCGGTCATGAAGTACGCGTTGCCCAGGACGCGCTTCTCCATCTCGTTGATGAGCTTCTTGCGCTCGACCGGGTCGAGGGACCGGGCCTGGCGCGAGAACAGATCGTCGACCTGCGGGTCCGAGAAACGCCCCCAGTTCTGGGTGCTCCCGGTCGCGTAGCGGCCGAGGAACTGGTCAGGCTCGTCCATGAACTCCACGGTCGGCGCGACGATCAGCTCGAAGTTGCCGGTGTCCTGGCCGTCCGAGAACCACGCCGCGGTCTCGAGCGGGCGGTGCTCCACCTCGATCCCGATCTTGCGCCATTCCCCGATCAGGAACACCGCGAAGTCCTGGTAGGGCAGCTTCACGTTGCGGTTCTTCAGGACGAGCTTGAACCCGTTGGGATAGCCCGCCTCGGCGAGGAGCTTGCGGGCCTCGGCACGGTTCTTCTCGATGTCGCGCCCGAAGCCGGGAAGCTTCTCCAGCTCGGCCTCCGGCATCGCCCACTCCGAGCCCGGCCGCATCAGGCCGCCCACGTAGCGGAGGCCGGTGAGGGGATAGAGTACCTTGGCCATCGTGTAGCGGTCGATGCCGAGGGAGAGCGCCTGTCGGACCCGCACGTCGTCGAACGGCTTCTTGGTGTTGTTGATCGCGATGCCCCACTCGCCGGTCATCGGGGTCTCCTGGACCGCGACCTTGTCCCCGAGCTGCTTGCGGATGGCGTCCACCTCGGCGTTGGGCAGGTTCCGGAACTCGATGTAGGCACGCCCCGAGCGGATGGCCGCCGCCCGAACGGACGTCTCCGGGCTGATGTAGAACTTGTAGCCGTCGAGGTAGGGGCGGTCCTTGACGAAGTAGGCGGGGTTGCGCTCGCCCTCGAAGGTGGAGCCCCGGGTGTAGCCCTTGAACTTGAACGGGCCCGAGCCGATCGCGTGGGTCTTGAAGTAGTTGGGGTCCTGGTCGAGGTACTTCTTCGGGAAGATGACGTTCCACGGCGAGGCTAGGTTCGCCATCAAGGACGCCGACGGGAACTTGAGCTTGAACACCACCGTGGTGGGGTCGGGCGCGTCGACCTGGGTGATCTCGGTGTAGGCGTTCTTCCGCACGCTGCGCACGCCCTGCGGCGGGAAGATGATCTTGTCGTAGCTGGCCTTGACGTCGGCCGACGTGAGCGGGGAGCCGTCGTGGAACTTCACGTCCGGGTGCAGCTTGAAGGTGTAGGTGAGCCCGTCCGGCGAGATCTTCCACTCGGTGGCCAGGTCCCCGATGATCTTCGGGTAGTTGTACGGATCGAGCTGCAACAGGGTGCTGTAGAGAGGGGCGACCAGCTCGATATTGGCGAACGTGCTCTCCTGGTGGGGGTCGAGGCTCGGCGGATCGGCGCCGATCACCGCCAGCAGGACGCCCCCGCGGCGCGGTGTGTCCGCGGCGTGCACCGCCCCGGGCATCGTCGCGACGAGCGAGCCCAGGAGCAGGGTGAGCACAACGAGGGAGACGAAGAGGGGGCGACGTCGAATGGGAGCGGTCATGGGGGCACCTCCCGGGGACGTTAGGACGGAGTGGGGACAGGGTAGGGCGTGCGCGGAACCAGCCCGCGGTGGAGGCCTTCGGAAAGGACCTCGTCTTCGGGGCATACGCGCTTCCCCGGGCCTTGATGGGGCCCGCCGCTCCGGAAAGCCACCACGGACGACCTGAGCTCGCGCCGTCTCAGGATGGGCCGAGGCGGACTCGGACGGTTCGCACGCTCGGACACGCGGACCCTAGCAAGAGCGCGCAGGCCATGTCAACCGCCCATCTGGGCCGCCGGCGCCCGGCATGAGACCAAAGTCCAACAGGCGGAGTCGCGACATCTGAAGTAGCGTACCGACCGTGGCTCGTGACGACGAGTCCGGGGGTCGGCTTTGGCATGGCCGTGCCGGACCCGAACGCCGTGACTTCTTCCCCGGGGAGGATCGACTCGGCCGTGCTCATCCTCAACGCTCTGCTGGTCGCTCCGAGCCACTGACGTGTCGGTCCGGGTCGCGCGCGTGCTAGGCGGGCGGTTCACGGTCCTGACGCTGTCCCTCGTGCTCCTCTCGATGGCCGGTACGACCATCGAGAGCCGTGACGTCCGCGACTTCGCGGTCGGCCTGGCTTTCTCGGTGCTCCTGGTCTTCGCCATCCTGAGCGTCGGCCGGCGAGTCCGCATCGTGACGGTGACGTTCGCGGTCCCTACCCTGCTGGCCCACTGGCTGCTCTGGCACGGCGAGCTCGCCGCGTACCGCTACATCGATTTCGCCCTGACGAGTGCGTTCCTCGCCTTCCTGACCCTGGTCATCATCGTCGCCGTCTTCAACGACCAGGCCGTGACGGCCGACACCATCGTCGGGGCGGTGTGCGCCTATTTTCTGATCGGCCTGACCTGGGGTACCGTGTATGCGCTGCTCGTGATCGTCTCCCCGGACAGTCTGTCCGTGTCCCCCGCTCTCGCGCGCGCGAGTGGGTGGGGCGACGCGTTCACGCCCTTCACGCCCCTCCTGCTGTACTACAGCTTCACGACGCTCGCGACGCTCGGCTACGGGGACGTGACCCCGCTCAGCGCGGGCGCGCGAAACCTGTCGGTGCTGGAGGGGCTGACCGGACAGCTCTACCTGGCGGTGCTGGTCGCCCGCCTGGTCGGCATTCACACCGCCCGCGCCCCCCGGGCTTGAGGGATGGGAGAGCCGGGAGTGACTCAGCGCCCGAGGCGATAGACCCGGGCCGCGGTGTCGTGGAAGAGCTTGGCCTTCTCCGCCGCCGAGAATCCCGACGTCAGCCGCTTGAACGAGTTCCACAGCACGACGTAGCTGCAGCTCACCACGTCGACCGGGAAGTTCGACTCGAACATGCAGCGGTCGACCCCGAACTTCTCGATGGTGAAGTCGTAGTAGGGCCGGGTCGCGGTGGCCAGCTCCTGGCTCGACGGCGGCCGGGGCCGCTCGTGCCAGCCGAAGCCGTTGACCTCCATGTTGATCCCGCCCAGCTTGGCCACCACGTTGGGGCACGTGGCGAGCTCGCCGATGTAGCCACGCCACTCGTCGTACACCTCCCGCGATCGGCCCGCGTAGGAGGCGATCCCGACCGGCCCGCCGAAGTGATCCAGCACGATCGTGGTGTCCGGGAAGGCGCGGGCCAGCGCGGTGACGTCGGGGATCTGGCGGTGGTAGCACCACGCCTCGAAGGTCAGCCGGCGGGGCGCCAGCTCCGCGAACCCGGCCCGGAAGTCATCGCGCAGCAAGAGCCCCTGGGGAGGACGGGTGCGGTGGTTGGGCACCGCCTCGTCGGGATCCCACGCGGCCCCGAGGCGGATGCCCCGGAAGCGGCCCCCGCCGGCCGCGATCTGCGCGTCGAGCACGGGTCCGACGGCTCGGCCCAGCCGCAGGCTGGCGGTGCCCACGATGCCGGCGGCGATGCGCGCCTTGCCGTAGAGGCCGGAGGCGCTCATCGCGGCGATGCCGTTGACGAACTCGGTCTCCCCGACCGCGCGCAGGGCTTCGGGCCCGTCGGTCTTGAACATCGCGCCGCACTCGATGAACACGGTGGAGACGACGTTGTGCCCGCTACGCACGTCGACCAGGATCTCGTCCAGCAGGTAGCGAGGGGCGACCCGGGCGGTCTCGAGGTCCCACAGGTGATGATGCGGGTCGCAGATGGGCAGGTCGGGCTCGAGCGGCTCCTCGACGGTCAGGGCGAGCCACTCGTGGTTCCGGGGCCGGACGGTCACCTCGGGGTCCGCTCAGCTCTTCTCGTACTCGAACCAGAACCCGTTGCCCTCGCGCACCACGCGTCCGAAGGAGGGCGAGGGGAAGTGCGACGCGCAGATCAGGACGTCGCGCTCGCAGTAGCGCTCGAGGAAGGCGCGCCGGGTGGCCGCGGCCTGCTTGGGGTCGAAGTCGGGCCGCGGCACCCAGTCGGTCTCCTGCAGCTGCACCGGGGAGTGGATCAGGTCGCCGGTGATCACCGCGTGCTGGCCCCGGGAGGTGATGTGCACGCTCATGTGGTCGGGGGTGTGCCCCCAGGTCGACTCGAAGCGGACCTCGTCGTCGATCGCGAAGTCATTCTTCACCATCTGGGCGCGGCCGGCCTCGACGATCGGGATCACGCTGTCCGCGATCTGATTCTGCGGCGTCTCCTTGTGCAGGGCCGACCAGTACGCCCACTCCTTCTCGGACATGACGTACCGGGCGTTGGGGAAGGTGGGCACCCAGCGCCCGTTCTCCAAGCGCGTGTTCCAGCCGACGTGGTCGGTGTGGAAGTGGGTGGTCATCACGTAGTCCACCTGCTCGGGCCGCACCCCGCTCTCGGCGAGCCGCTTGAGGTACTCGCCGCTCGACGTCATGTTCCAGTTGGGCCGCGCCCGCTCCTTGTGGTCGCCCACGCAGGTGTCCACCATGATGGTGTGGTGCCGGGTGCGCACCAGGAACGACTGCATCGGGAAGACCAGACCGTTCACCGCCGGGTCGAGGGCCCAGCCGGCGAGCCGCGGCCGGTAGGGCGCCCACTGCTCGGGCGTGATCTGCGGGAAGAACGCGGCGGCGTCGAAGTCCGGGCGCTCGGATTCGATGATCCGGTGGATGACGATGTCGCCGACCTGTCGCTGCAGCATGGGCGTGGCCTCCTTGAGCGTGGTTGCCCGTCAGAGCTTCGAGAAGTCGATCTCGTCCACCCGGGTCCAGTCCAGCTCGCCCCCGCCGCCCACCTTGGCCCGGACGTTCCTCAGGAACTCCCATCCCTCGGACGTGAGCCGGAAGTGATCGGGAGGAGGCGCGGGCTCGATGAGCCCGGTGTCGGTCAGCCGCTTCACCGCCTCGGCTCGCTCCACGTCGTGCGGGGCCTTGCCGGCGAACCAGCTCCGGGTGCGGGGACCCTTCTCGATCTCGAGAAGCAGCTCGAGGCCATGGAGCTTCCGCCGAAGGGCCCGCGCGTTGTCCAGAAGATCGCTCATCGCGCAACCTCCATGCTCGCCGGTCGTGACGCGGCGAGTCCGTTGCGTCTCAGCGTGTGCAGTCCGTACGTGCCGGCGACAAGGCGACCCAGAGTCTAGCACGGCCGCACGATGGGCCGGCGACAAGGCCCTTGCCCATCGCCGGCACGCCGGCTAGGCTCGGGCGCGGTACCGAATCATGACGCATCCCGCCCTCTTCGTCGTCAAGGCCACGATCGCCCCCGAGCTCGAGCAGGCCTTCAACGAGTGGTACGACACGGTGCGATCGAAGGAGATCGCGCAGGTGCCCGGCTGTCTCGGCATGCGGCGGTACGCCGCGCTGCCGCTCGAGAGCGCGCACGCCGGCTCGGAGCCCTGGCAGTACATGGTCGTCTACGACTTCGATTCGGAGGCGTCGCTGCAGGCCTTCGTTCACTCCGACACGCTTCGCGCCATGACGAAGGACTACGACGCCCGCTTCGGCGCCCGCGGCGACCGGGCGCGTCTGGCCTATCGCCAGATCTATCCCTGACCGCTCCTACTTCATCGCGTACGGATTGATCGGCGTCCCCACCGCGCGCGTGACGGGAAGCGGCGGGGCCACGAGCAGGAACGCGTAGCGTCCGTCGGCCGCGCAGTCGGCGGCCAGCTCCTCCAGGAAGAATATCTCTCCGAGCGTCAGTCCCATGTTTGGGATAGCCACGACGTGGAACGGATTGCGGAACCCCGCGATCTCCGACGGCCGGACCTCCACCGCGTAGTTGTCGCACCCGATCGCCGCGATCTGCCGGGCGTGCAGCCACGGCGCGGTGTGAACCGAGACGCCCGGGAACGGGTCGAGGTCGTAGTGCCGCCAGTCGTTCCGCTCGAGGTAGCGCAGCATGTGGCCGGTGCGGACGAGCAGGATGTCGCCGGGCAGCACCTCGACGCGCTGGGCCGCCGCGGTGGCCTCGAGATCGGCCACCGTGATGGCGTGGCCGGGCTCGAGCGCCTTCACGCCCTTGTGCCGCGCGACGTCGAGCAGGACCCCGCGGCCGGCCAGCTTGCTCTTGGTCTTGTCGATGCTGTTCCGGGCCGCCCCGCTGCTGGTGACGAGGGCGGCGTCGTAGCCGTTGTACATCTTGCCCTCGTAGAAGATGTGGGCCAGGCTGTCCCACTGCGTCACGCACTGCAGGGGCATCACGATCCAGTCGTCGGAGCCGCCGTAGCCCTCCATCGCCCGGACCTCGGCGGCGGTCTTGGGCGCGTCACCCCCGTCGCGGAACATGGTGTGGATCGGGTTGAAGCGCTGGCGCGTGCCGCTCTGGGGGCCGTTGCGGTCGAGGGGGATGCCGAGCGCGAAGACCTTGCCGGTGGTGGCGAGGCGGCAGGCCGCCGCGATGCGCTCGGGCGTGATGTAGTTCAGGGTGCCGAGCTCGTCGTCCGGTCCCCACTTGCCCCAGTTCCGCACCTGCAGCGCGATCTGCCGCAGGGCCTCCTCGCTCACGCATGTCCTCGGGCCCGGAAGGCGGGCATCACGTCGTGGGTCAGCATCTGGAGACTCCGCGCTTCGAGCTCGGGGGCGATGCGGCCGCCCGGGTTCAGCTCGGCCACGATGCCGTCGAGCCCGAGCTGCTCGCGCAGCGCGGCCAGGCGCTCGACGACGGCGGCGGGGGTCCCGAAGACGACCTTCCGCTCGAGCATGTCGGCGTAGGTGAGGCTCGCCATGCGCTGGGCCTGCTGCTGGCGCCGATCGGCCGGCCCGGCGCCAGCCCGGCCGACCGCCATCCGGGCCAGCTCGGTCTGGCGGGCGAAGAAGGCGGTGAGGCTCTCGCGCGGCTCCTCGATGGCGCCCGCCGCGGTCGGCGAGACGTAGACCGGGATGCGCAGGAAGACACTCGGGTCGCCCGCGTGTCCGGCGTCGCGCCAGGCCTGGCGGTACGGCACGAGCTGCGTCTGGAGATCGGCGATCTCGGTGGCCCGGAGCCCGATGAAGATCGGCAGCCCGAGGCGGCCGGCCGCGGGAAATGTCTCATCGCTCGTGGCGGCCATCCGGATCGGCGGATGGGGCATCTGGTAGGGACGGGGCGCCACCGTCGCGTTGTCGATGTGGTAGAACTCGCCCGCGTGGCTGAACGGCTCGCCGGTCCAGGCCTGGCGGACGATGTCGAGCGCCTCGCGAAACCGGGCCTGACTCTCCGCGTACGCGACCCCGTACGTGTCGTAGGTGCGCACGACGCCGCTGCGGCCGATGCCGAACTCGAAGCGGCCCTCGCTGATGTGATCGACGGTGGCGACCTCCTCGGCGATGCGCAGCGGATGGTTCAGCGGCAGCACCTGGACGGCGGTGCCCACGCGGACGCGCCGGGTGCGGGCGGCGATCGCGCTCGCGACCTGCAGCGAGGCGGAGATGATCGAGCGGCCCGGGGTGAAGTGGATCTCGCCGAGCCACACGCAGTCGACACCCCACGCCTCGGCGCGCCCCGCGGTCTCGAAGATGTCCCGGAATGCCGACGCCTGGGTCGCCCCGTGACGCAGCTCCTCGACGAAGACCCCGAAGTGCACGGCGTCGATAGTGAGGCGAGGGCGCAGGGTAGTCAAGTCGGGGCGCGGAGAGCCGGACTCACCGGTCGATCCGCTCCTGATCGCCCCTGGTGTATGCTCGGGCCGACCATGGATGGTGTCGCCCCCACCGCCCGAGCCATCACGCCACGGATCGTCGCGCTGAGCGCGGCCGTTGTCCTGCTGGCATCGCTCGCCGGGTGCACCGGGGCTCACGTCCAGTCCCGGCCCGGCACGACGACGACCGTGATCGTGACCCGCCACGCCGACATCGATCCGGGTTCCGCGGTGCTGAATGCGACGGGGCGGGAGCGGGCCCAGGCGCTGGCCGAGGCGGTGGGCCACATGGGCGTCACCGCCATCTACAGTCCCGATCTCGAGCGGAATCTGGCGACGGTCGAGCCGCTGGCCCGGCGTACCGGCGTCACGATCACGCGGACGGGGGCGGTCAGCCTCTTCTCGGTGGGGACCATCACCGACGAGATCCTCGACCGGCACGCCGGAGGCGTGGTGGTATGGGTCGGCAACGCGTCCGGGAACCTGCAGGCGGTCTACAGCCGGCTGGGAGGGTCTGGTATGGGCCCGGTCGAGTACGGGGATCTACATATCCTGACGATCCCCGACGTGGGGCCGGTCCGCGTCGTCAAGATGCACTACGGGCCGTGAGCGATCCCCTGCGCCGCCCCGTCCCCGGGGTGGTAGCATACCCGGGCCATGAGACGAGGGCGTCTGATCGGCCTGGCCGCAGTGGTCGTGCTGATCGGCGTGGTCTACGGGGGCTACCTCTGGTGGCAAAGCCTCAAGCACGTCTCCACGGATGACGCCTACGTAGAAGGCAGCATCGTCATCATCAGCGCCAAGGTCGCGGGCCACGTCGCCGAGGTCAACATGGACGACAACCGCGCGGTGAAGGCCGGCGACCTCCTCCTCCGCATCGATCCCCGCGACTACGTGGCCCGGCGCGATCAGGCCAGGGCCGCGGTGGCCGTCGCGCTGGCCAGCTACCAGGCCACCCGCTCCGAGACGCAGCTGACCCGCGAGACGACCAGCGCCCAGGCCGAGGAGGCCCGCGCCGCCCTCGAATCCGCGCGGGTCGCCGAGCAGGCGGCGGAGTCGGCGGTGCTCGAGGCGCGGGCCACCGTGGAAGCCAAGCGCGCGGCGACCGCCGCGATGACCGCGGACGTGGCGGGCGCGCAGAGCACGCAGCGCCAGAACGCGCGCGAGATGGACCGCATGCAGCGGCTGCTCAAGGGCGGCTTCGTGTCCCAGCGCGACTTCGACCAGGCCGAGATGACCTCGTTGACGTCGACGGCCACGCTCGAGGCGACCCAGAAGCGGCTGAACCAGGCCGAGAAGGAGGTCCAGCAGGCCGAGGCCGCGCTGGCCAGCCGGGTGCTCGCGGTGAGCCTGGCCCGACAGCGCGTCAACGAGGCGCGGGCCGCGCTGGGGCGCGTGGAGAGCCAGCGCCGGCAGGTCACCGTGAAGGAAGCCGAGATCGAGCGCGCCGAGGCCGCGTTGAGCCAGGCCAAGGCGGATCTCTCGTTCGCGGAGCTGCAGCTGCAGCACACCGAGGTGCGCGCGCCCGCCGACGGTGTGGTCTCGAAGAAGAGCGTGGAGCCGGGGCAGGTGGTGCAGATGGGTCAGCCGCTCCTCGCCATCGTGCCCCTGCACGACGTGTGGGTGATCGCGAACTTCAAGGAGACGCAGCTCGCCCGCGTGAGGCCGGGCATGCCCGCCTCCGTCGAGATCGACACGTTCCCGGACAAGGTCTTCCACGGCACGGTGGATTCGCTCAGCGCAGGCACCGGCTCGCGCTTCTCGCTGCTGCCGCCGGAGAACGCCACCGGCAACTGGGTCAAGGTCGTCCAGCGCGTCCCCGTGAAGATCCGGCTCGATCCCAGGGAGCTCGGCAATCCGCACACCCTCCGGGCCGGGATGTCGGCGTACGTCGTCATCCGGGTGAAGTAGCGGCGGTGAGCGCGCCCTCGACCGAAGCCACGCCGATCTCGGCGGCCCGCAAGTGGGCCATCACGCTGTCGGTGATGGTGGTGGCCTTCATGCAGGTGCTCGACACCAGCGTGACCAACGTGGTGCTGCCCCACCTGCAGGGCTCGCTCTCGGCCGGCCTCGAGGAGGTGTCGTGGGTCATCACCTCCTACCTCGCAGCCAATGCCATCATCATTCCCGCCACCGGCTGGCTCGCCGGCCTGCTCGGGCGCAAGCGCTTCTTCCTCGTCTGCTGCGTCCTGTTCACGGTGAGCTCGGTGCTCTCGGGCATGGCCCCGAACCTCACCTTCCTGATCCTCGCGCGCATCGTGCAGGGGATCGGGGGTGGCCCGATCATCCCGCTGTCCCAGGCCATCCTTTGGGAGATCTTCCCGCTCGGGCAGCGCGGGCTCGCCATGGCGGTGTGGGGCATCGGCTTCATGATGGGCCCGATCATCGGGCCGACCCTCGGCGGCTACATTGCGGACAACTGGTCCTGGCGCTGGATCTTCTACATCAACCTGCCGGTGGGGCTGGTCGGCTTCTTCATGGCGAGCGCGTGGCTCTTCGATCCCCCGTTTCTCCGGAAGCCGTCACGGGTGGACTGGCCGGGTCTCGTCCTCATGATCCTGGGCTTCGGCTGCCTGCAGCTGATGCTCGACCGCGGTGAGCGGGAGGACTGGTTCGACTCGCGGCTCATCATCACGCTGGCCACCGTGGCCATCGTCGCCCTCGCGGGCTTCCTGATCCGCGAGCTGATGGCGGAGCATCCGATTCTGGACCTGCGGGTGTTCACCGACCGCAACTTCGCGTTCGGGGCCAGCTTCATCGCCCTGATCGGCCTCGGTATGTTCTCGAGCATGGTGCTGCTGGCCCTGTACTCCCAGAAGCTGCTCGGCTACGACGCCTACACGTCGGGGATGGTGCTGGCCCCGGGCGGGCTCGGCAACATGTTCTCGCTGATCCTGTGCGGGCGGCTCGTCACCCGGGTCGACCAGCGCCTGCTCCTGACCTTCGGCTGCCTGGTCAACGCGATCAGCCTCTACATGATGTCGAACCTCACCCTGGGCATGGACTACTGGACGCTCACGTTCCCGCGCGTCATCCAGGGCTTCGCGCTCGGCTTCATCTTCGTCCCGCTCTCCACGCTCACCCTGGCCACGATCCGAAAGGACAAGCTGGTCAATGCGACCTCGGCCTACAACGTGCTGCGCAACCTCGGCGGTAGCGTGGGCATCGCGCTCGCGACCACGTTCCTGGCCCAGCGCAGCCAGTTCCACCAGCACAACCTGGTGGCGCACGTCACGGTGTGGGACCCCGCGACCCAGGCGCGGCTCGCCGAGTGGACCCGCCACTTCCTGGCCCAGGGGGCCGACGCCTTCACCGCGCAGCGGCGCGCGACCGCGATGCTGTATCAGGACGTGGTGGGCCAGGCCCAGGTCCTGGCCTACGCCGACGACTTCTGGGTGCTCGCGATCCTGTTCTCGCTGGTGCCCCTGTTCCTGCCCCTGATGCGCCGGGTCCACGCCGAGCCCGCCGCGCCGGGCAAGGGGGCCGATCAGGACGGCGAGAGGGTGGCGCCGCTGCCGGCTCCGGTCGAGTGAACGCCCGGCGTCGATCGGGTCAGAGCCGGTAGGCGCCCGGGCCCAGGGCCAGGAGCAGCAGGCAGAGCACGAGGAGCAGGAGGTCGTAGGAGTAGTCGGTGAAGGGCTTCTTCCACGCGAACGCCTTCATGACGAAGCCCAGGAGCATCTCGAACCCGAACGCTGCCGCCGCGACCCACACGTAGACGCCCGCCAGCACCAGGATGCCGCCGAAGAGCTCGGCGGCCAGCACCAGCGTGCCGAAGAGCCAGCCGGGCCGGAAGCCGTCGCGATCGAAGTCGCGCGCGTTCTTGGCGGGATCTCGTAGCTTCGGCCAGCCGTAGTAGACCATCACGCCGCCGGCGATCAGCCGCGCGACGAGGAGGATCGCGTCGGTCCAGCGGGCGAGCGGCGCGAGCGCGGGGTCGAAGAGCATGGCGCGGGCCCCGGGTCAGGGTACGCCCGGGGCGGGGCCCGGACAAGAGCCGCGGAGCCCGGCCGAACGCGGTACAGTGAGGGCATGAAACCCGAGCCCGAGCACCCGCTGTCCGCGCCCGCTCCCGGCCTCACGCATCCCTGGCCCGAGCCGCCCGAGGGCGGCGCCAGCATCCTGGTGGCGCCGGGCATCCGCTGGATCCGGATGCCGCTGCCGTTCCAGCTCAACCACATCAACCTGTGGCTGCTCGATGACGGCGACGGCGTCACGGTGGTGGACACCGGGATCGGCCTACCCGCGACGCGCGCGCTCTGGGAGGCGCTCTTCGCGGGCGAGCTCGCGGGCAAGCCGATCGTGCGGGTGCTGGTCACTCACTTCCACCCCGATCACATCGGCAACGCCGACTGGCTGGCCCAGCGCTTCGGGGTGGAGCTGTGGTGTCCGCAGGCGGAGTGGCTCATGGCCCAGCTCGCGTGGCAGGGCATGGGGGGCAACGACTCGGAGAAGCGCCTCAACCACTACCGGCGGCACGGTGTGCCCGAGACGCAGGTCGAGGCCTTCCGCGGGCGGGGCAATCACTACCGACAGCTCGTGCCCACCGTCGCCCCGGACTTCCGCGCGGTGCGCGAGGGCGACGTCGTGACCATCGGCGGTCGCCGCTGGCACGCGTTCACGGTGATGGGCCACGCGCCCGAGCACGCCTGCCTCTTCTGCCCGGAGGCCAACGTGCTGATCTCGGGCGACCAGGTGCTGCCCAAGATCACCACCAACGTGAGCGTGTGGCCGGATCAGCCGAACGGCAATCCGCTGAAGCTCTACCTCGACTCGCTCGGGCGATTCCGGCCGCTGCCCGAGGAGACGCTGGTGCTGCCGTCGCACGGCCTGCCGTTCCGCGGGCTGCACAAGCGGCTCGACTACCTGCAGCACCACCACGACGAGCGGCTCAGCGAGACGATCGACGCGCTTGCCGAGCCGAAGACGGCCAACGAGCTGGTGCCGGTGCTCTTCCGCCGGCAGCTCGACGCCCACCAGCTCGGCTTCGCGATCGGCGAGACGGTGGCGCACCTGCACTACCTGGAGGCTCTGGGGCAGGCGACGCGTCTGGTGGGCGGCGACGGCGTCCACCGCTTCCGCAAGGCCTGATCCGGTCGCCTCGGCGCTCGCCGGCGCGAGCGTCAGCGGCTCGGAGCCGGGGCTAGACCTCCGGGCCCGCGTCGAAGCGGAGCCCCATCTTGGTCTTGAAGACCTCCAGCGCGCGCGGATCGACCGCCTGGATCTGCTTGGCGATGGCGGGGGGGAGGCCGATGTCGTTCCGGTCGTTGATGCCGCCGGTGATGATGGTGAGCAGCACGCTGTCCTTGGTGTCCACGTTGCGGAAGCCGCGATTGACGCCGGGCGGGCACGAGAAGGTGTCCCACTTGTTCAGGACGATCTTCTCTCCGCCGTCGTCGTTCAGGGAGAACTCGAGCGTGCCCTCGAGCACGATGAAGGTCTCGAAGGTCTTGACGTGGGCGTGCAGGCACGGGCCCTGGCCGGGCGGCATGATCGAGATGAACATGGTGAGGCCGGCCGCGTTGTAGATCGGCGCGTCGTTGCCGAACGCGGACTGGGTCCGCTCCAGCACCACCGGCATCAGCTTCCGGGCCAGGATGATGTCCTTGGCCGCCTGCGAGACGGTGGTGTCGTTCTTCATGAACTCCATCGGCTGGAGCCGGTCGAACCGGCCGGTGCGCGCTTCGATCTCGTCACGGCTCATCTGGACGGTCTGCATGAAGCCCTCCCTGGGCCAGGCGATTTGGAGCACTGGAACATAGCACGTTTGCTAGACTGGCGCCCGCGGCTTCCCCCGCGCGGAGGGCGTCATGGCAAACGAGCACGGCCGCCTGCCGAAGGCGGATCCCGAGCGGCTGGATCCGGAGCTGAAGCGCCGGCTCGAGATCTGGCTGGCCAAGGCCTACCGGGACGACAACCTGTTCCTGACCCTGGCCCGCAAGCCCGCCGTCCTCGACCTTTTCCTCGCCTGGGTGAGCTTCATCTACGCGGGGGCGTCGAGCCTGGATCCCGCGTTGGTGGAACTCTGCCGGATCCGCCTCGCCTATCGCAACCAGTGCGTGCACTGAAGCCTGGCGCGCAGCGCATCGTTGGTGCGCAAGGGGCTGACCGAGCTGGAGGTGGATCAGGCGCTGGGCGATCTCGACCGGGCCGATCTCCCCGGCCGCACGGTGGCGGCGCTACGGCTCGCGGACTGCCTGACCGGTGAGCGGCCGCTCGTGGACGACGCGCTCTTCACCCTTCTGCGGCAGCACTTCGACGAGGGCCAGATCCTCGAGCTGGGGGCCGCGCTCACGGTGGCATCCGGCTGGCAGCGCCTCATCGAGGCGTTCGGCATCCGGCCCGACGCGTGGAGCGAGGCGACGCCGCTGCCCTGGACGCGCTGACCGGCGGCCCGGCCGCTCTCCGGCCTACTCGCCGATGTCCTCCGCTCACAAGGCGGGGTTGGCCTGGATGAATCGGGCCATCAGCTTCTAGCACCGCGCGTCATCGAGCACCTCCACCTGCACGCCGCGGCCGCGCAGGAGGTCCTCCTCCCCGAGGAACGTCCGGTTCTCGCCGACGATGACGCGGGGGATGCCGTAGAGGAGAATCGTCCCGCTGCACATCGCACACGGCGAGAGCGTCGTGTAGATCGTGCACTCGCGGTAGACGCGGGCCGGCTGGCGGCCCGCGTTCTCGAGCGCGTCCATCTCGCCGTGGAGGATCGCGCTGCCCTTCTGCACGCGGCGGTTGTGGCCGCGGCCGAGGATGCGCCCCTTGTGCACCACTACGGAGCCGATGGGGATGCCGCCCTCGGAGAAGCCCAGCTCGGCTTGGCGATGTCAAGACGTTGCCCAGCGGATCGGCGGGCGCCTTGCCCTCGCGGCCCGCCGCTCCTATACTCCCGCCGACCGCATGCGACGATACCTGGCGCACCGTCTCGTCTCCGCGCTCTTCGTCCTGGTCGGTGTCTCCTTCGTGGTCTTCCTCGCGCTGCACCTGACTCCCGGCGATCCGGCCCAGATCCTGCTCGGCCCGATGGCCACTCCCACCGAGCTCAGCGCTCTGCGCGGCCAGCTCGGGCTCGACCGGCCGATGCTCGTGCAGTACGCCCGCTGGGCGTCGCGCGCCGCGCGGGGTGACCTCGGCCGCTCCATCATGCTGCGCCGGCCGGTGCTGCCCGAGCTGTGGCGGCGCTTCCAGGCCACCGTGATCCTGGCCGCCGGTGCGCTGCTGCTGGCCTTCCCGCTCGGCGTGCTGCTGGGCGTGCTCTCGGCCATGCGGCCGGGCTCATCCCTCGATCGGCTCTCGCAGGTGATCGCGCTGGTCGGGATCAGCATGCCCGCGTTCTGGGTGGGGCTGCTCCTGATCATCGGCTTCTCGGTGCGGCTCGGCTGGCTGCCCGGCACCGGCATGTACGCGCCGGCCGGCGACGGCGGCACCCGCGACCTGGTGGCGCACCTGATCCTGCCTGCGGTGACGCTGGCCCTCGTGCCGCTCGCCATTGTCTCCCGGCTCACGCGCGCCAGCATGCTCGATGTGATCGCCCAGGACTACGTGCGCACCGCCCGCGCCAAGGGCGCCTCGGAGGCGCGGGTGATCGGCTGGCACGCCTTCCGCAACACGCTGGTGGCGCTCGTCACCGTGCTCGGCCTCGAGATCGGCTACCTGCTCGCCGGCGCGGTCTACGTGGAGACCGTGTTCGCGTGGCCGGGCATCGGCTTCATGATGGTGAACGCGATCCTCACCCGCGATTTCCCGCTGGTGCAGGGAGGCGTGCTGCTGATCGCCGCGGTCTACGTGGGGATCAACCTCGCCACCGACCTCCTGTACGCGGTGGTGGATCCGCGGGTGCGCCATGTCTAGCGCCGCGCCGGAGGTGCTCCGCCGACGCGGGCGCTGGCGCGCCGCCGGCCTCGTCATCGTGCTCGCGGTCGTGGCGGCGGCCGTGCTTGCGCCCGTGCTGCCGCTGGCCGATCCCAACCGGACCCAGCCGAGCCGCCGGCTGGCCGCGCCGCTCACCCCAGGCTACCCGTTGGGCTCCGACCATCTCGGGCGCGACCTGCTGAGCCGCGTGATCTGGGGCGCCCGCGTGTCGCTGGTGGTGGGGGTGGTGGCCACCCTGCTCGCCATGCTCGCGGGGACCGCGGTGGGGCTCGTCACCGGTTTCTACGGCGGCCTGACCGACAACCTCGCGATGCGCGGGATCGATCTCATCATGGCCTTCCCGTACATCCTCCTCGCGATGTTGCTGGTGGCCGCGCTCGGCCCCGGTCTCGTCAACGCGATGATCGCGGTGGCGGTGGTGAACGTGTCGTTCTATGCACGCGGGGTGCGCGCGGCCGTGCTGCTCCTGCGCGAGCAGGAGTTCGTGGAGGCCGCACGTGCGGTGGGCTCGACCGAAGGGCGCATCCTGCGGCGGCACATCCTGCCCGGCATCGTGGGCCCCATCCTGGTGTTCGTGTCCATGAACATCGGGGTGATGATCACCGAGAGCGCGGGGTTGAGCTTCATCGGTCTGGGTGCCCAGCCGCCCACCGCGGACTGGGGCACCATGCTCGCCGACGGCCGTCAGCTCATCACGGTGGCCGCGCACGTGGCCGCGATTCCGGGGCTCGCGATCTTTCTGCTGGTGCTAGGTTGTAACCTGTTGGGCGATGGGTTGCGCGACGCGCTCGACCCGAGATTGCGGTGATGAAGTCCTAGGCAGCGAGCTGCCGGAGGAGGAGAGCCGATGAGACGATCGCGGAAGATGCTGGTGCTGTGGGCGGCGCTCGCGGCGACGCTGGGGGCGGGAGGCGGCGGGGACGCGACGGCGGCCGCCAAGGTGCTGGTGGTGGGGCTGGTGGCCGAGCCCACCTCGATGGATCCCGGCCAACTCACCGACATCAACTCGATGCGAGTGCTCTCGAGCGTCTACGACACGCTCGTGCGCTTCAAGGAGGGCTCGTTCGTCCAGGAGCCGGGCCTAGCCACCGCATGGAAGATGTCGCCCGATGGGCTCACCTACACCTTCACGCTGCGCAAAAACGTGAAGTTCCACGACGGCACCCCGTTCGACGCCGACGCGGTCAAGTTCACCTACGATCGGCTACTCGACCCCAAGCATCCCTTCGCCGAGACCGGGCCGTTCCCGTTCGCGTCGTTCTACTACGGGGCCATCAAGGAAGTCACGGTTGTGGATCCGGCGACGGTACGCTTCACGCTGAAGCAGCCCTTCTCGCCGCTGCTCAACAACCTCACGCTCAACACCGGGCGCATCGTGAGCCCGGCCGCGGTGAAGAAGTACGGCAAGGAGTTCGCGAGTCACCCGGTGGGCACCGGCCCGTTCAAGTTCGTCTCCTGGGACAAGAACGTGCGGATCGTGCTGGAGGCCAATCCGGCCTACTGGGCCGGGCCGCCCAAGCTCGAGCGAATCGTGTTCCGCCCCCTGGTGGAGGAGCAGACTCGCGTGACCGAGCTGCTCTCGGGCGGGGTGGACTTCATCGTGGACGTACCACCCGACAATGTCGAGCAGGTGAAGAAGACGGCCAGCCTCACGTACTACGAGCAGCCCGGTCCCCACATCTGGTGGGTCACGCTCAACACTGAGAAGAAGCCGTTCAACGACGTGCGGGTGCGGCAGGCGGTCAACTACGCGGTGAACCGCGACGCGATCGCCGGCGATCTCCTGAAGAAGACGGCCACCGCGGCCATCGGGCCCATACCGCCCTCGATCACCTGGGCCTTCACGGATCAGGTGACCAAGTATCGCTACGACCCGGCCCGCGCCAAGAAACTCCTCGCGGACGCAGGCTATCCGAATGGCTTCCCGGCCGTCTTCTGGATCCCGGAGTCGGGCTCCGGCATGCAGTCGCCCAAGACCATGGCCCAGGCCATCCAGGCCGACCTGGCCGCGGTGGGCGTGCAGGCCTCGATCCAGACTTTCGAGTGGGGCGCGTACCTCAACAAGTACGGCAAGGGGTTCGGTCAGGAGGCGGACATGGGCGCCATGTCCTTCATGCTCGATCCGGGCGACCCGGCGCCGATGCTGAGCCTGGTCATCGATAGCAAGGGCGGCTTCCGCGGCGGTGCCTACGGCAACCCGGAGGTGGACAAGCTGCTGGCCGAAGCCAGCCGCATCGTGGATCTCAAGAAACGGGGTGACCTTTACCGCCAGGTCCAGAAGCTGGTGGTGGACGACGCACCGTGGATCTTCGTGGACAACGCGGTCCAGAACGCGGCCGGCACCAAGAAGGTGACCGGGTTCAAGCTCCACCCGTCCTTTTACCTGTTCTTCGACAAGATCTCGGTCGCCCCGTAGGCCTGTTCGTGACCGCGCCGGCCCCCTGGGTGGTCCGGGGGCCGGCGCCGGTGAGGGCTCTTTCTGATCGTGGAATCTGTGGCAGGAGGGGCGGGGCTCAGCGACGCTCCAGATCGAGGTCGGTGCGCCGCAGCCGCTCGATCTGCATCTTGAGCCGGGCCGACTCGTCCTCGCGCGCGAGCAGATCCGTGAGCACGGCCCGCCAGGCGCGCGCCTCGGGCTCCCAGCGGCTTCCCGGATAGTCCGAGATCAGCCGCGAGAATGCCGCGTGCGCGGCGCGGTAGTTGTGGAGCCGGCTGCCCGGGTCTGCGTGTAGCCGCCCGAGGCCAAAGAGGGCAGATGCGGCCGCGGGATCCCGCGGGTACTCGTGCAGCACTTGCTCGTAGGCGGACAGGGCGGCCTTCGTCTGTCCCTGTTCCACGAGCTCGTTGGCCCGGGCCACGAGCCGCGCCGCTCCCGGCGAGCCGCCCCGTTCGTGCGAGTCCGTGGTCCACGGCGAGGGCTGGCTGGTACTGCAGCCCGACGCGAGCACGAGCGCCAGTGCGAGGCCCCAGCCGCGCGCGTTCATGCCGTGGCCTGCGTCTTCGGGATCGTCACCGTGAAGCAGCTGCCCTTGCCTGGCTCGGACTCGACGCGCACCGTCCCGCCGTGGGCATCCACGAGTCCCTTCACCACCGCGAGGCCGAGCCCGGTGCCCTGCCGCCGTCCGTGCGCCTGGCGATACGGCTCGAAGATCCACGGCAACGCGTCCGCAGGAATGCCCGCGCCGGTGTCCCGAACCCGGAGCTCGAGCCGGTCGCCCAGGGCGGCCAGGCGCAACGACGCCGCGCCGCCTTCGGGGGTGAAGCTGATGGCGTTGCCCAGCAGGTTGACGACCACGCGCACCAGGCTGCCCTCCTCGGCGAGCGCGGTGAAGTCACCGCCGTCGGCGGCCAGGTCCATGCGCACTCGCTTCTCCTCGGCCATCGGTCGCATCTCATCCATCGCGCGTACCACCGCCTTCAGTACGTCGATCGGTCGTCGGTCGAGCGGCATCGCCTTGGCGCGCAGTCTGGTGAAGTCGAGGATCTCGTTGACCATGCCCAGCATGCGCGCGGCGCTGGCGTCGATGAGCTGCGCGAAGCGCGCCTGATGGGCGTCGCCTCCTTCGTGCGCGCGCTCGTGAAGGGTCTCGGCGGCAAGCCGGATCGAGGCCAGCGGACTGCGCAGGTCATGCGAGATCTGGGAGAAGAAGTCCTCCTTGAGCCGGTCGACCTCGCGCAGCCGCTCCGCCATGCGGTTGAACGAGCGCCCCAGCTCGCCGATCTCGTCGCGGCCCTCCGCAGCCATCGGCTCGGTCCAGGTCCCGGCCGCGACCGACGCGGTGGCCACGGTGAGCCGCCCGAGCGAGCGTGTCATCCGGTACGCGAGCAGTGCGCTCGCCCCGAGCCCGAGCGCGACGCTGGCCAGCAGCGCCGCCGCGACGGCGCGCCACGTCCGGTCCTCCAGCGCGTGCGCCTCCGCCTGGGCACGGGCCAGCGCGGCCTCGGTGGCCGCGGTCATCTCGGTCAGCGCGGTCTCCGCGCGCTGCGCGGCTTCGCGGGCGGGCCCTTCCGCGAGCTTCAGCGCCCCCGCGCCCTGCGCGGCCGCGACGAGCCGGCGCTCGGACTCGACGTGCCGGCGGTACTCGTGGAACGCGATGCGGGCCGCCTCGTGCGCGGCGCGCTCCCCGGGAGTTTCCAAGTACCCGCCGAGCTCCTGTAGACCGTCTGCCATCTGGGCCGCGCGCTGGTTCCACGCGGCCGCGTAGTCCTGGTCCCGCAGCACGAGCCAGCGCGCCTCGAGCCGCATCAGGCTGCGGATGGACTCACGCAAGGTGCCCTGCAGGCGCAGCGCGGGCACCGAGCGCGTCGTGATGTCCTGGTGGGCGGTCACGAGCCGCTTGACGGTCAGCAGGCTCCAGCTGGCCGCGGCGCACAGGACGGCGATGACGAGAGCCGAGACGAGGAAGATCTTGGGGGCTAGGCGCATGAGCAGCCGGGCACGGTGGTCGCGCCTATGACGAGGCCGCCAGCAGCACGCTCACCATCTGCCGTATCACCCGCAGGGGGAACGGCTTCTCGAGGATCGGATCGGTGGTGCCCCGCAGGAACTCGGTGTGCTCCGCGGCGTTGCCGGTCATGAAGATCACGCGAGGCAGCTTCGTGGCGAAGCGGACCGGGAAGCGGTGACGCGTGCGGAGGGTCTCGTAGAGCGAGGGGCCGTCGACGTGGGGCATCCGCAGGTCGCTGAGCACGAGGTCGTAAGGCTGTCGCTCGAGCAGGGCCAGCGCCTCGCTGCCGTCGCAGGCGGCGACGACCTCGTATCCGTCGCCCGACAGGGCGGCGGTCAGCACCTCACGCAGGACGGCGTCGTCGTCGACGACCAGGATGCGGCGGGCGGGACGCTCGTCGGCCATGACCATCCTGTGTGCATCCTCGGTGCCAGCCCATTTCGACCATCAAGACGGGCACTTACATGGAGAAAGACCCGGCAAGATAACGATCGCGCTCAACGTGTCTGACAAGCGCCGTCAGTTCAGGCCGGGAGCGACTCCAGGCGGGCGCGGGCGAACAGGAGGTCGCGATCGCGCTGCGGGACGGGGTACGGCTCGAACCCGGTCGCGGCCCGGACGCGCGCCAGCGCGCAGGCCTCGTCCTCGAAGAAGCGCTGGATGGACCGCAGCGCCGCGTGGATCTCGGCTCTCCGCGCGCGCGCGCCGGCGTGGTCGACCAGCCGCAGCGCGAGCCCCTCGAGGGCGGCGCGCGACTCGCCGCGGAGCAGCCGACTCCAGGCGGCCAGGCTGCCCGCGGGCAGGCGCCGGAACCCGCGGACGTGCGAATGCCGCGCGGCGCCCAGGCGCCGGCAGCGGTGGCGCGGTACCGGGTGGCCGACGTAGCGCAGCAGCAGCGTGAGGGCGAAGAACGCCTCGCGGGTGATCTCGCGGGAGCGGAACGCACCGTGGAATTCGACGGCCGGGAAGGCGTCGGGCGAGGTGGTGAGGCAGAAGTACACCTCGTCCCCGTCGGCGGCGAGCCCGACGAACGGGTAGAGGAACGGATACGCGCTCGCCACGTTCCGGGGCGGGCGCAACTCCTGGATGAGCCGGATCTCCGCGAGGGCGGCGGCCAGCGGCGACTCACAGACTTCCCACGTGATCCGGGCCGCCGACTTCACGAGGGCGCGCCGCTTGCGCTCCTTCTTGCGCCGGCCGGCGAGACGATACTGCGCGAGCCGCCGGCGCAGGTTGGCGGCCTTGCCGACGTAAAGCAGGCCGCCGGCCTCGTCGTGGAAGCGGTAGACGCCGGGGGCGGTCGGTACCTCGGCGAGGAACCGGGCGCCGAACTTCCGGTCGAAGGGCCGCACGCGGTGATGGTCTCGCAGGTACGGGGCGCCGCGCGAGGTTTTTCGAGTAACATGGCGCGGCGAGGGGGGGTCGCCATGTCCATCACGGTTCGCTTCGTCGGCTCGGGAGACTCCTTCGGCAGCGGAGGGCGCTTCCAGACCTGCATCGTGGTCGACGGGCCGCGCTCGCGCTTCGCGATCGACTTCGGCGCCTCGTCGCTGATCGCGCTGGCCCAGCAGGGGATCGAGCACAACTCCCTCGACGCGATCCTGCTCACGCACCTGCACGGCGATCATTGCGGCGGCGTGCCGTTCCTCCTGATCGACGCGATGCTAGGGGCCCGCCGCGCCCGGCCGCTGGCGATCGCGGGTCCGCGCGCCCTGCGCGCCCGCATGGACTCGATCCGCGAGGCGCTCTTCCCCGGCTCTCACCTCATGACGCCGAAGTTCCCACTCGAGTGGATCGAGATGGAGCCGGGCCGGGCCCACCCGGTGCTCGACCTGGTGGTGACGCCGGAGCGGGCTCGCCACACTGCGGAGACCAACCCGACCGCGCTGCGAGTGCAGGTAGGCGACCGCGTCCTGACCTACACCGGGGACACCGAGTGGACCGACGACGTGGCGCGCGCGGCGCGGGACGCGGACCTGCTCATCGCCGAGTCCTACTTCTTCGACAAGCCGGTGAAGTGGCACCTGAACTACCCGGACATCCGGGCCCACGCCTCCCGGGTCGGCGCCCGCCGGCTGATCCTGACCCACATGAGCAGGGAGATGCTGGACCAGGTCGCCTCCGTGCCCGAGGAGTGCGCGCACGACGGACTGGTCGTCACCCTGTAGCGGAAGGCGCGGCCCGGGAGCGGGACGCCGGTCACGTTGACCCGCAGGCGAGGAAACAGACCGGGGTTTGCGAGGCTTCGGTCCTGGACTGCGAGGGCTAGATCTCGACGATGACGCCGTTGCCCGACTTGAGCTTCTCGCCCATGCCGCCGGGGTCCCGCTCTCCTTCATCGAAGCTCGGCCAGGGGCCGGCGGACTCCACGACCGGGGTCGTCAGCCACGCCCCGGCGCGCTGCCCGGCCAGGTAGGCGATAGGACTGAGGAACACCACGGTCAGGATGACCACGGCCGCCACCATCATGCGATTCGGAGACATCCGATCCGGCGCCGTTGTGGCCTTCATGCGGCCCTCAGAGAGCAAGCGTCATTCCAGAAGGAACGCCTAGGAAGATCGAGCAGTTACGGGTGTGCAATCGATGATACAGGCAGGGATTTACCCCTTGTTGGCATCGATTCACCCAGGCCGGAGTGAGCACTACCCGCCCTTCGCGGACTCGTCGCGCGCGGCGTGGAGCAACGGCGGGTAGGTGTAGGTCGGGACTGAGCAGCCCGGAGCCAGGATGAAGCGCGTGGGCCCGCCGGCGGTGAGCGCCCGGCGCACGCCCTCGCGTACGAGCCGAGCCGAGCTCTCGGCGAACTTCACGTGGTCGAGCCCGGTCATCAGGGTCAGCGCGGTGCGCCGCCGAGCCTCGGCCACCGTGGGTCCGCCGTTCAGGTCGGCCCACGACAGGGCGTGGACCGGGTAGTCGAGGAGGCGATCGAAGTAGAGCCGCTCGCCGTGGGCGTGGAGCACGTGGCACTCCCCACGCCCCTTGATGGCCTCGAGGAAGGCGAGGTCGAAGGGCCGCATGAACCGCTCGTACTGCTCGAGCGTCAGGCTCTCCGCGGTCGCGGGGACCGAGAGGAAGATGCCGGCGGCCCCGCGGGACAGGCTGGCCTGGGCGTAGCGGATGAGATTGTCGTTCACCACCCGCAGCGCCGCCTCGAGCGCCTTCGGCTGCTCGGCCATGAGGGTCGGCATGGCCTCGCGGACGAGATTGCGCTTGAGCGTGTTCCAGGCGTTGAACACCGTATCCACGAAGAGCGCTCGGTCGCGGAGCGCGTCGGCCACGAGCTCCACCGTCCGGAGCTGGGTGCCGAGGGGCGTCGCGGCCGGATCGAAGGGCCCGAGCCGGGCCAGGTCGCCGGCGGAGGCGATGACCTCCATGCCGGCCGGCATCGGGTAGTCGTAGTCGTTCATGAGCTTGAGCAGGTCGAGATCGTAGTGCTCGAAGAACTCGAGGTGCACCTGCGCGGTCCGCTCGGCCGGCGCGTGCTGGTTGCCGAAGTGATACCAGACGGCGAACGGGGCTCGATCCACCGGTCGGCCGGCCAGCGCCGCGCGCACGCGCTCGATCTTGTTCATGGCGCTTGGCACGTCGCGTCTAGCGCGACTTCTCGCGGTCGATCAGCACGCGACGGAGGATCTTGCCGGAGGCCGACTTCGGGATCTGATCGATGAACTCGAGGTGGCGGATGCGCTTGTGGGGAGCCACCCGCTGGGCGACCCAGCCCATGATGGCCTCGGCGCCGGTAGCCTTCGAGGCCTCGTCGGGCTTCAGCACCACGTAGGCCTTCGGCACCTCGCCCGCCTCCTCGTCGGCCTTGCGCACCACCGCCGCGTCGAGGATGGCCGGATGGGTGAGCAGCAGTGCCTCCAGCTCGGCGGGCGCCACCTGCAGGCCCTTGTACTTGATCAGCTCCTTGGTGCGATCGACGATGAAGAAGTACCCGTCGTCGTCCACGTAGCCGACGTCGCCGGTGTGGTACCAGCCCTCGCGGTCGAGACAGTCCGCGGTCTCCTCGGGGCGGTTCAGATAGCCCTTCATGATCTGGGGCCCCCGGATCCACAGCTCGCCTTCCTTGCCCACCGGCAGCTCCGCGTCACTGCCCGAGCCCACCCCGACGATCTTCACCTCGGTGTTCGGCACGATTTTGCCCGCCGAGCCTGGCTTGAACGGCGCGTCGTGGGTCGGGCTCAGGTGAGTGACCGGGCTCGCCTCGGTCATGCCGTAGCCCTGCACCACCGGGCAGCCGAGCTTGGTGCTGAGCGCGCGCGCCATCTCCTCGCCGAGCGGGGCCGCCCCCGAGAAGACCAGCCGCACGCTGGAGAGATCGAACTGGGCCACCGCCGGATGCTTCACCAGACCGAGCACGATGGGCGGCACCAGCGGGAGGATCGTCACGCGATACTTCTGCACGAAGGTGAGGAACTCGATCATGTCGAAGCGCGGCATCACCAGGATGGTCCCGCCGCCCGCGAGGCCGAGCATCATGATCACGACCATGCCGTAGATGTGGAAGAACGGCAGCACCGCGACGGTGACGTCGCCCTCGCCGAAGCACTCGAAGTTCTGCATGCCCTCGGCCTGGCAGAGATTCGCCACCAGGTTGCGGTGGGTGAGCATCACGCCCTTCGGCAGCCCCGTGGTCCCGCTCGAGTACGGCAGTGCGACCAGGTCCTCGGCCGGCTTCATCGCCACCATCGGCGGGGTGTCACCGGCCTGCAGGAGATCCGTGAACGGCCGGGCCCCCTCGGCGGCCCCGAAGACGAACACCTCCTCGACCCGGCTCTTGGCCGCCGCCTCCTTCGCCTTGTCGAGGAAGGGAGGCACCGTGACGAGGAAGCGCGCACCCGAGTCGTTGAGCTGCTTGGCGAGCTCGTCGGCGGTGTAGAGCGGGTTGACCGTAGTGTTGACGCCGCCGGCCAGCGCTACCCCGAGGAACACGATCGCGTACTCGGGCAGGTTCGGACAGTAGATCGCGAAGACGTCGCCCTTGCCGAAGCCCCGTCTGGCCAGGCCGGCGGCGGTCCGCCGCACCCCGTCGGCGAGCTGCCGGTAGCTGAGGGTCCGACCGGTCGGCCCGTCGATGAGCGCGGGCTTGTCGCCGAGCCGGGCGGCGTGGCGTAGCACGTACTCGGTGATGGTCACGTCGGGAATACTCACGGAGGGGCTGGTCGATATCATGGCGAGGAGAGCCTAGCGGCCCATCCGCCCTCGGTCAAGCGCCTGGTTGCCGAGCGGGGTATCGAGCGTTCACGGGTCGATCGGCCGGCGCTTCCCTTCCGCTACCTGACGTACCGGCCGAAGAACTCGGTCACCTGCGTGATGCTGTCGGCCCACGCTTCGGGATCGCCGCCCGTGGTCGCCCCACGCCCGGTCGGCGCGCTGCTGTTCACGCGGGTCGCGACGTAGCGCACCGGGCGGTCACTGTCGAAGGAGTGATGCGCGCCCGGATAGACGCGGATCGCCACCGGGGGGTCGGCGGCGCGCGCGGAGGCGGCCAGCATCCGGCACGGCTCGGCTGGCGTCCAGTCGTCCTTGTCGCCGATCAGGATCAGGACCGGGGCCACCGCGCGATAGGTGCCGGTGCCGTCGCCGCGCCACCGGCCCAGCGGGACCCGGCAGCTGGGATAGAGGGCCACCGCGGCCAGGAACCCGGCGCGCTTGTCCCTGGCCAGCGGCTCCCCGGTGCTCTCCGGGGCCGTCATCGACTGCAGCGTCGTGGTCCCGCCGTGCGAGCCCCCCATGAGCCCCACCCGGCGCCCGTCGACGTAGGGCAGGGAGCGAGCATAGGCGAGGGTCGCGTACGCGTCGTGGACCCGTCGGCTCGGCGAGACGTCGGCGCGGGCCGGCGAGGCGTCGGTGCAGACGCCGTCCGGGCGGCCGCGCGTGGTGAAGCTGTCGGGGACCACGACCACATAGCCCCGCGCCACGAGCTCGCGGCTCCAGCGCGCGGGGGCTCCACTCGAGCGGGGGCCGAGGCCGCTACAGTCGTGAAGGATCACGATCGCGGGGAAGGGGCCGATCCCCTCCGGCCGATCGACGGAGGCGGGAATCGGATCCGCGGCTCCGTTCGGCGCGGTCGTCCTGACCGGCAGGTCGGAGGTCGCCGCCGCGCAGCCCGCCACCGCGCCGGCCAGCCCGAGCGCGACCACCAGTCGACCGTGACGCCCCGCCATGGTCCCTGGATTCTATGCCAGGGCGACTTGCGGATGCGAGGCCGTCTCGGATAGCCTCTAGGGCCTATGTCGCCCCTCCTCCTCGACCAGGCGATCGTGGGTCCCATGGTCTGGCGGGGCGAGGAGCTGGCCCGGTCGACCGACTGGGTGCGGCCCTTCTCGGCGGCGGCCGTTGCCGAGATCGACGCAGCGCTCCGGGCCGTGCAGCAGCGCGGCCTCGCCTGGCGGGACATCGGCAAGCGCGACTTCCCACTGCCCGGCGTCTCTGCCGACCTGGCCCAAGTCAATCGCGACCTCGAGTGGGGGCGAGGCCTCACCCTCCTGCGCGGACTGCCGGTGGAGCGCTACCGGGACGACGAGCTGCGCACGATCTGGTGGGGCCCCGGCTGCCACCTGGGCACCGCGGTGTACCAGAACGCCCACGGCGAGCTCATCGGCGAGGTGCGCGACGAGGTCCGGCTCTACGGAGAGGTGGTGCAGCCGGCGGTGCCGAAGGACGACGGCGTCACCTCGCGGGCCAAGGCGCGCTCGAGCGGCCCGCTGCGGTGGCACACCGATCGCTGCGACGTGGTCGGGCTCCTCTGCGTGCGCTCCGCGAAGCACGGCGGCGTCAGCCGCATAGTCAGCGTGCCCGCGGTGAGCAACGCGATCCGCGAGCGCCGGCCCGACCTGCACGCCCTGCTCTGCGCCGACTACCACCGCAGCCGGCAGGGCGAGGAGGCGGGCGGCGAGGCCTCCTGCTACGCGATGCCGATCTTCGCCATGCGCGACGGCAAGTTCACGACGCAGTACTCGCGCACCTTCGTGGAGGCCGCGCAGAAGATCGCCACGATCCCACGCCTCACCCCCGCGCAGGACGAGGCGCTCGATCTTCTGGCCGAGGTCTGCGACGAGCTCGCCTACGAGATGGCACTCGAGCCGGGGGACATCCAGCTCCTGAACAACCACGTGATCTACCATGGGCGCACCGCCTACGAGGACGTCCCCGAGCCAGGCCGCGACCGGCTGCTCCTGCGGCTCTGGCTGGCGCCGCCGAACAGCCGTCCGCTGCCCGACGGCTTCGAGGTGCTCTGGGGCAGCGTCAAGGGTGGCGCCGTCCGGGGCGGCATCGCCCAGCCCTCCGCCGCTCGCGTCTGACGCGTTCGCGCGCAACTGCTCAATCTTTCCGCATTCGCCACGCGCTTCGCCCTGCCCACGTCTTGAGCGGCGCTCCGCCAAGGTGCTGATTCCTCGGTAGTCCGCTCGGCGACGCAGGCGAGGCGGCGCTGGTGCGCTTCTTGCGATGCCCCGCGGCGTGATCACGATCGATGCCGAGCCGGGGGCCATCGCGGTGGATCCGAAGCGGACTGCGCTGGTGATGATCGACATGCAGCGCGACTTCCTGGAGCCGGGCGGCTTCGGGGAGACCCTCGGCAACGACGTCACGCTCCTCAGCGAGGCCATCGCGCCCTGCAAGGCGCTGCTCGACCGGGCGCGCAGCGCGGGCATGCTGGTGGTCCACACCCGCGAGGGCCACCGGCCGGACATGGCCGACGCCCCCCGCGCCAAGGTGGAGCGCGGCGTTCCGCGCATGCGCATCGGCGACCCCGGCCCGATGGGGCGCATCCTGATCCGCGGCGAGGTCGGCCACGACATCGTGCCCGCGCTCTATCCGCAGCCGGGCGAGCCGGTGGTGGACAAGCCCGGCAAGGGCGCGTTCTATGCGACCGATCTCCACGGGATCCTCCAGAACCACGACATCGAGGCCCTCATCGTGTGCGGGGTGACCACGGAAGTCTGCGTGCACACCACGGTGCGGGAGGCGAACGACCGCGGGTACCGGTGCATCGTGCCCGGCGACTGCTGCGGCTCGTATTTTCCGGAGTTCCACGAGATCGGCCTCCGCATGATCGCGGCGCAGGGTGGGATCTTCGGGTGGGTGACGGATTCGAAGCGGGTGCTCGCAGCCCTGGGGGACGCCCAATGAAATCGGCGATGACGACGACGAAGACACCGGCCATGTGGACGCCTGGCGATTGGAACGCCTTCTTCGGGTTCGGGACCAACATCCTGGTGAACCTGCTGGTACTCACCGGGCTGCTGCGGTTCGTGCTCAAGATGCCGGACGCCATCGTGTTCGGGCGCATCCTGCCCGCCACCGGGCTCATGCTCTGCTTGAGCACGCTCTACTACGCGTGGCTCGCCTACCGACTGGCCAAGCAGACCGGCCGCGACGACGTCTGTGCGCTGCCCTCCGGGATCAGCGTGCCGCACATGTTCGTGGTCACCTTCGTGATCATGCTGCCGATCGCGATCAAGACCGGTGACCCGATCAAGGGCTGGGAGGCCGGCCTCACCTGGGTGTTCGTGCAGAGCTTCGTGCTGATGGCGGGCGGCTTCATCGGCCCGGTCATCCGCCGCATCACTCCACGCGCCGCGCTGCTCGGGACCCTCGCGGGTGTCTCCGTCGCCTTCATCTCCATGCGACCGGCGATGGAGATGTTCATGACGCCGGTGATCGGTATCCTGTGCTTCGCGGTGATCCTGGCTTCCTGGTTCGGCGGCGTGCGCTACCTCAACGGCGTGCCCGCGGGCCTGGTCGCGATCGCGGTGGGCACCGCGGTGGCGTGGGTCTCGACCGCGCTCGGCTACGGCTGGGGCGGCATGAGCGTGGAGAAGCTCTTCGCGTCCGTCTCCAACTTCGGCTTCTCGCTGCCCCTGCCCGCAGTGGGGCACGTGTTCGGAGGCTTCGAGTACCTCGGCGTCATCCTGGTCACCGCGATCCCCTTCGGTATCTACGACCTCGTGGAGGCCCTCGACAACGTGGAGAGCGCCGCGGTCGCGGGTGACAGCTTCCCGACCACCCGCGTGCTCACCGCCGACGGCGTGGTGAGCCTGATCGGCTGCCTGATGGGCAACCCGTTCATCAACGCGGTCTACATCGGCCACCCGGGCTGGAAGGCGATGGGCGGGCGCATCGGCTACTCCGCGGCCACCGGCATCGTGGTCATCATCCTGTCGTGGTTCGGCATCATCTCGGTCATGTCGGCCCTCATCCCGGTCATCGCGATCTCGCCGATCCTGCTCTACATCGGCATGCTGATCGGCGCGCAGGCCTTCCAGGAGACGCCCAAGGCGCACGCCCCCGCCATCGTGGTCGCGCTCGCCCCCAACCTGGCCGCGTGGGGCAAGCTGCTGATCGACAACTCGCTCGGCGCGGCGGGCACCAGCGCGGCCGCGCTCGGCCACGACAAGCTGGCCCAGGTCGGTGTGCTCTACGACGGTCTCGCCATCCTGGGCGGCGGCGCCATCCTGGGCGGCCTCGTGCTGGGCGCGATGACCGCGTTCATCGTGGACCGCGACTTCACGAAGGCGGCCGCATTCGCGGCGGCGGGCGCGATGCTCACCTTCTTCGGCTTCATGCACGGCGAGGCCATCGGCATCGCCCGCACCCCGATGGTGGCGCTCGCCTACGTCCTGGTGGCCGGCTGGCTCTACGGCTGCGCGAAGTACGCGCCCGTGATGAATTCGGCGCCCGTGCCCGAGATGCACGCCGCGCACGCGATCGACTAGACTCGGGCCGGTACCCGGTCGCCGCGGGCCCTTGTGTTGCCCGGGGGTCCTGTCGTATCAACGAGGCCACCATGGCCTCGTCGCTCGTCCGCGGCCGGTACGTCGTCACCGGGGTCGACCAGGGCCGCGCCTCCGTCATCGAGGACGGCGCGGTGTTCCAGCGCGACGGCGTCATCGTCGACGTGGGGCCCGCCGCCGAGCTCGCTCGGCGCCACCCGGCCGACGAGACGCTGGGCTCGCCCGATCACGTGATCCTGCCCGGCTTCGTCAACAGCCACCATCACGTCGGGCTGACCCCGTTTCAGCTCGGCTCTCCCGACCATCCGCTCGAGCTGTGGTTCGCGAGCCGGCTGGCCGCGCGCGACGTCGATCCGTACCTCGACACCCTGTACTCGGCCTTCGACATGCTCCAGTCGGGCATCACCACCGTGCAGCACCTCCACGGCTGGCGCGGCGCGCCCGCCTCCCGCGTCTTCGGCGTGGCGGAGCGGATCCTGCAGGCGTACGACGACGTCGGCATGCGGGTGTCCTACTCGTACGCCCTGCGGGATCAGAACCGGCTGGTCTATGAGGCCGACGAGGACTTCTGCCGCCGTCTCCCGACGGCCCTGGGGGCGGATCTCCGCGAGTACCTGGCCGCGCAGGCCATTCCGCTGCCCGACCACCTGGGTCTCTTCGTCGATCTGTGGGAGCGGGTCGGGCGCAACGCGGGCGGGCGGGCCCGGGTGCAGCTGGCTCCCGCCAACCTCCACTGGTGCTCGGACGAGGCGCTTCGATCGCTCCGCGACTACGCCGAGAAATACGAGGTCGGCCTGCACATGCACCTGGTGGAGACCGCCTACCAGAAGGAGTACGCGCGCCGCCGCACCGGTACCACCGCGCTGCAGCACCTGCACGGTCTCGGGCTGCTCGGCCCGCGCATGACGCTCGGCCACGGGGTGTGGCTCACCGAGGAGGACGTCGCGCTCGTGGCCGGGACCGGGACCATGATCTGCCACAACGCCAGCTCGAACCTGCGGCTACGGAGCGGAGTGGCCCCGCTCAATCACTTCCGGGCGCGCGGCGTGCGGGTGGGCCTGGGGCTCGACGAGGCCGGCATCAACGACGATCGCGACATGTTCCAGGAGATGCGGCTCGTGCTCCGGCTGCACCGGGTGCCCGGCATGGACGACGACGCGGTGCCCACCTCGACGCAGGTCTTCGAGATGGCCACCGCGGGCGGCGCCGCCACCACCGGCTTCGGCGACCGCATCGGGAGCCTCCGACCCGGCGCGGCCGCGGACATGGTGCTGCTGGCGTGGACGAGCCTCGCCGCGCCGCATCTCGATCCGGACGTCGCGCCGCTCGACGCGATCGTGCACCGCGCGCGGGCCGCTGCGGTGGACACGGTGGTGGTGGGGGGGGAGGTCGTGCTCCGGGACGGGCGGTTCACGCGGGTCGACCGCGACGCGGCCCTGGCCGAGCTGGCCGCCGCGCTGCGGGCCCCACTCAGCCCCGCGGAGGAGCGCCGGCGGCGACTCTCCCGCGAGATCTTCCCGCACGTGCGACGCTTCTACGACGGCTGGCTCGACGGGGCGCCGCGCGAGCCGTTCTACGCGCCGAGCGCGCGCCGCTAGTCGCGCGGCCCTAGCCCGGCCAGACGCGGCGCGGGGCTGTCCTCGCCAGATCGCAACACCTAGCCCGACCAGACCCGCCGGAGCTTCGCCTCCTGCTGCTCCGGCGTGAGCGGGTTGCCCGCCTCCCCGGAAGCGAAGCCGCACTGCGGGCTCACCGCCAGGCGCTCCAGCGGGACCTCGGCCGCCGCCTCCCGGAGGCGTGTCTCCACCGCCACCGCGTCCTCGAGCGCGCCCTGCTTGGTGGTCAGCAGCCCGAGCACCACCGTGGCCTCGGGCCGCACGTGCCGCAGCGGGCCGAAGTCGCCGGCGCGGGGTGTGTCGTACTCGAGCAACAGCCGGCCGTAGCGGCTGAGGCGCGGAAAGACCTGCGCCGCGATGGACTCGTAGCCCCCGTTGGCCAGCCACCGGCCGCCCGGGGCGTTGCCCCGGCAGATGTGGATCGCGCGGGTGACGCCGGCGATCCCGTCGAACACGGTGTTGTCGATCTCCGCGTCGGCGATCAGCTCGGCGGCCATGTCGTGCCCCCAGCCCTCGAAGGCGGCCCGGTTGTCGCGGTCCACGTGCCACTGGGCATAGTTGGGCGCATCCATCCGGGCCGCCGCGCTCTGGGTCGCGTCGCCTCCGACGCAGAAGATGACCGAGAAGTCGGGGCCCGTGGTCTCCGCCCACGCGACGAGCGACGCAAGGTCGTCGAACGACCGGATCGTCACCACGGACCGCGGCGGCGCAGGAGCCGCGCGAGGCGGCGGACGACCCCACGGGCCCGTCCTTCGCCGGACCCCGGTGTCATCACGATGCAGACCGATCGCCAGCGCGTGGCCATGTGAAGGGGAGGAGCAAGCGATGTGCCGTCGGCCGGGCCCGCCCTGTCCGGGTGTTGAGGACGGGCTGGCCCTCGTCGGGTACGAACGACCGGGTAAGAATAGCCCGCCCGGGGGCCTTCCGATTCGCTGGTTGGCGCGCTCGGCTTCCGGTACACTCGGCAGTAGCGTCGGCGCCGCGGAGTCGGGCGGCTGCCCCTTTCCCCGGCGGTCACGGGGTCCCCGGAGCATGGTGACGAGCGTGCCGCCTGTCCTCTAATGTCTGGCCGAAAGGGTGTCTGGTGCCATGAGCGTGTCCATTGAGTAGGCGGTCTCACCGCCGTCGGCATTCCGGGAATCGACCGCCGCAAGGGCAGGGGCAAGGGCAGGGGCAGCCGGGACAGGGGCCGCGTGGCCCGATGCCGCCTCGACCCGCCCTGCGGGCCGCCACTCCCTCGCTCTTCGAAGGCCTCACCGCCGTACAGCCATACGAGAAGTTCAAGCTCGAGACCACGCCGGACGAGCTGTCCATGCGGGCGCTCGACATGATTGCGCCGATCGGCCGAGGTCAGCGCGGCCTCATCGTGGCGCCGCCTCGGACCGGCAAGACGATCCTGCTGCAGAAGATCGCGAAGGCGATCCTGACCAACCATCCCGAGGTGGCGGTGATCGTGCTGCTGGTGGACGAGCGCCCGGAAGAGGTCACCGACTTCAAGATGCAGATCGGCAAGCAGGCCGACATCGTCGCCTCCAGCAACGACAATCCCTATCGGCGCCACATCGAGGTCACCGAGCAGGTGCTCGACCGGGCGAAGCGCATGGTCGAAGAGAAGCGCGACGTGCTGATCCTCTTCGACTCGCTCACCCGCATGACCCGCGCCTACAACAACGAGCTCTCCTCGCGGGGGCGCACCATGTCGGGCGGCATCGACAGCCGCGCCTTCCAGATGCCGCGCGCGTTCTTCGGTGCCGCTCGCAAGATCGAGGAGGGCGGCTCGCTCACCATCATCGGCACCGTGCTGGTCGACACCGGCTCACGGATGGATCAGATCATCTTCGAGGAGTTCAAGGGCACCGGCAACATGGAGCTCTACCTCTCGCGGGAGCTCGCGGACCGCCGGATCTTCCCCTCGTTCGATCTGATGCGCTCGGGGACCCGTCGCGAGGAGCTGCTGTTCTCCGAGGAGGACATGAAGAAGATCCACCTGCTGCGGCGCGCTCTGTCCGGCACCAAGCCGCAGGAGGCGATGGAGGCGCTGCTCGGCCGCCTCAAGCTCAGCGCCACCAACGCCGACTTCCTGAAGAGGCTGGGTGAGGGCTGATCGGGCCGGCCGCGGCGGGCGCCTAGCGCGTCGGCCCGACGATCTTGCCGACCATCTGGCGGAGCTGGCTCAGGGTGAAGGGCTTCTCGATGACCGGGATGCCGCTGGTGCGGAGGAACGGGCCGTAGTCCGCCGAGTTCGCCTGCGCGGTCACGAAGACGATCCGCTTGAGCACCTGCGGGTAATCCCGCTGAACCTCTTCGTAGAGCTGCTGCCCGTCCATCTCGGGCATGCGCAGGTCGCAGAAGACCAGGTCGAAGCGATTCCGTCCGAGGAGGTCGAGCGCTTCCTTGCCGTTCTCGGCGGTGTGGACGTCGTGTCCTTCGATCTTGAGGGCGTCCGAGATCAGCTCCCGGACCGCGCGCTCGTCGTCGATGACCAGGATGCGGGCTCGTCCCATGTTGGCCCCCGTTGACGGTTGACGTGGTCGCGGTCCCGGCTATTCTACGACGGGGGAGAGCACGACTCCAATGACCAGAGTGTCGAGACTGGCCGGTGGCCGCGCGGCCGATCGCCGGACGTTCGTCACCACCATGGCGGCGGGGATGCTCGCCATCGGGGGCGCGGCCTCCGCCCAGGCCCCGGCCCCGGCACCCCGCATCTGGCGGATCGGGTTCCTCACCCCGTCCGCGGTAGGGCCCCGCGGCATCATGCCCGAGATGCGGCAGCGTCTCCGCGAGCTCGGCTACGTGGAGGGCCGTGACGTCCGGTTCGAGATCCGCTCCGCCAACGAGGACTTCGAGCGCCTGCCCGACCTGGCCGCGGACCTGATCCGCTCCGGCGTCGATCTCATCATCGCGGTGTCGTCGCCCGCGATCCGGGCCGCCGAGAACGCCACCTCCACGATCCCGATCGTGATGGTCAGCGGGACCGACCCGGTGGCTGGCCTGTTCGTGTCGAGCCTGGCCCGCCCCGACGGCAACGTGACCGGGGTCACCACCTATGTGCCCGAGCTCGCGGGCAAGCGGCTCGAGGTGCTCCGCGAGTGCGTGCCCGGACTGCGGCGGGTCGCGGTGCTCGCTAATCTCCGCAACCCGAGCAGCTCGGTCGAGGTGCGCGAAGTGGAGATGGCCGCGCGCGGCATGGCCATCGACGTCCAGGTCACGGACGCGCGGTTGCCCGAGCAGTACCCCGACGCCTTCGCGGGCATCGTCCGGGCCGGCGCGCAGGCCCTGGTGGTGACCACCGACCCGGTGCTGTCGAGCAATCGCGAGCGGATCATGCAGCTCGCGGCCCGCCACCGCGTGCCCGCCATGTACGAGTGGCGGGAGATCGTGGAGGCGGGTGGGCTGATGGCCTACGGGGCGAGCCTGGCCGAGGTCAACGGCCGCGTGGCCGTCTACGTGGACAAGATCCTCAAGGGCGCGAATCCGGGCGCGCTCCCGGTCGAGCGGCCTACCAAGTTCGAGCTGTCGATCAACCTCAAGACCGCCGGCAACCTCGGCTTGAAGATCCCGCCCTCGGTGATCGCCCGGGCCGACCGCGTCGTCCGCTAGCGCCCGCGCCGCACCTCCAGCATCGCGGCTTGCAGCCCGCGCTCAGGTCACCGCGTAGAAATCGAGGATCACCGCCTCGGGCCGGCGCACCGCCGAGCCCACCGCGACCAGATCGTTGAGCCAGCGATAACCCGGCGCCGCGGTCTCGAAGCGCGGGGTCGTCCGGAAGTAGTAGGCGACCGGGTCCACCCCCTCGCCGCGCCCGAGCCGGGCCAGGACCTCCGGGGGCCCGCAGCGCAGGCCAATGTTGCGCACGTAGATCAACGCGCCGTCGGCGGTGCGCACGGTGTAGCGCGCCTCGAGCATCGTGCCGCCGTCGCCGCGCACGATCTGCCAGTCGGCCCCGCCCGGCAGGACCACGCCCTGCAGGCGCGGGCCGTCCACACGGCCGCCCGTGATCGGGATGATCCGCCGCAGGCCGAGCGGGGTGTCGCCGATCACGAGGGGCTCCGCGATCTCCACGGTGGCGCGACACAGGCGTTCGAGGCGGGGCACCACCGGCTCGAGGGTCATGACGCCGGAGACAGTAGCATGGACGATGAATCCTCGGCGAGAGCACGAGGAGAAACGTGATGATCGGCCGACAAGAAGATGTAAGATCGTGCGCCTCGGAGACTTTTCCGCTCCCCATGCGTCGAAGATGCTTTGGCCCTCCGAATACCGCGAGCGCCCATGAGGAGGCCCACCATGACCGGGCTCACGCTACCCACGTTGACGGCGGCTCGTCTATCCCGACTTGTCGGATCCGCCATGGCCCTCTCGTTGCTGACGGGCGGGTGTGCTTCCATGAAGAACACACCCGAGCAGGATGCGGTCTGGGACGCGGCAAGAGCGTGCGAGCACGTCCACACCGGCTACAAGGTGGATCAGGTCTATCCGGATGGGCGCTATCACGTGTGGGGCACCACGAACTCCACGACCTTCCAGCCGTTCTTCGAATGCATGAGTCAGCAGTTGGCCGCCCAACGGCAAGCAAGGCTGGCCAGCGGCCGCCCGAGAGATCTCGTCTACCGGGCCTACTTCATCGCGGTCGCGCCGCCCAGCGGCTACCTTGCAAGCGCCCCGGCGCGCGTGGAGACGTTCAAGGCAGACGGTCCGATCACGTTCTACCTGAACTTGTACCAGTCGGGGCGAGTACTCCAGGCGAGATTCAAGTGGTATGGGCCCGATGGCACACTCGTCGATCAGCAGAATCGTGTGCTGCGCGATCCGACCGGAAGCACACAGCCAAACGTGTGGTACGCGCAAGTCTTGGCCTCAGCGCGGGTCAAGGCGGTGGGGCGCTGGGCGATGGAGTTGTACCTCAACGAGGAGCTGATTGATCGGTACGACCTTACGGTGACGCCATGACGGTTCGCGGTCCGGATTGGATCCGGGCTCCTCGCCGTGATCCTCCACGCGGGCCGGGATCCGTCGGCAGCGGTCGACCCGGCTCGGCCGGCCATCACGGCTGGCCCGTGGGATAGTGCGCTCATGACTCGGCCCGGGCGAGACCGGACGCACGACGCGATCGTCGTCGGCGCGGGCCACAACGGTCTGGTGGCCGCCTGCTACCTGGCTCGCGCGGGGCTGCGCGTGCTGGTGCTGGAGCGGCGTCACGTGGTCGGCGGCGCGTGCGTGACCGAGGAGACGTTCCCCGGGTTCAAGGTCTCCACCGCGGCCTACGTCAACAGTCTCTTCCGCAAGGAGATCGCGCGCGACCTACGGCTGCGCGAGTACGGCTTCGAGGTCCTTCCGCGCAACCCGTCGTCGTTCACGCCGCTCCCCGACGGCCGGTCGCTCACCCTCGGTCCGGATCCGGAGTGGACCCGCCGGGAGATCGCGAAGTTCAGCGCGCGGGACGCCGCGCGCTATCCCGAGTACGAGGCGATGCTCGAGCGGCTGGCCGCGTTCGTCGAGCCCACGCTCGACATGACGCCGCCCGATCTGATACGTCCCGGGCTGCGCGGACTCCGGGACCTGCTCGGCCTCGGCCGGTCGTTCGGCCGCCTCGGCGACTCCGCCTCGGAGGCGGTCGAGCTCCTGACCGGTCCGGCGCGCGCTATCCTGGACCGCTGGTTCGAGTCTCCCGAGCTGAAGGCGACCCTCGCCATGGACGCGATCATCGGGGCGATGGCGAGCCCGTCGACGCCGGGGACCGGGTACGTGCTCTTCCATCACGTGATGGGCGAGACCGACGGCCGCCGTGGGGTGTGGGGCTACGTCCGCGGCGGCATGGGGGGCTCACCCAGGCGCTGGCGCGCGCGGCGCGCGATCTGGGCGTGGAGATCCGGTGCGAGGCGGAGGTCACGCGCATCCTCGTGAGCGGCGGCCGCGTGACCGGGGTCGCGCTCGCCGGCGGCGAGGAGCACCGCGCGCCGGTGGTGGCGAGCAACGCGGACGCCCACGTGACGTTCCTGCGGCTGCTCGCGCCGGAAACGCTCCCGCCCGCCTTCCGGGCCGCGGTGGAGCGCATCCCCTACGAGAGCGCGTCGCTCAAGATCAACGTGGCACTCGCCGAGCTGCCCGACTTCACCGCCTGTCCCGGCCGCGAGCCCGGCCCGCAGCACCGCGGCACCATCCACATCTGCCCGGATCTCGACTACATCGAGCGAGCCTTCGACGACGCCAAGTACGGCCGACCCTCCGCCCGGCCGGTGCTGGAGTGCACGATCCCCTCGGTGGTGGATCCCACGGTGGCCCCGCCCGGCCGGCACCTCCTGTCGATGTTCGTGCAGTACGCGCCCTACGCCCTCCGCGGCGCGAGGTGGGAGGATACGCGCGAGGCGTTCGCGGACCGGTGCTTCGCGCTCCTCGACGAGTACGCGCCCAACTTCAGTCGCTCGGTGCTGGCCCGCCAGGTGCTGGCTCCACCCGATCTCGAGCGCGTGTTCGGGCTGACCGGCGGCAACATCTTCCAGGGCGCGATGACGCCGGGCCAGCTCTTCTCGCTGCGCCCGCTGCCCGGCTGGGCCTCGTATCGCACGCCGGTGGGTGGGCTCTACCTCTGCGGGGCAGCCGCGCACCCGGGCGGCGGCGTCATGGGCACGCCCGGCCACAACGCGGCGCGAGAGATCCTGCGCGCGCGGCGCCGCTTCCGGCTCACCACTTGAAGACCGAGAGCAGGTTGTGGAAGTCGTCGGTCCAGGTCCCGACCGCCGGCTCCGGATCGAGGTGCGACTCGGTCCAGCGCGGATCGGATGCCAGCGCCCCGAAGTCCGCCGGCCGCCGGGCCAGCAGCGCCCAGCTCGCCTCGGCGCCGCCGCGGATGTCGCCGGTGTCGGCGTGCTGGACCATGGAGGCGTAGCGTCCGTCTGCGGCCAGGTTCGCCACCACCGGCTCGAGCCGCAGGTAGCGGTTGGAGATGTGCAGGACGAGGATGCCGCGCGGGGCCAGCACGTCGAAGTACAGGCGCAGGGCCTCCCGGGTGAGCAGGTGCACCGGGATCGCATCCGAGCTGAAGGCGTCGACGAGGATCACGTCGTAGCGCTCCTCCGGCCGGTCCCGCCGCACCGCCTCCAGCCGGATGCGCGCGTCGCCGAGCTCGAGCCGCACGGTGACCCCGCGGTCGCGCGCGTCCACCGCGTAGGTGAAGTAGGCGGGGTCGAAGGCCACGTCGCGCACGAGGCGGTCGATCTCGAAGAAGGTCACGCGGTCACCCGGGCGGGCATAGGCGGCCAGCGTGCCGGTGCCGAGGCCGACCACCGCGATGTTCAGGGCCCCGGGGCGGCGGTCGAGCGCCTCGAAGAGCTGTCCGATCGGACCTTTGCGCTGATAGTAGGAGATCGGCTCTGCGCGACGCGACGGCTCGAGACTCTGTCTCCCGTGGAGCGTGGTGCCGTGGCGCAGCTCGGTGTACCCCTTCGGGTCGCGATCGCGCGAGATGCGGAGCACGCCGAAGAACGACCGGCTCTGGCGGATCTGATCGTTGTTGCGCGCGTCCACGAAGCCCGAGACCACCAGCACCGCCGCGAGGGCGACGCCCAGGTGGAGCGGCCGCTTCCGCAGGTGCCACGCCAGCGCGAGGGGCGGCCCGTAGATCAGGAGCTTGTTCATGTTGCGCTCGATCGGGTCGAGCCAGGTGCCTACCCGCTCGCTGCTCAGGTGGAAGACCCGCGCCACGAACGCGAAGTCGATGCGTAGCGTGATCGACTCCGAGTAGAGGATCAGGGCCGCCGCGGCCACCAGGCCCACGAGGGCGAGGGCCCGGATCGCGCCCGCGCCCAGCCCCAGGGCGGGCGCGCGAGGAGCGAGCAGGAGCACGCACGCCAGCACCATCACCAGCGGGTACTCGATCAGCGAGTGGAACACGAGCGGCGCCAGCAGGGCGTTGAAGAGCCCGCCCAGCACGCCGCCCACCGAGATCAGGAGGTAGAACTCGGTCAGGTACCGGGGTGTGGGGCGATCCAGCGCGAGGGCGCCGTGACAGGCGAGGGCGACCACGAAGAGCAGCGAGAAGTGCCAGAGCACGATGACCCAGATGCGATCGGGCACGGAGGACACCATCATGAAGATGACGACCAGCACCATCGGCAGGGTCAGCGCCACCACCAGGCGATGGAGCAGGCGCGGCCAGCGGCCGAAGGCCAGGATGAACGTCAGCAGGTAGATGGCCAGTGGCAGCACCCAGAGCAGCGGCACCGCGGCGAGGTCGGTGGTGATGTAGGTGGTGACCCCGAGCAGCAGGCTCGAGGGCGCGAAGGCCAGTGCGACCCAGTTGAGCCGTCGGCTCCAGGCGGGTCGCTCCGCCGCCGGGGGCTCGGGCGCGATCTCCGCCGCGCCCGTGGGAGCCGCCGCCGGCTTCCACCAGAGCGCGAGCGCGCAGAGCCCGGTGAGGACGGCGAGTGCCGCGTAGCCGATGGTCCACAGCTGCGTCTGGGTGAGCCAGCCCGATCCCTGCAGATGCAGGCGCGGCTCCACCAGCGTCGGATAGCCCAGGAGGGCCAGCATGCTGCCGAAGTTGCTCGCGGCGTAGAGGAAGTAGGGATCCCGCGCGGCGCGATGGCCGGTGTAGGTGAACCACTTCTGGAGCAGCGGGGCCGTCGCGCTCACCACCAGGAAGGGCAGGCCGACCGAGAGCGAGAGCAGGGTCAGCACGTCCAGCACCGGGTTGGCCTCTCCGCCGCGCAGCAGACGCGGATTCACCGCGAGCGGGAGGACCACGAACGGGACCGCGAGCAGGATCAGGTGCAGCAGGACCTGACGCGAGAGGCGGAGCCTCGCGGTGCTCAGGTGCGCGTAGGTGTAGCCGCCGAGCAGCGCGGCCTGGAAGAAGACCATGCAGGTGCTCCAGACCGCGGGCGTGCCGCCGAGCAGGGGCAGGATCATCTTGCCCACCATCGGCTGCATGGCGAACAGGAGCGTGGCTCCCGCGAACAACGTGAGGGCGTACAGCAGCAGGACGGCGGTCAGGTCGGATCTCCCGTGGCCGCCTCCGGGCGGCGGCAGGTAGCATAGCCGCATCCGGGGCCACGAGTCACGGCAGAATGGCCCGCGCGGACCCTACGCCTTGCCGCGCGACCTCAGGCGCCGGGGCCCACGAGCTTCCAGGCGGCTCCCTCCCGCCGGGCGACCTCGGGCTCCCGTGCCCAAGAGAGCACGGTGGTCCACGCTCCGATGCCGCGCAGGCGCCCCGAGATCTCGCCCGTCGAGTAGACCCACGCGAGGCCGTCCACCATCCGCACCTCGTCCACCCGCACCCGGGCGCGCACCGTGTCGTAGAGCGCGAACATGGCGAGCAGGTGCTCCCGGAGCGACGTCTTGGTGATGGGCCCGTTGCGGTACTGATCGGACACGCTGGCGAGCACGCCCGCGCTGTCCATGGCCTGGAAGCGCCGGGTGGCCGCGGCCAGCGTCTGCTGCAGCTCGCGGGTGACGGCCTCGGGCGCGGGGGATCCGGGCGCGGGCGCCGCCGGCACTGCCGCGGGGGCCGGCGTCTGAGCGAGGGCCAAGGGCGGCCGGGCGCCCGGCGTCGCCGCGAGCATCACGGGCAGGAGCAGCAAGACCGTGCGGCGCGGCCCGCTCGGCCGCGGGCCGTGCCGGGGACTACGAATGCGCAGCGCCGTTCTCGCGGCGCCACCGGGCCACCGCCCGCCCGAACCGGAACGCGCCCAGGCGGGTCTGCCCGCGTCGCCGGCCTTCGCGATAGCTCCGGAGCAGCGCGGCCACGAACGCGATGGTCCCGTACCGCCGCGTCAGTCGCTTGAAGCGTCGTGTCATGGTCCTTCTCCCGGAACATCTTACGTCCACCGGCGTGTAAGCCTTACACCCTGAGAAGGCGTCCGGCGCAGGCCAGCGGGGGATTCGGGTCTTTCGGGCCGACATGGCCGGCCCTGGTATCGCCCTTGCTCTTCCCTATGCGGAAGCGGGGCCAACCCGCCCGGGGGAGGAGGATGTCATGAAGCGCTACGTCGAGATCGTCGGCTTGATGGCGGTGGTCGCGATCGCGGGTACGAATGACGGAGCGGCGGCCGCCCAGAGCGACCCGCTGCAGCCCGCCGGCCAGACGCTGGCCCGGCTCGACAGGAGCCCGAGCGTCATCGAGGGCAAGCTCACCCGGGTGGACGGCCAGAAGGAGACGGTCGACGTGTCGATCGGCTTCCTCGGGTTGCTCGGCAAGACCCTCGAGGTCACCCGGGACACGCTCATCCAGGTGCATGGCCGAGAGGCGCGGTTCGCGGACCTGCAGGAGGGGGCGAAGGTGAAGGCGTTCTACGAGGAGCGGGGCGCCCGGCTCGTGGCCACCCGCATCGAGGTGACACCCTAGCCGGCCGCGATCAGAAGTACTCCATCTCGGAAGGCTGCGCCAGCATCTTGAGGCGCAGCCCGGCCATGAAGACGAGATATGGGTGGGCGCCGCGGGCCACCAGCGCGTCGCGATCCATGTTGCGCAGGTCGGCCCGCTCGCCGTCGGTGAGGCCCATCGCCTCGGTGGCGGCTCGCGAGTCGGCGAGGAAGCGCTCGGCGAAGGCGCGGTCCGACTTGAGCGCGTAGAGGCACTCGTTCAGGTGGTAGGCCTCGGAGGGCGGGAAGCGATAGTGCGCGCCGTCGCTCATGGCCGCTCAGCCGTCGAGCGGCCATTCGACGACCGCGTTGCCGTGATGCCACGACGGCTCGTAGCAGTAGACGTCGGCGCGGGCGTCACCGATCGCGCCCAGCAGCGTGATCCAGGTGCGCAGCTCGATGTTGCCTCGCTTGTCGAGCTCCTCGCCGGTGAGCCGCCCCATCTCGCGCCCGCGCCCTTCGCGGAGCGTCTCGAGCAGCGCCCGGTCGTAGTCGAACTCGGGCGATGCGTAGCGGTCGGTGCCCGGAAAGTGCGACATGCCTCCGGAGGCGATGAGGGCGACCCGCTCCGGGCGCGCGCGGAGGATCTCGCCGAGGGCCACCCCCCAGGCGTAGCAGCGGGCCGGCGTGGGCTGGGGCGGCAGGTACACGTTGACGTGCAGGGGAACGATGGGCACCCCGGGCTCGGGCATGACGAAGTGCAGCGGGACGTAGAAAGCGTAGTCGAGCGGAGCGTCCTGCGTGTAGAGGAGATCGAAGCCGCGCTCGATGCCCTGCTCGACCACCGAGCGGGCCAGTGGCTCGTGTATGTCCAGGCGATAGCGGTAGGGGCCGAAGGAGCCCGCGCACTCGCGGCCGACGTAGACGGCCAGCGCGGGCACCGCGTCGAGGAAGAACGCCTCGACGTGATCGCCCGCCACGATCGCGATCGCGTCCGGCTTCATCTCCTGGAGCCGTCGCTTGACCCGCCCCATCGCCGCGTGCACGCGCAGGACCAGATCGCGGTCCTCCGTCCCCGGGCGGATCAGCAGCTGGGGAGTGTGCGCGACCGCGAAGGCCCCGACGATCATCACGGCCACCCTAGCACAAGAGGGCCTCGACTTCAGGTGTGGGCGAAGCGTATCCTTGGGGGCCGCGGACGCAGCACCTCACCTTTGACCCCAGGAGGTCGCCGGCATGGCAGCCGCAAGCACGAAGTTCAAGGTCGTCGTCCAGAAGCCGTCGGGCGGGATCACCTATGACCTCGCCGAGTCGGCCTACTCGATCGAGCGCGAGGCGCTCGACCCCATCGGGGCCGAGATCGTCGAGGTTCCGGCCAAGACCGAGGAGGAGTTCATCGCGGCCGCGAAGGACGCCGACGCGGTCATCGCGCGGAACCGGCGCATCACCGCGGCCATCATCAAGGGCCTGCGAAATTGCAAAGTCATCGGGCTCGGCAGCGTGGGGGCGGACACGGTGGACGTGGACGCGGCCACCGAGGCCGGCATCGTGGTCACCAACGTGCCCGACGTGTTCATCGACGAGGTGGCCGATCACACCATGGCCATGTTCCTGGCCGCGCACCGCCGGCTGCGTCTGATGCACCAGCTCACCGTCGACAACAAGTGGACCGAGGGGCGGCCGTACTTCGCGAACATCCCGCGGCTCTACGGCCAGACCATCGGCCTCATCTCCTTCGGCAACGTGGCCAAGGCGGTGGCGCGCCGCTGCCACGCCTTCGGGCTGCGCGTGATCGCCTACGACCCGTTCCTCGCCGAGCTGGAGATGACCGCGGTGGGGGTCGAGCCGGTCACGAGCCTGACCGAGCTGTGCCAGCGCTCCGACTTCCTGTCCATGCACGCGCCGCTGAACTCGGAGACGCGCCACATGATGAGCGAGCGCGAGTTCCGCGCCATGAAGAAGAGCGCGATCTTCATCAACAACGGGCGGGGGCCGACCGTCGATGAGAAGGCCCTGACCGAGGCGCTGCGCCAGGGCTGGATCGCGGGCGCTGCGCTCGACGTCTTCGAGGTGGAGCCGGTCGACCCGAACAACGCGCTGCTCCACATGGACAACGTGCTGGTGAGCCCGCACATCGCCTCCGCAACTGCTCGAATGGCGCCTGAAACGCGCCGGCGATTGGGGCGCGAGATCGCCACCGTGCTGCAGGGCAAGTGGCCCCGCTCCGCGGTCAACCCTGGCGTCCTGCCCAAGACCTCCCTGATCCGCTGGCAGCCCTATCCCATGGGCCGCGGCCCCAACCGCTAGGCCGGGGGTCAGGTCTTACATTCCGACATTTTCTCGCGGCCAGCCTACAGCAGCCCCCCAGGAAATGTCGGAATGTAAGACCTGACCCCAGCTATGACCGCCAGATGGTGTTGAGGGCGGAGAGGGCGGCGGGGGAGAGGGGGCCCTTGTTGACCGCGGCAACCGCGAACTCGAGCTGGGCGAGGTCGGAGCAGCCGATCTGCACGGTGGACATGGCATCCCCGGTGATGGCGAAGCGCAGCGCGGCCTCGACGAGGCTACCCGCGTGGCCCTGCGCCACCAGCGGCTCGAGCGTGCGCGCCCGAGCCACGTCGCTCGCGTAGTCCGGGCCCGAGGCGATCGGAGCCACCGAGGGGATGGCCGTCGGGTGGCGCTCCACCGTTCCGCTCAGGGCACCGCCGGCCAACACGCGAATGCCGATCGTGCCGACGCCCTGCTCGCGCGCCAGCGTGAGCAGGCGGTCGTAGTCCTGCGCGGGATAGCCCACCGGGAGCGCGTAGGCTCCGGTCGGATTCAGCAGGTTGAACACCACCTGCGCGGTATCGATGGCCCCGCTGGCGAGCACGCGGTGTAGGGCCCCGGTCTCGCCGGACGCGGTCACCCCGAAGAAGCGCACCTTGCCCTGCTCCTGCAGCCGCCTCACCGCGGGCACCACCGCCTCCAGCACGCGCGCGACGCCGACCGGCCGCTCGTCGCCCACGCGCCCGATCAGGTTGTGCAGGTGGAGCAGGTCCACGCGCTCGAGCCCAAGCCGCGCGAGGCTCGTCTCCACCGAGCGCGCGACCGCGCCCGGCACGTCGGACAGATCCGGCGCGGCGAGTCGCCACTTGGTGCCGACGATCACCGGCGGCCTGAGCGCGCGCAGCACCTGGCCGAGGTTCTTCTCCGACTCGCCCGAGCCGTAGGCCGGCGCGGTGTCGAGGTAGTTGATCCCGAGCTCCACCGCGCGCGCCACCCCGCGCTCCCGATCGGCCGGCGTGCCGCGTACCATGAGCCCGCCCACGTCGCCGCAGCCGAACGCCAGCGCCGACACCCGCAGTCCCGTCCGTCCGAGCACCCGGTATTCCATGGCCGTCTCTTATACCACGGACCGCTCGCTTGCCCCCGGCACGCCGCTTGGGTACTCTCTGACCGCATGCGCCACGTCCGCCTCGGTCGCACCGGTCTCTCGGTCTCGCGCCTCTGCCTCGGCACCATGACGTTCGGCCTGCAGTGCGACGAGGCCGCGTCCCGCGCGATCCTCGACCGCGCGGCGGCGGCCGGCATCACCTTCCTCGACGCCGCCGACGTCTACCCGCTGGGCGGGGGCTTCGAGACGGTGGGGCGCACCGAGGAGATCCTCGGGTGCTGGCTCGAGGGCCGCCGTCAGGACTTCGTGGTCGCGACCAAGTGCGCCGGCGCCATGAGCGCCAAGCCGTGGGACCGCGGCGCCTCGCGCAAGCACATCCTGGAAGCCATCGACGGCTCGCTACGGCGGCTGCGCACCGACTACGTCGATCTCTACCAGCTGCACCATCCGGATCCCGAGACGCCGATCGACGAGAGCCTGCGCGCGCTCGACGACGTGGTGCGGTCCGGCAAGGCCCGGTACGTGGGCTGCTCGAACTTCCCCGCCTACCAGGTGGCCCGCGCCCTCGGGCGCAGCGAGGTCCTCGGGACCGTGCGCTTCGACTCGGTGCAGCCGCGCTACAATCTGCTCTTCCGGCAGATCGAGCGCGAGCTGCTCCCGCTCTGCCGCGAAGAGGGCCTCGGTATGATCCCGTACAATCCGCTGGCCGGCGGCTTCCTCTCCGGCAAGCACCGCCGCGAGGCCGGGCCCACCGCGGGCACCCGGTTCACGCTCGGCACCGCGGCCGAGCGCTACCAGGACCGCTACTGGCACGCCCGCGAGTTCGAGACGGTGGAGGCGTTGCGCCCGCTCGCCGCCGAGGCCGGCGTTTCGCTCGCGCGCCTGGCGATCGCGTGGGTGCTGGCCGAGCCGGCGATCACCGCAGCCATCGTGGGGGCGAGCCGCCCGGACCAGCTCGAGGACGCGGTGGCTGCCACCGAGAAGCCGATCGACGCCCTGCTGAAGGCCCGCCTCGACGAGGTCACCCGCGAATATCGCTGGGGCGACGATCCGCGCTGAGCGGAGGGATCCGCCCGGAGGAGCCTGGCCATGCCCACGTCCGCAAGCCGTCAGATCGTGCTGCGCCGCCGTCCGGTCGGGATGCCCAAGCCCGGGGACTTCGATCTCGTCGAGTCGCCGGTGTCCGCGCCCAAGGAGGGCGAGGTGCTGTGCCGGACGATCTATCTCTCGCTGGATCCCTACATGCGCGGGCGCATCAGCGGCGCGCGCTCGTACGCCCAGTCGGTCGATCCGGGGCAGGTGATCGTGGGCGGCACCGTCGGGGAGGTGCTCGAGTCCAGGTATTCGGGTCTGGCGAAGGGTGACGTCGTGCTGGGCTACGACGGCTGGCAATCGCACGCGGTGTCCAAGGGCGGGGGGCTCCGAAAGCTCGATCCGAAGCAGGCGCCGATCTCCACCGCGCTCGGCGTGCTCGGCATGCCGGGCATGACCGCCTACGTGGGCCTGCTCGACATCGGCCAGCCCAAGCCGGGCGAGACGGTGGTGGTGTCGGCGGCCTCGGGGGCGGTCGGCTCCGCGGTGGGGCAGATCGCCAAGATCAAGGGCGCCCGCGCGGTCGGCATCGCGGGCTCGCCGGACAAGTGCGACTACGTGGTGCGCGAGCTGGGCTTCGACGCCTGCGTGAACTACAAGACGGGGGACCTGCCCGCCGCGCTCAAGGCGGCCTGTCCGAGCGGCATCGACGTCTACTTCGAGAACGTGGGCGGCGACGTGCTCCGCGCGGTGATGACGCTGCTGAACCAGAACGCGCGTATCCCGCTCTGCGGGCTGATCTCCGAGTACAACGCGACCGAGACCACGCCCGGGCCCAACCTGCGCCCGCTCCTGTTCAACCGCGCGCTCGTCAAGGGCTTCATCGTGTCGGATCACATGAGCCGCCTGGGCGACTTCCTGAAGGATTGCGGGGGCTGGCTGCGTGAGGGACGGCTCAAGCATCGCGAGGACATCGTGGTCGGCCTGGAAAAGGCGCCGGAGGCGTTCATCGGGCTCCTGCAGGGCAAGAACTTCGGCAAGCTGCTGGTGCGGGTGGGGGAGGATCCCACCAAGTGACGCGGCGCGGACGCCTGGTGCGCGCGGCCGCGGTCTGCCTCCTCGTCCTCGGCCTGATCCCGGGGACCGCCTCTGCGCAGGTCTTCATCGCCTCCAAGCCGCATCCCGAGTTCTGGATCGCGCCGGTCATGATCACCGCGAACGTCGGACCGAAGGACGTGGAGGATCGGCCCGGCCCGCTGATGCTCCTGGTGGCGTTCAGCGTGGCCCCGCCGCCGGCACGCGACCCCTCCGAGTTCGCCCAGGATATCTACCTCCTGTGGCCGGGCGAGCTGGTCGGTACCGACGGCGCCGACGGCGCCGATCCGTTGCTCGTGCGGCAGGTGGAGGGCGCCGGCTTCAAGGTGCTCGTGCACGGCCGCGTGCCGTTCTCGGCCCGCAGCCGGGCCCAGATGGGAACCGGGGCGGGGGCCGCGGGGCGGAAGGATCTCGGCGCCGCCTTCTTCGTCACGTTCGCGCGGCCGGAAGGGCTCGCCCGCGGCGCGAGACCCGCGAGCTACATCCGCATCCCGTGGAAGCCCGAGCTGGCGAGCCTGGAGTGGGTCCCGCGGGTCGAGCTCGCGGCCCGGGGGGTCATCACTCCCCGCCGCGTGAGCTGGCTCGAGGAGGCCTTCTGGGGCCGGCGCCACATCATCACGCTGAGCTTCGGTGACGTCGGCTACTCGTCGCTGTACCCGTTCTACTGGGGTAACCGGGACCGGGTGATCCCGCTCGCCCCCGACTTCTCCCGCCTGGTCATCAACTTCAGCCAGGCGAATCATCTCAAGATCGACGAGATGGTGCCGATGACCGCGAGCCGCCGGATGAGCGAGACCCGGGAGAACACCGAGGCATTCACGATCCCGCTGGTCGCCGCCGACGGGATCGTGCCCCAGGTGCTGAAGGTGCAGTTCGTCTACTTCCGCGGGCGCCTGCCGTGGCGGCCGATCCTGCTCTCCGCGCTCCTGCTCGGCCTCGGCAACCTCACCGGGCCGATCGTCGGCCAGCTCCTGCGCCGCCTCGTCCGCACGATCCGGGAGCGCATTCACATCGGGCGCGGAGAGGCGACCGGACGCGCCACCGGCCGCGTGCCCTCGCAGGAGACGCTCGCGCACATCCGTCCCGGGGAGACGACCTATCAGGAGGTGCTCAAGCTCGCGGGCAGCGAGCCCGAGGAGGAGCAGCGCCTGCCCTCGGGCGAGATCCGCGCGATCATCTACCGCGGCCAGCGCTTGCTGCCGAACCGCGGCCGGCGGTTCGGCTGGTTCGCCACCGTCCGTCACTGGGACGTCGAGCACCACGAGGTGCAGATCGACTTCGAGCACGAGCGGGTGCGCGACATCCAGGCGCGCATCCGGCGCACGCGCCTGACCCAGCCGTCCGCCGGCTGAGCCGCGGCCGCCGCTTCAGTGGGAGCGGACGGGCGCCCGCTTGAGCGCCTTCGGCGCGTCGGCGGCCCACGCGTAGGGCGAGGCCGTTGGCGGAGCCGGCCTCGCAGGGCTCCGAGATGGGCGGGCTCCCGCCCTCGCAGGTCAGCAGTGCCGATGGTGGACGATCAGCACCGGCACGCGGATGTCGCCGAGCACGACGTGGCGCACCGACTCGCCACTCATCCGCGAGATCTCGCTCACCGACGAGGTGAGCACGATGCCGTCGGGCCCGCCCTGCCGGAGCCGGGCCGCCGCGCTCGCCGCGGAGAGCGTGCCCATGCTGGTGCCCACGAGCCAGACCGGCACACCGGCGACCTCGCGAAGCGCCGCGATCACGGCCCTGAGATCGGCCGCGTGGTCCGCGGTGGTCCGGAAGTTCCACAGGCTCGTGCGGTCGGACGGGGAGTCGAGCACCGCGACCAGCAGGTCCTCGTCGGCGAAGCGCTGCCGGGTTCGCACCAGGAAATTGCCCGGCAGGGGCGTCGGCCGGCCGGCGTCAGGGCGACGACGCCGTCGCCCCCCGCGAGGAGGATCACGGTGGCCACCGGCGGTCCCTCCGGACGGCGGAGCAGGAACGACTCGGTGACGCCAGGGCGGGCCGGGATCGTGCGGACTTCCTCGACGGCGCCCGCCGGCGGTGACGCGGGTCCGGCCACCGCGAGGGCGAGCACGACGGCGCTGAGCCCACGCTGACGTGGCATGACCGTCGCGATGATAGGCGCTCCCGGGTTCCGCTGGCAAGGCGTCGGGCCGCCGTTGTACAGTCCGGGGTCAAGGCGGTCCCGTTCAGGAGGCAGTTACTATGGCGACGATCTACGAAGAGATCTACCGGCGCTCGCAGAGCGACCCGGAGGGGTTCTGGGGCGCGGCGGCCGAGGACGTCCACTGGGAGCGGCGGTGGGACCGCGTGCTCGACGCGACGCGCCCGCCGTACTATCGCTGGTTCGCGGGCGGCGTGCTCAACACCTGCTACAACGCCCTCGATCTGCACATCGACCGCGGTCGCGGCAAGCAGCTCGCGCTGATCTACGACTCCCCGGTGACCCAGACCGTCCGGGAGTTCACCTACTTCGAGCTGCGCGACGCGGCGGCGCGCTTCGCGGGGGCACTGCGGCGGCAGGGCGTGGAGAAGGGCGATCGCGTCGTCATCTACATGCCGATGGTGCCGGAGGCGGTGATCGCCATGCTGGCGTGCGCGCGGCTCGGGGCCATTCACTCGGTCGTCTTCGGCGGCTTCGCCCCGAAGGAGCTCGCCACCCGCATCGACGACGCCAAGCCCAAGGTCATGCTATCGGCCTCGTGCGGCATCGAGGTCGCGCGCGTCATTCCCTACAAGCCGCTCCTCGACCAGGCCATCGAGATGGCCGCCCACAAGCCACAGCGTTGCCTGATCCTGCAGCGGCCAATGGAGACCGCGCGGATGGTCCCGGGACGCGACGTGGACTGGCAGGAGGCGGTGGCCGCGGCCTCGCATGTCGAGTGCGTGCCGGTGGCCGCGACCGATCCGCTCTACATCCTGTACACCTCGGGCACCACCGGAATTCCCAAGGGCGTGGTGCGGGACAACGGCGGCCATGCGGTCGCGCTCAAGTGGAGCATGGGCGCGGTCTACGGGATGGGCGCGGGGGAAGTGTACTGGGCCGCCTCCGACATCGGCTGGGTGGTCGGCCACTCCTACATCGTGTACGCGCCGCTGCTCAAGGGCTGCACGACCGTGCTCTACGAGGGCAAGCCGGTGGGCACGCCGGATCCGGGCGCGTTCTGGCGGCTGTGCGCCCAGCACCGCGTGAATGCCCTGTTCACCGCACCCACCGCGTTCCGCGCGATCAAGAAGGAGGACCCGCGGGGCGAGTACATGGCCAGGTACGATCTCTCGCGCTTCCGCACCCTCTTCCTGGCCGGCGAGCGCTGTGATCCGGACACGCTGATCTGGGCGCGCGAGCGGCTGCAGGTGCCGGTGGTCGACCACTGGTGGCAGACCGAGACCGGCTGGCCGATGGCGGCCAACTGCGTGGGGCTCGGGATGCTGCCGGTGAAGCCGGGCTCGCCGACCAAGATCGTCCCGGGCTACGACATCCAGGTGCTCGGCGAGGACAACCGGCCGGTGCCGGCGGGCCAGATCGGCTCGATCGCGGTGAAGCTGCCGATGCCGCCCGGCAGCCTGCCCACGCTCTGGAACAACGACGCAGGCTTCGAGCGATCGTACCTCACGCGGCACCCCGGCTTCTATCTCACCGGGGACGCCGGCTACAAGGACGAGGACGAGTACATCTACATCATGAGCCGCGTGGACGACATCATCAACGTGGCCGGGCACCGGCTCTCCACCGGGGCCATGGAGGAGGTGCTCTCTTCGCACCCCGACGTGGCGGAGTGCGCGGTGATGGGGGTGGCCGACGAGATCAAGGGCGAGGTACCGGTGGGCCTCGTCGTGACCAAGGCGGGCGTCTCGCGCGGCGACGCCGAGCTGTGCCGCGAGCTCGTCGAGCTGGTACGCGAGAAGATCGGGCCGGTGGCCGCCTTCAAGACGGTGGGCGTGGTCAAGCGGCTGCCCAAGACCCGCTCGGGCAAGATCCTCCGCGGGACCATGAAGAAGATCGCGGACGGCGCCGAGTACGGCGTGCCCGCCACCATCGACGACCCCGCCGTCCTCGGCGAGATCGGCGACTCCCTCAAGACCCTCGGCTACCCCAAGTAGGGGGTCAGGTCTTGCATTCCGACATTTCGAGCGCTCAACGACTCATCTGACGGTCGAAGAATGTCGGAATGCAAGACCTGACCCCGGCCTACGTCGGGAGGCCCTTTCGGAGGAAGTAGTGCGCGTGCCCGACCGGCCAGTCGTCGGCCCGCGCGTAGACCTCGTAGCCCTGCTTCTCGTAGAAGCCGGGGGCCTGGAAGCTGAACGTGTCGAGGAAGACCTGGCGGCAGCCCCGCTCGACCGCGCGTCGCTCCGCCGCGTCGAGGAGCCGCCGGCCGTGGCCCTTCCCGCGCAGCGCCTCCGAGACCCACAGGAAACGGATGTAGAGCACGCCGCCCCAGATGGCCCCCAGGAGGCCCCCCACGACCTCGTCACCCTGGTCGTACAGGAAGAGGTTGACGGGGGAATACTCCGCCAGCCCGGTGACGCCCACGTTGTAGGTGTCCAGGTGGTCCATGACCACCTGCTTGAGGCTCTCGGAGGCGTGCGGCGCGGACACGATCCGGATGTCGCTCATGACGATGCCCTCCTCCGGCCCGGCGCAGGCTAACATGCCGCCCGGCAAGCGGCAAATGGGGCGCGCGCGATACTCGCCCGCCGCCGGGGGATCGGGTAGGATACCGGGCGTGACGACGTCGCCGCGCGACGCCGACGTGCTGGTGGTGGGAGCCGGGCCGGGCGGATGCACCGCCGCGACGTTCCTGGCCCAGGGTGGCCTGCGCGTCGCGGTGGTGGAGCGGGAGGCCTTCCCGCGCTTCAAGGTCGGCGAGTCGCTGATCCCGGCCTGCATGGATATCTGCAAGCGCATGGGCGTGCTCGACCGCGTGCTCGGCCACGGCTTCCAGATGAAGTACGGGGCGACCTTCCACGACCAGGAACTCGGCCTGGAGACCACCTTCGACTTCCAGCCCGGCCGGCCCTGGCCTTCGTTCACGCTCGACGTGCACCGCGCCGAGTTCGACCAGATCCTGCTCGAGCACGCGGTGTCGCATCCGGGTGTGACGCTCCACCAGCCGGCCACCGTGGAGAAGGTGGTCTTCGACGCCGAGGGAGTCACCGCGCGGCTCAGCGACCGCGAGGGCGAGCGAGAGCTGCGCGCCTCCTTCCTGGTGGACGCGAGCGGCCGGGACGCCTTCCTGGCCGCCCGCCAGGGCCAGCGCAAGCCGCGGCCTGGTCTCGGCAAGGTCGCCATCTTCGCCTACTTCCGCGGCGCGCACCGGTTTCCCGGCCGCGCGGAGGGCAACGTCCGCCTCTACATCTTCCCGGAGGGCTGGTTCTGGTACATCCCGCTGGCGCGCGACGAGACCAGCGTGGGCTGCGTCCTCCACCAGCGCGTGGTCAAGGCGCGCCGGGGCACCCTGCAGGAGCTGTTCGACGAGATGGTGGAGCGCTGCGAGAGGATCGCCGAGAACCTGCGCGGGGCGGAGCGGGTCACCGAGCTGTACACCACGTCGAACTTCGCCTACTCGATCGAGCCGATCACGGGCGACCGCTTCCTCTGCGTGGGCGACGCGGTGGCCTTCGTGGATCCGATCTTCTCGCCCGGCGTCTTCCTGGCCATGCAGACCGGCGAGCTGGCCGCCGGAGCGATCCTGCGCGCGTTCCGAGCCAACCGGTTCGAGGCCCGGCGTTTCCGCGGCTACAAGCGCGCGGTGCGCCGCGGCACGAAGCCCTTCGAGCGCTTCATCGAGTCGTACTACGATCGCGCCTTCCTCGAGGTCTTCATGCGCCCGAGGAACGTGCTCGGCGTGGTCCCCGCGGTGACCGGCGTGCTCGCGGGAGGATCATTCGGCCTGCTGCCGAAGCACCTGCACCTGTCGCTCTGGTTCTTCCACCAGGTGGTACGCCTCACGCGCTGGACCAATCTCCGGCGCGGCATCGTCCTCGGGTCCCGTCTCGACTGGTAGCCCGACCGGCGTCCCCGCGAGGAGAGCCCGCATGTCCTATCGCGTCATCTCGGCCGACGATCACATCGACATGCAGTGGCTGCCGCGCGACCTGTGGCAGGCGCGCGTGCCCGCGGCGTGGCGCGAGCGGGCGCCCCGCGTGGTGGAGACCGACGAGGGGCCCTACTGGGTCTGCGGCGACGAGCGCTGGGATCCATGGGGCGGCCGCCGGGGCGCGGCGGGCGCGATGGGCGGGCGGCGGCTCGCGCTCGAGAAGGGCGGGGTGCTCGAGCCGGGCGTGCTGCGGCCCACCACCACCGCTCTACGCCTGGCCGACATGGATCGCGACGGCGTCGACGCCACCGTGATGTACGGCCCCATCGTGCCGCTGCTGGTCCGGGACCCGGCGCTGCGGCGCGTCTGCTACCACGCGTACAACGAGTGGCTCGCCGAGTTCTGCGCCACCGCACCCGGGCGGCTGGTGGGCGCCGGGCTGATCCCGATCGACGACCCGAAGGTGGCCGCCGAGGAGGTGCGCTCGCTCGCCGAGCTCGGGCTGCGCACCGGCATGTTCCTGGCCGCGCGCGCCGAGGTGCCGCTGTGGGACGAGGCCTGGGAGCCCCTGTGGGAGGCCGCCGCGGAGACCCGGCTGCCCATCGGCTTCCACCTGGGCGGCGGGCTGCGCACCGTCGCCTTCAGCGGGCCCAAGGCGGCCGATCCCGGCAACATGGGCGTGCGGGTGGCGTGCGCGACGCTCCAGATGGACGAGCCGCTCGCCGCCGTGATCTTCTCGGGCGCGCTCGAGCGCCACCCCGACCTCCGCATCGTGCTCGCCGAGACCGGCATCGGCTGGCTGCCCTACATGCTGGAGCGGCTGGACGACACCTACCAGCGCTTCCTCGACGCCGCCGAGTACTGGAAGAGCCACGGCGGGCTCCGGCTCTCGATGGCCCCGAGCGCGTACTTCAAGCGGCAGGTGTGGGCCACCTTCCAGACCGATCTGGTGGGCCTGCGGCTGATCGACGCCATGGGCGAGGGCCGGGTGATGTGGGCCTCCGACTATCCACACGCTGACAGCACGTGGCCCGAGTCCCGGCGGGCCATCGAGGAGAATTTCCGCAGCGTGGCCCCGGCGGCGCGGCAGCGCATCCTCTGCGACAACGCGCGGGAGCTTTACGGGCTCTGAGCGCTCGGGCCGGTCGCGCCGCCGATTTCACCCCGCGCGAGCTGCGCGCGCTGCGGGCCCTCCGGAGCCCGATCGGCATCCAGAGGGCCCTCGACTCGATGCCCTACCACCTGGCCGGGACCGCGTGGTCCCCGCGGCGCGTGCTGCGCGAGCGCACCGCGCACTGCCTGGAGGGCGCGGTGTTCGCGGCGGCGGCGCTGCGGGCGCTCGGTTTGCCGCCGCTGCTGCTGGACCTGGAGGCGGTGCAGGACACCGATCACGTGATCGCGGTCTTCCAGATCCGCGGACACTGGGGGGCCATCGCCAAGTCCAACTTCTCCGGGCTCCGCTATCGCGAGCCGGTGCACCGGAGCTTGCGGGAGCTCTGCATGAGCTACTTCGAGGGCTACATCAACCTGCGGGGCGATCGCACGCTACGCGCCTACTCCCGCCCGGTCAACCTGGCGCGCTTCGATCGGACCCGGCCCGGCTGGATGACCACGGAGGGGGATCTGTGGTGGATCGCCGAGCACCTGCTGGACATCCCGCATACTCCGCTCCTGTCGCCGGCCATGATCCGGACGCTGTCGCGGGTGGATCGGCGCTCGCTGGACGCCGGCCTCGTGGGATACCGTGAGTCCTGAGCCCGGACCCGCCGCGCCCGCCCCCGCGCCGACCCGGGTCGCCAATCTCGACGGCAGCGCCACCGACTACTACGCGGTCGAGTGCACCGAGGCGCGGCTGCTCGGGCTGCTGCGCGAGGTCTTCGAGGAGCACTGGGCCCAGGTCATCTTCGGGCCGTGCATCGAGGGGGCGGTGTTCGAGGGGCGGTTCGCGGAGCGGCCCCGGGTCACGCTCCTCGACGGCTACGTCACGGTGCAGGTCGCGGGGAGCGAGTCCTGGCACTTTCACCTGTGCATCGGCCCCCACCGGGGCTCGCCCGGCCTGCCCACGCCGCCCGCGCTGGCCGAGTGGCGCCGCTGCGCGCGCGCCGCGTTCTTTCAGAGCCGCGACCGCGCGGGTCGGCCCAGCGCGTGGGGAGTGCGCCTGTGGAATGGGCGCGACGAGCAGATGCTGACGATCTTCTTCCCAAACCCGTGGATCGACTCGTCGCGAGGCCGCTATGTGGATGCGCCCGACTGGTCCCGGCTGCAGCTATGGATGGACCTGCGCGCACACCACGCCGGCGTGGCCGCCGAGCCCCCTCCGACCGACGCCACCCCGCCGCGCACCCATTGAGATAGAATCGGGGGCATGGACGGCGTGCACGATCTGGGCGGGATGCAGGGGTTCGGGCCGGTGGAGCGCGAAGAGAACGAACCCGTGTTCCACGCCGACTGGGAGGCGGCGGTGCTCACGATGATGCGCGCCGGCGGCTCGCGTGGGCTGTTCAACATCGACGAGTTCCGCCACGGCATCGAGCGCATGGCACCGGCCCACTACCTGCGCGCGACCTACTACGAGAAGTGGCTCGACGGCGTGACCCGCCTCCTGATCGAGAAGGGGGTGGTGGGCGTCGAGGAGCTGGCGGCTCGCCGAGCCTTCTTCGAGCAGCGGCCGGACGCGCCGGCGCGCGCCGCCCTGTCAGGGCCGCCGCCCGCGCGCGAGGCCCCCAACCCCAATTGGGCCCAGGACGTCATCCGCAAGACCGGGGCCACCCCGCGCTTCGCGCCGGGTGACGCGGTCCTCACCCGCGAGATCCACCCGCATGGCCACACGCGCCTGCCACGCTACGCGCGAGGCAGGCGCGGCGTCGTCCATCGGTGCCACGGCATCCACGTCTTCCCCGATACCAACGCCCACGGCCAGGGCGAGCAGCCGCAGCCGCTCTACAGCGTGCGCTTCGACGCGCGCGAGCTGTGGGGCGAGTCGGCCGAGCTGAACCAGGCCGTGCACATCGATCTCTGGGAGAGCTATCTCCTGCCCGGGAGGTAAGAGCGGATGGGCAAGAACCACCCCAACGTCGATCCTTACATCGTCTCCCGGGTGCGGGCTCTCGAGTCGCTGCTGCTCGAGAAAGGGATCCTGGCCCCCGACGCGGTCGACCGGGTGATCCAGCGCTACGAAGCCGACACCGGGCCGATGGTGGGGGCCCGCGCGGTGGCGAAGGCGTGGACGGATCCCGAGTACAAGCGGCTGCTGCTGGACGATCCCCGGACCGCGCTGGCTCGCTTCGACCTCGACTACGCGATGCTGATGGTGGTGGAGAACACGGACGCGGTCCACAACCTCGTCGTATGCACGCTCTGCTCCTGCTACCCATGGCCGGTGCTGGGCCTGCCGCCGACCTGGTACAAGATGCCCGCCTATCGCTCCCGCGCGGTGAGCGAGCCGCGGGCCCTGCTCGGCGAGATGGGGCTCGACGTTCCCGAGCAGCGCGAGATCCGCGTGTGGGACTCGAGCGCGGAGATGCGCTACATGGTGCTGCCCCAGCGTCCGGCCGGCACCGAGGGCCTCGCCGAGGCCGACCTAGTGCCGCTGATCACGCGCGACGCACTCATCGGCGTCGCCCTGGTGACGCCCTCCGCGGCGGCCGCCCGCTGAGCGCGCCCGACCCGTTGCGCGACAGCCGCCCGTTGCGCGACAGCCGCCCGCTGCGCGACAGGCGCCCGCTGCGCGACAGGCGAATGTACGAGCGGCGGCGCAACATCGTCGCCCGCCGCGACGGCCGCCGCGTGAACGTGGCCCGCTTCCGCGGCCAGCTCTTCGTGTGCGCCACCGGCTGTTGCTGCGGGCGCACCGAGGACGGCTTCGCGCCGGTGCCCACCGAGACCTTCCACCGCGAGTGGGAGCGCCGGCGGCTGCGCAACATCGTCCACCTGACCATCGGCGGCTGCCTGGGGCCCTGCGCGCTCGCCAACGTGGCCCTGCTGCTCTTCGACGGGCAGGCCCAGTGGTTCCACTCCATCGATTCCGAGGCTCTCGCGGTCGCGCTCTACGATCACGTCGAGGCCATGCTGGAGGCCGACGCTTGCCTGCCTCCGCCCGCCGCGCTGGCCCCGTACCACTTCACCGCGTCGGCCTGGCAGCCACGGCCCGACGGCCAGCCCGTCGACGACGCGCGTCCGTGGCGCGCGCGCTCGCCTCACGCCTGCGAGTCCCCGCCCTCCGGGGTGACCGCGGAAGGCGAGGCCCTCACGGTGGACCGGGTCGTGGCGGTGATGGAAGGACGCGCCGCCTTGCCCCGCAAGAACGGCGAGCTGGTCTTCGAGGAGGCCTGGCAGGGGCGCGTCTTCGGCATGGCGGTCGCCCTGCACGAGGGCGGGCTCTACAAGTGGGAAGAGTTCCGGCAGGCCCTCATCGCCCACATCGCCCGCGCGGAGACTCGGCCCGCGCCCTTCAGCTACTACGAGGTGTGGCTGCAGACCTTCGAGGACCTGCTGACCGGCAAGGGCGTGGTCACGCCCACCGAGCTCGAAGAAACCACCTACCAGTTCGAATTCGGCGAACGCGACGACGTCTTCTGACCCACCTCAGCGTCTGAAGTTCTGGAAGAGTCCGAAACGCCGCCCCCGACGGTCGCACTGCAGCCCGACGGGGTCCGTCAGCGAGCGACCGAGGCCGTCGCAGTCGCAGGAGCCGGGGAAGAAAGCTTGTCGAACGAAGGCATCAGCAAGCCCACGATGCGAACCGGCAGCGCGCTGGTGAAGTGGAAGCGTCCCGCCTCGGGGCCCGGCACGTATGCGGTCACGGTGCCGAAGTACCGCTCGTCGAGCATGAACACGAACGTGGCGGCTCGGCTCACCACGCGCGACTCGACGACCGAGCCGTTCTTGCCGTAGACGAAGTACCGGTGGTCGCCGGTGCCCGTCTTGCCACCTATCGCGTGGGTCCCGCCGCCCGCCCGCGCCAGCGACGGGCGCAGCCCGCGCGCGGTGCCCCGCTCCACCACCTGGGTGAGGACGCCGCGCACCACCGCGGCCACCTCGGGCGCGAGCACCTGAGTGGGCGGCTGTTCGGCGCGCCCCAGCCGCGTCTCGTAGGGCGTGCCCACCGCGAACTCGAGGCGGTCGATCAGCACGGTGGGCTGGCGCACGCCGTCGTTCAGAATGATCCCCATGAGCTCGGCGAGCGCGGCCGGTCGATCTCCCGAGCTGCCGATCGCGGTGGCCAGCGACGGGGTCAGCGACGCGAACGGATAGCCCAGGCGCTCCCAGCCCCGGTGCAGATCGAGGAAGGCCTCGAGCTCGAGCAGGCTTGCGATGCGATGGTCCTGCGCGTTGCGGTGGCGGGTGAGGAACAGCCAGCTGTACACCGCCTGCCGCTCCGCGCTGCTGGCCCGCACCACCTGGCCGATGCCGGCGCCCGGATGGCGCCGCAGATAGCCCACCACCCACAGCTCGAGAGGGTGCACGCCCGCCACGTAGCCCCGGTCCGCCAGCGGCATCGCCTCGGGGGCGGTGCGCTCGTAGAGATCGTCGACCGCCTTGTCGGACAGGGCGCGGCCGGGCAGTCGGGTGGCGAGCAGGTCGCGGAACACCTCGGGGCTCGCCTCCGGATAGACCGAGCGCAGCGCGGTGGCGAGGCCGTGCGGGGTCGGCCGCGCGGCACTCAGCAGCAAGTCGAGGGCGTCCGCGGCGGCCAGCGTCTGGTACTTCCGGAAGAAGCGCCGGACGAACTCGCTACCCTCGCGGTCCGCGAAGCGGCTCAGGTATCGATCGCGGCGCGGATCGACCGGATTCTCCAGCACGAGCGCGAGCGAGCCGGGAGAGCCGTAGAGGTGATGGGTCACCAGATCGCGCATCAGGCGGATGAACACGAGGTTCACCGAGTTCTGAAACGCCTCGCGGATCGTGAGGACCTTCGAGTTGTCCTCGTGGTCGAAGTTGCCGAAGGTATGGAGCCCGCCCCCCGTGAAGAAGGCCTCGGCCGGGCTCGCCGAGTACCGCCGCTCCAGGGAGGCCTCGAGCATCGGCCCGAGGCCGCGATCCGTGCCACGCGCGGCGCGGAGGTACTCGACAGCCCACTCGCCCATCCGGTCCCGTGGGTGGACGGCGACCGCGGCCAGCTCCGCGGCGGAGAGGCGGGCGTAGCGATCGTGGAGCGCGGCGACCGCCTCGAGGTATGAGATCAGCGTTCGCAGCTTCGCGGTGGAGCCGAGGTCGATGCGCGCGCCGCCATTGATGTCGAGCGGCTGGTCGAGATTGTCGGTCTGGACGCGGACACGGTTGCCGCCCGGGGTGCGCTCGTACAGGGTGACGCTGTACACCACGCGGGCCGGATCGCCGCCGCCCAGGAGCTTCTCGCCGACGAGACCGAGGCGCTCGAGGGTTGACGGGTCACGGAGCGACCGGAGCAGGCGGGCCGCCGCCTCCTGGGCGGGCGCGTCGAGCGTGCTCCGCGCGGTGAGGTCGAGCCGGTCCAGGTCGTAGAGGGCGGGCACCCCGAGAATCGCGGAGACCCGCGTGCGCACGAGGTTGGCGCCCTTGCGCTCCACGAAGGCGGCGGGAGGCCCGCCGGCTCCCCGCTGTATCTCGAGCCGCTCGGCGAGCGCGGCGTCGCGCAGGCCCGCGTCGATCACGCCCGCTCGGGCCATCACGCGGAGGTAGCTGTCCGTGAACTCCTCCAGCGCTCGCGGGTTCTCGACCAGATAGTAGTAGGGGCGTCGCGCGGCCAGGATCAGGCTGAGCGAGCGCTTGAACACGCGCGCCCGCGCCGCGTCCGAGACCGTGGGCTTGGCCGCGAGCAGGACATTCGCCTGCGCGAAGTCCATGCCATACCAGATGCGCAGCCCGTCGCCGAGGCCGTGCACCTCACCGTAGCCCGCCGCGGCGGCGAGCGGAAGCGAGTCGAGGTAGTCCACCACGATCTGGCGGCGGGTTGCGCGGGTAGACGCGCCGCCCTGGTAGGCGCGCAGGCTCGCCGAGATCATCTGCCGCAGCTTGTCGATCGGCGCGCGGGTGCGCCCCTCCGGCGAGTGCCGGAGCTTCTCGAGCTGGGTGGGCAGCGTGCTCGCCCCGATCGAGTGGCGCTCGCCGCCGAGGCGGCCGATCGTCTCCACTCCGACCGCCTTGGCGAGTCGGCGCCAATCGACCGCGGGATTGTGATAGGGCTGCCGCGCGTCGAGCAGCTCGCGGTTCTCGATGAAGAGCAGCGTGTTGATCAGGAGCGGCGGCACCGCCTCGAAGCGATCGTAGACCTGCTCGGGATAGCGGGTCGCGTAGAGCGGTCGCCCGTCGCGATCGACCACCTCGAGGCCCGCGCGCGTCTTCTCACGATACGGGAGATAGAGCCCCCACGCCGAGAGGTGCTCGAGGCCCGCCGACAGCCGGGCCTGCTGCTCCACGCGATAGCCGGACGCGTCGAGCCGGTCCAGGAAGCCGGACAGGCGCGTGTAGCCGAGCCGCTCATCGTACGGCCCCGAGCTCGGGAAGTGCGGTGACGGGCTCGGTCCGGCCTCCACCCGGTAGGTCAGCACGCGGGCCATGTTCGAGAGCACCAGCGCCTGCATCGCGGAGGTGCGAACCTCGACGAGCGTGGCCAGCGCCAGGATCAGGCCTATGACCGGGATCAGGACGGCAGGGCGATGCAGTCCCTCGCGCAGGCGGCTGACCCAGGGTACGGGGCGTGCCCGCTGCGCGAGCACGTCGCCACTCATGACCCCGGCGGCGAGCGCGGTCTGCGAGGCAGGGCGAGGAGCGGGAAGGAGACGCCTCAGCGAGAACCGGCCATTCAGATCCGCCACTGCTTGATCAACCGCCCTTCTACGTCGGACGTTCCTCTGTGCAAACGTTGCATTGCCGTTACACGATCATCGCCATCACGACGACGGCGAGAGGGTGAAGTCTAGCACGCGCTCACACCACGCCGCCACCGCGAGCAAGGCCGCGTCCCGAGCGGTCGCCGCCACGAGCTGGACCGCGTGCGGCAGGCCGAGCGACGAGACGCCGCTCGGCAACGAGCACGCGGGAACGCCGGCGAAGCTCCACGGCGCGCAGAACCACGGATCGCCGGTGGCCGCGAGTCCTTCGGGCGCGGGCGACGGCGCGGTCGGCGAGAGCAGCGCGTCGCATCCGGCAAGCAGCGGAGCCACGTCGGCCCGAAACGCGAGCCGCGCGCGCTGTGCCCGGACGTACCCGACCGCGGAGCGCGTGAGCCCGCCCTCGATCAGCTCGCGCGTGCGCGGCCGGTACTGCGAGGCGTGAGCCTTGTAGATCTCCTCGTGATACGCGGCCGCCTCCACCTCGAGCACCGAGCGGCCCGCCGCGTGCACCGCGGCGAACGAGGCGGGCATGGCCACCTCGTGTACGGTCGCGCCCGCGGCCTCGAATCGTGCCGCGGCCGCGCGCACCTGCGCGGCCACCTCGCGCGTGGCGCACTCGAGCAGCTCGGGAGCCAAGGCGAAGCGGGGCGCCCGTGGGGCGGGGGCATCGAGCGGGAGGTCGGCCAGCATGCACGCGGTCAGCGTCACGTCGGCGACGCTGCGCGCGAACGTGCCCACGTGGTCGAAGCTCCATGCCAGCGGCACCACGCCGTCGGTCGGAACGAGGCCGTGGGTCCCCTTGAAGCCCACGACGCCGCAGTAGGCCGCGGGGCGCAGCACCGAGCCCACCGTCTGGGTCCCGAGCGCGAGCGGAACCATGCGCGCGGCCACCGCCGCCGCCGAGCCGGATGACGATCCGCCGGGCGTGTGGGCCGCGTTCCACGGATTGCGCGTGGGTGCGGGCTCGAAGTACGCGAACTCGGTGGTGTGAGCCTTGCCGAGGACGATCGCCCCCGCCGCGCGCAGCCGCGCCACCGCGGTCGCGTCGTCACGAGGCCTGAGGTGAAAGGCGGGCGCGGCGCCGCACGTCGTGGTCATGCCGGCAACGTGGAAGATGTCCTTGATCGCGACCGGCACGCCGTGCAGCGGCCCGCGCCGACGGCCCGCGCGCGCCTCCAGCTCGCGCTCGCGCGCCGTCGCGCGCGCGCCCGCCTCGTCGACGTACGTCCACGCGCGCACGCCCGCGTCCAGCGCGGCGATCCTCGCGAGACACGCCTCGAGCAGCGCCACCGGTGACAGCGTGCGCTCGGCGATGCACTCGGCGGCGGCGGCGGCGGTGAGCGATGCCGGGTCGTCGCGGTCCATGGGCGAGGATCATGCTTGCGTCACGCAAGGCCTGTCAAGGCGGGACGCGGCGCGAGAGCTCCGCAGAAAATGCGGGTGGACTCGGCTACCGTACGGGAGGGCATTTCCTTGCCCAGCCACGGAAGCGGCGATGGGTGTCACGTCGCCGTCATTTGCGGCAAGCGATTGATTCTACGCCCGATCTGTCTTGGTACAGGACTTGCCCCCGGCTCACCGGTACGGATCAGGCAGGTCGAATGGCGAGTGAGCGGGACGGCGTCTCGGTCCCTTCTCCACCGACGCGTCGGCCCGAGTGCTTCCACTCGGCCTGCCTGGTCACAGATCACAGGAGGATCGGATGAAGCTCCCGAGAGACCCGTTCCGCATCGACCTGCGCTCCGCCAAGCTATGCATGGAGCTCGACTGCAACACCATCTTCGACGCGAGCATGCACCGGCACTGTCCGACGTGCGGCAGCGTCGAGTTCTATCCCCTCGAGTCCTGGCTCAATCGCGATCGACTCCAGAAGCCGGCCGGCGCCGCGTCCGGCGTCGACACCGCCGACGCGCTCAGGTCCACGCCCCGCGAGCTCTGGCTGGATCGGCTGCGCCGCGCGCGCTCGGATAGTGACCGGCAGGCCGGTCCCGGTGCGGCTCCTCGGCGGGCCCAGCGCCGGCGGGCCGGCTGATTCCCCTCGAAACGCGATCGGAGGACAGCGTCCGTGCGAACGATTCTGGTGGTAGACGACGACCCGTGGGTGCGGGTCCTCACCCGCGACATGTTGGCCGGTGAAGGATTCCGCGTGCTCGAAGCCTCCGACGGTCAGGACGCCATCCGCGTCGCGTCCGACCACCCGGGGCCGATTCACCTGCTGTTGACCGACGTGGTGATGCCCGGGATGAACGGCTGCGAGCTGGCCGCCGGGCTCAGCGCGCTTTTACCGGGTATGCAGGTGATGTTCATGTCCGCCTACGACCGCGACTTCCTCGTGGCGCACGGCCTCGACCTGATCGGACCCGTCATCACCAAGCCGTTCACCCTCGCCTACCTCTCACGACGCGTGCAGATGGTTCTCGGGCGCCGGGCCCCCGCCGCGCCGTCTCCCGCCCCCGCGCGCGGCCGCTAGCCGCACTCCGCGTCGATTGACGCGCGGTCCCGTCTCGTTGTAAGAGCCGGGCCATGAATAACCCACGCTCGTCGACCGCGCGGCTCTTCGTCCTCGCTCTACTCGGCTTCATGCTCGGGGCGGGCCCCACCGCCGCGTCGCCGTGCGGACCGTCGGCGCGCCCCCTCGACGCGCCGACCGCGCTCGTGCTCTCGGGGGGCGGAGCCAAGGGCGCCTACGAGGCCGGGGTGGCCGCCGTCTTCGTGGAACGGGGGCTGCCGATCCGATTGGTCGCCGGCTCCTCGGCCGGCGCCCTGAACGCGGCCATGATCGCGGACGGGCGTATTGATCGGCTGGAGGCTCTCTGGCGCGGGCTCACCCGCGAGCACGTTTACTCGCTGCGGGCGCGGGTGTTCTTCGCCGGGCTCTTGCCCGGCTGGCTCACCCTGCTCGTGCTCGACCACGCCGGCTCGCTCTTCGATCCGGACCCGTTGCGCGAGCTGATCGAGACGTCACTCGACCTCGAGCGGATCCGCGCCTCGCCGGTGCGCCTGCTCGTGGTGACCACCGACCTGGCGCGGCGCGAGCAGCGAATCTTCGACAATCGCACGGTGACCCGCGAGGCGCTGATGGCGGCCGCCGCGGTGCCGGGCGCGTTCCCGCCGGTGGACGTCGACGGCGCGCTGCTGGTCGACGGTGGCCTCACCGGCCGCGCGCCGGTGCTGGAGGCGCTGACGGCGGCGCCGGCGGCGGAGCGGGCGGTGGTGGTGATGAGCTACGCGACGGAGGAGCGGGGAGCCTCGCCGACCACGATGCGGCGGGCTCTCGAGGAGGCGTTCGAGATGGGGATGATCCACCAGATCCGGCGGGACGTGGAGCTGGCCCGGCTCAAGTTCCCCACCGTGGAGGTGCACCTGCTGACGCCGTCCGTGCCCCTGTTGCTGCGGCCGCTCGACTTCGATCCGGCCGCGATGGCCCGCGCCCTGGAGCGAGGGCGGGAGGATGCGCGGGCTTGCCTCAGCGGCTGGGCGACGCGCTGAGCTGTACGGGCTCGCTCTCGCGGACCAGGAAGCGGACCCGACGATTGCGGCCCTGGCAGGCCGTGCTCTTGTCGGCGCAGAGCGTGCCGTCCTCGCCGCGCGAGACCACCGTGATGCGGCTGGCCGGAACGCCGTGGCCGATCAGGTAGTCCATCACCCACTTCGCGCGGCGCTGGGCGAGGGCGAGGTTGGCCGCCCGGGGGCCCGCCGCGTCGGTGTGGCCCTCGAGGATCAGGAGCTGGCTCGGATTGGCCTTGAGCCAGGCGACCGCAGCGTCGAGCGTCTTGAGGTCGCCGCGCTGCACCGAGACCTGGCCGGAGGCGAAGTGGACATCCTTTAGCTCGTCGCGGGCCGCGAACTCCGCGGCACGTTCGGGCGCGGGGGCGGCTCCGGCCGCGTCCGGCGCCGGGGTGCCCGGCACGGGGGCCGCATCCGGCCAGGTCGGCGCCGGGGGCGGGGTGGTCGGGATCGAGACGGCGGCCGAAGTGCGGACGGGCTCGCTGCGCGTGGCGCACCCGACGGCGAGCAGGGTCACGGCCACCGCGCCGAGGACGAATGTGATGCGGCCGAGCATCGGCATCAGGCGAGTTCCTGCCGCTCGGTGAGCCGGTCGTGCAGCATGCCGAGACCGAATTCCAGCTCGGTCGCCAGCGACTGGAGCTGATCGAGCCGATTGCCGTCCGGGCGCAGGTGGCCGTCTTCCAGGAGCCGCCCGTGTCCCAGCACCGCTAGACTCAGCAGACTCGCTTTCGCGAACAAGCGCTCGACGTACTCGGCCAGCACATCCTCGGTCGGGGCCATGGACTGCTCCTTTTCTGATCGCCTCGGCTCTGGTATCGGCCGTGCGCGGTTGGCCCCTTGTCGGCATAGCACATGCCACGGAGAACGTTCCGGAACAGGGTGAAATTGCTGAATATTCTCGCCGGCTCTGCGGTCCGGTTCGTCAGCGCGACGACAGGTCCGTCAGAGCCGCGTCAGAGACTGGACATGGCGCAACGCTACTGTGCAACGATGTTTCTAGCCAGGAGGACAGGGCATGAGGGGCGAGGCGGGCATCGTATGGGCCGAGCGAGCCGTGGATCTCGCGGCGCTCGCGACGGGTGCGGCGCTGTGGGTCGCCGCGGCCTCGGCCCGCGTGGCGACCACGAGGCCGCACCGCAACGTGGTGTTCTGGTCTCGCGCTCAGCGCGAGCGCAGGTAGGCGCGCAGCGCCCGGCGAATCGAGGCGAAGCCGATCTGCCGCCAGGGGATCGCGTCCGCCGGAAACCAGCGGGCCTCGCTCACGTCGCTGCGCGCGCGGATCCGCCCGGCGACGCGCACCGCGAAGACCAGTCCCAGCACCGGCACGCCGCCGGCGCCGTAGCGGTCGATCTCGAATCCGACGAATCGCGCGCTCCGCAGCCGCGCGCCCAGCTCCTCGCGCAGCTCGCGGCGCAGGCCACGCTCCGGTCGCTCGTCGGCCTCGAGAAAGCCCCCGGCGAGATCCCAGGTGCCGCGGAAGGGCTCCGCGGCACGCCGGCACAGCAAGATGCCCCGGGGGCCGGTCACGATCGCCACCGTCGCGGGGACCGGATTGTTGTAGAAGGTCCACCCGCACCGCGGGCACCGCCACCGCCGGAACCGGTGCTCGCGGGCGGCGCGCAGCCGCGCGCCACAGACCAGGCAGTGCCGCGGGGTCGATGCCACGCGCTACTGCGCGCCGAGCAGCGCGGCCGCCTTCTTGTAGTCGCGGGGCGCGACCCAGAGGATGGCGCCGTAGCGCCCGCCGCCCGCGCAGATCGCGTCGATGGCGGTGACGTTGATCCGGGCCGCGGCCAGCTTGGTGTGCATCTCGGCCACCACCCCGACCCGGTCGTCACCCGAGAGCAGGAACGCGCGCTTCGGTCCGGTGACCTTCCACTTCGAGCGCTTGGCGAAGGCGCGAAAACCAGTCGGATCGGCGGGCACGAAGTCGAGCTGCGAGCCGCGCCCCTCCGGGAAGCCGGTGAACGCGAGCAGATTGATGCCCGCCTCGCTCAGCGCGCTCAGATAGCGCGCGCCCTCCCCGGCCTTGTTCGGCACCTGGACGTAGAAGTACTCGGCGCGCTGGACGGTGTCAGCCATGGCGGACCTCCTCGGACTCGAGCTCGGTGCCGAGCGCCTCGTTGAACCGGTTCGTGAAGTTGGCGGCGGCGACGGTGAGGGTGAGCTGCACCAGCGCTTCCGGGGCGAGGCGCTCCCGGAGCGCCTCCACCCGCGCCGGATCGACCTGCACGCGGATGGTCATCTCCTCCGCGTACTCGATCGCGAGCCGCTCGACCTCCGAGAAGAGCGGGCTCGTCCGATACTCGGCGAGCGCCTCGAGCTGCTCCCGGGAGGCGCCGGCGCGGCGCGCGGCGGCCGAGTTGTGGGTGACGCAGTAGCGGCAGCGGTTGAGCTGCGAAGCGCGCACGTAGGCGAGGTAGCGGAGCCGCAGATCGAGGGGGCCCTCGCGGAGGCGGGGATACCAGCCCAGGAACGCGGGCAGCGAGCGCGCGTGATGAGCCATGATCCGGTAGATGTTCAGTACGCGGCCGGACGCCTGCCGAAGACCGTCGTACACCGCCTGGATCTGCGGGCCGACCTGCGTCCGATCGAGATACGGCACTCTCGCCGCCATCGCAGGCTGCCTCCTGGACGCCGAGGAACGCGGCGGGCCTATCCCGCGCGCGGGTCGGCGCGTGGCCGCATCATACGCGGGCGCGCCCGAGCGTCAAGCGGACCGGCGGTCACAGGATCGCGAGGTGGATGACCTGGCCCTCGAAGATCAGCGCCGCGCCGCGGCTTCGATCGACGGCGAGCTCGAAGAGCTGCCCGACCCCGGCGTTGCCCCGCAAGCTTCCCTCGGCGCGTGCCGCGCTCCGCAGCAGGGTCTCCACGCGCACCCGGGCCGCCTTCTCGTCCCAGGCGGTGGCCGCGGCGCCATAGCCGTCGAGCGCGTAGGCGCGCAGCAGCTTGGGCCACTCGCGGGCGAAGAGGGAAGGGGAGTGGAAGCAGTCCACGCCCGCGAGATCGGGCCCCACGAAGACGGCGGCGCCGACCGCTGCCGGCACGCCCGCCGGATCGAGGCGGTGGGTGGCGCTGTCCAGGTGGGCCTTGACCTCAGGCTTGTCGTAGATCGCCTGATAGCTGCCGGTGGGCGATGAGGCGCGCAGCTCGCGCTGGGCGGAGGCGACTTCGGACCAGACGCTCGACTGCCCGGTCTTCTCGAGCAGGTGCGAGCGCACGGTCGGCTGCACCACGCTGCTCCGGCTCTCGAAGTCCTTGCGGCCTTCGTTCCAGCGGCCCTGCTCGACGCAGTAGACTGCGATGTTCCGCGGACCACTCCGCGGCGGGAGCAGCAGATCCTCCCGCAGGACGCGGTTCTGCTTGCCTCCGATCAGGATCTCGCCGGCCAGCAGCAGCACGTAGGCCTTGCCACGGTTCTCGGCGACCACCTCGGGCACGCTGGCCTGCGCGCGCTCGGTCAGGGTGAGTCCGGAGGCAGCCCGGCCCTCGTCGAGGGTCAGGATGTCGAGCGGCGCTCGGCCCGGGGAGTTGCCGGCCTGCAGCCAGACCGCCGAGAGGCTGCCCTGAGTCACCGCGGGCCCGGGCACGAGCCCGGCGAGGAGGCGCTGGAGCTCGGGGCTCCTCTGGCCGCCGCCAGGCGGCGGATTGACCCTCCCGGCATCAGGCAGGATGCGGATCTGCTCGGCAAAGCCCAGCCGGGGCAGGGTCAGGGTAACGCCGGCGCCACCGAGGAACTTGAGAATGGAGCGTCGTAGTGGATTCATGGCGGTCCTCCTTGCCCGCTTAGACCGGGGCCTCCGGCGAAAGTTCCAGCGATCGCTTATACTGACCACGGACGACCGACAACCAAATGGGGCGCCGCCCCCGAGGGGTACCGTAATGAAGCGAGCGATGGCTGTGGCCGTTCTGATAGTTCTGGCATTGTCTCCGCTACTCCTCGTGACCGACGCGTGGGCGCGCGCGGGTGGGGGAAGCTCGGGGGGCAGCCGCGGCTCCCGTAGCTATTCCTCGCCATCCAAGTCCCCGTCGAGCCCCGTCTCGCCGAGCCAGCCCTCCTCGCCGCCGGCCTATCAGTCGCCCACGCCGCAGCGGCCGGGCTGGGGCGGCATGATGGGCGGGATGCTCGGCGGTCTGCTCGTGGGTGGTCTGCTCGGCGGTCTGTTCTTCGGCGGCGGGCTGGGGAGCGGCATCGGTCTCTTCGAGATCCTAATTATCGCGGGGCTGGCCTGGTTCGCGGTGTCGTACATGCGGCGGCGACAGGCCGCCGCGACCGCCGGCTATGCGATGGCCGGCGGCGGCACCTACGCCGGCGGCGGCTACGGAGCTCCCCCGGCCGGGCGCTACGACGCGCAGCCCTCCGGCGGCGGCACCGCGGTCGTGGAGGCCCCGGCGGGGCCGTCCGATCTGGAGCGCGGGCTGGGCTACATCCGCCAGATGGACGCCGGCTTCGATCCGCGCGGCTTCGCGGAAGCTGCTTCGGACATCTTCTTCAAGGTGCAGGGAGCGTGGACGGCGCGCGACATGGCGGTCGTCACGTCGGTCCTCACGCCGGAGATGCAGGGTCTGCTGCAGCGGGACTGTGACCGGCTGCGGGCGGAGGGCAAGATCAACCGCCTCGAGAACATCGCGGTGCGCTCCGCCGAGGTCACCGAGGCCTGGCAGGAGAGCGGGCAGGACTACGTCACCGTGCACTTCCTGGCGAGCCTGCTCGACTACACCACCGACGAGAGCGGCGCCCGGGTGCTCGAGGGCAGCCGCACCGAGCCGGTGAAGTTCGAGGAGTACTGGACGTTCGTGCGCCCGGTCGGCCCGGGTGCGTTCCGGCTCAGCGCGATCCAGCAGCCCTAGCCGGCACTAGAACGAGGCCGACATGCCGCCGTCGAAGTTGATGGCGGTCCCCGTGATGTAGGCCGCGCGGGCGGAGCAGAGGAAGGCGGCGAGATCCGCGAACTCCTCGGCTTCGCCCACGCGGCCCACCGGTACCCGCTTCGCCACGTCCCGGTAGTAGCCTTCCAGATCTCCCTTGGCGCGGCGCTCCCACTGCGCGCTCTTCACGAGTCCGAGGCAGATCGTGTTCACGAGGATCCGGTCCGGCGCGTACTCGTTGGCGAGCGACTTGGTCAGGTTGATGCCGGCCGCGCGCGTGACGCTGGTGGGCAGCGCGCGGGCCGCGGGGACCTTACCGCCCACCGTGGTCACGTTGACGATGCGGCCGCCCCCGCGCTGCTTCATGTGGGGGATGACGAGCCGACAGAAGCGGATCGCGGCCATGAGCTTGACCTGGATGTCGGCTTCCCAGGTCGCGTCGTCCACCTGCTCGAAGGGGCCCGCGGACGACGTGCCCGCGTTGTTGATCAGGATGTCCACGCCGCCGTAGGCTCCGACCGTCGCGTTCACCACCGCCTCCACGTCGGGGAGGCGGGTGACGTCGGCGGGCTTGGCCAGGACCTGGACGCCGGTCTGCTGGCGGATCGTCTCCGCGGCGCGTTCGAGCACGTCCTTGCGGCGCGCGCAGATCACGACGCGGGCGCCCTCCGCGGCGAGCCGCATGGCGGTGGCCCGGCCGAGACCCTCGCTGCCTCCGGTGACGATGGCGACCTTGCCGGTGAGACCGAGATCGAGCATGGCGGTGTCCTCCCGGTCGCGGATACTAGCCGGGGCCCGCGGCGCGGTCAAGGTGCGCCGCCCGTGGTATTGTCGTCGCCATGCGACGGGTGCTGATCACCGGAATGAGCGGACTCATCGGCGACGCGGTACGCCGGCGCCTCGAGGGTCGCTTCACGCTACGCGCGCTGAACCGGCGCCCGCTACCCGGCGTGGAATGCCACCAGGCCGACATCGCCGACCTCGACGCGATCGCTCCCGCGTTCCGGGACGTCGACGCGGTGGTGCACCTGGCCGCCAACGTGGCCAACGATCAGAACCGCGGCGGGTGGGACGCGGTGCTTCGCGACAACGTCATCGGCACCTACAACGTCTTCGAGGCGGCCCGCCGCGCCTCGGTCAAGCGGGTCATCTACGCGAGCAGCGGCGCGACCGTGAGCAACATCGAGCGCGACGCGCCCTACGCGGCGCTGGCCGCCGGCCGCTACGACGAGGTGTCGGAGTGGCCGGTGCTCACCCACGAGTCGCCGATGCGCCCGAACGGCCTCTACGGCTGCAGCAAGGTCTGGGGCGAGGCGCTGGCGCGTCACTTCGCCGACACCACCAGCATGTCGATGATCTGCCTGCGCATCGGGCACGTGAGCGCGGCGGACCGGCCGGTCAAGCCGCGGGAGTTCTCGGTCTGGTGCAGCCGGCGCGACATCGCTCAGATGGTCGAGCGCTGCCTCGCCGCGCCCGGGAGTCTGCGCTTCGACGTCTTCTTCGTCACCTCCGACAACAAGTGGGGCTACCGCGACATCGAGCACGCGCGGGCGGTGGTGGGCTTCGCCCCTCAGGACCGCGCCGAGGATCACCGCGGCTCGTGAAGCATGGTATTCTGCCGGCCGTGACCCAGAGCGCCGACCTCGCGATCGTGGGCGGTGGCATCGTCGGTCTCGCCACCGCCCTGGCCCTGACCGAGGCCCATCCGCGGGCCCGCCTCGTGATCCTCGAGAAGGAGCCGCAGATCGCCGGTCACCAGACCGGCCACAACAGCGGGGTCATCCACTCCGGCATCTACTACAAGCCCGGCTCGCTCAAGGCGCGGACGTGCGTGGACGGGGCCCGGCGCATGAAGCAGTTCTGCGACACCCACGGCATCAAGTGGGAGGCCTGCGGCAAGGTCATCGTGGCCACCGACGAGCGGGAGCTGCCGCGGCTGCAGAACATCTACGAGCGCGGGCAGGCCAACGGCCTGAGCGGGCTCAAGATGCTCTCCGCCGAGGAGGTGCGCGAGTACGAGCCGAACTGCCGCGCGATGCGCGCGATTCACGTCCCCGAGACCGGCATCGTGGACTACGTGCAGGTGGCGGGCAAGATGGCCGAGCTCATCCAGCAGCGCGGCGGGCAGATCCTGACCGGCGCCGTGGTCACCGGGATCCGGCGGCAGGGGAGCGGGCTCGTGCTCGAGACCGCCAGGGGCCCGGTGGATGCGCGGTATCTCGTCAACTGCGGCGGCCTCCACTCCGATCGGGTAGCCGCGCTCACCGGCGCGACCCCCGAGGTCCGCATCATCCCGTTCCGCGGCGAGTACTACATGCTGCGGCCCGAGCGCCGCTCGATCGTGCGCGGCCTGATCTATCCGGTGCCCGATCCCGAGTTCCCGTTCCTGGGCGTGCACTTCACCCGCACCATCCACGGCGACGTGGAGGCGGGACCCAACGCGGTGCTCGCCTTCGCCCGCGAGGGCTACACGCTCGGCACCGTGAAGCCGGCCGAGCTCGCGGGCACGCTGGGCTACACGGGCTTCTGGCACATGGCCCGCAAGTACTGGCGCGTGGGCGCCTATGAGATGTATCGCTCGGCGAGCAAGGCGGCCTTCGTGCGCTCGCTGCAGAAGCTGGTGCCCGACATCGCGATCGGCGATCTCGAGCGCGGCGGGGCGGGGGTGCGCGCGCAGGCGGTAGCCCCCGACGGGTCACTCGTCGACGACTTCAAGATCAGCGTGACCCCGGGGGCGGTGCACGTGGTCAACGCGCCCTCGCCGGCAGCCACCGCGTCCCTCGCAATCGGCCGCCACGTCGCCGGCCTCGCCAGCGAGACCTTCGGCCTCGCGCGGGCCTGAGCCCGCGCCCTACTTCTTCCCCAGACGCTCTTCCACCTCGCGCAGGCGATCCTCCGCGGCGAGCATCATCGCGGCCAGGTCGCGGATCAGCGCGACGGCCAGCGCCGGATTCGCGCGCACCAGGTGATCGAGCCGGTTCGCGGAGATGACCATGAGGGTGACCGCGTCGGCGGCGATCGCGGTGGCCGAGCGCGGTGCGTTGCGGAACAGCGCGATGTGCCCGAACAGCTCGCCCTTGGCGAGCGTGCGCAGCAGCCGGTCCTCGCCGCCGATCTGCTTGCGGAACTCCACCCGACCGACGTGGATCATGAACGCCTCGCCCTTGGCGTCGTCACCCTCGCGGAAGATGACGGCGCCGGGCTCGAACGTCCTGGTCGGAACTTCCCCGATCTGGCGACTCATGGCGTCAGCCTTCAGTGTAGAATGACCCGCAGTGGGCCTATGATACTTCGTTCGTTGCTGCTTGGCGCTGCCGTTGTGATGGCGGCCGCCGGACTGCCCTCCGTCGTCCTCGCTCAGAGGGCCATCCCGGTCCAGGAAGCGCTCCTGCGCTCGAAGCCGGCGGTGGTGCTGGTGGTGGCGGAGGTCGCCTCCGAGGTCACGCTCGACTGTGGGTCCGGGCCCCAGAAGATCATCCCGCCCGTCTTTCGAGAGACCGGCACCGGCTGGCTCGTCGCCCACGATGGCTGGCTGATGACCAATGGTCACGTCGTGCAGCCCGCCTACGAGCCGCCCCGGTGGCTGGCCAACCAGCAGGCCCAGCGCGCGGTGACCACCGCCTGCCTGCCCGAGGTGCTCAAGCGCAAGGGCCTGCTGCCTGGCGACAGCCCGGAGGCCGAGGAAGCGGCCAAGCGCAAGCTCCTCGACACCGTGCTCCCCACCGTCAAGGTCACGCTGCAGCCACAGGTCTTCGTGGTCACTGCCAAGGGCCGGCTCAAGGCCGAGGTGAAGAAGTACAGCCCACCCGTCAACGAGATGTCCGGCCGGGACCTGGCGCTGCTCAAGATCCCGGGTGAGAACTACCCTGTGCTCGCCCTCAACGACTCCAAGACGGTCCAGATCGGCGACCCCGTCCACATCATCGGTTTCCCGGGAGTGGTGCTGTCCCACGAGCTCCTGAACCAGTCGGCGATGGTCGAGGCCTCGATCACCAACGGCGCCGTGTCGGGCTTCAAGCAGGACCGGAACAACAACACCGTGATCCAGACCGACGCCCCCGCGGCGTGGGGCAACTCGGGTGGCCCGACCGTGGACGACCGGGGCAACGTGGCCGGCTTGCTCACGTTCGTGTCGCTCGCGCCGGGCCCCGAGGGCTCGATCGTGCAGGGGTTCAACTTCGTCATTCCTTCGTCCGCGGTGACCGACTTCGTGAAGGACATGCCGGTCAAGCTCAACGGGGGCAGCAAGTTCAACGACGTCTGGTACGCCGGTCTCCGCGCCTTCTTCGCCGACGACGGCAAGACGGCTCTGCAGCGGTTCGAGGAGGCGGACAGGCTCCACCCGAACCTGCCCGACGTCCGCCGGATGCTGGCCGAGGCGCGGGACAAGGTGAAGAACCCGCCGCCCAAGCCGTTCCCGTGGTTCTGGGTGGCCGTGGCGGTGACGCTGGTGAGCGCGGGGGGATTCGGCGGCCAGTGGCTGCATCGCTGGAACAAGAACCGCTACCGGATCCAGCCCTCCGAAGTCATCCGCCTCTCCGAGGGCGGCAAGCAGCCGCTCATCCTGGACGCCCGGCGCACAGACCTGTACGAGGCGCTACCCCTGAAGATCAAGGACTCGATCCGGGTGGCCCCCGAGGACCTCGCCAACAGCCTGGCCGGTCTGGATCTCGACATGACGCGGCCGGTGGTCGCCTACTGCAGCTGCCCGGACGAGGAGACCAGCGCGAAGGTCGCCCGCGAGCTGCGGAAGATGGGCTTCAAGGACGTGCGGATCCTCAAGGGGGGGCTCGGGGCGTGGACCAACGCGGGCCTGCCCATCGAGACCCGCTCCGATCTGTCGCAGGTGGGCCTCGAGCTGTACAAGGCCTTGGCCGGCGGCAACGTCTAGAACCCCAGCGCCCCTCCGTCCGCCCGGGGGTCCGACCCGCCGGCCAAGCCGCCCTCCGGCGCGAACCAGATGCAGTGCGCGTGGCCGAACAGATCGTCCCACTCCCCGGCGACCGCCACCTCGTGGCCCCGACTGTGGAGGCTGCGCGCCAGATCGGGCGGGTAGCGGCCCTCCAGGCTCAGCGCCCGTGACGCCGTGCCCCACGTCCGCCCGTAGAGCCAGCGCGGCGCCTCGATCGCGGCCTGCGGCCCGAGCCGCCGGAAGAGCCGGCGCGTGAGGATCGCGGCCTGCGTCTGTGGCTGGCCCTCACCGCCCATGGTGCCGTAGACGAAGCGCGGGCGGCCGCCCTCGAGGTACATCGACGGGATCAGCGTGTGCATCGTGCGTTTGCCCGGAGCGAGCGCGTTGACGTGTCCCGGATCGAGCGAGAAGAACGAGCCGCGGTTCTGGAGCACCACGCCGGTGTCACCGGCCATCAGGCCGGAGCCGAAGGTGAAGTAGAGCGACTGGATCACCGAGACCGCGTTGCCGTCCCGGTCCGCGGTGACCAGCGCGATGGTGTCGCCCGCGGCGGGGCCAACCGGCTGCGGTGGGCGCACGCGCTCGCGGGAGATCAAGCGGCCGCGCGATTGCAGGCGGTCGGGGGCGAGCAGATCGGCCGGGGCCACGCGCATGAAGGCCGGATCGGTGAGGTGCCGGTCACGATCCTCGAAGGCGAGCTTCGTCGCCTCGACCAAGACGTGGATGTAGTCGGCCTCGGGCAGCGACGCCATGTCGAAGCGCTCGGTCAAGCCGAGCACCGCGAGCGCCGAGATCCCCTGGGTGGGCGGCGGCGCGCTGGCCACGTGGCCCTCCGCATACGGAATGCGGAGCGGATCCATCCAGTCCGAGCGGTGCTCGATCAGGTCCTCGATGGCGAGCGGGCTGCCCGCCGCGGCCGCGGCCGCCACGAGGCGCCGGGCGAGGTCGCCACGATAGAACGCCTCCGCCCCGCCATCGCGGATCGCCTCGAGCGTGCGGCCCAGGTCGCGCTGCACGAGGGGGCCGCGCCGGAGCGCGTCGGGGTGATAGAGCGGCCAGAGGCTCTGGCGGATGACCTCGGGCGCGCGCTCGCCGAAGAGATCGGGCTCGCGCGGCGGAGGCGTGCGCTGGCCTTCGGAGGCCGCGAAGCCCTCGCGCGCATAGAGCACCGCGTCGCCGAGCAGGGCCGGCCAGGCGAGCGGCGAGCGCATGCTGGAGCGGCTGTACTGGTGGGCCTGCCACCAGCCGTCCACCGCGGCCGGCACCGTGAGCGCGGCGGGCCCGCCGCGCGTCGGCAGCGCGCCGGAGACGCCGCGCGCCGCGTACCACTCGATGCTGGCCGCGCGGGCGGCGCGGCCCACCGCGCAGAGGGTCCGGAGTCGCTGGCTCCGCGCGTCGTAGATCAGCCACACGCTGTCGCCGCCGAGCCCGTTCATGTGCGGGTACACGACCGCGATGGTGGCGGCGGCCGCGACGGCGGCGTCGAGCGCGTTGCCGCCCGCCCGCAGCGCGGCGACGCCGGACTGCGTCGCGAGCAGATGGGGCGTCGCCACCATCCCGCGCGGGGCGCGGGCCTCTGGCCAGCGGGTCTGGGTCATGGGCAAGAGACCCGGGCCCCCTCCCCCGTGAAGGGGAGAGGGCAGGGTGAAGAGCCGGGAGCCGTTCGAGCTACGAGCAGCCGGTGGTGGTGCCGCAGGTGATGCACTTCAGGCAGGTGCCGTTGCGTACCATGGTGAACTGACCGCAGTCGCCGCACGGGTCGCCCTCGTAGCCCTTCAGCCGTGCCATCTCGGAGGCGGAGAGCATCTTGAGACTGGCCACCGGTCCGCTGCCCCCGCTCATGGGGGCGGCGGCGCGCGCGGTCACCGATGGGGTGACCGGGGCCGGGACCGGCCGTGCGATCGGTGTCGGAGTCGGCGTCGGGATCGCAGCGATCGCGGGCTCCGGAGTGGTCGCCACCGGGCCCTCGCCCGGCTTGCTGCCGATGGCGTCGGCGCGCAGGTCCTCGTCGGGCACGTGCGAGAGATCGGTGCGGCCGAGATAGGTGATGGCCAGCTCGCGGAAGACGTAGTCGATCACCGAGGTCGACATCTTGATGCGGTCGTTGCCCTTCACCATCCCGTTGGGCTCGAAGCGCGTGAAGACGAATGCGTCCACGAACTCGTCGAGGGGCACGCCGTGCTGCAGCCCGAGCGAGATGGCGATCGCGAAGCAGTTCATCAGGGAGCGGAACGCCGCGCCCTCCTTGTGCATGTCGAGGAAGATCTCGCCGACCGACCCGTCCTCGTACTCACCGGTGCGGAGGTAGACCTTGTGCCCGCCCACCACCGCCTTCTGGGTGTAGCCCTTGCGACGGTCGGGCAGCCGGTGCCGCTCCCGCAGGTACTGGGTCACCACTCGCTCGGTCATCTTCTCGGCCACCGCCTCCACGTCGGCCGCCACCGCCTTCTCGTCCTCCTCGTCGGTGGTGGAGTTCAGCGGCTGCGACAGCTTGGAGCCGTCGCGGTAGAGGGCGACCGCCTTGAGCATGCCGCGCCAGGAGAGGTCGTAGGCCCACTTCACGTCCTCGATGGTGGCGTCCTGCGGCATGTTGATGGTCTTGCTGATCGCGCCCGAGATGAACGGCTGGGCCGCCGCCATCATCCGGATGTGCGCCTCGGTGGCGATGAAGCGGGTGCCCCGCTTGCCGCAGCGGTTGGCGCAGTCGAAGATCGGCAGGTGCTCGGGACGCAGGTGCGGCGCGCCCTCCACCGTCATGGTGCCGCAGCAGTAGTCGTTGGCCGCCTCGATCTCGGCCGGGCTGAAGCCGAGGGCCCGCAGCAGGTTGCCGTTCCACTCGCCGAGCTGCGCCTCGTTGAGGCCGAGCCGGGAGGCGATGTAGCCGTCGCCGAGCGTCCACGCGTTGAAGGCGAAGGTGATGTCGAAGGCGGTCTCGACCGCCGCCTCGATCCGCTCGAGTCCCGCGTCATCGAAGCCCTTGGCCCGCAGCGTCTCGTGGTTGATGACCGGCGCGCCGCGCAGGGTCTTCCGGCCCACGCAGTACGCCACGATGTCCTCGACCTCTCCCGCGGAGTAGCCGGCCGACTCGAGGGCCAGGGGCAGGCTCTGGTTGATGATCTTGAAGTAGCCGCCGCCCGCCAGCTTCTTGAACTTCACCAGCGAGAAGTCGGGCTCGATGCCGGTGGTGTCGCAATCCATGACGAGCCCGATGGTGCCGGTCGGCGCCAGCACTGTCACCTGGGCGTTCCGGTAGCCGAACTGCTCCCCCAGGCCGACGGCCCGGTCCCACGTCTCGCGCGCGGCCTGCAGCAGGGGTGCCGGGCAGTGGGCGGGGTCGACGCCGGTGGGGGTGATGCTGAGCCCCTCGTACTCCGAGGGAGCCGCGTTGTAGGTGGCGCGCCGGTGGTTGCGCATGACCCGGAGCATGTGGGCCTGGTTCTTGGCGTAACCCGGGAAGGGGCCGAGGTCGCGGGCCATCTCGGCCGAGGTCGCGTAGGCCTCGCCGCACATGATCGCGGTGATCGCCCCGCAGATGGCGACTGCCTCCGGTGAGTCGTACGGGATGCCCCGGCGCATGAGCACGGTGCCCATGTTGGCGTAGCCCAGGCCGAGGGTGCGGAAGTCCCAGCTCCGCTGGGCGATGGGGGCGCTGGGATACGCGGCCATCAGCACGCTGATCTCGAGCACGGTCGTCCACAGCCGGCAGGCGTGCCGGAAGCCGTCGACGTCGAAGCTGCCGTCCTCGCGAAGGAACTTGATCAGGTTGATCGAGGCGAGGTTGCAGGCAGTGTCGTCGAGGAAGAGGTACTCCGAGCAGTTGTGCACGACGAGGCCGCCGGCCACGAAGTGGTGCGTGACCTCCTCGGTGAGATCGAAGACGTCCGCCTCGCCCGCGGACTCGATGGCGGCCACCTCGTCGGTCAGGTCCTCACCGCCGGCTGGCTCCTCGCCGTTCACCCGGGCGAGGGCCGCCGCCTTGGGGCTCTCGGGGTGGAAGCCGATCTGCTGCTCGAACAGCACCCGCGACCCCTTGGTGAGGCGGAGCGAGTGGGTGGGATGCGGCCGGGCCGGCTGCGCCTCGGCCACCCGGGTGTCCTCGTAGAGCCGCGACTTGATGCCGAAGGCCAGCAGCAGCAGCTGGGTCTGGCGCAGCAGCTCGAGCGAGGTCGAGTCGAGCGAGACGTAGCGCGACTGCTCGCCGTAGTTGGCCACCGAGCCGTCCGCGGTGAAGAGGCCGCGGAGCATCGCGGCCATGGCCGGCCGGTCCAGCTCGAACACCGCGGGCGCGAAGCGAATGTTGGCCGCGCCTTCGTCGAGGATCGCGAACTCGCGGAAGAGGTCCAGCGTCGCCGTCTCGGTGAGCGCCAGGCGCGCGGTCGCCGCGGTGCGGGTGATGACGTTCGCGCCGTCCCGCCGCCCGATCCCCCCCACCACCCGGAGCGCGCTCCGCTCGGCCGAGACCGCGCCCGCGATCATGGCGAGCATCGGCGACTCGCCAGCGTCGGTGGTGAGCACCATGGACTCCTGCGCCCGGCCGTTGATCACCGACTGGGTGACGTAGCCCTCGGCGGCCGCCACCCCGATGCCCAGCGCGAGGCCCGGGGCGAGGCTGCGCCGTCCGAAGCCCGGGCCCTGGAGCACGATGCGGTTGCCCACCGTCAGGTCGGCCACCGGCACGTCGCCGCGTCCGACCGTCAGGACCCGGTGGTCGGCGGTGATCCGCACCTGGTACCCGAGGCGCGTCCGCAGATCGAACACCGGCTTGCGGCCGGTCGGGAAGATGCGGGTGACCAGATGCGGCTGGCCGTCCGAGCCGACGACGTGCGCGGTCTTGCCCACGAGTGCATCGATGCGCTGCCAGCCCTCCCCGGTGGCCACCAGGGTCTCGCCGGTCACGCAGGGATTGCTGCCGTTGATGCGCCCATCCTCGGGGCACGTGTGCCACTCGTTGATCGTGGTGTCGTACTGCACACCGGGGTCCGCGCAGGCCCACGCCGCGTGCGCGACCTCGTCCCAGATCTGCTCGGCGGGCAGGAACCCGGCGCTCTTGCCGTCGGTCCGGCGCTTGAGCTCCCACTGGCCCCGGCGCGCCAGCACGTCGAAGAAGGCGTTGGGTACCCGCACGCTGTTGTTGGAGTTCTGACCGGAGACGGTGTAGTAGGCCTCGCTGTCCCAGTCGGTGTCGTACTCCGGGAAGTCGAGCTCGCGCACGCCCTGGCTGGCCAGCTGCAGGACCCGCTGGATGTAGCCGTCGGGCACCATGGCCGCCCGCGCCTCGCGCACGGCCGCGCGCAGCGCCGGGTTCTTGCGCGGATCGGCCTCGAGGCCGGTCGGGGTGCGTGCCGCTCCCAGCACCGCCTGCAGCCGCCGCTTGGTCAGCCGAGAGCCCGTCACCAGCGCGGCCACCTTCTGCTCCTCCACCACCTTCCACCGGATGAAGTTCAGGATGTCCGGGTGGTCGAGGTTGAGGATCACCATCTTGGCCGCGCGGCGGGTGGTGCCGCCCGACTTGATCGCGCCCGCGGCGCGGTCGCCGATGCGGAGAAAGGACATGAGGCCCGAGGACTTGCCGCCGCCCGAGAGGGGCTCGTTCTCGCCGCGCAGGCTCGAGAAGTTGGTCCCGCTGCCCGAGCCGTACTTGAAGATGCGGGCCTCGCGCGTCCAGAGGTCCATGATGCCACCGTCGTTGACCAGGTCGTCGGCGACCGACTGGATGAAGCAGTTGTGGACGATGACGTTGTTGGAGAGGTACTGCCCGCTCTCGGTCTGGATGTCGTACACCGGCTGCACGCCGACGCACTCCACCCGCACCACCGTCTCGTCCTTCAGTGCGGCCAGCCCCCGGCCCGCGAACTGGGGCGAGCAGGCGATGTCGAGCTTCTGGCGCTTGTCGTCGGAGATGAAGCCGATCAGCTCCCGGAAGCGCGCCCGGGGCTCCGCGTGGGCGATCGAGACCACGTAAGGCGTGCGGCGACCCTCGCGGGTCTCCGCGCCGCGGCCGATGCGCGAGTAGATGCCGAGGTTCAGCAGGAGGGCCTGCACGCCGTGGGCGAGGCCGGCCGAGTTGGAGGTGAGCGCGATGTCGGCCAGGCGCGCCCAGTAAGACCGCAGCCGCACCGAGCCCTGGGCCTGGAAGAGCGCGCGCAGGTAGGCCGCCTGGGCCTCTCGGCCCGCGCGCAGGATGGTCGCGGGCACCGCGTGGTCGGCGCTCGAGCGGAGCAAGCTGTACTTCTCCACGAAGGGGCGCAGGCGCTCGCCGAACAGCCGGATCCGATGGATGTCGAGGCCCGGGGTCCGCGTCTCCATCGACCGCACGTGGTAGTGCACGCCGTCGAACACGCGGTGGACCCGCTCGACGATGAAGTCGAGCTCGTCCTTGTCGATCGTCGTGAACTCGACGGCCAGGCTGTGCTCTGTCCCGAGCCCGTCCTGGCCCACGAAGCCGTCGGCCTGGAGCCAGCCGACCAGGGCCGCCTCGTCCACCTCGAGCTCCTGCGAGCCCGTCCGCACCTGGGTGGTGGTGGACAGGCGGAGCGCCGTGCCCGGCTCGACCTCGTCCACCCGACGCCAGGCGGCCACGCCGCTGGCGATCGAGTAGACGAGGTGGTCCCCGGTGGCCTCGACGGCCACGCCGTTCTTCAGCTCGATCCGGAAGACCGCCTTCTCTCCGTTCTCCTTGACCGCGATCACCCGCGTGGTGCCGGTCCCCTCGTCGCGACCGTCGTAGACCTCCAGCCCGACGAGACTTCTGGTCACGATCTGGCCGATCGGGATCGGCCCGTCGGGAGTCGACACCAGGGCGTGATAGGGCTGACAGGCGTGCGGCTGCGGGCGCTCGTAGGCCGAGCTGGCCCGGGTCAGGACGCCGGTATCGGGGTCGACGTAGTGGTGGCCCTGAGCGGGGCCGGAGAGGCCGTAGGCGTAATGCAGGCCAGTGTTGAACCACTGCGGCGAGTTCGGGGCCGAGATCTGGGCGGCGAGCATGTAGCAGAGCTCGTCGTAGAAGGCCCGGGCGTCCGACGGGGTGTCGAAGTAGCCATACTTCTCTCCCCAGTGCATCCAGCAGCCGGCCAGCCGATGGAAGACCTGCCGGGCGTCCCGCTCACCCCCCAGGACCGGCCGGCCGTCCCGGTCCAACAGCGGCTTGCCGTCGGAGGCGTACTGTGGCACTCCGGACTTGCGGAAATACTTCTGGGCCAAGATGTCCGTGGCCACCGCCGACCACCCGGACGGCACCGAGATCCCTTCCTGGCGGAAAACCGTGGAGCCGTCGGGATTCTTGATCTCCGAGACTCGCTGATCGAACTGGATCCCCGCGTAGGGACTCTGGCCTTCCTTGGTGAACCGACGGGCTACTCTCATGAACTCCTCCTAAAGGGCGCTCTGACCAAAAAGCGCTGGCCAAACCACGACCGCTGCACGATCCATGGACACGCGCGACTTCAGACCGGGAAGACGGGTTGCGGCGACGCCGTGGCGTCAGGTCTCGGAACTGGCCGGTGTGAACGTTTGTGCATATATAGTGTGTGTATCGAAAACGGACCCCAACATATTGCGGCCCTCGAATCCCTGTCAACAAAAAAAGTCCGCAGGAGTTGCACGCATCGCGTCAGCGGCGTGGCCAGTCGGGAGGCGGGGCGGGGGGCGGCTCAAAGGCGCCGGGCTCCTGTGCCTGTGGGAGCCCGGGAGGCGGCCCGGCGGGACGCTAGTAGGGTGCGGGGCCCTTGATGATGTTCTCGCGACGCTGCAGGTAGCCGTTGCGTACAGCGCTGTAGAGGTCGACCGTGGTCTCCTCGAAGCCCTGGTAGAGATCCAGGTTGAGCGAGCGGTCGTTGATCGTGCTGCCGACCCTCATCCCGAGGCGGGTCCAGATGAAGGGCAGCACGTAGCTGAGCGGATCCATCGCGCCGTCCACCGCGGTGCCGATGCCGTCACGCACGGTCAGCGGTGGCAGGAGCGGCAGCACCAGGAACGGCCCGGGACCCACACCCCAGATGCCGAGTGTCTGCCCGAAGTCGGCTCGCGTCTTCTGCAACCCGAACTCCTGCTTGGCGATGTCGAAGAGGCCGCCGATGCCCAGCGTGCTGTTGATCAGGAAGCGGCCGACCTCGGCGCCCGCGCCTTTGGGCCGCCACTGCAGCAGGTTGTTCACCACCCGCTGGACCACCAGCAGGTTGTCGAAGCCGCTGTCGATCATCTGCTGCAGCCGGTCCGGCATCACGAAGTTGTATCCCTTCGCGACCGGCTTGAGCACGTACTTGTCCATGTTGTAGTTGAACGAGAACATCTTCTCGTTGAACGGCTCCCAGGGGTCGTACTCCTCGAGAATCCCGTCCGAGGGCACCACCGGCTCGCTGGCGCGCGTCTGGGCCAGCAGCGGCCCGGTGGCCTGGCTCACCATCAGCGGCGCGAGCGAGGCGACCATGTAGGACGGCTGCGCGCCCGCCGTGATCGGAGCGAAGGAGGCGGGCGAGAACGCGACGGTGGAGGCCAGCGCCTGCTCGCCCGCGTGCGGCTCCACGACGGCGCCGGTCGGCTGCCGGTCCGGCGCGAGCGCGTTGGCGACCGGTTCGCTCGCGTCCGTCGCATCGGTCGGGGCGGCGGTGGCCGCGAGCATCGACTCGCTGGTGAGGCCGCCGGACAGCGTCCCGCAGCCTCCGAGAGCGAGTCCGAGAACTGCAAGCAGCAGCGCCGTCTGTCGCATCCCGATTCCGAAACGCACCGTCGTTCTTTCTCCTGATGTCCGGTTGACGTAGGTCATCCGCTCACAGAAAGCCGATGCGGCCCGGCCATGGCGGCAAGCGAAGTGTCAGAGCACACCAGGCGCCAGCATAGGTTATCGAGCGCCGTTATTTCAAGCACTTTCCCTGCGATACGCACACGCGGTGGCCCCCACCTATTGACGTCGCTCGCCGGTTCTTGTCAGCGCGCGGCCCGCATGGCGTCGACCCGTCGCGTCGGGGCCAGCGATGCGTTGACAGGCCGGGACGCTCGGGATTCAATGCTGGCGCTGTCGCACGATTCTAGGCAAGTCGATGCGAGAAAGGTGGTCCGGTGATGATCGAGCTGACGCTGGAGATGGCGGAGCGCGCGACGCGCGCGGCGCGCGAGAAGGCCAAGGCCCTCGGCACGCCGATGACGATCACGGTGGTGGACGAGGCGGGACGGCTGGTGCTGTGCTCGCGGGGCGACGGCACCGGGTTCTTCACTCCGGAGACCTCGCGGGCCAAGGCGATGGCCGCCGCAAACTTCAGGATGTCCACCGCGGAGCTGGCCGAGCGCGTGGCGAAGGGCTCGCCCTTCTGGACGCATGTCGGCAGCGCGATCCCGGGCCAGATCCTGGCGAGCCACGGGGCCGTGCCGATCGTGGTGAAGGGCCGCGTGATCGGCGCGATCGGCTGCGGCGGTGGCACCGGCGAGCAGGACCAGGAGTGCGCGGCGGCGGGCGCGGCGGTCCTGGCCTGAGGCGCGGGCCGGCCCCTACCGCTTCACGAGCGCGTCGAGGATCGTGACGCCCTCGCCCAGTCGGCCGACCACGACCGGATTCAGGTCGATCTCGCTCACCGTCGAGCCGAGCCCGCACGCAGCCTCTCCGAGCCGTTGCAGGAGGTCGACGGCCGCGGGCAGGTCGAGGGGGGCTCCGCCGCGCACTCCATCCCACAAGGCGCCGATCCGGAGGGCGCGGAGGGCCTCCTCCGCGGCGCCCGCGTCGATCGGCGGCAGTAGCAACCGGAAGTCGCGCAGCACCTCGATCAGCACCCCGCCCGAGCCCACCAGCACTACCGGCCCGAACACCGGGTCGGTCTTCACGCCGAGCGCCAGCTCGAGCGTGCCACGGGCCTGCCGCTGGACAACGAAGCCCTCCAGCGGCACGCCCGGCGCCCGGGCCTGGACCTCCGTCTCGATCCGCCGGCAGGCTTCCGCAACCGCCGCGCGGTCCGGCAGGCCCAGCGCGACGCCGCCCACGTCGGACTTGTGGGGCAGGGCGGCCGCGCAGATCTTGACGACGACGGGGTAGCCGAGCTGGTCCGCCGCGTCCGGAGCCGCCGCGGCGGCGGTGACGAACACGGTGTCCACCAGCGGTAGCCCGAACGGCGCCAGGAGTCGCTGGCTCTCCCACTCGTTGAGAAAGGGCGCGGCTCCGGGGTCGGGCGGACGCACCGGCGCGCGGGACGGCGAGGGCTGGATCATCAGGCGCTCGAGCCACCGGGACCGGCGCTCGGTGGCTCGGGCCAGACAGGCGAGCGAGCGCAGCGCCACGCTGGGGTCGTCGAAGGCCAGGACGCCGCCTGCCCGGAAGGCCTCCACCACCGGGCGCTGCGGGCAGCTCACCGCGACGACCTTGGCGGTGCGCTGGGCAACCGCGGCCACGTCGGCGACGAGCCGACGCAGGTCCGTCGCGGCGCCGAGCAGCGCGATCTGGAACACGATCACGTCGACCCCCGGGTCCGCCTCGAGGGCGGGGAGCACGCGCCGGAGCATACCGGGATCGGTGAGCATCTGGGCGGTCAGGTCCACCGGGTTGGCCGCGGCCGCGAAGCCGGGCAGGGCCGCGCGCAGCTCCGCCGTTGTCGCCGCGGTGAAATCGGCCGGGATCAGCCCGAGGTCCACGCAGAGGTCGACCGAGAGCACCCCGAGGCCGCCCGAGTTGGAGAGCACCGCGACGCGTCGCCCCGCTTCGTGATAGCGCAGGAAGGCCTGCGGCAGGGCCAGCAGCTCGGCGGGGTCGGCGCAGCGGATCGCCCCCCAGTCCGCGAACACCGCGTCGTAGACCGCGTCCTCGCCCGCGAGGGCGCCGGTGTGCGACGAGGCCGCGCGGCGCCCCACCGCGCTGCGCCCCGACTTGAGCACGAAGACCGGCACGCCGCGGCGGTGGGCGCGCGCCAGCGCCTCGCGGAAGCGGCCCGCGTCCTTGATGTCCTCGAGATATGCGCACGCCACGCGCGTCTCCGGATCCTCGACGACCTCGGCCAGGATCTCAGCGGCCTGCACGTCGGCCTCGTTGCCGGTGCTCACCCAGTAGTTGAGGCCGAGGCCGGCCGCGCGCGCCATCTCGTAGAGCATGCCGGCCATGGCGCCGCTCTGGCTCACCATCGCGATCGGGCCGGTCGCGAGTCCGGGCTCGAGGAACGGCGACGCGAAGGTGGCGACCAGTCGCGAGGGCAGGTGAGCGAAGCCCTGGCAATTGGGGCCGATGATCCGGAGGCCCGTGCGCTCGGCGAGGGCCCGTAGCCGCGCCTGGGCGGCACGCCCATGGTCACCCACCTCGGCGAACCCGCTGCTGAACACGATGGCCGCGCGGATGCCCTTGGCGGCGGCGGCCTCGAGCGACTCCTCCACGCGCTCGGCCGGCACCACCACGATGGCCAGGTCGACCTCCTCCGGGATCGCCGCGACGGACGGGAACGCGCGCAGACCCTGTACGGTGGCGCGCGCCGGATTGACCGGGAAGACACGGCCGGGGTAGCCGTGGCGGAGGAGGAACGCGAGCGGCCGGCCGCCGATCTTGACCGGATCGTCGGAGGCGCCCACGACGGCGATGGCGCGAGGCCGGAACACCGCGCTGAGCCCACTCACGGGCTCGGAGTATAAGCTTTTTGACCGACCGTCGTGGGGGGGAGTGCGCAGCGCCTGGGGAGCGGTCTGCCGGCAGAAGACCTGGGCGCGCGCGCCTCGAAGAACGTGGGCACGCCGTTATGCCTGTACCCGCTGCGCGCTAGGTCGGCGCTGGTCCCGACGCCACGTGTGGTAGGCTCCGGCGACAGCCTGTCGAGAGACGAGTTCCTGGTCGGCAGGAGGTCCCCGTGGACAGGTGCCGGCTCCACTCATCACCCGCCCCGCGGCCTGCTCGGGCTGCCCATGGCCGCGGTCGTGGCGGCGTGCACGAGCTCCTCCCCACTCGAGCGATGGCCTGGCGAAGTATCTCGCTCCGATCGACGTCGATCCGGACGATCTCTTCTCGTCGGCTCGTGATGGACGACATCCAGGCGACGATTTTCTCCCGCATCGAGGCCGTCGGAGGTCTCCATCGAGCTGTCGGATCTGGGCCACGGGATCTTCACCTACTATCTGGTCGAGGGTCTCAAGGGCGCCGCGGATACCATCGAGATGGCGTCGCCTCGCTTCAGGAGCTCTACGAGTACGTCGAGCAAGAGGTCACCGCCCGGGTCCGATCCGTCGGGGGAAGCCAGCATCCGGTCGTGAAGGGTGAACTCGAAGGGGCCGTTGCCGCTCGTGAGAGTCGCGCCTCGATGAGGCGGTTCAAGCCGGCCGAGTCCTGATCGTCGCAGTGCCCAAGTATTGAGCGCCGGCCGACCAATATGGCATCACCGTTCCGTCTCGAGCGCTCGAGAACCCCTTGGTTTGGCGGCAAGACGTGCTGGCACACAGGTTGCTGCTGCCCGGTGCATGGACAACTGGTGGGCGGAAACGGATGAGGCGATCCTCGAGGCCCTGGCGGGCGCCGGGGCGACGACGCCGGCCGACGTGGCGCGACGGGTGGGGATCTCCGAGGGTGAGGCGACCGCGTTTCTCACGATGCTGATCCGCGAGGGCAAGGTGAGGATGTGTGTGGTGGCCTTGCGAGGTGCAGCCGAAGGCGAGCCGAGCGGATCGGTAGCCTTGCGAGGGGCAGCCGAAGGCGAGCCGAGCGGATCGGTGGCCTTGCCGAGCGAAGCTGAAGCGTACCCGCTGGCCCGCCGCTAACGGGAGATGGTCAGGCGCTCGCGGCCGTAGTTGTCCTCATCGACCCAGGGCCGACCCTCGGCGAAGCGGGTCGAGCGGAACGGGGTGAGGTCCGCGGTGCGCGGCTTGCCCTCGAGGACCCACTCGGCCAGACACTTGCCGATGGCCGGCGAGGTCTTGAACGAGGTGCCGGAATCGCCCAGCATCACGTAGAGGCCGGACACCGAGGGGATCTGGTCGATGATCGGTCGCCCGTCCGAGCTCATCATGATCATGCCGGCCCAGCCGCCCCGCATCGTGGAGTCCGCGAACAGGGGGAGGCGGTGACTTAGCCGCTCGCGGCAGAGCGCCACGTAGCCCTCGTCCACGCCCTCGTGCAGCTTGTCCGGGTCGCCGCCGTAGGCCGCGCCCAGCTCGACGCCGATCAGGGTCAGGCTGCCGTCAACCGGGCGGATCCACGCCTTCTGCCCCGCGTCGATCACCACCGGGTGCTTCCGGGTGAGCGCCGCCGGCCAGCGGAACAGGGAGACCTGGATCCGGAACGGCTGCAGGCCGAAGTCGAGCCCGAGCGGGTCGAGGAGCGGTTGGCCCCAGGCGCCCGGCACGAGCACCACGATCGGCGCCTGCACGCGACCGCCGGCGGTCTCGACACCGGTAACACGACCGCGCTCGGTCACGATCCGGGTGACCTCGCAGCCGGTCTCCACCGTGACCCCGAGCCGCCGGGCGGCGGCCGCGAAGCCGTAGGCGGTCGCGCTGGGATCGGCGTAGCCCGAGCCGGGCTCCCACGCCGCGGCACCGATGTCGTCGGCGCGGCATTCCGGGAAGAGCGTCCGGATCTCGTCGCGCGCGACTTCTCTAGTGTCTACGCCGAGTCGCTGTTGACGGGCCACGTTGCGGCGGAGCGCGGCCTCGTAGCCGGGCGCGACGAGCTGGAGAAAGCCGGGAGCCTCGAAGCCGCAGTCCGAGCCGACGATGGCCGTGAAGTCGCGGAAGATCTTCAGGCTCTCGATGGCGAGCCGCGACTCGTGCTCGTTGGTGTAGTGCATGCGCACGAGAGCCCCGGATTTGCCGGTGGCGCCCGCCGCGATGTGATGCCGCTCGAACAGCCGGACGTTCCTGGCGCCCATGCTCGCGAGGTGGAACGCGGTGCTGGTGCCGTTGGCTCCGCCGCCGATGATGACGATGTCCGCTATGGCGCTCATGGCGGTGAATTCTGTCATGTTCGGCGCAGGTTCGCCAGCCGGCGGGCGGCTTGACGGGTGGGGGGATGCCCCTATAGAATGGCGCACCGCGATCGGCCCCCGCCGTCCGGCGCGGAGTCCCGACGACGATCCCGAAGTCCACCGAACCCGAGGAGGAGCCAACACAATGGAACTGACCCGACGCGACCTGCTCAAGGGGGCGGCCGCTCTCGGCGCCGCCGCCGCGGTCCCGCTGACCGCGGGCGGCCCTGCCGTGGCCCAGACCACCCAGAAGAAAGAGCTCATCACCGCCCAGAGCGGCGACGTCTCGAAGTTCGATCCGCACTTCAGCACGTCGTCGAACGACATTCGCGTGTCGTTCAACATCTTCGACAACCTGACCGCCCGCCATCCCGACGGCAAGCTCTATCCGGGGCTGGCCACCGAGTGGAAGCTCGAGGGGCAGACCACCTGGCGCTTCAAGCTGCGGCAGGGCGTGAAGTTCCACAACGGCGACGCGTTCACCTCCGCGGACGCCAAGTTCAGCATCGAGCGCACCTACGATCCGGCCGCCAAGACCATGGTGGCGACGGTGTTCTCCACCATCGAGAAGCTGGAAACGCCCGACGCCTCCACGCTGGTGATCACGACCAAGAAGCCGGATCCGCTGCTCCCGGCCCGGCTGGCCTTCTACGGTGGCCAGATCGTGCCCAAGAGGTACCTGGAGTCGGTCGGCAACGATACGTTCAACGCCAAGCCGGTGGGCACCGGGCCGATCCGCTTCACCTCCTGGGTGAAGGACGACAAGGCGGTCTTCGAGGCCAACCCGGACTACTGGGGCGGCAAGATCGACGTGGACCGGTGGATCATGCGGCCCATCCCGGAGACGGCGCCACGCATCGCGGCCCTGCTCAAGGGTGAGGTGGACGTCATCACTCAGCTCCCGCCCGATCAGGGCGAGCGCGTGGCCGGCAACGCCACCACCCGGGTGGCGGGGGCGCTCTACGCGGGGCTGTACGTGCTCGCGGTGAATAGCAAGCGGCCGCCGCTCGACAACCCGCTGGTGAAGCAGGCGCTGTCGCTGGCCATCGACCGGGAGGCGATCGTGAAGGAGCTGTGGCGGGGCCGTGGCATCGTGCCCAGCGGGTGCATCGCCAAGGGCGACAACCACTTCGATCCGAGCCTGCCCCCGCTGGCCTACAGCCCGGCCGAGGCGAAGGACCGTCTCAAGAAGGCGGGCTACAAGGGTGAGGAGATCTTCATCGAGACCACGGTGGCCTACGTGGCGCAGGACAAGGCGATGTCGGAAGCCATCGCGGCCATGTGGAAAGACGTGGGCGTCAACGTGAAGGTCGAGGTGATCGAGTACTCGGTGCGCGCTCAGAAGAACCGTGAGAAGAGCTTCAAGGGCGTATTCTGGTCGGACCCGACGTCGACGCTCGGCGATCCCGACGGCATGGTGTGGCGTCTCATTGGCCCCGGCGGCCCCCAGGACTACTGGCGCGAGGCCAAGTTCGACGAGCTGGGCAACGCGGCGCGGTTCAGCGTGGACGAGAAATTCCGTGGTCAGGCCTACAAGGAGATGACCAAGATCTTCCTCGAGCACTTCCCGTGGCTGCCGGTGATCCAGCCCTACGAGGACTACGGCCTGCAGAAGTACGTCGAATTCACGCCGAATCCGAACCAGCAGTTCGAGGTTCGACGCTTCAACCTCAAGCTCCGCCGCGCGTAGTCTGATTCCCCCCTCACGCTACCCTCTCTCCCGGATGGGAGAGAGGGTAGCCGGGGGATTCGTTCATGCGCGGATTCGTCCCGTTCGTCGGTCACCGTCTCTTCCGCGCCCTCATCGCGCTCTGGCTGGTCTCCACGGTGGTCTTCGTGGTGATGCGCCTGTCCGGCGATCCCGTCCCGCTGCTCCTGCCTCCCGACGCGCCGACCAGCGAGATCATGCGCGTGCGGCGCGAGCTGGGGCTCGACAAGCCGCTGCCCGCCCAGTACGTGATCTTCCTCTCGAACCTCGCGCGCGGCGACTTCGGCCGCTCGATCCACTTCCGCGAGCCCGCCTTCGACGTGGTGCGCGGCTACCTGGCCGCCACCCTCGAGCTCGGGCTCACCGCCTTCGTGCTGGCCGCGGTGGTGGCGGTGCCGATCGGCCTCTTCTCCGCGATGCGCCGCAATACCCTGGTGGATCACGTGGCGATGGGCCTGGCCCTGGTCGGGCAATCGGCGCCCACGTTCTTCCTCGGCATCCTGTTCATCCTCCTGCTGTCGCTGAAGGCGGATCTCTTCCCGACCTCGGGTCGCGGCGACTGGCGCAACCTGGTGCTGCCCGCGCTGACCCTCGGGGCCTTCACCATGGCCTCGATCGCGCGACTGACCCGCTCGGCGGTGCTCGAGGTGCTGCGCGCCGACTACATCCGCACCGCGCGGGCCAAGGGCGTGGCGGAGGCGTGGGTGGTGGCCAAGCACACGCTGAAGAATGCGGCGATCCCGATCGTGACGATCACCGGCCTGCAGTTCGGTACGCTGCTGGGCGGTGCCGTCGTCACCGAGACCGTGTTCTCGTGGCCCGGTATCGGGCGGTTGGCGGTGCAGTCGATCTACAACCGCGACTACGCGGTGGTGCAGTGCACCGTGTTCCTGGCCGCGCTCATGTTCGTGGTGATCAACTTCTTCGTCGATCTCATCTATGGCGTCCTCGATCCCCGCATCCGCGCCGGCTGACGCTGTTCTCTCCGCGCCCGCGGTTCGGGTGAAGGCGCGCCGGCGCCGGACGCCGGTGCTGGTTCTGCTCGGCGTGGGCTTCGTGCTCGTGCTGCTGCTGGTGGCGGCCGCGGCGCCCCTGCTCGCGCCCCAGGACCCCATCCGCCAGAGCCTGCACGGACGCCTCAGCCCGCCCACCTGGAACGGCGTGGACGGGCACGCCCACCTGCTCGGCACCGATCACCTGGGCCGCGACGTGCTCTCGCGGGTGATCTACGGCTCGCGGGTCTCGCTGGTGATCGGCTTCGCGGCGGTCCTGGTGGGCGGCCTGCTCGGATCGGCGGCGGGGCTGGCCGCCGGCTTCAGCCGGGGACGAATGGACGCCATCATCATGACCCTGGCCGACGCGCAGCTCGCGTTCCCGTTCATCCTGCTCGCCATCGGCATCATCGCGGTGCTGGGGCCGAGCTTCCCGACGCTGGTGGTGGTGATCGGGCTCTCCGGCTGGGTCTCCTACGCGCGCATCCTGCGCTCGCAGGTGCTGGTGGTGCGCTCGCGCGAGTTCGTGGAGTCCATTCACGCCCTCGGCGGCTCGCTCCTGCGCATCGTGCTCCGCCACGTGCTCCCGAACGTGCTCTCCTCGATCGTGGTCATCGCCACCCTCGAGCTGGCTCGGGCCATCGTGCTCGAGGCGACACTGTCGTTCCTCGGCCTCGGCATCCAGCCCCCCACGCCGTCCTGGGGCGGCATGGTGCAGGAGGGCCGCGAGTATCTCGACTCGGCCTGGTGGATCTCCACGTGCCCCGGCCTCGTGCTCATGATCACCTCGATCGTGGTCAGTCGCACCGGCGACTGGCTGCGCGACGTGCTGGACCCGACTCTCCGCGGGGAGTAGGGAGGAAAGGACCCACGCCATGCCGGTCACCGAGTTGATCGAATACGAGTTCGCCAGTCCCGAGGTACGCGCGGTCTACGACGACATCATGGCCACCCGCAAGACGGACCGGATCAACAATTTCTGGAAGGCACTGGCGAGCCACCCGCCCACGCTGCGCCGCACGTGGGAGAGCGTGAAGGACGTGATGGCGCCCGGGGCGCTCGATCCGCTCACGAAGGAGATGGTGTACCTGGCAGTCAGCGCCTCCAACGGATGCGACTACTGCATCGCCTCCCACACCGCGTCCGCGCGGCGGCAGGGCATGACCGACGAGATGCTGGGTGAGCTGCTGGCCGTGGTCGGCATGGCCAACGAGACCAACCGGCTCGCCAACGGCTACCAGGTCGAGGTCGACGAGATGTTCCGCGTTCCCTCCTCGTAAGAGCTCCGGAACCCGCGGGTCAGCGCATCGCGCAAGCAGCCGGCGACGGCCGCGTTGCTGACGGGCGAGTAGTGCAGCGCGACGAACCGATCCGGCTCGGGCACCGCGGCCACGCATGCGGTCAGGTCGAGATGGCGGATCCCGTTCGCGCGCAGGA
>DATIWG010000087.1:0-21525 GCA_035519555.1 Nitrosotalea sp. | reverse complement strand
AGGACTCGCGCCACTCGTCGGAGGCGCATGCCGGCGGAGCCCCGCACTCACGGCACGACCGCGGCGGCGTTGGTGAAGACCTGCCCGATCTCGGCCACGCCGTCGGCGACGGTCGCGCCGGCGATGCAGCTCGCGGTGACGCCGCTCTGCCGCACGTCGGCGAACGGGACGATGGTCGAGCGGGCGTTTGCGGCCGCCGGGTAGGGCAGTGACTGCAGGGGCCCGTGATCCATCCCGACCAGGAACTGGTTGTTGGGCGCGTCCCAGATGAGCTGCAGCCGCACCTTCTGCCCGAGCGCCACCGGGTCCGGGAAGTCGACCGCCGCCTCCGTGGTCGCCCCGCCCGCCCCGCAGGCGGCGTCGATGCAATGGTAGAGACGACCCTGCACCCGCAGCACGCCGACGGCGTCCGGCGAGTCGGAGGCGCGGACGACCTGGACGCGAGCCACGTAGTCCCCGAGCAGGCTGCCCGGCACCGGAGGCACGGGGCCATCGCTGAAGCGGTTCAGCGAGATCGCGGCGGCTCGGATGATGGAGGGCGCCGGGTTCGCGGCACATCCGGTGACCTCGACGCGCTCGACCTTCAGCTCGGCCTCGAGCTGCGTGACGGAGGTCGGGAGGGCGAGAAACGCGCGGTTGTGCTGGAGCTGGACCCCGGCGTCGGCGTCCGTCCGGCCCTCGCTCCGCAGGTGCATCGAGAGCTTGTGCCCCTGCACGGCGCGGCGGAACTCCGGCATCGAGTCCATGAAGCCGTTCCAGCGGTCGCCGCGCATGTGATCGGCGCCGCGCCAGTCCTCGTACAGAGTGAACGGTTCCACGGCCTGCGTCCGACCTGGGCCGATCAAGGCGAGCCCACCGAGGATCAGCGCACCCAGCAACGTGGATCGTGTCCGCGTCATCATCACCTGCTCCTTTCGCGCGCGCCGGCCGGCGCCGGTCAGGGTCACGGGATCACCGCCGAGGGATTCGTCCGCACCACGCCGATCTCGACGTCGGCGTCGACCACACCGGCCTGGCCGAGGCAGCTCACCGCCGAGCTGAAGACCGAGATGTTGGCGAAGGGAGATCGTGCCGGGGCCTGGTTCAATCCCGCCGGATACGCGAGCGACATGTCGGGCCCGTTGTTGACCCCGCCCACGAACCGATTGTTCGCCTCGTCCCAGATCAGCCGGACCCGCACCTTGTCACCCACGTAGACGAAGGTCGGGAGCGCGACGAAGGCGTCCGGGAGCGAATGGGCCGCGGAGCAGGCAGGATTGTCGCACCGGAAGATCGCGAGATGCACCTGGAGGGCCCCCGGCGGATCGTTCAAGCCCGAGGACCTGAACAGTCGGATGCGGCCGAAGTGGTCGCCCGTCGCGTCGCCGGGCAGTCCCGGGGTGCCGTCGTTGAACTTGTTCAAGGTCACCTGGACCGGCATAACGGAGGACGCGACGGGGTTGGCGGGGCATCCTACGAGCTCGAGGTTCTTGACCCGGGTCTCGACGTCGAACCGGGTGACGTCGAGCGGCCGGGCCGCGGCCAGGATGAGCTCGGCGCCGGCGCCGCCGGCGTTCGAGGCGTTGCTGGCTTCACGGCGCAGCCGAAGATGCGCGCGATGGCCCTGCTGCTCCTTCTGCGTGTCCTGGGCCGGATTGGCCAGTCCGCGCCACCGGTCACCACGGATCTGATCGGTGGTGGTCCAGTCTTCGTAGATCGCGAAGCCGTCGGTGTCTCGCCGCGCCTCGGCCACGAGCGCGCCGAGCGCGAGGATGGCGAAGGCACTGCCGATGATCGTGAGTCTCATTGAGCGTGTCCTCCTCTGAGCGGGGGCTGGCGTGCCGGAGCGGGTCATGGGATCGGCGCCTGGTGTGCGACGCCGAAGGGCACGTCGTTCGTGTAGATGCCGTCGAGGCCGAGCGACTCCAGGAAGTCCCACTCGGCCGCATTGGTCGCGGTGAAGCCGAGGGCCTTCAGATCGAGGCCGTGCAGCGCATCGACGAACGAGGCCCCGGCGGATTGGAGGAAGAAGAGATCGGCCTCGACGAGGTGCGCCTGCACGGCCAGGGCGGTCGAGATCGCCTCGTCCACGGATCGGTAGCCGGGGAGGCGGTAGATGGGCCCGATCTCGGCCCACTGCAGTCCGAGATCGAGCGCCTTGTTGACGAGCGTGACCGGATAGCCCAGGAGCGCCTCGATTTCGGCTTCGGTCAGGAACTGCAATCCGCTCAAGGAGAGGATCCGCACGATCCTGGGTGCGTGGTCGGCGGCCAGGGAGAGGAGCGCAGGGGAGAACGAGGTGTACATCACCTGATCCGCCATGTCAGCTCGGCGGACGACCCGGCTCACCGCGGCGACGATCGCTCGGTCCTGCCGATCGTGCGGGTCACAGAGCGGAGCCGCCGCCTTCAGCTCGATGATGACGAGGCCGCGCAGCGGGTCCGATGCCTGGTTGAGCTTCCGTGCCTGCTCGAGTGCTTTCTCGAGGCTCGGGACGTATGGCAGACGCTGCTGCAGCTCGTCCAGGGACAGCCGGTTGAGGCAGGTGAAGTCGGACAGGAAGTCGTCGTGGAAGACGGCCACCCTCCCGTCGCGGGTGAGCTGGACGTCGATCTCCACGACGCTGGCGCCGGCCTTGAAGCCGCGCCGGATCGCGGCGACCGTGTTCTCGATGGGGCGGGACGGATCCTCGGCGAGGTTGTCGCCGAAGCCCCGGTGCGCGATGGCGAACGGCCGCACGTCCAGCGCGAGCAGGTCCTCCACCGTCGCCTGGGGGTGCTGGTGGGCATCGACCGGATGGATGCCCACGGTGATCGAGGCGAGCACGATGAACGCGACGGCCCGGATCCTCTTCATGGCGTGACCTCCTGGGGACACTGCCAACAAGGCGCGTGCCAGCCGCGAGCATCCGAGATTTCGGGGAGTTGGCCATGGGCACCACCGCGGTGGTTCGGTGGTGGTGGTGCAGGGGCCACTCGTCGAGTCGACCGTTACGCACCCGTTCCCTCCTACAGATGAGTGTGGTTCGATGCGCCGAATCTCGGTGAGGGAGCCGAGATCACGCCCTCGGCTCCCTCACGGGGCAGGCCTGCCGGGCGTGGCGCATGTCACCCACGGTCGGCAGCGTCCGATCTCAGCTCAGCGGTTCTTGTCCAGGCGGTACGTCCCGGTCCAGGTGTAGTTGGGTCCGCCGTCATATGTGACTTGGAAGGCGGCATGGAACCCCCGCAGTGTCCCGGTCCCCTCCCAGAAGGAGCACGTTCCGACTTGACCAAGGAGGCTGCAATAGCCGGTCGCTCTGTTGCCGCGCCCGGTGTTGATGATGACCACGCTGCTGGTGTAGTCAGGATCGCTGATCTCGGGCCCCCAGTAGAAGACCTTGGTGCCCGCCGGGATCGCCGAGAAGTTCGAATCGGTGATGGTGCAGAAGCTGGGGACGTTGCCGGTGAATTCGTGGCACTCCTTGTTTATGAGTATGGGATGAGGGCTGTCGGCCGCCGCTGGCAGCGATGGAGCGAGGAGCGCGAGGGCAAACATGGTGCCGGTAACCACGAGTAGACTGCTGACTGAGCGCATCTGTTACCTCCTTCAGATCAGGGTGGTTGGTTCGAGAGGACCGTCTGCGGGCACTCCGGCCGCGCTTACTGCTCGGTGCCTCGCAGGATGTCCAGCGTGCCCTGGAAGCAATCGGTGGTGATGTTGTCGTGCTTGCACCGGATCTGCGTGTACTCTCCCTCCACCAGATTGCCCTTCAGCCATCCATCCGTGACGATGCCGATGATCACCGCCTTGAGATCGAGCTGCGTGATGTAGACGTGGGCGGTGAAGGAGTTGATCCGGCCATTGAAGTGGTAGAAGGCCTCGATGAAGGTGGGGGAGCCGGTGGCGCCCTGCTGGAAGCTGAGGATCTCCCCCGCGTACGTGCCGCGGCCGACGTCGCCTCCGACCACGCCGGCGATGTTCGGGTACGTGGTGATCCATTTCGTGAAGGTGTTCTCGGCGTTTCGGCGGACGCGCTCGTCAGCCCCCCAGGCGTCTCGCGGCCCGAGTGACGGGGTCGTGAACGCGACGCTCGCGGCCAGCGCGAGGGCCACAAACGCAGCGATTCCCTTGAATCTCATGGCTGCTCCTTTCCAGTGGTGTTCAGGTGTTTGTCGTGACCGTTCCGGCGCTGCGCGCCTCCCCTGATCTCCGAGGGATGCGTAAAGCGTTCCAGCCGTCGCCCGCGGTGGCGTGGGCTGCCGTCTCGAGTCGTGCCGCGGACTTGCGAGCCGCGACCGGACCGCGGCCGCCTGATCACCTGCTCAGACTGTTCGAAAATCTGAGCAGTGACTTGAGCAAGCGCGTAGGCTAGCCGCGGCTATGGAAGAGCTGGCTGAACTGCTTGGAGAGAGCCCGGCCATCAACGCCCTCCGGGGGAAGCTGGGCCAGCTCCTGGAGCGCCAGCCGGCGGGCCGACGTCTTCCCGCGATCCTGATCCAGGGCGAAACCGGCACCGGCAAGGGGCTCGTCGCCCGGCTCGTGCATCGTATGGGGCCGCGGAAGGCCGGCCCTTTCGTGGACATCAATTGCCCGGCGATCCCCGAGACGCTGATCGAGGCCGAGCTGTTCGGCTACGAGCGGGGCGCGTTCACCGACGCGCGCCAAGCCAAGCCCGGCCTCCTTCAAACCGCGCACCGGGGCACGCTCTTCCTCGACGAGGTCGGCCTGTTGCCCGAATCGGCCCAGGCCAAGCTCCTCACCGTCATCGAGGAGCGCGTCGTCCGCCGCCTCGGCAGCACCCGGCCGGAGGCGGTGGACGTCTGCTTCATCAGTGCGACGAACACCGACCTCCAGGCGGCTCTCCGCGCCCGGCGCTTCCGGGAGGACCTCTACCACCGGCTGGCGGTGATCACGTTCAGCATACCCGCGCTGCGGGAACGGGGACGTGACGTGCTCCTCCTGGCCGAGCGGTTCCTCGGCCGAGCCTGCGTCGACTATGGACTGGCGCCCAAAACCCTGAGTGAGCAGGCGCAGGCTCGCCTGCTCGCCTATCCCTGGCCGGGCAATGTCCGCGAGCTCGCCAACGTCATGGAGCGCGCGGCGCTCTTCGCCGACTCTCCCGTGGTCACCGGAGCGATGCTGGAGCCGCTGTCGGCGGACGGGCCCCATCCGGCAGTCCCGGCCCCCGGTGCGAATGCCGGTCCGGTCACGCCGGAGGAGGCGATGCGGCAGCATCTCCTGGGTGTGCTGGAGCAGAGCGCGGGGAACATCTCGCATGCCGCGGCCCGGCTGGGCATCGCGCGCAACACGCTCTACGCCCGCCTCGAGAAGTACGGCGTGCGCGGCCATCGTCTTCCTCCCCGCCGCCCCGGCCGGCCCGAGACCGTTCCGGCCCCGGCTTCCACGAGTACGTGGATTCAATGGGAACGTCGGGACATCACGCTGCTCCGCGCAACTCTCGTCGAGCCGGACGGGGACGAGGCCGGCTCAGACACGAGCCGGGCCCTCGAAGGCGTGATCGACAAGCTGCAGACGTTCGGCGGCCGCATCGAAGGGCTGACCCCAACCGCCGTCGCGGCCTCGTTCGGCGTCGATCGGGTCGACGATGCCCCGCGGCGCGCGGCCCACGCCGCGATGGCCATTCACAATGGGGCCGCGCGCGCCCGTGAAGGCACGGGCCGGGTGCCGGGGATCAAGATCGGCATCCACGTCGCTCCGCTGCTCGTCGGCCGCTCGGCGACCCGGATCGACATCGACGCGGACGTCCAGCGCGCGCACGGGCCGCTCCTCGATCAGCTCCTGCAGACCATCGGCGCGGACGAGACGGTGGCGAGCGCGGCCGCGGCCCCCTTCCTGGAGCGCCGGTTCGAGCTCGTCCCGATCGACGGAGAAGCCGGGGGCGCGGACCGGGCCTATCGTCTCACCGGGCAAGAACGCCGGGGGTTGGGGCTGTGGGGAGCGATGACGCAGTTCGTGGGGCGTCACGACGAGCTCGCCGTCTTGCGGGGCTGCATTGCCGCGGCCGGGCATGGGCGCGGCCAGCTCGTGGCCGTCGTCGGGGAGCCCGGGGTGGGTAAGTCGCGCCTCCTGTGGGAAGTGACCCACTCGGCGCATGTCGGCGGCTGGCTCGTGCTGGAAGTGGGCGCGGTCCCTTACGGCAAGACCACACCCTATCTCCCCGTAATCGATCTGCTCAAGGCCTACTGCGGGATTGCCGAGCGCGATGATCAGCGCACCACCCGCGAGAAGGTCATCGGTAAGCTCCTCGCCCTGGACCCGGGGTTCAAGGTCGCCCTGCCCGTGTTCCTGACCCTGCTCGACGTCCCGGTGGACGACGCGGAATGGCAGGCGCTCGATCCGGCCGGGCGGCGGCGGCGGACCCTGGAGACCGTCACGCGTCTCTTGCTGCATGAGAGCCAGGCGCAGCCGCTGGCGCTGGTGTTCGAGGATCTGCAGTGGATCGACGGCGAGACGCAGGCGCTCCTCGATAACCTGGTCGAGAGCCTCCCCAGTGCGCGTCTCATGCTGCTCGTCAGCCATCGGTCCGAGTATGCGCACGGCTGGGGAAGCCAGACCTCCTACACCCGGCTCCGCATCGACCCGCTGCCACGGGAAGGTGCCGAAGCGTTGCTCGATGCGCTCCTCGGGAACGACCCAGGCTTGGACACGCTCAAGCGACTCCTGATCGAGCGCACTGAGGGCAATCCGCTCTTCGTCGAGGAGAGCGTCCGCGCGCTGGTCGAGACGGGTGCATTGACGGGCGAGCGAGGGAAGTACCGGCTGGCGCACGACCTGCCCGCGATCCACGTGCCCGGCACGGTGCAGGCCATCTTGACCGCGCGCATCGACCGTCTGCCGCCGGACGAGAAGCGGCTCCTCGAGATTGCCGCGGTCATCGGGAAGGACTTCCCCCTGGCCCTCCTCCTGGCGGTGGCGGACGGGAAGGAAGGGACGATCCGTCGCGGGCTGGGCCATCTTCAGACGGCCGAGTTCCTCTACGAGACGTGCCTCTTCCCCGATGTCGAGTACACCTTCAAGCACGCGCTCACCCATGAGGTGGCCTACGGGAGCCTCCTCGACGGGCGGCGCCGCGACCTCCACGCCCGGATCGTGGAGACCATCGAGCGCCTCTACGGTGATCGCCTCGGCGAGCAGACCGAGCGGCTTGCCCATCACGCGGTCTGTGGCGAGGTGCGGGAGAAGGCGGTGTCTTATCTCAGGCAGGCCGGACTCAGGGCGACCGCGCGATCGGCGCTCCAGGAAGCCCGGGTTTGGTTCGATCAGGCGCTGGGCGTCCTCGCGGCACTGCCCGAGAGTCGGTCCACGCTGGAGCAGGCCTTCGAGATCCGTCTCGAGGTCCGGCCGGTGCTGAACCTGCTCGGTGAGGTCCGGCGGACGCTGGAGTGCCTGCGCGAGGCCGAGACCCTCGCCGAGGAGCTGGACGACGACCGCCGGCGTGGGCATGTCTATAGGTTCATGACGAACGTCCACGCGCTACTCGGCGAGCCGGACAAGGCCCTTGTGTCTGGCGCGCGGGCGCTGACGATCGCGGGGCGCCTCGGGGACCTGAGGCTCCGCATCCAGACCACGACGTATCTCGAGCAGACGCACTACTATCAGGGCGAGTACGCACGCGCGGTCGACCTGGCCACCGATAACCTGGCAGCGCTGCCCGCGGACTGGGTCTCCGAGCGATCCGGAACCGTCATGCCGACAGCGCTGTACGATCGCCTCTGGCTCGTCTACAGCCTCGGCGAACTCGGCAGATTCGTCGAGGGAGCCTCGCGCGCGGCCGAGTTGCTGCTGCTCGCCAAAACAACGCAGCACACGTTTGCGGTCAGTGAGGCCCACATCGCCCCGAGCAGACTCTATCTCCGCAAGGGTGACTGGGCGAAGGCGGGCTCACTGGTCGAGCAGGGGATCGCGGTGCTCCGGACAGGGAACACCGTTCTCAATCTTCCCGGTGCGCTCGCGGACTCGGCCTGGATCCTCGCGCAAGTCGGCGAGGCGGGCGAGGCGACGGCCCGGATCCGGGAGAGCGAGCGACTCTTCGAGTGTCAAGCGACGCAGAGAGTCGTCCTCCTGCCCTACATCTCGCTGGCGCGTGCCGCTCTACTGCTCGACCGGCTCGACGAGGCGCAGAGTCTCGGCGAACGTGCGGTCAGGTATACTCCGTCTCGCCACGGCGTCAGAGCCAATGCGCTGCACCTGCTCGCCGATGTCGCGACCCATCCCGCCAGGTTCGACGCCGAGACCGGCGAGGTGCACTACCGCCAGGCGCTGGCACTGGCCGAGCCGCGCGGCATGCGGCCCCTTATCGCCCACTGCCATCTGGGCCTCGGCAGGCTCTACCGGCGCTGCGGCCGATGCGAGGAAGCGCACGAACACCTCACAACCGCGACGACGCTATACCGCGACATGGACATGCGATTCTGGCTAGAGGAGGCGGAGGCCGCGATGAAGGACTCGGCATGACCAGCGGTCCGCGCCTCGGAAGGGTTCGCCCCCCACGCGTATCCGGGCCGATGCGCTTGAACGGCTCGAGCGGTTGAGGTAGATAGACGATGTGAGCCCAGCCGACGACGAGGATCTGCGCGCGATCTTGTCCGAGCGGTTCGCCCGAATGGACGAACAGTTCGGGCGCGTGAACGAACAGCTCGGGCGCATGGACGAGCAGTTCAGGCGCGTGGACGAGCAGTTCGGGCGCGTGAACGAACAGTTCACCCGGATCGATCGCCGGTTCGAGGTGCTCATGTTCGAGCTCGACCGACGCTTCACGCGCCAGGACGAGCGGATCGCCGCCTTCCAGGCCGAGGTGGACGAGCGCTTTCGTGAGGTCTTCGGCCATTTCGACGAGGTCTACGGGCGCCTGGAGAGACTCGAGCAAGAGTACTATGCGATGTCCCAGCAGCTGCGTCGGATCGAGGTGGCGCTGACCGACGAGAGTGGGCGGCGGACGATTCTCGAGCGCGACCTGGCCGCGCTCAAGGAGCACGTCGGTCGGCTGCAGCAGCGGATCGCCGAGATGGAGCGGCGGCTGGGCGCCTAGCGCGCCTGCTGCTTGATGTTCGCGGTCTCCACCAGCGCCAGGACACGGTCGTGGTCCTCGCCGTTGGGCACGCGCTTCGTTGAGCTTCCGAGCATGCTCCAGCGCGGCCTCGAGACTCGGGACGAAGGTCAGCGCGCCGGGGGAAGCACCACTGCGAGACGGGCGGCGAGGGCCTCCGTTCGCCGGACGTGGTAGGGGACGGCGAGCGCCACGAAGATGTCACGCGCCTGGCGCAGGTGAAGCGCGGCCTGGCGACGACGACCCTGGGCGTGGTAGACCGCGGCGAGGTCGAGCTCGGTACACGCCATCTCGTAACGGGAGTGGATGGAGCCGAAGGTCTCGAGGGCCAGGTCGAGCCAGTCGGCGGCCTCGGTCAGGGAGTTGCGGCCCTGCGAGATCCGGCCCAGGGAATGCTGAGCCCAGCCGCGGACGACCGCGATGCCGGCGTCGGTTCCGATCTGGAGCGCGCGGCCGGCGTACTCGAGCGCCCGCTCGAGATCGCCCTTGGCCCGGAAGGCCTCGGCCAGGAACGCGCCGAACCAGCCCTGGAGAGCCCGGTAGCCCCACTGCGCGAACAGCTTCACCGAGCCCTCGAGGAGCGGGATCGCCTGGTCCGTCTCGCCCTTCTGGGCGTGGGCGAAGCCCAGCCAGCCGGCCGCGATCGCGCGGTTCAGCGGATCCGGCGCGCGGTCGAGGGCCCGCCGGCACTCCTCGATGCCCTGATCCAGCTCGCCGATCACGGCGTGAAGGATCCCGGCCCCCCACGCGGCGAGCGTGCGCTGGCGAGGATCGCCGGTGGCCTCGGCGATCGCGTTCGCCTGCTCGAGCGACTCGAACGCGCGCGCGAACTCGCCGATCTGAGCGTGGTTGAGGGCGACGACCCAGTGCGCGTTGGCCAGCCACCACCGCTCGCGCGTGCGCTGGAGCAGATGGACCGCCCGCCGCCCGTCCTCGATGCCCTCCGCGGCTCGGCCCGAGACCGGGGCGTCCTGCGCGCGGAGACAGTAGGCCTTGCCCTTCAGCACGTCGTCTCCGTAACGGTCGGCCTCGTCGATGGCGAGCTGCGCGTGCTCGGCGGCCCGCTGGTGATCGGCGAGGAAGCTGTAGGCGCGGCCAAGCATGAAGTGGTACTCACCGGCGAGGGTGGGGTCCTTCAGATGCTCGAGCGCGCCCCGCTCCGGCAGGAGCAGATCGAGCAGCTCCTGGGTCCGGCCCAGGGGGAAGAGGGACGAGGCCTGCCAGAGCACGAGCTCGAGCCGGCGCCGGTCCCGATCCTGGATCGGGAGTTTGCGCACGTGGGCCCGCGCTTCACGGAGGGCCCGGACCGCCTCCTCGTGAGCGTAGAGCGTCGCCGCCTTCCGGGCGAACCGGGTCAGGTAGTGGACGGCCCGCTCCGGCTGATCGGTACGGGCGAAGTGGTGAGCGAGCTGCTCGTAGGCGTCCTCCGGATGGCCCGCGTAGTGCTGCTCGAGCGCAGCGCCTGCCGCGGCGTGGAGGGCTTGGCGCCGCGGCGCCGCCAGGCTCTCGTAGGCGACCTCCTGGGTCAGCGCGTGCTTGAACACGTAGACGGGCTCCGCGCCATCGGTGGCCTGGTGGAGGAACTCGAGCCGGATGAGGGCGGTGAGATGCGGCTCGAGCGGCGTGCTCCGCTCCTCCCGGATCGAGGCCAGGAGCCGAAGCGGCACTTCACGCCCGAGCACGGACGCCGTTTGCAGGACCTCCTTGGTCGACTCGGGGAGCCGGCGGATCCGCGCGAGCAGGACCTCCTGGATGGTGTCCGGGACGGTGAGCGTCGGATGCAGGCTTCCGTGCTCACCCACCGTGCGGGAGAGCTCTTCCAGGAAGAACGGGTTGCCCTCCGCCTTGTCCAGGATCAGCCGGGCCAGAGACTCGGGGACCTGATCGGTCCCGAGAATCGACCGCACCACGGTCAAGCTGTCGTCGCTCGACAGCGGCTGCAACGGGATCTGGGCGGAGTAGGAGCGGTTCAGCCAGGCCGGGCTGTAGCCGGGACGGTACGTCGCCACGAACAGGATCGGCGAGCCGGCGAGGATCTCCACCAGCGCCGCCACGCACTCCTCCGAGGTGCGGTCGATCCAGTGGAGATCCTCCAGGACGATGATCAGAGGACGCAGGCGGCTGCCGCGCACCATCATCTGCCGCAGCCCCTCCACCGTCCTGGCCTTGATCGCCTCGGGGCTGAGCGTCGCGAGCGGGCCGGTCTCTTCCCGGATGCCGAAGAGCTGGAGGAAGAAGGGCATCCACTCGGCCGGCTCCATCCCGAGAGCCCGCAGGCCGGCCTGCACCCGGTCGGTGATGGCGGCCGCCCCGTGCACGCCCGTGATACCGAAGTTCTGCTTGAGCATCTCGACGATCGGCAGGTAGGGGACCGCGGTTCCGTAGGACAGGCAATGGCCTTCGAGGTCGGTTATCTTTGTGCCGGAGAGGCTCCGCCGGAACTCGAGCAGGAGACGGGACTTGCCGATCCCGGCCTCACCGACGATCCCCACGAACTGCCCGCGGCCGGACGAAGCCGAGGCGAGATGGCTGTGGAGCAGCGTGAGATACTGCCGGGAGCCCACGAATTCTCCGATGCGGCCGCCCCCGCCGGCCGCTCCACGCCCGGCCAGTCGATAGCCCAGGCCGGTCGACCCTTCACCGGGCCGCAGCGGCACGAGGTCGAACCGCCGCTTGAGAAACGGCTCCGCGGCGTCGCTGACGATGATCGTATTGGGCTTGGCGTCGGGCTCGAGCGCCTCCAGCGCCCGCCACGCCTCGCGCTTGGCATCCTGATCCATCTGGACGCCGCCACCGACCTGACCGATCAGGAACTGGCCCACGTGGATGACGCTCCGTATCGTCACGCCGTCGGCCACACCCCGTCCCGCGCGCTCGACGGCCCTCAGGATCGCGAGGGCCGTATGCGCGGCGTGCAGGGGCGCATCCTCGATCGGCTCGAGCCCGAAGGCGGCCACCACGCCCGTCTGGCTGAGCTCCTCCACCCGCCCTCCGAAGCTCTGGACCTTCTCCACGATGGTCTTGAACGCTTCCGGGCCCCGGCTCCCGAAGGCGACCGATTCGCTCGACGGTGGGCTCACCAGCGCCACCCGGAGCAACGTGACCCGCCGGCGCTCCCATCTGATCACCGTGGGGGCGGTCTCGGGCTGGCCCGGCGGGGGCGCCGGGCCCTCGGCCGGGGCGGAGGCGGGAACCGCCGGATCGATGTCACGGGGCGGTGTCCCGGTGGGCACGCCAGCGCTTCCGGGCACGACGGTGGGGCCATCCCCGCGCCTCAGCCCGTGCATCTTCATTCGGTACCGGAGCGTGTTGCGGCTCCATCCGAGGAGATCGGCGGCGCGAGTGATGACCCAGTCCGTTTCGATCAGCGCCTGCAAGATTCGCTGCCGCTCGTCGCCCTCCGACGGCTCCTGCACTCGTGGCGGAGTGTTCCCGCGCGGGACGGTCGGCGGTCGCGGATCCGCGACACGCGGCAGGGCGAGCATCTCGGCGGTGATCTGCGGAGCTTCGGAGAAGGCCGCGACCCGCTCGATGACGTTCTCGAGCTCGCGAACGTTTCCGGGCCAATCGTAGGCGAGGAGGGCGTCCTGCGCGTCCGGTGCGAGGGTCTTGGGCGGCTTCTCGTGATCCTCGCACGCCTGGCCCACGAAGCGCCTGGCCAGCAGCAGGATGTCGTCTCCGCGCTCTCGAAGCGGTGGCAGGACCAGCGTGAACGTGCTCAGCCGATAGTAGAGGTCTCGCCGGAAGTGACGTCGCGGGTTGGCGGGCGTGAGATCCTCGTTGGTCGCCGCGATGACCCAGGCGTCCACCTTCTCGGGGCGATTGGCCCCGAGGGGCCAGACTTCTCGCTCGTCGATCGCCTTGAGGAGCTTCCCCTGCAGCGGCTCGCTCAGCAGGCCGGCCTCGTCGAGGAAGAGGATCCCTCCGCTGGCGGCCTGGAAGTGGCCGGGCCGGGATTCGTGGGCGCCGGTATAGATGCCCTTGCGCGCCCCGAACAGCAGTGATTCCGCAATCTCCGTCGGGATCGCCGCGCAGCTGACGTTGATGAAGGGGGCGGCTGCCCGCGGTCCCCTCCGATGAAGAACCCGGGCCAGACGACCCTTCCCGGTGCCCGTCTCACCCTGGATGAGCACGGTCGGCATCAGGCCAGAGCGGGTCTGGTGCCGCAGGAGCTGGTCGACCTTTTCCCGCAGCGCCACCATACCCCGGCTGTTGCCCGGCAGATCCTCACTGAGGTCCATGGCTTCCCCTCGAGCGATCCGGAACCACCACCACCACCACCGGGACGGGCCCTATGTGGCCGTGCATACGCCTGTTGGCCACCGAATACAAGCCTGCACCTCGACAGTGCAAAGTTGGAACCAACCGGGCGCGGCCACCACCACCACCGGAGCAGACGCAGCGTCGCGACCGCCAAGCATCCGATTCTGCATGCTCGGCCGTGTGGCATGTGGCTTGCCATCCGCGGTCGGTGGGTACACGATCATGACCTCCTCGATCGGCGCACCGCTGAATCGCCGGCCCGTCGGGCTGCGGGAGCTCTCTCCGGTGCGGCACCTGGCCGCCCAGCTCGCGCGTGCCGGATTCCGGCCCAATCAGATCTCGCTCTTGGGTGTCGGCGTCTCCACCCTGGGAGCGGCGTGCCTGCTGATCACGACCGCAGTCGAGCCGGGCTGGCGCAGTCTCCTCTTCCTGGGGGCGGCCGCCGTGATCCCGCTACGCGGGCTGTGCAACCTCTGCGATGGCCTGATGGCCATCGAGGGCCGGCTTCGCACGCGATCCGGTGAGATCTTCAACGACCTGCCCGATCGGTTCTCCGATGCGCTGATGCTCGTCGCGGCGGGCTATGCGATCCCGGCACCCGGCTGGGGCCCGGGCCTTGGCTGGCTGGCCGCTCTGCTCGCCGCGCTCACCGCTCACGTGCGGGTGCTCGGCGTCGCCGCGGGCGCCGCCCCGCAGTTCGGCGGGCCCATGGCCAAGACCCATCGCATGGTCGTGCTGGGCGCCGCGTCCGTCGGGGCGGGCGCCGAGTCGCTGTGCGGTCTTCCGCCACGGGCTCTGGGCCTCGGCCTGTTCCTCGTGACCCTCGGCTGCGCCATCACCATCGTCCGTCGAACCGGCCGCATCGTCCGAGATCTGGAGTCACCGTGAATCCGGCGACGGCCTCGGTCATCGCCTCCGCGGTCCGGCTGCTCGCGGGCGCCACCGTTCGATGGAGAGGGTGTCGGCCGGAGGCGCACCAGCGCGTCTATTTCGGAAATCACAGCAGCCACCTCGATGCGGTGCTCGTGTGGGCAGCGCTGCCATCGGAGATCCGACGGCACGCCCGGCCGGTCGCAGCCCGCGACTACTGGGAGAGTCATCGCCTGACCCGGCGGCTCATCATCCGGTGGTCCAGGGCGGTGCTCGTCGAGCGCGACAACCCGGACGCGAAGACGCGCGAGCGCCAGATCCAGGCGATGCTGGAGGCGATGGGTGACGAAGAGTCGCTCATCATGTTTCCGGAAGGCACGCGGGGCGCGGGCACCGAGATCGGGCCGTTCAAGACCGGGCTCTATCACCTGGCCCAGCACCGGCCCGGGCTCGAGCTCGTGCCCGTGCATCTCCACAACGTCCACCGACTCCTGCCCAAGGGAGCTCTCCTCCCGGTGTTCATGGCCTGCGGCGTGACGTTCGGCCCGCCCCTGGTGGTGGGGCCCCATGAGGACCGGGCGACCTTCCTGGAGCGAGCGCGAGACGCGGTCCGTCGGCTCGCACCCTCGACGGCGGCGGCCTGACCGTGGATCGAGATCTGGCCTGGATCGTCCTGGGTGCGGCGGGAGCCCTCGTGCTCGCGACCGGCGCCGGACTGGTCCTCGATCGGATGGTCGTGAGCCCGGAGACCCGTGGGGTCATCCTCAACATGAACGCCCGCATCCGCGGATGGTGGGTGATGTGCCTGACGTTTCTGGCGTCGCTTCTGACCGGTGGGACCGGCTCGGTCGTGCTCTTCGCGCTCATCTCGGTCCTGGCCCTGCGCGAGTTCGTGACCCTGGCCCCGACCCTCCGGGCCGACCATGGTGCGCTGTGCTGGGCCTTCTTCGGGTTCATTCCGCTGCAGTACGGGCTGGTCGCGGTCGGCCGCCTCGATCTCGTCACGGTGGTGATCCCGGTCATCGGGGCTCTACTGCTCGCGCTCCAGAGCACACTCGCCGGTGACACCACGCGCTTTCTCGAGCGAAGCGCCGACATCCTGTGGGGCCTGATGGTGTGCGTGTACGCGGTGAGTCACGTGCCGGCCCTTCTCAAGCTGGAGATTCCGGGCTACGAGGGACAGGACGTCAAGCTCTTGGTGTTCTTCGTGCTGGTGGTCCAGGCCAGCGACGTCTTGCAGTACGTGTCGGGCAAGTGTCTCGGCCGAACCGCGATCGCGCCCACCATCAGCCCGAGCAAGACGTGGGAAGGCTTCGTGGGGGGCGTCGTCGGCGCCACCCTCCTCGGCGCCGGCCTGTGGTGGGCCACCCCGTTCTCCCCCTGGGAGGCCGCCCTGCTGTCGTTGATGCTGGCGCTGCTGGGCTTCGCGGGTGGGCTCGTCATGTCCGCCATCAAGCGAGATCGGGGCGTCAAGGACTACGGCGCGTTGATCCAGGGGCATGGGGGAGTCCTGGATCGGGTCGACTCGATCTGCTTCGCCGCTCCCGTGTTCTTCCACCTCACCCGATGGCTGGTGACCAGGTAGCCCGATGTCGCAACGGCGCCTGTGGCGGCACTCGTGGCGGGATGCCCGGCTCCTCGCCGCGTCCGTGATCCAGCTCGCGCTCAACGTCTGGCTGGCCGGAACCTGGCATCGGCGCTCGTGGATCGAGCTGGGGTGGCTCTGGCCCGCCGGCGCGGTGCTGTTCTGGTACAACGCGGTGGTCGTCACCCACAACTTCCTGCATACCCCATGGTTCGAGCGGGAGCCGCTCAACCGGATCTACGCCACGCTCGACTCGGCCAACCTCGGGGTGCCGGTGACCCTGTGTCGCTTCCACCATCTGAATCACCATCGTCATGGCAACGACCGGCCGGACGCGGCGGGGCTGACGCGGGACCACTCGTCGACCTACCGGTTCGGAGCCGGCGGGCGGCCGGAGCGGGCGGTGACCTACGCGCTCCTCGGTCTGTTCCGCGGGGGAACGGCGGAGGCGTGGCGCGAGGCGGCTCACGGGCGCGAGCGTGGCCGGCTGCTCGCCGAGGCGGGCGCGTGCGGGATGGCGCTCGCGGGGTACCTGCTCCTGTGCTGGCAGTTCGTGCTGCTGTTCCTGATTCCCGTCTTCTACGCGGGAAGCGTTCTCGGAATCGTCACCAACTACTACCAGCACGGTGGAGGCGCTCTCGCCCGTCCATGGCCCAACGCGGTGAGCCACTACGGGCGTTTCTACAACCGGGTCTGCTGCAACGAGGGCTATCACCGGGAGCACCATGGACGGCCGGGCGTGCACTGGACCGAACGGCCCACGCTGCGCGACGTGGAGCCGTGATGGGGGCGATCATGCTGCGCCTGGCGATCATCGTGGCCGTCATCCTGTTCCTCTCTGGCTGTTGCTGCCTCGATCGGACCGTGTACGGTGAGCCGACCGCTCGGGCTTGGAGTCTCGGCATCGCCGAGGGGCCGAGCGCCGCGGCCTAGGAGGAGATCCCATGCGGCATCTCGTGCTCGCACTCGTCACGCTCGGGCTCGCGGCCGGCTGCACATTCAGCGCGGTGACGCCGCGGGTGGTGACCGCGCCACCCGCCCCGCCGCCTTCGACCTTGGTCCTCGGCGAGATCACCGCCGTCAATCCTTCCTGGCAGGCCGCCACCGTCGTGTTCAAGCGGGGGGTGTCTGATTGGCTCGGCCGCAACGGAGGTTTTCAGGGCGTGCTGATCGAGGCGCCGTTGGAGACGCGTCTGGACAGCGTGGTGCTCCGCGGCACCATCATCGAGGTGGACAAGGGCAGCGCTGCGCTCCGGTTCTTCGTCGGCATGGGAGCGGGCCAGGCGCAGGTGAAGGGGGTCTTCGATCTCGCGCGCCCGGACGGATCGGTGCTCGCGACCTTCACGGCCCGCGAGTCCTACCTCGGCGGGGTGGGGATCGGTGGCGCGGGCCTGCTCGACGTCGACGACCTGATGCGACGCTTCGGGGAGACGGTGGCGAAGACCACCCGGGACTGGGCACGAGGGGAAGGGATCAAATGACCGGCCAGCCCGATGCCTCCGCCGCCTCTCAGCGCGTCTGCTTCTTGCTCTTCGCCGTCTCCACCAGCGCCACCACCCGGTCGTGGTCTTCCCCCTTGGGCACGAGCGTGAGGAAACGCTCCCACGCCTTGACCGCGCCCGCGTAGTCCTGCTTCTGCTCGAAGAGCACCTGGCCGCGATACAGATAGGCCGGGGGGTACTTCGGGTCGATGGCGAGGGCTTTGTCGATGGTCTCGAGCGCGGTGTCGGCGTGACCGCCGATGGCCACGATGAGGCCCAGGTGGGTGAGCGCGTCGACGTTCTTGGCATCGCGCTTGAGCACGGCCTGGTAGGCGGCGATGGCCTGGGAGTAGTTGCCGTCGAAGAGGCTCTGGCGCGCGGCGTTGAGCATCCCCGCCAGGATCTCGGGCGGGATGGGCTTGCCGGGCTCGAACCGCATGCTCGGCGGGCCCACCGGTGAGGCGCCCGCGTCAGCCCCGGGGCCGGGGATGGGCAGGCGGGAACCGGGAGGCGTCATGGTCTGATCGGGCTCGGTGAAGCGGCTCGCGTTGATGCCGATGATCACGCCGAAGACGACCAGCACCACCGCGCCCGCGGCCAGCGCCGCCGGCTGACGCGTCCAGGGCACTCGGGTTGGCGCCGCCTCGGCCGGAGCCGCGGCGGGCGTTTCGCGCGGGGCAGGCGCCGGCCCGAGCGCGTCGAGGTCCGTGATCAGGGCGGCGGCGCGCGCCTCGTAGCGCGCGCGCAGGCCCTCGTAGTCGGTGTCCGAGAGATGGCCCGCCTCGTGGTCGAACTCGAGCTCGCGCAGGGCCCGGTAGAGGGCGGTCTTCTCCTCCTCCAGCTCGAGCCGCCGATCGTCGCGCGGTCGGTCCGCCCTCAGACCCGAGTCGGCGCCCCGGCCGCGGAAGAGCGGCCACAGCACGATGGCCAGCGCCGGGAGGACGAAGGCGACGATCAGCGTGATCTGCAGCGTGCTCACGGCTCGCGCTCCATCTCGCGCCGGATGCGCGCGCGCATGGCCGGGTCCAGCGGCGGCGCCTGGGGGGCCGCGGGGCGCCGGCTCCAGCGTCGGACGACGATCAGCACCAGGACGAGCCCCAGGCCCAGGCCCGCGAACGGCACGACCCAGACCAGCAGGTTGAAGCCCTGGCGCGGTGGGGAGAGCAGGATCCAGTTCCCGTACTTCTCCACGAAGTAGGCGCGGACCTGCTCGGGGCTCTCGCCGGCGGCCAGGCGCTCGCGGATGATGTCCTTCATCTCGTGCGCGGTCTCCGAGGGCGAGTCGGCCACCGACAGGCTCTGGCAGACCACGCACCGGAGCTGCGCGGCCACGTCGTGCACGGTGTCCTCGCTCACCGGAATCTTGGCGCCCGCAGGCACGGCCCCGGCCACCGCCGCGGGGCCGCCCGCCGGCCCGGCCGCGAACGCGGGCGCGGCGACCGCGAGCACCGTCGCGAGCACGGTCAGCGCGAGGAGCCGGCTCACGCCGCCTCCGCCAGCAGGCGCTCGATCTGCTCCTTGAGCATCTCGTCGCTCACCGGGCCGACACGCTTGAAGCGCACGCGGCCTTTCCGGTCGATGAAGTAGGTCTCGGGCACGCCGTAGACGCCGTAGTCCACCGACACGCGGCTGCCCGGGTCCGGGGCGTTCGGGAAGGTGTGGCCGAACTGGGTGAGGAAGCGCGTGGCCGGCTCGTCCTTGTCCTGGTAGTTCACGCCGACCATCACCAGGCCGCGGTCCTTGTAGGTCTTCCAGGCGCGCTCGAGGCTCGGAGCCTCCTCGTAGCAGGCGGGATAGCACCACGAGGCCCAGAAGTTCACGATCACCACCTGGCCGCGGAGCGCCTCCAGCGAGAGCGGCTTGCCGTCGAACGCGGTCAGCTTGAACGGCGAGGCCGGCTTGCCCACGAGCGGCGAGGGGATCTCGCGCGGGTCGGTGCGGAAGCCGTAGGCCAGCAGCACCAGGACCGGCACGACCGCCAGCGGGATCGCCCAGCGCAGGATGCGGTTGGCGCCACTCATGCCGCCACGGTCCGGCCCGCGCGCGGCACCGCCGGCCGGCGCCGCGGCTCGGGCACGATGGCGAGCGCCGCGCCCAGCGTCAGCACGAAGCCGCCGATCCACAGCCAGGAGACCATGCGGTTGACCTGCACCTTGATGGTGGCGTGCGAGCCGTCGCGGGCGAAATCGCCCAGGACCAGGTAGAGGTCTTCGAGAAAGCCCAGGCGATAGTCCACCGCCGCGATCGGGGTCTGCTCCTGCGGGTAGAACTTCTTGGCCGGGGTGAGGACGGTGTAGGGGCCCTTGCGGTCGGACACCGTGAAGGTGCCGATCACCTTGGCATGGTTCGACTCCTCCACCCCCTGCAGGCCGTCGAAGCGGATGGTGTAGCCGGCCAGCTCCATGGACTCGCCGCGGTTCAGCGTGGCCTCGGTCTGGGTAGACCACGCCTGTGACCCCGCCACCCCGAGCGCAAGGACCAGGATGCCCAGGTGGATCACGAAGCCGCCGTAGCGGCGGTTCTGGCGGAGCGCGAGGCCCCAGGTGGCGTCGAGCCAGCCGTCGCCGGTGCGCCGGCGCGCGCGGGCGGCGCGGGCGAAGTCCAGCACGATGGTGGCGGCCACGAAGACGGCCAGCGCCAGGCAGAGCAGCACCAGCGCGTTGGCGATGCCCAGCAGGCGGCAGACGAAGGCGGCCACGATGCCGATCACCACCGGCTTGAGGAAGTTGCGGCGCAGGTTCTCGGCCGAGGCGCGGCGCCAGGCGATGGCCGGACCGACACCCATCAGGAAGATGAGGGCGAGGAAGATCGGGATGTTGACCAAGTTGAAGAACGGCGCCCCCACGCTCACCTTCGTGCCCTTCACCGCCTCGGAGAGCAGCGGGAACACGGTGCCGAAGAACACGGTGAAGGCCGCGGCCACCAGGAAGAGGTTGTTCAGCAGGAAGGCGGACTCGCGCGACACGATCGAGTCGAGCTCGCCCTGCGCGTGGAGCCGGTCGAGCCGCCAGGCGAGCAGGGAGAACGCGCCCAGCACCACCAGGGCCAGGAAGCCCAGGAAGAACTGGCCGACCGACCCCTGGCTGAAGGCGTGCACCGAGCCGATGATGCCGGAGCGGGTGAGGAAGGTGCCGAACAGGGTGAGGCTGAAGGTCAGGATGATCAGGGCCAGGTTCCAGAGCTTCAGCATGCGCCGGCGCTCCTGGATCATCACCGAGTGCAGGAACGCGGTGCCGGTGAGCCAGGGCATGAAGGCCGCGTTCTCCACCGGGTCCCACGCCCAGTAGCCGCCCCAGCCCAGCACGTGGTAGCTCCACCAGCCGCCGATCAGCAGGCCGAGCGAGAGGAAGTACCAGGCCACGATGGTCCAGCGCCGGGTGATGGTGATCCACTCGTCGCCGGTACGCCCGATGATCAGCGCGGCCATCGCGAAGGCGAACGGCACCGTGAATCCGGTGAATCCCAGATAGAGCGCCACCGGGTGGGTGATCATCCCGGAGTCCTCGAGCAGCGGATTGAGCCCGCGGCCGTCGGGGGGAATCGGCGAGAGGCGCTCGAAGGGCGGCGCGGGCACGGTCATCACCAGCAGAAAGAAGGCGGAGAGGCCCAGCATCACCGCGAGCACCCACGGGTAGAGCTGCGGCTGGGTGCGGCGGTAGCGCGCGATGACGATCAAGGTGTAGATCGAGAGCATGAACGTCCACAGGATGATCGAGCCCTCGAGCGCGCCCCAGAGCGCGGTGATGCGGTAGTAGAACGGCGTGCCCAGGTTCGTGTTGCTCGCGACGTAGCGCACCGAGAAGTCGAAGGTGAGGAAGGCGTACACCAGCATCAGCATGCACCCGACCACGAGCACCGAGACGCCGACGGCGGCGCGCTCGGCGGAGCGGCGCAGGTCCCCGCGCGCCCTGACCGCGCTCAGGGCGGCGGCGCCCGAGCCGTAGAGCGCCAGCAGCAGGGCCGCGGCCGTCGCGGCGTAACCGATCTCCGGTGTCATGGCTTGCGCTCCTCGCCCCGTAGGGTCTTGAGCAGCTCCTTGTAGCCGGCCTGGCTCCCATCGTGCGGAGCCTTGTACTCCTCCGAGTGCTTGGCCAGGATCGTGGTGGCCTGGAAGTAGCCGTCGTGGCTCCAGGTGCCCTCGACCACCGCGCCGCGGCTCTCCGCGAAGAGGTCGGGCGGGGTGCCGCGGTGGCGCACCGGGACCGAGGTCTGACCGTCGGAGAGGGTGAAGCGCAGGTCGAGGCTCTTCGGGTCCCACTTGAGCGTGCCCGGCTGCACCATGCCGCCCAGCCGGTACG
>DATIWG010000086.1:0-8694 GCA_035519555.1 Nitrosotalea sp. | reverse complement strand
GCCGTCCGGCCGCGTGCGCTTGAGCGTCATCCTCATGGTGCCGAGGCCGTCGCGGGCCACGTCGGCGCCGGTGAAGACGGCCAGCACCCCCGGCGCCCGCAGCGCGGCGGACGCGTCGATGGAGATGATGCGGGCGTGGGCGTGCGGCGAGCGCAGCATCACGGCCTGGACCTGGCCGGGTAGGTTCACGTCGCCGTGGAACCGGCCCTCGCCTCGCAGCAGTCGGACGTCCTCGAATCGCTTGACGGACTGCCCGATGCCGAACTGGCCCATCAGGAGGTGGTCGGCACCTGGACCTTGTGGCCCCAGAGCGCGCCGCGGTCGTGGCGCTGCACCTGCCACACGCTGTCGTCGATCAGGCGGCCGCCCCAGCCGTACTCGACCTCGAAGCCGGACGGCGTGACCACGTAGAACGACACCATCTGGTCGTTGGTGTGGCGGCCGAGCGTGGTGGCGAGGGTCGCGCCGCTCTTGACCGCCGCGTCGAGGCCGCTGCCCACGTCGTCGAGGGAGTTGGTCTCGAGCATGAAGTGCCAGAGCTTCTTGTCACGGCTGCGGGGCAGGTTCTTGGCGCGGGGCTGGAGCGCGATCGAGTGATGGCGCGGGTTGCAGTGGAGGAAGGTCATGGTGCCGATGTAGTCCGAGATCCGGAAATCCAGGGCTCCCGTCAGGAGCGCCACGCTCGTCGGGAGATCCTCGGTGCGCAGGACCACGTGACCGAGTCCGAGCGAGCCGGTCTTGAAGCCGGCGATCGGCCGGCCCGGCTGGAACGGCGCATCCCACCGGGCGGTGGGGCCCACCGACAGCTCGAAGGGCAGGCCGCCGGTCTCGAACTTCACGAGGTCGATCACCCGACGGTTGGCGATCTCGGCCGGCGTGCCCTGGGTGACGGCCATACCCGCGGTCCGCAGGGCAGTCTTGCCCCGCTCATAGGCGGGGTGGGTCGGCGCCTGTAACCCGACGTAGACGACGTCGTCCTCACCGGTCGGGTGGAGCGCGATCCGGTGATGGTATTCGTCCATCCGGAGGTAGACGGTGTCGTCGTCCCCCTTCACCACCTGCAGCCCGAGGACCTCGCTCGCGAAGGTTTGCCACCGGGCCATCTCGGAGACACCGATGCCGACGTAGGCAAGCTGAGAGACCGTCATGGTGGCCGAAGCCTACCACAATTTCCTCCTTCGCCGTGTCCGCGCTCCGTTGCTAGAATGACGGGTGCCGCGCACGCCTTCGGCCATGATGCGACGACTGACCACGGTCCTCCTGCTGCTCTGCGCGCTGATGGGCCTCCTCGTCGGCTCGGCCCAGGCTGCCCGTCCCGAGTCGGTCGAGGTGAAGGATCGCGACGGCAACCGCGGAGTCCTTCCGATCACGGTGACCGACGACGGCTCCGCCTATATCGCCCCGGACCGCCTGGCCGCCATGCTCAAGGGCGCGTGGCTGGTGAAGGGTGACCGCGCCACCCTGACGGTCGGCAAGCGCACCGCCGAGTTCGTCCGCGGGCAGTCGAGCGCGCGCGTGGACGGCCAGGCGATCGCGCTCGACTCGGCGGCGCGGGTGGTGGGCAACAGCTGGCTCGTCTCGCGCGACTTCCTGGGCAAGGGGCTGCCGCGCCTGACCCCCGGGGTCTCGGTCGTCGCGGTCGCGGAGGTCCGGAAGATCGAGGCCAGGTCCGACAGCAAGCCTCCCGACGGCAAGCCTGAGGTCCGGACCGTCCAGGGCACGGTGCCCCTCGAGGAGATGCGGTACCGCTCTTACCCGTCCTTCACCCGGGTCGTCATCGAGACCGGCACGCGCCTCGCCTACGCGGTGGTGGTGGGCTCGGAGGAGGTGCGGGTCCGGCTGCCGGGCCTCTCCCTGAGCGGTCCCCGCGTCGAGGAGATCGGCGACGGGCTGGTGCAGGAGGTGCGGCTCGAGCCGGTGGGCGACACCGCGGTCCTCCGCGTGGTGCTCGAGGGCACTCCGGGCGAGGTGAAGCACACGATCCTCCAGGACCCCTACCGCCTCGTGCTCGACGTGTTCCGTCCGAAGGAGCCCGGCAGCGAGCCCAGCCGCGCCGGCCAGATGCAGCCGCTGAAGCTGATCGTGCTGGACGCCGGCCACGGCGGGCACGACTCCGGGGCCGTGGGCCCGAGCGGGGTCATGGAGAAGGAGATCGTGCTCGACGTGACGCGGCGGGTCGCGCGGATGGTCGAGTCCAGGCTCGGGGTGAAGGTGGTGCTGAGCCGGGACAGCGACGTCTTCGTGCCGCTCCGCGAGCGGACCAACTTCGCCAACAAGCAGCGGGCGGACCTCTTCGTATCGATTCACGCCAACGCCCATCCCCAGGCGGTGTCCGAGGGGGTGGAGACCTACTTCCTCTCGTCCGAGGCCTCGGACAACGCGGCGCGGCAGGTCGCGGCGGTCGAGAACGGCGTGGTTCAGCTCGAGGGCGCGGGGGGCTCGCGGCAGCGGGGCGACGTGCTGAAGAGCATCCTGTGGGACCTCGCGCAGTCCGAGTTCCAGGAGGAATCGAGCTTCATGGCCGAGACGGTCCAGGACTCCATGAGCAAGTCTCTGAATCTGGTCAATCGCGGGGTGAAGCAGGCGGGGTTCTACGTGCTCGGCGGGGCCGCCATGCCAGCCATCCTGATCGAGATCGGGTTCCTGACCAATCGCAAAGAGGAGAAGAAGCTGGCCACCACCGAGCATCGCGAAGCCCTCGCCCGCGCGATCTACGCGGGCCTCGCCGAGTACAAGCGTCGCTACGATCAGCGGCTGCGCACGGCCCAGACCGCGCCGCTCAGGTCCTCGCCCGCGAGCCTCCCCCCGCGATGAGCACCGTGCACCTGCGGCACGACGGCCGCCGGCCGGACCAGCTGCGGCCGGTGACCATCACGCGCGACTACCTGCGGCATCCCGAGGGCTCCGTGCTCGTCGAGTTCGGCGACACCAAGGTCATCTGCACCGCGTCCCTGGAGGACAAGGTGCCGCCCTTTCTCAAGGGACAGGGCAAGGGCTGGGTGACCGCCGAGTACGGCATGCTGCCGCGCTCCACCAACACCCGCATGCCCCGCGAGCGGAGCGGGCCGAGCGGCCGCTCGCAGGAGATCCAGCGGCTGGTCGGCCGCTCGCTGCGCTCGGTGGTCGAGATGGCCAAGCTCGGCGAGCGCACGGTGTGGGTGGACTGCGACGTGATCCAGGCCGATGGGGGCACGCGGACCGCCGCCATCACCGGCTCCTTCGTGGCGGTGGCCGACGTCATCGCTGGCCTGCTCAAGGCGGGTACCCTCACCGGCTCGCCGCTCCGCGACTGCGTGGCCGCGATCAGCGTGGGCATGGTGGGCAACCGGGCCGTGCTCGACCTCGACTACGTGGAGGATTCCACCGCCGAGGTGGACATGAACGTGGTCATGACCGGAGCGGGCGCGTTCGTGGAGGTGCAGGGGACCGCCGAGCAGACGCCGTTCCCGAAGGCGCGGCTCGACGAGCTGCTGGCGCTGGCCGGCGACGGGATCGCCCGATTGATCGGGCTGCAGCGTCGCGCCCTCGAGGCGCGTGGCGACCGCCAGTTCACCCTCTGAGCCGCTGCTGGTCCTGGCCACGGCCAACCCGGCGAAGGGCCGGGAGCTGGCGGCGCTCCTCGCGGACCTCCCCTACCGGATCCGGGATCTCTCCGACTATCCCGGAGTCGTCCTCCCGCCCGAGGGCGATGCATCGTATGCCGAGAACGCGCTGGGCAAGGCCCGGGCGGTGACCGCCTCCACCGGTGAGATGGCCCTGGCGGACGATTCCGGGATCGAGGTGGATGCCTTTGGCGGCCGGCCCGGCGTGCTCTCGGCGCGCTACGGTGGTGACGGCCTCACCGACGCAGACCGCAACGCGCTCATGCTGCGGGAGCTGGCCGGTGTTGCGCCGGAGCGGCGCACTGCGCGGTACCGCGCGGTGGTCGCGGTCACCGCGCCCGACGGGCGGGAGGCCACGGTGGAAGGCGTGGTCGAGGGGATGCTGCTGGAGTCGCCCCGCGGCACGGGGGGCTTCGGCTACGACCCGATCTTCTACTACCCGCCGCTCGGTGCCACGTTCGGCGAGCTCGCGCCCGAGGCCAAACACGCGGTGAGCCATCGCGGGCGGGCGATGGTCCTCGCTCGGGACCTGCTGCGCCGCTGGGCTGGTTGAAGCGGGCGACCGCCCAAGCGTATACTGCTCACGCGCTCGAGATCGGGGTGTGGCGCAGCCTGGTAGCGCACCTGCTTTGGGAGCAGGGAGTCGGAGGTTCAAATCCTCTCACCCCGACCATAGTTGCCGCGCCTCCACGCCTGCTGCCGTGCCGTATTGCGCTCTCTATGATCACGCCGGCCTCTTGCGGTTGACGGCCGCGGTCCCGGAGGGGATCCTATGATGGCGGACCGCCTCAAACCAGGCCTTTCTCGTCGCGGTGCCCCGCACTCGGTGCTCCAAGCGCTTCTCATCGCCACACTGGCGGGCGCTTGCCTCTCGCCGAGCCCTACCGCGGTCATCCCAAACCTCGAGCAGACGCTCGATGACGTCGGCGTGATGGCCCGCATGCTCCAGGCTGTCGAGGCCGCACGCGGGGATGAGCAGGCGGTCCGCGACCTGATCGCGAAGCTTGACCTCTACGGCCGCAACACCGAAGCCGTCCTGAAGCAGTTGCAATCGGGGCGCGTCAAGCAGGGGCCGAGCATCTACTCGTCTCTCACGCCGCAGGTGATCCAGGCCACCCTTGCGCGGCTCCGCGCCAGCGATGAACTGGCCCGGATCACCGGCCAATTCGAGCCGGGCATGCCACCCGAGTTCTGGGCACGGACCCTCGGGTCGTTGCGCTACAACAGCAGCGAGGCGGGCAGCCCGGCCTTCAACACCGCCTACAACGACTGGCTGAACCAGCACTACTGGACCCGCTGGGTCCCACCCTCTTCTGTGGTGGTCGGTGCCGGCGGCGAAGGCGGCGGCGGCATGGAGGTAACCGTGCCGGGCTACTTCACGGAGAGGCAGTGGACTCCCGAGGGCATTGCCGCCCTGAAGGCCGTGCGCCCAGGCCATCTCGAGGAAGACCTCGTGCAGATCTTCGGTGGCCCAGGGCAGACCTTCGCCGGCTACTGGACAGAACCCGCCTACGGCGGATGGATCCCGGGCCAGACCGATGCACGGAGACAGGAAGTCGCCACCGCTCAGCAGCAGCTATTCCAGCGACTCGGGATCGGCACGGGGCGGCTGCCGCAAGCAGCCATGAAGCCCGGACTCCTTCTCGACCAAGCGAGTTGCGGGGCTCGACCTGCTTTGGGAGCAGGGAGTCGGAGGTTCAACTCCTCTCACCCCGACCATCTCCACGCCGCCATTCCCGCCTGCCGGGAACCTGACTACACGCGGACGATCGCGATCCCCCGCGCGGTCAGCCAGCCGCTGACCTTCATCCAGGTCTCGGGCTCTCGCTGCTCCCACGCATCGACGCTGCGCTGGGGCACGATGAGCTGGGTCAGGCGATCGCGTGTCGCTGCTTCGACGAGCCGTGCGAGATCGGTGCGGGAGGTTCGAAGCTCGCTGAGCAAATCCTCCACGGTCATACTGCTCTCCCGAGGCAGAGGACGATCGTCGTTGATGCCACTGCTTGGTGTCGTTGTCACCGGGCCGGTGTGAATGATGAACGCAGCCTATCGTGGGTCCACAGCCCTGTCAACCCACATCTTGTGCCTACTGAGTCCGGGCCGCTTTTCGCAGGGCGCGAGGAGCCCGGCGAGGCCCCGAGCGGTCGTCAGCGGTGGTGCGCAGAGCTCAGAGCTTGCTGTCGTACTCGCAGTATCCACCCACCAGATCGTTCGGGTGCCACCAGCCGCCGCGCCGTTCGCACATAGCCTTGAGCTCTGTCTGCGTGTAGGTTGGCGGGAGCGGTGTGGTGGTCGCGCAAGCGATCATGCACGCCCCGAGAACAGCACTCAAGAGCGCCGGTCGAGCCCGCGCTGACATTCGGATCTTCCTCGTCCCCGAGTAACGACGTGTCAAGAGGGCTCCGCCCGAACCGAGTCTACGCTGATCAGTCGATCAACTTCGATCCGATCGTCAATCTCGAGAGCGAGCGCGGCCAGATCCCATCCAGAGTACGCCGCGGATTTGCGACGCCGGCCGGGCAAGTCCCCGAGGAGCCCGATGATGAAATCCAGCGCCGGCCTGGTGTAACGTAAGTCCCTGCCGCGCCTGTAGCCCAGCTGGATAGAGCATCGGACTTCTGAGGTGGAGGACCGGAGCCTAGCTCAAAATGGAGGACCAGCTCGACCGAGAGTCAGGGAAGACCACCCCTCCAGGAGGCTCCCGGATGAGGGACGTGGGACTCGTCGGCATTGGCATCGTCCTGGGTTGGCTGGTGAGCAAGACCTGGAGCGACCCGGGATGCCAGCTAGGCCTGGTTGTCTTCCTGGTCGCCGCCGCGGTCATGACCCTGGGCTTTGCCCTCGCGGTTGTCGGCCACGGGGAAAATCCCCGCACTGGGGACCCAGATGAAAGCGACCATGAAGATCATCCCTGAATCCCTCGCGTCCTATCAGAACAGATCCGGACGGATGGTCTTCCTAGGCCGGGCGGGACTACTTGGGCGGGCCGTACAGGCGTGTCAGGTACTCCGTGATGATCTTCGCATCTCCCTCGCTGAGCGGGGCGCCAAATACTTTGATCATCTTGGTGACGACGCCTTCCCACTGCTTGGCGTCGCCTCGCGGTTGCATGACGATGTAGTCGGTCGAGTGGCAGAACTGGCACTGGGTCTGGGTTACGTCACTGCCCGGGCCAGACTCGAGCCGTGCGTACTCCTGGTCGGGAGGCAGGCTGATCCGCTTCTCCTCGGCCACGGCGGATCCGAGGGCCAGGGCTATCAGGAGGCACGCAATGACCACGCTCATGGCGAATTCCTACCCGGCCTGCACATCGACGTGCTCGATGACGTTGCGGAGATAGCCGGCAGGGTTCCAAAGGGGCTGTGTGCTCTGTGACTCCCCGATGGCGTTGAACGCACGCACCATCAGGCGGTGCTGTCCAGGGCCGGGAGGCGTCCAGATTGCCGACCACTCACGGAAGGAGTAGCGGCCGAGGTCGGACTCCAGCTGGACGCGGCGCCACGTCGCCCCCCCGTCGCTCGAGAGCTGCACCTCGGTGATCCCATAGCCCCCATCGAAGGCAATACCCTTCATGGTGACGGGCTGTCCCACTCTCACGCGCGCTCCGGACTCGGGTGTCGCGATGAAAGATCGGACCGTCATGCGGCTGATCGGCACCGTGCGCGCTGGCACCGTGCCTGGCTCCACGCAGCCGCACGGCGTGTCGGGAATGCGATAGGCCGGCTTCATCCAGAATTTCTCGAACACGGTATCGATGACTTCGATCTCGGACAGATTCTTGACCCAATAGGTCGCGTACCAGCCTGGCACGATCAGCCGGGCGGGGAAGCCGTTGAGCATCGGCAGGGGCTGGGCGTTCATCTGGTAGGCTACGATGACGTCCGGGTCCTCCATGATGCGGCTGACGTCGAGGCTCTTGACGAAGTCTGGCACCGTAGGGAATGCAGGTTTGTCGAGCCCGTCGAAGGTGACCTGCACCGCGCCCGGCCGCACCCCGACCATCGTCAGGATGTCGCGCATCCGCGCGCCCACCCATTCGGCATTGCCCATGGCGCCGTCACCCCACTGGCCGCCGAGCACTCGCGGCGAGAAGCGGCCGCGGCTGTTCCCCGAACATTGGTTGACCGCGACGACCCGGACCGGGGGGAACTTGCGCTTGAGATCGTCCATGCTGAGCTCGACGGGCCGATCCACGCGACCATGGACCTTGAGGCGCCACGTCGCCAAGTCCACCTCGGTGGGGACGGGGAAGATGTGGTACCGGACGAAGAAGGCGTCGTTAGGCGTGATGGCGCGGTCGAAGTATTTCATCGGCGTCTCGAGTTGAGGCGGACGCGAGGTCAGCAGGATGAGGTCCGTCTTCTCCGGGTAGCGCACGAGCGGACGTCCGGCCAGGATCGGGTCGTCTGCGGCGTCGGCCGGTCGGCCCAGCGTGCTTGCGCCCGCACCGGCTAGGAGCAGGGCACCCCGACCGGCGGTCGCGAGAAAGCCTCGGCGGGTAATATCGGCCATACGTTTCTCCCAAGGCCGCTCATCTGAACGCCATCGTGTGGCGATCGTGAGTGGCCACTGTATCCCCGAGGCGGGCAGGGGTCAAGGTTCGTCGGCTCCCTGAACAGGCGTCTCATCGACGGCAGCGCATGGGAATTCACTGGGGATCCATCCGGGAATGCCGCTCACCGGCCGCTCCGGCCGACGCATACAGCACCGCCACCGACCGCGCGCCGGCGCGATACGTCGCTCCCGCCACCGCCGGCGCGGTGTCCCACGGCACGATGTCGTGCGGCGAGTCCAGCGAGGTGTCGATCCAGCGACGCCAGGGCCCCGTCCGGCCGTCGCTTTCTGGCGGCAGCTCGAAGTCGAGCGACTCCCAGTACGCGTTCAGGATCAGGTGGATCACGAGCCCATCGCTCCGCAGCTCCGCGCCGAGGGCGATGCTGTGCGAGGAGGAGCTCCAGTCCGGCTGATGCAGCTTCACGCCGTGCCACCCCTTCGACGCCTCCGCGATGAGCTGGTTCAGGCTCGTTCGCCGCCGCTCGTGCTCGACGTCGCGGAGCACCCGCCGAGCATTCAAGAGCTTCACGAACCGGTG
>DATIWG010000085.1:0-13848 GCA_035519555.1 Nitrosotalea sp. | reverse complement strand
CAAAGACACTCGGCTTCGAGGTCGATCTAGAGGCGTAGCGCAACCCGCACCACCTGTTGCCAACACAGGCCGATCGAGCTCCGCCGGTCCGTGCTGGTTCACTCGGGTCGCGGCAATCGACGAAGCTTGCCCAGCTCCGCTCGATCGTCCCGCTCCAACTTGAGGACCTGTTGTGACGCACGCCCAATCAACGTGAAAGTGCCATGCCAACCTCTAGAGCCCTCGAACCGCACACGATCGTCTCGGATGACGAGGAAGCCGCTCGAGCTTATCCCCCATTCCCCGGTCAAGTTGAACGTGGAATCGTCGCCGATGTCGAGATTGATCCACTCGAAGGTCCGCGGCTTGATGAGCCAGCCACCCCAGGATCCAATCATCTGCTGCGGATTCTGCGAGTCCAATGGCGCCGCAGTCGCGCATCCGGCGATGACAACCGCGGCGGCGACCATAGTTCTGAATGCGTTCATTGGGGATGGCCTCCTACCTTAGGTCAATGAGTTTCTCGCCGTTGGTTCGAGTCCGCAACTCAAGGCGGCGGCTTTTGCTCCGTGGGGCAACGGTGGTGCGGACACCGGGTCGCGGAGATGAGCCCTGTGCCGGGCTCTGACGGGCGTGGCCTCCACTACGAGAGGGGCCCGCAGGTCTGCGGCAATGCCTCTGCTCGTAGCTGTCCAACTAGGGCACAACCACCATCGTTGCCAACTTGAGGGTGATGTATGATTGACCTGTGACCCTGGACGCCATCGACACTCGAGGAGGCCCGCAGAGCGCGCGCCATCTCGCCGACGTCCGATGCCTCTTCGGGACCGGGGCGGCCCTGGCGCTGATCTGTCAGCTGGCGATACCGGCCTCCGCGCAGATTCAGTGCACGCGAGACGGCGACTGGCTGACCTGCGAGAACGGGGAGCGTTACCCGATTCGAGTCGACCCCTTCGCCCGCATGCGGATGAGAGCTAACCCGTCGCGCCAGCCCGGTGCGAATACGCCAGATGCGGGCAGGGCCTCGGATGCCCCCATGCAAACGTCCGACGGGCTGCAGTGCTGGCCGCACGGTGACCATGCCCACTGCGAGTAGCCGGCGCGGCCAGGGCGGCGCGACACTCATCGCGCTCCTCTCCTTCATCTTCGTCCTGTCCCAGACCGCGGCGCTCATGCACGAGATGGAGCACGTGGTCTACCAGCACGATGCCCAGTGCGCATTGCATCTGGCCGCCGACCACCTGCTGCTTATGCCGCCGCCGGATCCGGACCCGCTGGTCGCTCCGGGGCCGGTGCTCCACTCGATGGTCCAGCTGCAGCTGGCGCCGCCCGCCCAACCTCCGCGTCTCACCGGGGCCCGCGCTCCACCCCTCCTGCCCTAGCGTAGTCCTGCGGTTTCTCCGCCGCGCCGCGGCGGCAAGACACTCTACGCTCCCAACGTCCGAGCCATGGCCGGGCGTCTCACAGGAGGTGCATGGTGCGAGCCCGGGTTCTAGCATTCTCCGCACTCCTCACGGCGATGCCCGTCCTCGCCGAGGACAAGAGCGCGTCGCAACAGCCGAAAGCCCATCAGCATGGCGCGGCCACCCTGGAGGTCACGCTCGACGGAGGGACGCTGCAGATCGCGCTCGACGGGCCCGGCGACAACTTCCTCGGCTTCGAGCATGCACCTCGCACTGACGCCGAGAAGAAGACGGTCGCCCGGGTCGAGCAGCAGTTGAAGCAGCCGGCTCAGCTCCTCTCGCCCTCCCCGGCCGCCGCCTGCCAGGCTGAGCCGCCCCGAGTCGAGATCAAGCTCCCGACCCCCGGCAGCCAGGAGACCCATTCCGACATCGAGGCGGAGTGGAGCTGGCGGTGTGGTCAACCGGGGGCCCTTGCCCACGTAGACGTCGAGCTCTTCAAGCGGTTTCCGCGCCTCAAGGAGCTCCGGGTCCAGATCGCCACTCCCCAGACGCAGAAGACCCTGATCCTCAAGCCCGGCGCTCCCCGGATCAGGCTCGGCCCATGAGCGAACCCGTCATCGAGGCTCGGGACCTGGAGTTCGGCTGGACCCCGGACCAGCCGCTGCTCCGAGTCGAACGGCTCGCGATCCCGGCGGGCCAGCGCGTGTTCGTCCACGGTCCCAGCGGGAGCGGCAAGAGCAGCCTGCTGAGCTTGCTGGCCGGTGTGGTGGCGCCGCAGCGGGGCTCCCTCCAGATCCTCGGCACGGAAATCCCGCGTCTGCCGGGGGCGGCGCGGGATGCGTTCCGCGCCGACCACTTCGGCATCATCTTCCAACTCTTCAACCTGGTCCCGTACCTCTCGGTGATCGAGAACGTGACGCTTCCCTGTCGATTCTCCGCCCGGCGCCGTCGCCAGGTGGAGGGTTGCGGGGGCGCCGAGCGCGAAGCCGCGCGCCTGCTCGAGCATCTCGACCTGGGCGCCGAGGCGCGGTCGCGGCGTGCCGTTACCCGTCTGAGCGTGGGGCAGCAGCAGCGAGTCGCAGCCGCGCGGGCCCTGATCGGCCGGCCCGAAATCGTCCTCGCCGACGAGCCCACCTCCGCCCTCGATTCCGACCGTCGCGAAGCGTTTCTTCGCCTGCTCTTCCGCGAGTGCGAGAGCGAGGCCGCCACGCTGCTGCTCGTGAGCCACGATCGGACCCTCGAGCGCCTGTTCGATCGCACGCTCCCCCTCGCGGATCTCGGCGTGCCATCGCTGCAACCGGTCGCCTAGCATGTCGATCCTCGCGCTGGCCGTGAAGAGTCTTCTGAGTCGTCGCACGACCGCCGTGCTCGTCATCCTGTCAATCGGCCTCAGCGTGGCGCTACTGCTCGGGGTCGAGCGGCTGCGAACTCAGGCGCGTGCCAGCTTCGCGAACACGATCTCCGGAACCGACCTCGTCGTCGGCGCCCGTACGGGGGCGACTGCGCTCCTGCTCCACTCGGTGTTCCGGATCGGCTATGCGACCAACAACGTGTCCTGGACGAGCTATCAGGAGATCGCCCGCCATCCCCGCGTGCGCTGGACGATTCCGCTCTCGCTCGGGGACTCCCACCGCGGATTTGCGGTGCTCGGCACCAGCCTGGACTACTTTCGCCACTATCGGTACGCGCGCACTCACGGCCTCGAGCTCGCGGCCGGCCGAGTCTTCGACGACGTCTACGACGCAGTGGTGGGTGCCGACGTTGCCCGCGAGCTTGGTTACCACGTGGGCAAGTCGATCGTGGTCGCCCACGGCGCGGTAGACGCGGGCCTGAGCCTGCACGACGACAAACCGTTCCGAGTGGTGGGCGTTCTGCGCAAGACGGGCACCCCGGTGGACCGGACCGTACACGTTACACTGGCCGGGCTCGAAGCCATTCACCTCGACTGGCAGAGCGGGATGCGTGTCCCAGGGGCCACGGTCTCGGCAGACGAGGCGCGTCACCACGATCTTACCCCGCGCAGCATCACCGCCTTCCTGATCGGTCTGGACTCACGCACCGCGGTGTTCCACGTCCAGCGTTTCGTCAACGAGTATCGCAGAGAGCCGCTCCTGGCGATCCTTCCCGGGGTCGTATTGCAGGAGCTGTGGGACGCGATCGGGGTGGCCGAGCAGGCGCTCCTCGCGGTTTCCGCCCTCGTCGCCCTGGTCGGGCTCTGCGGCATGGTGACCGCGCTACTCACCGGCCTCAACGAGCGGCGGCGTGAGATGGCGATCTTGCGCTCGGTGGGGGCCCGGCCCCGCCACGTGCTGACCCTCATCGTCGGCGAGGCCACCGCACTCGCCACCACGGGAATCGCCCTCGGCGTCGCTCTGCTCTATCTAGCGCTCGTGGTAGTCCGGGACGTCATCCAGACCCGGCTGGGCCTGTCGATCGAGATCGGACTGCCGAGCCGACACGAGTGGCTGTTGCTCGGCGCGGTGCTCCTCGCGAGTTTCGTGGCTGGCCTGTGGCCGGCCATGCGCGCGTACCGCCAATCGCTGGCGGACGGCATGATGGTCCATGTCTAGACGTCCAACTTCTCTTGGAGGCTCCGCGATGCATCGAGCGCTCACTCTGGTCCTCGTCGCGACGATCTGGGTCTCCATTCCAGTCGCACTGGCTCAGGAGCGGCCCCAGGCGATCGACTGGAAGCATCTGATTCCCAAGGGGTACGATCCGGACGAGCTGGTCCGGAAGTATCAGCACGAGGTCTCGACGATGAGGGACAACGATCCGCGCGCGGAGCGGGCGGCCGAGCGGCTGCGGCGCGCCTGGGAGAACGCGCCGGTGGTCGAGTCCCTCAACAACAAGACCGTGAAGCTCGCGGGGTTCCTCGTGACACTCGAGGGAGATGGCAGGGAGGTCTCCGAGTTCCTGCTCGTTCCCTACTTCGGCGCTTGCATCCACGTACCTCCGCCCCCGTCCAATCAGGTCGTCCTGGTGCGTACCGGCAGCAAGCCATACAAGGCCAACCAGATGTTCGACATGGTTTCCGTCACCGGCCTGCTGCGCACCGAGCGAGCCCACAACGACCTGGCGAGCGCCTCGTACGTCATCGAGGCGACGCGAGTAGAGATTCACAAACCCTGACCACCGGGCGCGCTGCGACCGGTGGCAGAAAGAGCATGGCCGGTGCCGAGGCTCATGCAGCCGCGGCCCGCTCGAATGCCGGGGCCGAGGGAGTATCGCGATGATCACGGGCACACGTGGCCGACCATGCCTGATCGTCTTCGGCATCTGGGCGGCCGTTCTCGTGCCCGGATCGGCCGGTGCGGCCGACCGCCTGCGGGTCGTGGCCACGACGGTGCAGGTCACCGCACTGACGAGAGAGGTGGCTGGCGACCTCATCGAGCTTCGGGGCATCGTGCCGGCCGGCGCTGATCCGCACGAGTTCGAGCCGGTGGCGAGCGATCTGGTGGCGGTGGAGCGTGCGCACCTGATCCTCCGCCAGGGCATTGGCCTCGACGACTGGCTCGACCGGACGCTTAAGGCCGGAAAGAGGGCGAGGGTGGTGACGGTCACGCGCGGCGTCCGTCTGGAAAAGATGGAGGAGGGCGGCCACGCGGTCGACGATCCGCACGTCTGGCACGATCCCGCCAACGCCGAGCGGATGGTCGAGAACATCACGGCCGCCCTCGACCGGGCTGACCCAACCCATCGGGGTGACTACGACGCGAACGCGGCCGCCTACAAGAGCCGTCTGGAGCAGGCCAGGGGCGAGGTGCAGGCGATCATCGACACGATCCCGCCCGCCAACCGGAAGCTCGTCACCAACCACGACGCCCTCGGATACTTCGCCCGGGCGTTCGGCCTGAAAATCGTCGGCGCGGTGATTCCGAATGTGTCGACACTCGCCGAACCCTCGGCCAAGGAGACGGCGAAGCTCCTGTGGACGATTCGACGGGAAGGGGTGAAGGCCATCTTCGCTGAGTCGACGGTCAACCCGAAGCTGGCCGCCGGTTTGGCCCGGGAGGCGGGCGTCAAGATCGTGGACGACCTCTACGGCGACTCGCTCGGCCCGCCCGGAAGCGGCGTCGAGACGGTGGAGGAAATGTGGCTGGCGAACGCCAGGAAGATCGCGGACGCGCTCAAGTGATCACTGGGCCCGGGGCTGCGTCGTGAGCGGCTCCCGCATGTCGAGCTCGGCAGACGTCGCAGCACCGAACCCCGGTCTGGTGATCCGGGACCTCGCGGTGGCTTTCCGGCATCGGGTCGTTCTCGACGGCGTGTCTGCCGATATCCGTCCGGGCCAGGTGGTGGGGATCGTCGGTCCCAACGGCGGCGGCAAGAGCACGCTGCTCCTGGCGATCCTCGGCCTCGTGCCCATCGTTCGGGGGAGCGTCACGCTCTTCGGTCGGCCCAGCTCCACCCTCCGGGCCCGGATCGCCCACGTGCCGCAGCGCGAGCTGGTGAACTGGGAGTTCCCCGCCACCGTCCGCGACGTCGTCCTGATGGGACGGTATCCCCATCTCGCGTGGCCCCGGCGGTTCGGGCGCCACGACCGCGACGTCGTCGACGGGATCCTCGATCGCATCGGCCTGCGAAGCCTCCAGTCAGTCCAGGTCGGTCAGCTCTCCGGCGGCCAGCAGCAGCGGGTCTTCCTGGCCCGGGCCCTGGCCCAGGAGGCCGACGTGCTCCTCCTGGACGAGCCGATGACCGGCATTGACGCCGCCACCCGGGAAGTCATGCTGACGATCATTGAGGAGCAGCGCCAGGCCGGTCGCATCGTCCTCCTGGTGACCCACGATCTCGCTGCCGTCTCGTGCACGTGCGACTGCCTCTGCTGCGTCAACGCGCGCATGGTGTCCTACGGGCCCGTCCACGAGACTTACACCGAGGCCAACCTGACCGCGACCTACGGCGGACCTGTCATCGTGCTCGGTGGCGCGAACCAGCCTGCATCGGCTCCCGGGAGAGAGCCCGGATGATCGGACCGATCCACTGGCTCCTCGATCCTCTCCAGTACGACTTCATGTGGCGGGCCCTGGTCGCGGTCGTGGTGATGGGCGCGGTGACGGGCACGATCGGGACCTGGGTCGTCCTGCGCGGGCTTTCGTTCATGGGGGACGCACTGGCCCACGCCATCTTCCCGGGCATCGTGGTCGCGTTCCTGCTGGGACAGAGCATCCTCCTCGGGGCGCTCGCCTTCGGGATTCTGACGTCGGTGGCGATCGCGCTGCTGGCAGCGAACCGGCGGGTGACAGAAGACACGGCAATCGGGGTCCTGTTCGCGGGCACATTCGCGCTCGGCGTCGTCCTGATCAGTACGTCGCGTAACTTCACGCGGGACCTCGCGTCGTTTCTCTTCGGGAATGTCCTCGGGGTCACCGCCGGCGACCTCTGGACGGCGGTGATTGTCGGCGGGGTCGTGCTGACCCTCATCGCCCTCTTCTACAAGGAGCTTCTGATCACGTCTTTCGATCGCGGCGGCGCCCTCGCCATCGGGCTCCCCGTGGTCTGGCTCGACCTCCTCCTGTTCGTGCTGATCTCGCTTACCATCGTGGTGTCGCTGAACGCGGTCGGGAACATTCTCGTAGTGGCGATGCTCGTGACGCCGGCCGCCACCGCCCGGCTCCTGACCGACCGATTGCCGGCGATGCTGGCGCTGAGCGCCGGCATTGGTGCGACGTCCGGCCTGATTGGGCTGATGGTCTCGTATCACGCCGACGTCGCCGCGGGCGGCACGATCGTGCTGGTGGCGACCGCCGTGTTCGGCCTCGTGTGGCTCCTCGCGCCGACCCACGGGCTGATCTCAAGCCGGCTGGTGAGGCACCGAGCAGCGATCCGCGCACGGCGGGACACGGCCGTGGGCCTCGAATCGCACGGAGAGGATCGATAGTCCTACCGAGACTCGCGAACTCTGGCCCCGAGGTTACGTTCGGCCCCGGTGCCGCGTGCTATACTCGCGCCTGCGATGGACGGTGGCAGCCGGTGGTCTCCGGTTTGAGCGTGTTCGGCATGACGGTTGTCGTGCTGTCCCTGCTCGTCATGGCGATGGAGGTCCCGACCTTCCACCATCACCACGGCCCCGAGATCAGCCTCTACGACCAGGAGTGCCCGACGATGCGGCTCGCGGCCAGCGCGGGCAGCCTCGGGGTTGGCTCCGAGCCCTTGACCGATCTCGGCGGGGCGCCGCCCGCGTCCGAAGCCCTCCCGAGTCCGCCAGTGCCCGGCATCGCAGGCCTGGCCGTCGGCTCGCCCGACACGCGGGCCCCCCCGTCCTCGGCCTGACCTTTCGCTGACCGGCCTTCTGACGAGCCCGTTCGGGCCGTCATTCCAGACTGTCGGAGTGGTGCGGCGCGGTCTGTCCAGTGTGTCCGCGCGGCTCCGAGACGACAGTCCAGAGCCGCAAGCCCATAACCCAGGTCAGATCGAGCGGGTGAACGAGTGGTGCGCGAACGATCGACGCTGCTGCAGCGGTTAGTGCTGTCGCACGGAACCCGTGACTCAGGGGTCGTGCGGTTGTGATCCCCTCCGTGTCCCCTCGATTCAATGCGGCGCCCCGCCTTACTCGCCGTCTCTCCCAGGGTGCCGGGGCAGCGGTGGGGTTGGCCACGGTCACCTTCACCGCCCAGCAGCTCGGCGGTCTGGACGTGTTGGCGCCGCTTGTGGTCTATGCGCTTCTCCTCGCGCTCGTACTCTCCATCATCGGCCGGACGACGCACCTACGGTCGGCCGCCGTCGAGTCCGCGGATCGGGCGCAGATGCGCCAGCGCGAGGATCGCCAGCGGCGCGAACGCGTGGAGACTCTACTCGAGCAGTCGGGGACCAAGGGTTTTCCCCTCGAGGGCCTCGAGACGAACACCGAGTCCGAGACTACTGCCGCCCAGACTCGTCTCGAGTGGTTCGGCCGCGAGGGGATCTCGATCGCCTTCGCGCTCGGCGGCGCCGTGGGTCTGGTGGTGAGTCTGACCGCGTTCGGCAGCGGTCTCGACGTTCCCCCGGCGGGCTCGGTCTCCCTACTCGTCGGCCTGGGCCTCGGGTGCCTGGGCTTCGTCCTCCTGGTGGCTGCGCGCACCGCCGCCGCGATCCCGCCGGAGCAGTTGCCTGAGTCGGCCGGCCTCGCCGAATGGCTTCGTTGCGGACAGTGGATGGCCGTGCTTCTCGGGCTCGCGCTCCTCAGCCGCAGCGTCCCCGTGATCCCGGCGGAGTGGAGTCGCTGGCCTGCCTTCGTCCTCCTGGGCCTTTCGGCGCTGTGCGGCCTCGAGCTATCCCTCCGGGGACCCTGGCTATTCCTCCGGCGCCAGCCGTCGTGGGAGACATGCGAGGTGCCCGTCCGGCTGCTCACGCTAGCCACGCTGTTCCACGGTCGGAGCCCGCTGCACGGCGCGCTGGAGGCCGCGGAGCGCCATCTGGGTCTCTCGCTCCACACGGCCTGGGCCATCGGCTTCGTCCGGAGGAGCGCCTTCCCGCTCATCGCCGGGTTCGGCCTTCTTCTGTGGGCCTCGACGACTCTGGTAGTCGTGCAGCCGCAGGAGCAAGGCATCCGCCTCCGGTTCGGCCGCCTGGCCTCCCCCCTGCCGGTCGGGCCGGGGCTCCACCTGAAGTTGCCGTGGCCGCTGGAGACCGTGGATCGTTACCCGGTGCGACGCGTGCAGACCCTGAGCCTCGGCTACTCCGGGCCGGCGAAGGGCTCGCTGCTCTGGGCTCGGGCGCACAGCGGCGAGGAGTACCAGCTCCTCCTCGGCGACGGCCGCGAGCTGGTCTCGGTCGACGCGACCGTCGTCTACCGGATTCGCGACGTGCTGGCGTTCGCCCTCGGATTCCAGAATCCGCGGGAGACCCTGGGCGCCCTCGCCTATGGGCTCCTGCTGCGGGTGACGGTGGGCACCGACCTCGACCGCCTGCTGACCGCCGACCGCGCGCCGTTCTCGCGTCGATTCGCGGCCGATCTCCAGACGGCCTCCGACGACCATGGGCTCGGCCTGGAGATCGTGCATGTCAGCTTCGTCAGTCTGCACCCGCCGGTCGGCATCGCTGCGGCCTACGAGGACGTGGTGAGCGCCGAGATCGAGCGCGTGACGCGCGTGGCCCGGGCCCGGGCCACGCGCGAAGCCAGGCTGCCGGCCGCCCAGGCGGTGGCCGCGCGGGAGATCCAGGAGGTCAAGGCCGACGCGGCGCGCCGACTCGCGGATGCTCGAGGCACGGCGGCTGCCTTCCGGGGCGTCGTCACCGCTGACCGGGCGGCGCCCGACCTCTTCCGCTTCCGGAGGCGGCTGGAAGCCATCGAGAATGCACTGACCGACCGCAGTCTGTTCGTCATAGACCGCCGCCTCCGGACCGGAACAGGTGATCTCTGGATCGACCTGCGACCCCGGGGAGCCGACGCGCCGAGCATGGAGGACCGATGATGCGACGTGACTTCCTCCGGTGGGCCCTGGCGGCCGCCATCGTGGCGCTGATCCTCGCGTCCAGCGTCTCCTTCTCGCTGCGCGAAGGCCGGGTCGCCGTGATCACCCGGTTCGGAGCGCCGCGGACCGTGGTCACCGCGGCCGGGCTGCACGCAAAGTGGCCGTGGCCCGTCGAGCAGACGCACGTGCTCGATGCCCGCCGGCGCCTGTTCAATTCCCGGTTCGCGGAGACCCTGACCCACGACAAGAAGAACGTCGTCCTGCGGACGTTCGTCGTGTGGTCGGTCGCCGATCCCCTCGCCTTCCTGCAGGCGGTGGGCGACCTTTCGACGGTGGAGGACCGTCTCGACGGCCTGGTCACCAACGCACAGAACGCGGTCCTCGGCCGCTACGATTTGGCCGCCCTCGTCTCCACCGACCCGGCCAACCTCAAGGTCCGCGACATCGAGGCGGACATCCGCGAGGATGTCCGCGGGACGGCCCGCGAGCGCTTCGGCGTGGCCGTGCACGAGGTTGGGCTGAAGCAGCTCGGGCTTCCCCCCGAGAACGTCCGCTTCGTCTTCGATCAGATGCGCACCGAGCGGCAACAGTTCGCGGCCCGCTATCGGGCGGAAGGCGACCGGGACGCCGACGCCATCCGTTCGCAGACGGACCTGGACGTGGCGCGCGTGAAAGCCGAGGGCCGCCAGACCGCGGCCGAGATTCGTGCCCGCGCCGAGGCCCAGGCGGCCCGCATCTACGCCGACGCGCAGGGGCAAGACCCCGAGCTCTATCGGTTCCTGCGCTCGCTGGAATCGCTGAAGAGGCTGCTTGGACCACGGTCGACGGTCGTTCTCCGGACCGATGCCCCCCCGTTCTCGGTCCTGACGAACCCGAGCGGCGCCGACGGTGCCCGCCCCGTTCCGAGGCCGGGAGGGAACTAGCGTGCCCGCTGCGCCGCCGGGACCTTTCCTCGACAGTGTCCGCAGCACGCTCAGATTCGGCCGATGGGTGGCGGCCCTCGTCGCTCTCGGGATCCTCGTCTCGGGGGTCACCGTCGTCAGGCCCGATGAGGTGGCGCTCGTGCTGCGCTTCGGCCGGTTGACGGGACACACGCGCGCAGAACGGATCCATGGGCCGGGGCTGCTCCTGGCCCTGCCCTACCTGATCGACGAAGTGGTCCGGGTACCTGTGAAGCGCATTCAGGAGACCCGCATCGATGTCTTGACGAGCGGCACCCAGACGGGCCGCGACGATCTGGACGTGACGAAGGAGGGATACGCTCTCACCGCCGATCACAACGTCGTCCAGCCCGAGATGGTCCTCAAGTACCAGGTCATGGATCCCGTGGTCTGGACGCTCCAGATCTCGGCTCCCGACGCGCTGGTCCGGGACACCGTGGTGGCCGCTCTCACCCGGACCCTGGGCGAGATGGCGATCGACCCCGTTCTCGGAGACGGCAAGAAGGAACTGGTCTCCCGGGCGCTGGCGCGGGCCCAGACGCGGCTCGACGCGGAGGGCCCGTGGGTGCGTCTGGTCGCCCTCGAGCTCACCTCGATCCGACCGCCGAGCGCAGTGGCGCCGGCGTTCGACGCGGTGCACAGCGCGTTCGTCGAGCGGGAGACGCTCGTGGGGCGGGCGCGCGGTTACCGGGAGCAGGGTTTGCCCCAAGCAGCCGCCGAGGCCCAGGCCGCGATCCGCGACGCGGAGGCGGACACCGCCGCGCGGCTCGCCACCGCCCGCGGGGAGGCGGCGGCGTTCCTCGCGATCCGAGCCGAGTACCAGCGGAATCCGGCCGTCGTCCGCCAGCGCTTGTACCGAGAAGCCATCGAACAGGTATTTCTTGCGGTCGGAGGCCGCGTGCTCGTCCCGCCCGGCGCCGAGGGCGGCCGGCTGCTGATCCCAGGCGATGGCGGCGGAGCGAAGCCGAACGAAGGGACGGAGGGATCGCGATGACGCTACGGATGGATGCCCACCCCCTGAGTGAGGCGCTTCCCGGCGAAATGGGCGCCGCCCTGACCGCGGACGAGCGACGGCGGATCGCTCGCCGCCTCGGCAGCGCTCTGGCGGCCGGCGCCCTGCTCGGGGCGGGCCTGCTGCACCGATGGTTGTTGCCAACTCAGGGCGAGGTGACCGCGGTGCTGCTAGCCGCCGGGGCGCTGGTCGCGGCGGTGCCCGTGCTGCGCGCCGGAGTCATCGGGTTCGTCGCCCGAGATCCAGGCTCCACCGTGGACCAGCTCGTGAGCCTGGCCCTCCTCGCCGCCATCGCGACCGGCGACTTCGAGACGGCAATCCTGGTGCCCCTCATCTTGGAGATCGGTCATTTCCTCGAGGAGCGCAGCATCCTCGGGGCGCGCGCCGCCATCGACGGCCTCAAGACGCTGCGGCCGAGCGTCGCCGCTCGGGTGGGGCCGAACGGCGAGGAAGCCGTGCCTGTCGAGCAGTTGAAACCCGGTGACCACATTCTCGTGCGGCCCGGCGAGGCGTTCCCGGCGGACGGCCAGGTGACCCGCGGCACCTCGGCGGTGGACCAGAGCACCATGACCGGCGAGTCCGTGGCCGACGAAGTGGCGCGGGGCTCCGAGGTCTTTGCGGGCACGCTGAATCTGTCGGGGGTCCTGCACGTCGAGGTAACCGCGCTCGGCGAGGCGACCGCTCTGGGCCGCGTCGTCGAGCTCCTGCGCGAGGCCGAGCAATCCAAGGCGCCGATCGTCCGGCTGATCGAGTCCTACGCCGAATACTACCTGCCCGCAGTCCTTCTGGTGGCGGCCGCGGCGCTGGTGCTGAGCCAGGACCTGACCCGCGCCATCGCGATCCTCGTCGTGAGCTGCCCCTGCGCGCTGGTCCTGGCCAGTCCCGCCGCGATGACCGCCGCCCTCGCGGTCGCCGCCCGGCTCGGCATCATGATCAAGAGCACCGGGTTCCTGGAGCGCCTGGGCGAGATCGACACACTCATTCTCGACAAGACCGGCACGGTGACGACGGGCCAGCTCGAGGTGATCGCGGTGAATCCGCTCGCCGGGCTCACGCCGGACGACCTGCTCGCCGAGGCGGCCGTGTGTGCGACCGGGTCGCGACACCCCGTCTCCCGGGGCATCCGGGCCGCGGCCGGCGGGCCGGCGATCGGCGAGGCAGAGGCCATCGAAGAGGTTCCGGGACGAGGCGTCGTCGCCCACCGCGCCGGGGCCGTGACCCGACTTGGTTCCGCCGCCTGGCTGAGGGAATGTGGACTCCGCCTGCCAGCCGAGCCGCCGCATGCGGGGCCCGTCGTCTGGGTCGCCCGGAATCAGGACGTGCTCGGATGTCTGCTCCTCGCCGACCGGCCGCGCGCGGGGAGTCGGGAAGCCTTGCAGGCCCTACACGGACTCGGCGTGACCCGCACGCTCCTGATGACCGGCGATCGGGCGGAGGTTGCAGCCCAGGTGGCCGGGGAGCTCGGCGTGGATGCCTGGCTGGCTGATTGCCTGCCCGAAGCAAAGCTCATGGTCGTGGAGCGTGAGAGGGCGGCCGGACGGGGGGTGATGGTGGTCGGCGACGGCGTAAACGACGCGCTCGCCCTCCATGGCGCGGACGTCGGGGTGGCCATGGGTGCCATGGGCTCCGATGTGGCGGTCAAGAGCGCCGATGTCGCGCTGATGGGCTCCGATCTCGCCCGCTTGCCGCAGATGATCCGGCTGGCCAAGGAGACGCGCCGGGTCGTCAACCAGAACGTTCTGCTGGCGATCGGCATCAGCCTGCTCATCATGACCATCGCCGGCCTCGGGCTCATCGGCCCCCTCGTGGGGGCGGTCGTGCAGAATGTCGGAACATTCGTGGTCGTCGTGAACAGTGCCCGGTTGCTTCGCTTCGAACCGGGTCCATCGGCGTGAAGCGGGGCGGGCGGGCCGGGCCCCGACGCCGATTCTCGGGCAGGTGAGAGAAGCCTCCCCGGTGCATTCCCATCCAGTTCCATGCGCTGGGATTACTGGAGCCACGGCCATAGACGAGATGAAGCCCCGCAATCGCACAAGATCCATCTAGCAGGTAGGGCAAGTCGATCCCCCCGGTTGCCGGCCGCAGCATGGCCGAGGATTCATCTGCTCCGCACTGGATTG
>DATIWG010000084.1:0-76609 GCA_035519555.1 Nitrosotalea sp. | reverse complement strand
GGCACGCGCAGGATCGCGGCGAACAGCGGCACGCAGGTGAGCACCACGATCAGGCCGGCGATGTTGCCGAGGTACATCGAGGCGATCAGGCCCCAGACGAAGTCCTTCTGCTCGACGAACAGCAGCGGCCCGGGCTGCAGGCCCCAGATCATCAGGCCGCCGAGCAGCACCGCGGCGGTGGGCGAGCCCGGCACGCCGAGCGTGATCATCGGCAGGAGCGCCGAGGTGCCCGCGGCGTGCGCGGCGGTCTCCGGCGCCACCACGCCCTCGACCATGCCGGTGCCGAACTTGTCGCCGTCGCGCGAGAAGCGGCGCGCCACGCCGTAGCTCATGAACGAGGCGGGCGTCGCGCCGCCGGGCACGATGCCCATGAAGCAGCCCACCACTGAGGAGCGGATCGAGGTCAACCAGTAGCGCGGCAGCTCCTTCCACGTTTCCAGCACCACCTTCATGTTCATCTTCGCCCGAGTGCCGCGGAACTCGAGGCCTTCCTCGAGCGTGAGCAGGATCTCGCCGATGCCGAACAGGCCGATCACCGCGACCAGGAAGTCGAAGCCGGTGAGCAGCGCGGTCGAACCGAAGGTGAGACGCAGCGCGCCGGTCACCGGGTCGGTGCCGACCGCGGCGAGCGCGAAGCCGAGCATCATGGCGGCGAGCGTCTTGAACGGCGGCTCCTTGCTCGTGCCGATGAAGGCGCAGAAGGTGAGGAAGTAGACCGCGAAGAACTCCGGCGGCCCGAAGGCGAGCGCGAAGTTGGCCACCACCGGCGACAGGAACGTAATGACAATGACCGCGACCAGCGCGCCGATGAACGAGGAAGTGAACGCCGCGGTGAGCGCGGCGCCGGCGCGGCCCTTCTGGCCGAGCGGATAGCCGTCGAAGGTGGTGGCCACCGACCACGGCTCGCCCGGGATGTTGAACAGGATCGAGGTGATCGCTCCGCCGAACAGGGCACCCCAGTAGAGGCTCGTGAGGAGGATGATCGCCGAGGTCGGGTTCATCGAGAAGGTTAGCGGGAGCAGGATGGCCACCCCGTTGGCTCCGCCCAGTCCGGGTAGCACGCCGATGATGGTGCCGAGGGTGATGCCGAGGACGGCCAGCCCGAGGTTGAAGGGCTGCGCGGCGACCTGAAAGCCGAGAAGCAGGTTCTCCCAGCCCATGCTCAGTAGCCGAGCCAGGCCTCGAGCGGCCCCTTGGGCATGGGCACCAGGAACCACTTCTCGAAGGTCACGAAGATCACCAGCGGGAACAGCACGCTGACGAGCACGACCGGGACCCACGAGTAGCGGCCGATCCAGCGCATGTAGAACGCCATGAACAGCGTGGTCGCCACGTAGAGGCCGAGGAACTGGGTGAGCACCACGAAGCCCGCCGTGGGCACGAGCGTGGTGAGCACGGGCATGAGCTGCTCGCGGGTGACGAACGGTCGGGCTCTCGCCCGCCGGCGCGCCTGCACCCCGATGACCGCGCAGGCGACAACCAGGAGCACCGCGAGCCAGAACGGGAAGAAACCGCTCTGCGGGCCGTCGGTGCCCCACCCGATGCCGAGGCGCAGGGAGTCCCAGATGACCAGGGCGCCCCCCGCGATCAGGATCAGCGCCGTCGTCAGGTCGGCCGTGCGCATCTCCAGATCCAGGACCGGTAGTAGTACTTCTCGGTCTTACTTCTTGAGGAGACCGCCTTTGGTCATCAGATCCCGGTGCTGCTGCTCGGCCTCACCGAGCCATTTCACGAATTCGGGGCCGGTCTCCCAGGCGGGCTTGAGCGCCCCCTGGTTCAGGTAGTCCTTGAACTCCGGGGTCTCGTAGACCTTCTTGAGCATCGTCTGGTACCACTCCACCGCGTCCTTGGGCATGTCGGGCGCTCCGAAGATCCCGCGCAGCATCAGGTAGCTGATGTCGGCGCCCACCGCCTCCTTCACCGTCGGAATGTCCTTCCACTCCGGGACCGGGATGCGCGCGGTGTCGAACACCGCGAGCGGTCGCACCCGCCCCGCCTTCCAGTGGCTCACGCACTCGATCGGGTTGTTGACCGTCGAGTCCACGTGCTTGCCCACGAGGTTGACGCAGACCTCCCCACCGCCCTTGAAGGGCACGTAGGTGAACTTCACCCCGGTGGCTTGCTCGAGCTGGATGGTGAGGATCTGGTCTTCCTGGGCGGATCCGGTCCCGCCCATCTTCATCCGGTCGCCGCCCGAGCGCTCCTTGACCACCGCGATGTACTCCTTGGCCGTCTTGTACGGCGTCTCCGCGTTGACCCAGAGGATGAACTCGTCCAGGGCCATCCGGGCGATCGGGGTCAGATCCTTCCAGCTGAAGGGGACACCGGTATGGAGCGGCGTGGTGAAGAGGTTCGACAGCGTGATGATCATGGTGTGGGCGTCGCCCTTCTTGCCCTTGACGTGGAGGAAGCCCTCCGCGCCCGCGCCGCCCGACTTGTTCACCACGATGATCGGCCGCGGGGACAGCTTGTGCTTCTCCACGATCCCCGCGATGAGACGCGCCATCTGGTCCGCGCCCCCGCCGGTACCCGCTGGGATCACGAACTCGATGGGCTTGCTCGGCTCCCAGGCGGCCTGCGCCGGAGAGCAGAGGAGTGCTGCGCCCAGGAGGGCCGGTGCCAGCGTCGCGAGACGTCGCCATTGACGGAGCATATTCTCTCCTCGTGGTCGGGGCGTTGCGATCGCTACTGGTGCGGCCGCCTACTTGCCGCGACGCTCCTTCCAGAACGGGATCACGCCGGGGATCTCCCACTTGTCCCACATCTCGTCCACCTTGGACTGGAAGTACTCGAGATCTTCCTCAGTGAAGTGGGCGAAGCGGCCCTGCTTGAGCAGGTACTCGCGCACCGGCTTGCGCGGCCGGCCTTCGACGATGGCCTTGGTCTTGCCGTAGTGCCGTACCACCCCGTCCTCCACCTCGTAGAGCGGGAATACGCCGGTCTCGACTGCCAGCTCGCCCAACTCGTGGGAGAGCATCGGATCGTAATCCCAGCCCTTCGGGCACGGATCGAGGGAGTGGATGAAGGTCGGGCCGCCGAGGGTGAGCGCCTTGCGGACCTTGTTCATCATCTCGACCGCGTAGGAGGCATCCACGGTGGCCACGTAACGGCACTCCGGGTGACCGGCCGCCAGCATGCCCGCGGTGTTCTTCTTCCAGCGCGTGTGGATGATCCGCTTCACCGCGCCGGGCGGGCTGAAGGTGGTATTGGCGCCGTAGGGCGTGGAGCCGGAGAGCTGGATGTCGGTGTTGGCGTACGACTCGTTGTCGTAGAGCAGGATCAGCGAGTTGTACTCCTTGTGGGTCAGGGTCGCCGAGATGGCGCCCAGCCCCATGTCGGCGCCGCCCCCGTCACCGCAGAACGCGATGACGTTGATCGGCTCCGACTTCATCTTGCCTTTCTTCATGAGCGCCTTCAGCCCCGCCGCGGTTCCGAGGGCGGCCGAGCCCGAGGAGCCGAGCTGGGTGTGCATCCACGGCACCACCCACGGGGTCGTGTAGTACGTCGTGTTGGCCACGTACATGCACCCGGTGGAGCCGAGCACGATGGTCCGAGGGCCGGCCGCCTTGACCATGAGCTTCATGACCAGGGCCGACTCGCAGCCCTGGCAGGTCCGGTGGCCGGAGGTGAAGTACTCCTCTATCGTGACCTTTTTGACGCCCTTGAAGGGCTCGAGGATCTGGGTCGCGTTCGTGAACGTATCAGCCATGAGGTTGGTCTCCTCTTACTCGCGTTACTCGCGCACGCCGAGCCAGTGCGTCTTCGGGTCAGACTTCCCGGCCTTGGCCGCCGCGTAGCACATGTCCGCCGCCTTGGTCACGTCTTCCAGGGTCACCTCGCGACCGCCCAGCCCGCAGATGAAGCTGAGCAGGGGCGGGCGCTTGTCCGCGTTGTACATCGCGGCTCGGATCTCGTTGGCGACCACCCCCGAGTTGAAGGGGGAGCCGAAGGAGTAGTCGCGGTCGATGACGCCGATGGCCGACGCCTTCGAGAGCGCCTTCACCAGCCGATCGGTCGGGAACGGACGGAACCACCGCGGCCGCACCAGGCCCACCTTCTTGCCCTGGGCCCGCATGTTGCGGATGCCGACCTTCATGGGCAGGGAGATCGTCCCCATGCCGATCAGGATGATCTCCGCGTCGTCGATCATGTACTCCTCGAACCACGGGTTCTCGGGCCCGCGGCCCATCACTTTTCGAAAATCGGCATAGGCTTCTTCGATCACGGAGCTGGCCCGCTTCATCGCCTCGTCGTTCTGCCGCCGGATCTCGATGACCCAGTCCTCGTTGGCCTGCGGCGCCACCGTGATCGGGTTGTCCGGGTGCAGCTGCAGGTCGCCGCGGTCGTATCGCGGGAGAAACCGGTCCACGAGGGCGCGGCTCGGCACCTGGCAGATCGCCTGCGAGTGGGTCAGGAAGGCGCCGTCCGCCGAGATCGCGCACGGCAGGAACACCCGCCGGTCCTCCGCGATGCGATAGGCGAGGAGGGTCGTGTCGAGCATCTCCTGGGCGGTGTCCACCCAGATCAGCATCCAGCCCAGGTCACGGACGACCAGCGCGTCGTTGTGCTCGACGCCGAAGGCGCCAGGATCGTCGAGCGCCCGGTTGCCAACCATGCACACCATCGGCACTCGCAGCGGCGGGGTGACGGTGAGGCACTCCATCGCGTACATCCAGCCGACCCCGGAGGAGCCGCAGAACACCCGCGCGCCCACCGTCGAGGCGTGCTTGACGATCTCGAACTGGCTGTGCTCACCCTCGGCCACGATGTACTCGGCTTCCAGGTGGCCGTTGGCGATCTTCTTGGCGATCGCCTGCATCACCGTATCGTAGGGCCGGATCGGGTACGCCGTCACCACGTCGAGGTCGGCGAGGGTCAGCGCCTCGGCGCAGGCCTCGCTGCCCGAGATCAGCATCTCCTTGTGATCGGCCACCGCTGCTGCGGTCTTGGTCTCCACTGCCATGGTCTCGGTCCTCCCCTACTTCTTCGACTCGGCGTTCTCGCCGGGAATGCCCGCGGTGATCTCGATGCCGCCCGACTCCAGCTCCTTCTTGATCTCCTCGTCGTACTGACCGCGGAAGCGGAAGCCGTGAGACCGGGTGATGTGCTCCTTGCTATGGATCTTGTCGGTCATCCAGGTCTTGTACTTGGCCTTGTCGGTCCGCCACATCTCCCACTGGCTCGCGTTGTCCTCGAAGGCGTCCTCGCGCACCATCGTGACGCAGTCCTTGGCCGGGCACACCGCCTCGCAGACCCCGCAGCCGCAGCAGGCTTCCATGTTGGCGTCGTAGAGGCCGTCGGGGGTCACGTCGAAGCAGGAGTCGGGGCACTGGATCCAGCAGAGCGTGCACTTCACGCACTTGTCGAAGTCGATGACCGGCCGCATGGTGCGAGTGGTGAACTTCTTGAAATACGGGTTGCGCTCGGGCACGTAGCCCTTACCGCCCTCCATGGGCTTGCCGATGGGGATCGCGGGGATGCTCACACCCTCGCGCATCTCCCACCACTTGGGCATCTCGAAGGAGTAGGGGATCTCTGCATTACCCTCGGTGATCTTCACCGGCCGGCTCTCGAGCCGCTCGTTGGCCTTGCGGGCCGAGGCGACCTTGAGATCGGAGCCCCACTCGGCTTCCTTGATCGCCTGGCACACCGCGTCGAGCGACAGGAACTCGGGCTTGATCTTGGCCAGCGCGCCCAGGATGCGTGCCTCGGTGTGGTCTTCCTTGTAGACCCAGAGCCCCGAGAACGACGCCTTGGCCCGGATGAGGGCCAGGTTGTAGGGCACCTCCTTCTTGTGGATGTCCTTGAGGAGGTCCGCCGGGCTCTGGAGCGAGGTCATCAGCAGGGTCCCGCCCGAGATGGTCAGCCGGTTGATCGGCTGTAGCCCGTACCAGGCCCAGGACTCGACGCCCTTGGACAGCGTGTCGTCCACGCAGATCGTGACATCGACCTCCTTGGGCTCGTAGCGGGCCATGTTCTGCTCGAGCTCTTCCTGCGTGTCCGCGACGATCGCGAAGTCCTTGGCGGGGATGCCGTTGCGCTGGGGGCTGTCGCCGTACCGCCCGAACGCGATGCCCCACCGCCCGGCCTTTCGGGCGGACAGCACGATCCCCCGGCATATTCTCGCCGCGAGATTCTTCTGGAAGATGCCGCGGTAGACGACTTCGCAGGTGAAATGCGCCATGCCTTCCTCCTCGGACGGGCGTTGCTGTGGCTCTGACCGCTACGTGGTCGGCTGGTCGGACCATACCTTCCCTCGGCCCTCCCGGGCTGTCAAGAGCAAAGACCGGGGCGGATCAAGCGGGGCGGCGGCGCCCGCGGCGGCGCGCATGGGCCGCCACCTTCATCCGGTTTCCACAGACCGCCATCGAGCACCACCGGCGCCGGCGGGAGCGAGAGCGGTCACGAAAGTACAGGACGCAGCGGGGGTTGGCGCACTTCCGGATCTCGGCGCCCCGGCCCAGCGCGGCCAGCTCGGCGATGGACCGCGCAATGGGCGCCAGGGCCCGGAAGGGCTCGGTCCACGATGGGCTGAAGCCCATTCGCCAGCCTCCGGCATCGCGCTCGAGCCGGCCCGAGCCTGCACCCCAGACCAGGGCCTGGTTGATCGCGGCGACCCACTCGGCCTGAAGCGGGCGCCGCGCCGCCATGGCGGAGAGCACCGCCCGGACCGTCTCCCGGAGATCCAGGGCCTGCTCGAGCGCGGCCGCGCAGGCGCGCGCATCTCGCTCCCCCATCGTGCGGAGCGCCTCGGCCTCGGGTCGGCTGACGGCTCCCCGGAGCTCGAAGAAGTCCACGAGATCGCGCCAGGATCGCAGCGCCCCGGCCGGATCGCCCTCGGCTCGGGCCGTGTTGGCAAAATCTACCGCCAGGTCGGGGCCAATCTTGATGAAAGATCTTCTAGTATCGGCCATAACTATCCGATATTCCGGTCTATATTAGGTCAATTCCGCGACTCGAATCGACTAACCTGTTTTTCTAATCTAATAGGTTAGCACGAAGGGAGCAGCCGCGATGCGAGTTGCAGAGCTTTGGCGCTACCCGGTCAAGTCGATGGCCGGAGAGCTGGTGGAGTCGTCGGAGGTGACGACGGACGGGCTAGTCGGAGACCGGGTCGTCCACGTCAGCGGGCCGGGCGGACGCGTCATCACCTCGCGCACGCACCCGAGACTGCTGGCACTCCACGGGAGCCTCGGTCCAGACGGAGAGCCGCGGGTGGACGGGCATGGGTGGGCCGCGCCGGAGAGCGCGGCCGCGGTCCGGACCGCGGCGGGACCGCAGGCCCGCCTGGTCCGGTACGACGGGCCCGACCGCTTCGATGTCCTACCGCTGCTCGTAGGAACGGACGGCGCCTTCGGCGAGCTGGGTGTGGATCACCGCCGGCTGCGCCCGAACATCGTCATCGGCGGGGTGGACGGACTGGCCGAGCGCGCCTGGCCTGGCCGGCGGCTGCGGATCGGCCCGGTGGTCATCTCGGTCGCCAAGCTGCGGGGACGCTGCGTGATGACGACCTATGACCCCGACACCCAGGAACAGGACCTGTCGGTGCTGAGGCGGATCGCTTCAGAGTTCGGCGGGAAGATGGCGCTCGATTGCGCGGTGGTGAGCGGAGGGCGGATCGCGGTGGGCGACCCCGTCGAGCTACTGGAGGCGGACGCGAAGGCCTAGCCGCCGGCGGCGCGCACCATCCCGGCGAAGTACTCGTGGACCGCGCACTCGTCGGTCAGCTCCGGGTGGAAGGCCCCGACCACCACGGACCCCTGCCGGGCCATGACGCACTCGCCGCGGTGCTCCGCAAGCGGCGTCACCTCCGCACCCAGCCGCCGGATGCGCGGGGCTCGGATGAACACCATCTTGAGCGGGCGGCTACCCTGCCCCAGGTCGGCCGAGCCGACCGCCTCGAAGGATTCCTTCTGGCGGCCGTAGGCGTTGCGCTCGACGGTGATGTCGATGAAGCCCAGCGAGAACTGAGCGGGATTGAGCACCTCGCGGGCGAGCAGGATCATGCCCGCGCAGGTGCCGAAGATCGGCTTGCCCGCGGCACGGAACTTCTCGAGCGCGGGCACGAACTCCCAGGTGTCCATGAGCTTGAGCAGCGTGGTGCTCTCGCCGCCGGGCATGATCAATCCGGATACCTCGTCGAGCGCGCGCGGCATGCGCACTTCCACGGAGGCAACCCCGATGCGGTCGAGAGCCTTCCGGTGCAGGCTGAAGTCGCCCTGCAAGGCCAGGACACCGATCTTCATGCGAGCCTCACCTCTCGCCGATCGCCGGGCAGGATCCGTGCTCGCTCGCGAAGCCACCCGAGCACGGTCTCGGCGTTCCGATCCGGCGGAAAGACCGGGTACCAGATCCTCTCGATGCGCCCCCGCTCCACGTACCACGCCATCCGCTTGATCAGCGAGGTCGGACCGCCGCGCTCGATGGGGTACTCGAACGTGGGCAGGCGCAGGGCGCGGACCAGCGCCAGATCCCGGTCGCTCAGGAGCTCGAACGGTACGTGGTTGCGCTCCACGAACTCGCGCTGGTAGGTCGTCTCCTGGGTACTGACTCCATAGACGGTGACCCCCAGCGTGGTGAACTCGCGGTGCAGGTCGCGGAACCCGCAGCTCTGCGGCGTGCAGCCTCGCGCACCGGGAATCGCATCCCACTCCGACCCGGCCGCTCGCCCCGGCTCCCCGGTGCGCGGATAGAAGAACAGTACGGCGGGCCGCTCCGCGATCTCCACCAGCTCCACCCACCGGCCGGCCGTGGACTCCAGGCGGACGGGCGGCACCTGCGCCCCCGGAAGGTGGTCGCAGGCGCCGTCGTCGACCGGCGGCGGAAGATTGCTCGGGAGCTGGTGGAGATCGGGACTCCTCCGGCAGTCCATCGTTAGCTTCCCTTTTGTATCCGCTCGGCTCGCCTTCGGCCGCACCTCGCACTACGCCCGGCTCGCCTTCGGCGGCGCCTCGCCAAGCAACTACTCCCTACCAGCCCCGAGTCTGGAGCAGGTCGGACTCCTTCAGCTTCGACGTCTCGATGCCGGGCATGGCGTCGCCGAGCCCCTCGGAGACCTTGGCCAGCACGTCGGGGTCCTTGAAGTGCGTGGTGGCCTGCACGATGGCCTTCGCCCGGACCGCCGGGTCCGCCGACTTGAAGATGCCGGAGCCGACGAACACGGCCTCGGCGCCGAGCTGCATCATGAGCGCGGCGTCGGCGGGAGTGGCGATGCCACCCGCCGAGAAGTTGGGCACCGGCAGGTGGCCGCTCTTGGCCACCCAGCGCACCAGGTCATAGGGGGCGCCCAGGTTCTTGGCCTCGGTCATGAGCTCCTCGGGACCCAGCATGGTGAGCCGCCGGATACCGGACGTCACCGCGCGCATGTGGCGCACCGCCTCCACGATGTTGCCGGAGCCGGCCTCGCCCTTGGTCCGCATCATGGCCGCCCCCTCGCCGATCCGGCGCAGGCACTCGCCCAGGTCGCGCGACCCGCAGACGAAGGGCACCTTGAAGGCGAACTTGTCCACATGGAAGTGCTCGTCGGCCGGCGTCAGCACCTCGGACTCGTCGATGAAGTCCACCCCGAGCGACTCGAGGATCTGCGCCTCCACGAAGTGGCCGATGCGGCACTTGGCCATCACCGGGATCGTCACCGCCTTCTGGATCTCCTTGATCTTGGTCACCGGCGACATCCGGGCCACCCCGCCTTCCTTGCGGATGTCGGATGGCACCCGCTCGAGGGCCATCACCGCGACCGCGCCCGCATCCTCCGCGATCTTGGCTTGCTCCGCGTTCGTGACGTCCATGATGACGCCGCCCTTCAGCATCTCGGCCAGCCCGACCTTCAGTCTCGGCGTTCCGCTCTCCATGTCCTCGTCTCCTTTTTCCGGTTGTCGGATCACTGCGTGAGTCGCGCCTGCAGCTTCGCCCTGATCGGCGGCCACTCCGATTCGAGGATGGAGAAGGCCGCGGTGTCGCGAATCGTTCCGTCGCTGGCCGGACGCGCCGCCCGGAGCACGCCGTCGAAGCGGGCGCCCAGCCGCAGGATCGCGTTCCGCGAGCGCTCGTTGCGCGCGTCGGTCATGAGGCTCACCCGGTGGACCCGCCACCGGTCGAAGGCGTGTGCCAGCATCAGGAGCTTGGCCTCCGTGTTGATCGGCGTCCGCTGCGCGGCGGCGCCGAGCCAGGTCCAGCCGATCTCCACCACGTCGGGCCGGTGCGCGCCTCGCTGATTGGCGTTCCCCGGGGGCCAGGGCCAGTACTCGATGTTGAAGAGCCGCGTCGAGCCGACCACTGCGCCGGTCGCGCGGCTCACCGTGGCAAATGGCAGCGCCCGCCCCGCCGCCTGCTCACCCAGCGCCTGCTCGATGTAGGCACGGGTCTCCGCCTCGGTGCCCGGGACCAGGGTGAAGCCGTAGGTGTCGCGAGGGCCCGCCGCGGCCGCGAGCAGGCCCGGCGCGTGCGCCATCGTGAGCGGCTCGAGCCGTGCGAACCGGCCCTCGAGGACCACCGGCTTCACCACCACCTCGCGCTCCACGCTCACCGTGCTCATGCGAGCGCCTCCTCGACATCGGCCTGCAGCTCGGCCGGATCCTCGAGCCCGACCGACACGCGCACGAGGCCGGCCCCGATCCCCATCGCCGCCTTCTCCTCGTCGGAGACCCGACGGTGCGAGGTGCGCGCCGGGTACGTCCACGTGGTGGCCACGTCACCGAAGCTCGGGGCGAACTCGAGCAGCCGCGTCCGGCCCATGAAACGCTCCACCGCGGGCGCGCCGCCGCGGAGGTCGAACGAGACCATCGCCCCCGAGAGACGCGGCATCAGCCGGCGCGCCAGCCCGTGCTGCTCGTGCGAGGGCAGTCCCGGGTAGTAGACGCGGGCCACCGCCGGCAAGCGCTGAAGCGCTTGCGCGAGGACCAGCGCGGTCTCGCACTGCCGCTCCATGCGCACCGCGAGGGTGCGCGCCCCCCGCGTGGCCAGCCAGGCGTCGAAGGGGCCGAGGTTGGTCCCCGCGCGGATCATGGCGTTGCGAACCCGTGCCATCGGCTCGGCCCGGCCCGCCACGAGGCCACCGGTGACATCGCCGTGGCCGGAGATGAACTTGGTCAGGCTGTGCATCACGATGGTCGCGCCGTGCTCGATCGGACGGAGGACCGCGGGCGACGCCATCGAGGCGTCCACGATGAGGTCGATCCCGCGCCGCCGCAGCCCGGGGGCGAGTGCGGGCACATCGACCAGCCGCAGGAGCGGATTCGAGATCGCCTCCACGAAGACCGCGCGCGTGCTCGGTCGGAGCGCCTTCAGGATCGCCGCGGTGTCGGTGGCGTCCACGAAGTCGGTCTCGATCCCGAGCCGCCGGCCCTCGTCGTTCAGGAACGCGGCGGTCGAGCCGTAGAGATCACGGGCCGAGACGAGGTGATCGCCCGCCGTGAAGAGGCCGAGGAGCAGGGCGGTCGTGGCCCCCATCCCGGAGGCGCAGGCCACCGCGGCCTCGGCTCCTTCCAGCGCCGCCACCAGGTCCTCCAGCATCATGTGATTGCCGGTGCCGTAGCGGCCGTAGACGAAGCCCGGCTTCTTGCTCTCCCAGACCGACTCCACCGTGTCCATGTCCTCGAACACGTACACGTTGGTCTGGTAGATGGGGGCGGTCAACGGGCGGCTCGCCGACGGCACGTCACGCCCCCCGCGAGCTGCGAGCGTGTGGAAGTTCACGGGCGCCTCCTAAACGAGCGGCACCGCGGGCACCGCGGCAAGCCCGGCCGGCTCTGGCTGCCGCTGCACCTCGCGAATGGTGTCGGCCAGCCGCTTGATGCCCTCGTCGATCTGGTTGAGCGGCAGGGCCGAGAACGACAGGCGGAGCATGCGCTCGCCGCCGCCGTCCACGAAGAACGCGTTGCCCGGCGTGAACACGACGCCGCGCTGCGCGGCGCGCTCGAGCAGCACCGCCGCGTCCTGACCCGCGGGCAGCGTGAGCAGGAGCGAGAAGCCGCCCTCGTGGTCCGTCCACGTCACGCCCGTCGGCATCCGTCGGCCGAGCGCCTGCAGGAGCGCCGCACGCCGGCGGCCATACTCGCGCAGCACGCGCGCCTGATGGCGATCGAGCAGCCGCTGGCGGCAGAAGTGATACACCGCGGCCTGGATCAGCGGGCTCGTGTGGATATCGGCGAGCTCCTTCGCGACTTCCAACCGGTCTATCAGCTCCGGGGCGGCCACGATCCAGCCGAGGCGCAGACCCGGGAACAGGATCTTGGAGAACGTGCCGACGTAGATCACGAGCCCGGAGGCGTCGAGGGCCTTGAGCGGCGCCGGCGGCCGCTCCCCGAAGAAGAGGCTGCCGTCGAAGCCGTCCTCCATGATGGGCAGGCGGTGGCGCACCGCGACCTCTAGCAGCCGCGTGCGCGCCTCGTCCCGCATCGTAAGGCCGGTGGGATTGTGCGCGCTCGGCTGGCAGTAGAGCAGCTTCGGCGACTGTCGCTCGAGCAGGCGGTCGAGATGCGCCGGGTCGAGCCCGCCGTCGACCATGGGCACCGGCAGGAGCTGGGCCCCGAAGGCCCGGAACACCTGCATGGCCCGCGGGTACGAGGGCTCCTCGATCGCCACGAAGTCACCCGGATCGAGCAGGGTGCGGCCGACGAGATCGAAGCCCTGCTGCGAGCCGTTGACGATCAGGATCTCGTCGGGCCGCACCTCGAGGCCGAAACGCAGCAAGTAGCCGGCCAGGAACTCCCGCAGCGGCGGATAGCCGCGGGCTGGATAGTACTGGAGGAGCTCGCGCCCCTCCTCCCGGATCACGCGGTTCAGCACACGACGGAAGGCATCGGTCGGGAAGAGCCCGCTGTCCGGCATGCCGCCTGCGAACGAGATGGTGCCGGGCCCTGACCGCGGCACCTGGGTATAGCCGCGGCGCCGCCGGGTGTCGGCGGCGATCACCTGCGCGCCCTTGGAGAGAAAGCCCGTCCAGTCGAGCCGCGGCGCGGCCGGTCGGGAGGCTCCCGCCGAGACCGGGACCCGGTCGGCCACGAACGTGCCCTGGCCGACGTGGGCGCGCGCCCAGCCGCCGGCCACCAGCTCGTCGTAGGCCAGGGCGACCGTGGTGCGGTTGACGCCGAGCTCCCGCGCCAGCTCACGACTCGCCGGCAGCTTGATTCCTGGCCCCAGCAGACCCTGGCTGATCAGGCGCTCGAAGTGCAGCTGGATCTGGCGCGAAAGCGGCGCCTTCCCCGTCCGGCCCGTCCCCCTGTCGAGCTGAATCCTCATGGCTCCCCGATACCAGCCATTATCGATACCGTTACCTCACTGTAAACCTCCAATTGGATGATTCACAAACCATCCAATGTAGGGGCGCGACCCACGTGGTATCATGCAGCGCCCAGGGCTCCCTGGGCTCCCAGGGGGATGTCGAGGACAGGGCGATGCCGGGCGTGGTGGTGCTGGAGTCGATGTGGAACAAGAAGGGCCGTTTGCTGGATGACGAGCCTTCGGTGCTCCCTTACCTGAAGGCGATCAAGCAGTCGCTGGCCTGGGAAGGCATCCGGGTCAACCTGGTCTACCGCCGGTTCTATTCGAGCTACGACCTGGGCTTGCTCCTGGAGGAGGTCCGGCGCCGGCGGCGCTCCTTCCAGGTCTGCTACATCGCCTCCCACGGCCAGCGGCGCAAGCTGGTGGGCATCGGCGACAAGGTGATCCGCCTCGAGACCCTCGTGGACCACTGCCGGCCCAGCACCGGCACCGGATATATCTTTGGGGCCTGCGACTTCGTGACCCCCGATACGGCCCGAAACTTCCTGCTCTCCACCGGGGCGCGATTCGTGGCCGGCTACCAGAAGGCGATCCCGTGGACCGAGTCCATGCTGGTCGACTGCCTGTTCCTGTCCTACCTGCTGGGCGGCACCATGAAGTGGGTGCGAACCAAGCACGGCGAGCGCATGCCTCCGCTGCGCGCGCTCGAGGACTTCGAGATCACCCGGTCCGAGAACCCGCAGAAGGTGGCGGGACAGCTATACCGCGACTTTCCCCTCGCCCACGACATCACGTTCTCCTGCTTCACTCTCGATCGGGGCCAGGGTCGCAAGCCCGAGATGGTGAACTCCTTCGATATCTTCCGACGAAACGTGGACCGCGCCCGGCGCGTGGTCCGGGACCTGTGAGGGGTCGCGCCGTGGCGCGTTCCCGGGAGCGGACGGAGACCTCATGAGCGCGAGCGAGGCCGCCATCAAGCAGGCGGTGACGTGGATCAACGAGCAGACCCACGGTCATCCGAAGGCGAGCCGTACCAACCTCATCGACGAGGCGAGCCGGCGCTTCGATCTGACCCCGCTGCACGTCGTGCTGAGCGGCGCCCCGGGACGAGCATGAGCGAGAGTCAGCAGGCGCGGGTGCAGGCGCAGTTCGGGCCGAGCGCCGCTGCTTACGTCGCCAGCTCCGGCCACGCCGCCGGCCCCGATCTGGAGTGGCTGCTCGCCTGGGGGCGCAAGCGCGCGGCGGCGCGGGTGCTCGACATCGCCACCGGCGGTGGGCACACCGCGCTCGCCTTCTCGCGCTTCACCCGCAGCGTCGTCGCGATGGACGTCACGCTGCCGATGCTCGAAGCCGCGAGGCAGTTCGTCACCCGCGAGGGTGCTCCCGGCGTGCGCTTCGTCGGCGGCGACGTGGAGGCTCTGCCGTTCCGCGACGGGAGCTTCGGCACCGTCACGTGCCGCATCGCGGCCCACCACTTCCCGGCCCTGCTCCCCGCGCTGCGCCAGGTGGCCCGCGTGCTGCGCGCCGGCGGGTCCCTGCTGGTCGAGGACATCCTGGGCCACGATGACGACGAGGCGGCCGCCTTCATCCTCGAGATCGAGCGCCGCCGCGATCCGAGTCACGTCCGGGCCTACCGGCAGCTCGAGTGGACCGCCTTCCTGCGTGCGGCGGGCCTCACCGTGCTCGACGACGCGGTGATGAGCAAGGTGCGGCCCTGGGACGAGTGGACGAAGCGGACGCGGATGACGCCGGAGGCTCGCGTCGACCTCGAGCGATTCGTGCTGGCGGCGCCCGCCCGCTGCCGCGAGGCCTTCGACTTCCGCGTCGAGGACGGGCGCGTCGTCTCGTTCACCGACCGGATGCTGCTGCTGCGGGCCGACCGGGACTAGTTCGTCAGCACCACCACCGTCGCCCCCCACCCGCCCCGCTCGGGCGGGCCATCGAAGAAGCGCACTACCGCCGGGTGATTCACGAGGACGCTCCGCACGATCGCCCGCTGCGTGCCGGTCCCCTTGCCGTGGATCAGCCGGACCTCGCGGAAGCCGCGGGCGGCGGCCTGGCTCAGGTACTCTTCCACCACCGAGCGCACGTCGCGCGGAGCAAAGGGGTGGAGATCGAGCGAGTCCTCGATGGGCAGGATGACCGGGTCCGGTTCCTCCATGGCGCCCAGCGTAGCGCAATGCGGGGCGCGGATGGCGACTCGGGTCCCGCTTGACAAGAGCCACCCGGGTCTCATAATCCGCGCATGTCCGATGCCCGGGCGGAGGCTCTCGAGTGGCTGCGCACCTTCGAAGCCGCCTGCCGCAGCCGCGACTTCGCGGCGGGGAGGCGGCTCTTCGCCGCCGACGCGGTGGCCTTCGGCACCTACGCCACTGCGGTCCACGGCCTCGACAACATCGAGCGCGAGCAGTGGCGCCAGATCTGGCCGCGCATCCGCGATTTCCGCTTCGAGGAGAATCCGACCGTGACCGGCGCCGGCGACGCGGCCTGGATCGCTGCCACTTGGTCCTCGGGAGCGACCGCCCCCGACGGGACCGCCTTCACCCGCCACGGCCGCGCGACGTTCAACCTCGCCCGGCGGGACGGGCACTGGGTGGCCGTGCACAGCCACGTCTCGCTGCTACCCAGCCAGTCCGAGGCCGCTCACGGGCGCGCCTGAATCGCCCCACCCTCGCGCCCCATTTGACAGGGACGGGAGAGTAGGAGCGTGCGGCGCATCACTCGGTCTTCTCGAGCCTCAGCGAGCGCTCGCGACTGCCGGTCGTCGCCTTCTGCTGGTCGGTGGTCACGATTACCTTGCCGACGAGGTGCTTCTCCTCGATCGGCCCGACGGCCATGAGCACGGCCGTCAGGCCACCGAGGACAGCCGACGCGCGCCTCGGCGCGACTCTCTTATCGGCTTCTAGCCCTTCTCGGTGATGTAGATGTGCTGGAACATGTCCACGTAGATGTTACCGTCGACCACGAACTGTCCCGCCTTGTTCTTCTCGATGCCCTTTACCCACGGCTTGGCCGCGGCGTAGCGCACCACCCACGCCACCGGCACGTAGCCGACGTCCTGCTGCATGATCTCCTCGGCCTTCTTGTAGTGCTCGAGGCGTTTCTTGGGGTCGCGGGTATCGCGGCCCGCCTCCAGCTCCTTGTCGAAGGCGTCGTTGACCCAGGCCTGCCGTCGACCAGTGGTCTTCTTGCCGTAGAAGGTGTCGAAGTACTCGTTGTGGGGGTCCGGGTAGTCCATGAACCAGCGGATCCACACGAACTGGAGATCCTGCTTCCAGAGCCGCTCGCGGAACACGCGCTGCTCGAGGACTTCCAGGTCGGTCTTCATGTTGAGGGTGTCGAGGAGGACCGCCTGCACCGCCTCGGCCAGCGGCTTCGACCCGAGCCCCTCCTCACGCATCGTCAGCGTGATCTTGGGCCAGTTCTTGCCGCCCTCGTAAGGCGTCCCCTTGAGGGCGTCGAGCGCCGCCTTCTTGTCGTAGCGCTGGATCGCCTTGACATTGGGATCGTCGATGGCGCCGGGGAAGCCCGGCGGGATCATGGACCAGGCGGGAACTGCGAAGCCCTGACTGACCTTGACCACGTTGTCACGGTCGATGGCGTGGGACACCGCCTGGCGGACCTTGAGGTTGTCGAAGGGGGGCTTCGTGACCTGCGGGAGTAGGTACCAGGTCCCCGGGAACGGATAGCGGAACACATCCTTCGACATCCGCGGGTCCGACTGCAGCCGCTTGAGATCCCCGGACTGGAGCGGGGTCATGTCGATCTCGTTGTTCTCGTACGGGAGCGCGCCCGAGGCCACCGGGATGATCGGGATCACGATCTTCGTCAGGTGCACGTCCTTCGCCCCGAAGTAGTACGGGTTCTTCTTGAGCACCATCTGCTTGTTGTGCTCCCACGCTTCGAGCGTGAACGGCCCGTTGCAGACGATGTTGGCGGCCTCCGTCCACTTGTCGCCGAACTTCTCCACCGCGCCGCGGTGGGCCGGGAGCGCGGCCAAGTAGGCCGCCAGGACCGGAAAGTAACCGCGCGGGCCCTCGAGGGTGACTTCGAGGGTCCAGTCGTCCTTGGCCCGCACGCCGACCTGGCTCGCGTCCGTGACCTGTTTCTTGTTGAAGGCCTCGCCGTTCTTGATGTCGTACATGAACGAGGCGTAGGGCGCGGCGCTGGCCGGGTCGAGCTGCCGCTTCCAGGACCACTCGAAGTCCCGTGCGGTCACCGGCGAATTGTCCGTCCAGCGGCTGTCCTTGCGGATGGAGAACGTCCAGACCGAACCGTCCTTGTTGCCCTCCACCTTCGTGGCCATCCACGGTTCCGCCACGAAGTCGGCGTTGAAGACCATGAGCCCGGCGAAGAGGGCGGGCACCCCGGAGCAGTACAAGTCCTTGTTGTAGTCGTGACTGGAAGGATCGTTCTGCCACCAGCCGCCGCCGCCGAGCCGGAAGAGCTGCTCCTTGGCCAGCTTGTCTCCGGGGGCGGGCTTGGTGGGCTTGGCGTGCGCCTGGGTGGCGAAGCCGAGCCCTCCGAACGCGGCCATGGCTCCGATCACCTTCAGGAAGTCGCGCCGGCCGACGCCGATCGACTCGAGGCGCTTGGCGAAGAGGTCGATCTGGGCGTCTGGAACTCGCATCGGGGGAATCCGCATGGGTGGTCTCCTCCTGTGAATTATTTCAGCTTGGGATCCAGCGCGTCACGGACCCCGTCTCCGAAGAACGTGAACGAGAGCATGGTCACCGCGATCGCGATCGACGGGAACACGCACAGGTGCCAGTAGGACCGAAGGTACTGCTGATTCTCCCCCACCATCTGCCCCCACGAGGGGGTCGGTGGGTTGATGCCGACGCCGATGAACGAGAGCGCAGCCTCCGTGAAGATGGCCTCCGGGATGCCGAAGGTGATGGACACGACGATGGGCGTGAGCGCGCTCGGCAGCACGTGCCGGATCATCACGCGCCCGAACCCGGCGCCGAGGGCCCGCGCACCCTCCACGAACTCCTTCTCCTTGATCGAGAGCACTTGGGCACGCGTCTGCCGGGCGATGCCCACCCAGCCGGTGAGTCCCAGCGCGATGAAGATGTTGATCAGCCCGGCCCCTAGCATCGACATCACGAGGATGACGAACAGCAGGCGGGGGAAGGCGTACATCACGTCCACGAACCGGGTCAGCACCAGATCCGTGCGGCCGCCGATGAAGCCGGACAGGGCGCCGATCGGGACGCCGATCAGCACGATGATCACCTGGGCTCCGAGCCCGACCAGCATGGAGACGCGGGCTCCGTAGATCAGTCGCGACAGCACGTCACGTCCGAGCTGGTCGGTGCCGAGCGGATATTCGCGCGAGGGTGGCTCGTAGAGGCGGCCGAAGTTGGCCTTGGTGTACGAGTACGGCGCCAGGAAGTCAGCGAAGATGGCGATCAGGCAGAGCAGGATGATGACGACGCCGCCCGTCACCGCCAGCTTGTTGCGGAGCAGCCGCCGCCACGCGTCCCGCCACAGGCTCGAGCCGCGGACCGCCGCGCGCGGCGCGGTCAGCGCCGCGCCGCTCGGAGTCGGGAGCCTAGTATCGGATGCGGGGGTCGAGAGTGCCATAGAGTAGGTCGACGACTAGGTTCATCAGGGCGAGGAACGCGCCGTAGATCAGCACGACCGCCATGATCATCGGGTAGTCGCGGCCGGTCATGGAAAGCACGAAGAACCGTCCCATCCCCGGGACGCGGAAGATGGATTCCACGAAGAAGGAGCCGGTCCCCACCGCCGCGAACATCGGACCGAGCAGCGTGACCACCGGGATGAAGCCGTTCTTGAGCACGTGCTTGAGGATGACCGGTCCTTCCGCCAGTCCCTTGGCCCGCGCGGTCACGATGTAGTCGGACCGGATCACCTCCAGCATGCTCGAGCGGGTGAAGCGCGCGATGATCCCCATGGGGGCGAGCGCGAGGGTGACCGTCGGCAGCACCCAGTCGTGTGGCGAGTTCCAGCCGCCCGTCGGGAAGATGGGCAGGACGAACGAGAAGATGACGATGAGGAAGACGGCCAGCACGAAGTTCGGCACGCTGACCCCGAGCGTGGCCACCGAAACCGAGACGTAGTCCCACGAGCGGTTCTGGTAGACGGCGGCCAGGATGCCGAGCGCGAGGCCGCCCGCGACGGCCAGCACCAGAGCCATGCTGCCGAGCAGCAGCGAGATCGGGAAGGTCTCCTTCATGATCTCGGCCACCGTACGGGTCTTGTAGACGAAGGAGGTGCCGAAGTCGCCGCGCAGGGCCTTGCCCAGGAAGATGCCGAACTGGGCGTAGAGCGGCTTGTCGAGACCGTAGACCTCTGCGAGATTCTTCTGCGCCTCGGGCGACAAGGGGTTGGCCCCCTCGGCCACGGGATCCAGCGGACTCCCCGGCGTGGCATGCATCACCAAGAAGGTGACGAGCGCCATCGCGAGGAGCGTCGGAACCAACCAGAGGAGGCGATAGACGACGTAGCGGACCAACACACCCCCCGGAGCAGTGCCCGCCCAAGCCTGAGACGGGTTGGTAGGCAACTATCGGCACACCCCCGCGGGAAGTCAAGAAAGAAGTGGTATCCTGCGCCCGAATGGCCATTCCGCTGACCATCTTGCCCGGCCGCCACGTCGTCGACACGAAGCCCGGCACGACCATCCTGAAGGCGGCGCACGGGGCCGGCGTCGACATCACGGCCACCTGCGGCGGGCGCGGTCGTTGCACCTCCTGCCGGGTGAAGCTCGTCGCAGGCACCGCGCCACCGCCCACCATCATGGACGAGCTGCAGCTCGGAGACGCGCTCGTGCGCGAGGGCTACCGGCTCTCGTGCCAGTGGCCGGTTACCGAGCCGGTGACGGTGCAGATCGCGCCCCCGCTCGACGAGACCACCTTCCAGATCCTGGGCGGCGAGCGCCCGGATGGCGCCCCGACCCCGATCTCGATCGACTCGGGCATCCGCAAGCGGGTCGTCCACGTCACGCCGCCGAAGGACGAGCACCTGCAGACATCCGATCTGGAGGCGCTGCTGGCCGCGACGGGGGACCCGGTCGACGCGGTGCCTCCGTCCCTGCTCAAGAACCTGCCCGCGACGCTCCGGGATCGCGATGGGGAGGTGACCGTGACCACATTCGGCGGCCGGGTTCTCGCCGTCGAGGCGGGCGACACGGCGCTGCACAAGTACGGTCTCGCGATCGACATCGGCACCACCAGCGTGGTGACGACCCTGATGGAGCTCGAATCGGGCGAGCAGATGGCGGCGGCGGCGAGTCTCAACCCCCAGGCGGTGTTCGGCGGCGATCTGATGTCGCGCATCGCCTTCGCTCAGTTCGACGCGGGCAACCTGCGCAAGCTGCAGACCCGCATCATCGGCCTCCTCAACCAGCACATCGAGCAAATCACGCGCGAGTCGGGCGTGCTCGCCAAGTGGATCCACAAGGTGGTGATCGTCGGCAACACCTGCATGCACCACCTGCTGCTCGGCATCGACCCCTCGCACGTGGGCCTGGCCCCGTACGCGCCGGTCATGCGGCACCCGCTCACGCTGCCCGCGCGCGAGCTGTTCCTGAAGCTGCCGCCGGAGACGGCGCTCTGCCTGCTCCCGCTCGTTGCGGGCTTCGTGGGCGCCGACGCGGTGGCGGTCGCCCTGGCCACGCGCATCGACGAGTCGTCCGCCCTGCGCATCGCGGTGGACATCGGCACCAACGGCGAGGTGGTGCTGGGCTCGCGGGAGCACCTCTGGGCCTGCTCGGCGCCCGCCGGCCCCGCGCTCGAGGGCGCCCAGATCCGCCACGGCATGCGGGCGGCCATCGGGGCGATCGACCGCCTGTGGGTCGAGGACGGCGACCTCCGCCTGCACACGATCGGCGACGGCGCCGCGCAGGGCCTCTGCGGGTCCGGTCTCGTGGACGCGGTCGCCGCCCTTCTCGACGTGGGCGTCGTCGACTGGACGGGCCTCATCGAGGTGGAGGCGCGCGACCGCTTCCCCGGTCCCATCCGCGCGCGCGTCGAGATGCGCGGAGAGGAGCGTCTCGTGGTCCTCGCCCGCGTGGGCGAGCACGGCGCCGAGCGCGAGATCACGCTCACCCAGGACGACATCCGCCAGGTGCAGCTCTGCAAGGGAGCCATCGCCTCCGGGGTGGCCATGCTCCAGCACGTGGCGGGGGTTCCCACCGAGCGTGTCGACGAGCTGATGCTGGCGGGCGGCTTCGGCAACTACCTCTCGGTCCGGAGCGCGCTGCGGATCGGCCTGATCCCGCCCGGCCTGCCCGAGAGCCGGGTCCGCTACGTCGGGAACGCCGCCGCCCTCGGTGCGCAGCTCGCGCTCGTGTCCGAAGCCGAGCGCGCCCGCGCCGCGGCCATCGCCCGACGGATCGAGCACGTCTCGCTCGCCGCGCATCCCGACTTCGAGAACATCTTCGTGGACTGCATGAATTTCCCCCGTCCGCCTCGCCCCTCTGGGGAGAGGGCAGGGTGAGGGGGGACGCCTAGCACTCCCGTGAACATCCCCGCCTCCATCGTCGGAGTCAGCGCGGGTCCGCGCGAGTCGGAGATCGACGCGCGCTGGCTGATGGCCTACGCGGCCGCGCTCGGCGAGGACGCCCCCGAGTACTTCGACACCACGCGTCCGGCCGGCATCCTCGCCCACCCGGTCTTCCCCGTGTGCTACGAGTGGCCGCTCGCGCTCGACGTGCGCGCGCGGGCGCTGCCCGACGAGATCGCGGTGCGCGGAGTGCACGCTACCCACCGGCTCGTCCTGCATCGGCCGCCGCGGCCCGGGGACCGGCTGAGCACCACCGCCCGCGTGGTCGCGCTCGAGCGCCGCACGCCCGGGGCCTACATGGTGCTGCGCATGGAGACGGTCGACTCGGCCGGCCGCCCCGTGACCACCACCGACTACGGCTCCCTCTACCTCGGCGTCGACTGCGAGACTACGTCCCCCCTCCGCGCCGAGGAAAGAATCCACGGCGAGCGCAGTGAGCCGGACGATGGGAAATCCTGGTCCACCGAGGTCGCCGTCTCCCATACCCTCGCCCACGTCTACACCGAATGCGCCCGGATCTGGAACCCCATCCACACCGACCGCGCCGTCGCCCTCGGCGCCGGCCTCCCCGACATCATCCTCCACGGCACCGCCACGCTGGCGCTGGCGATCTCGCAGACGCTGCGTCACGACACGCGCGGCCCCGCCGCGCCGGTGCGCTCGATCGCCTGCCGCTTCGGCGGCATGGTGCGGCTGCCCTCGCGGCTCACCGTCCGCGGCCAGGCGGTGCCCTCGCCGCCCGGCCTCGCCCGCGGCTCGATGGTCCGCTTCGAGGCCCTCGCCGAGGACGGGCGCCCCGCGGTGCGCGACGGGTGGATCATCCTGGACCAGTGACGGAGAGGCCCCGATGACCAAGTTCGAGCGCGTGCAGGCCACGCTGAAGCGCCAGCCCACCGACCGTCCGCCCTACGCCTTCTGGCGACACTTCCCGGACGTCGACCGCAACCCGGCCGCGCTCGCCCAGTCCACGCTGCGCTTCCACGAGCGCTACCAGTCCGACTTCCTCAAGGTGACCCCGACCGGCGGCTACGCGGTGGAGGACTGGGGCTGCGTGGAGAGCGACGAGGTGCTGCCCGACGGCCACCGCGGCTGTGCACGCCACGCGGTCAACGCGCCGGGGGACTGGAAGAAGATCCGGCCCGTGAAGATGGAGTCGACCGCCTGGGCCTCGCACCTCGAGACCATCATCCGCTGCGTGGTGGACCGCCGCGCCGACTGCTCCACGATGCCGACGGTGTTCAGTCCGCTCTCGCTCGCCCGCAAGCTGTCCGGCGACCGCCTCGGCTACGACCTCAAGGAGAATCCGCAGGCGGTCACCGACGCGCTGGAGGCGATCACCGAGACCACGCTGGCTTTCTCCGAAGCCTGCTTCCGCGAGGGGGCGGAGGGCTTCTTCTACTCTATCCAGGCCGCGAGCGCGACCTTCCACACCGAGGAGGAGTACCGTCGCTTCGGAGAGCCGTATGACCGGCGCATCCTGGACGCGGTGCAGGCCAGGTCCAAGCTCACGATCCTCCACTGCCACGGCGAGCGCCTGATGTTCGACCGGCTCGCCGCGCTGCCCGCGCACGCCTGGAACTGGGACGATCGACGGGCTGGCCCTTCGCTCCGGGACGGCATCGCGCGCGTGCCCGGCGCGGTGATCGGCGGCCTCGACCAGTGGAGCGCGCTAAAGGACGGCGACGCGGAGGCCGCGCAGGCGCAGGTCCGCGACGCCCGCGCGCAGGTCGAGGCCGGCCTGATCCTGGGTGCCGGCTGTGTGCTCCCCGTCGGCATGTCCGACGCCACGCTCGTGGCCGTCATCAAGTCCCTCGGTGGAGCGCCCCGCCTTGGATTCCTCCGGCCCCAGTAGTGCAGGGCGAGGCGCAGCCGAAGGCGAGCCGAGCGGATACATAGAGAAGTCAGGGTTGCCTCCGCATGGCCGCAGACGCCCTACTTGGCAACGTTGAACCGGAAGTGGCAGATCTCGCCGTCCTTGACCTCGTAGTCCTTGCCCTCCAGCCGTAGGCGACCTCGCTCGCGCGCGGCGGCCATCGAGCCGTCCACGGCCAGGAGATCGTCGTAGCCCACCACCTCGGCCCGGATGAAACCGCGGGCGATGTCCGAGTGGATCGCACCGGCCGCATCCTGCGCACGGGTTCCGCGGGGGATGGACCAGGCCCGCACCTCGTCCTCGCCGACCGTGAAGAACGAGATCAGCCCGAGCAGCGCGTAGCAATCCTCCAGCACCCGACCGATCGCGGGCTCGGTGAGCCCGAGATCGGCGAGGAAGGCGGCCTGCTCCGGTCCCTCGAGCTGCCCGACCTCCGCCTCGATCACCGCGGACACCCAGCCGAGCCGGGTGGCCGGACGCCGCGCGAGCGCCTCGAGCCCGAAGCCCGCCGCGAGATCCTTCCCGCGGGCGATCTCCTTCTCGGCCAGGTTCAGGCAGTGCAGGATCGGCTTCTGGGAGAGGAAGGTGAAGCCGCGGATGGCGCGCGACTCCTCGTCACCGAGCCCGAGGGCCCGGATCGACCGTCCCGACTCGAGCTCGGGCTTGATCCGGAGGAGTACCGCCTGCTCGTGGGCGTCGGCGTCGGTGCGCTTCTTCTTGAGCTGCGCCTCGAGCCGCTCCAGACGCCGCTCCACCACCTCGAGATCGGCGAGGATCAGCTCGGTCTCGAGATCGTCGATGTCGCCCGCGGGGTCGGCGGCGGTTCCAGCCGGATCGGGGAACGCGCGCACCACGTGGAGCAGCGCGTCCGCGTTGCGGAACTCCTTGGCCTCGAGCCCCTGCCGCTCGCCCTTGGCGATGCCGGCCAGGTCCACCACCTCGAACGTCGCGAAAGTGGTCTTCTTCGGCTTGAACATCGCGGTGAGCCGGCCCACCCGCGCGTCGGGAACCCTCGCGATCCCCGCGTGCATCTCGCCGCGCGCGGTGCCGAACGACGAGGTGGCCACGCTCGAGCCGGTCAGCAGGTTGAATAGCGACGTCTTGCCGCTCTTGGGAAGCCCGACGAGACCGATCTTCATGGAAGGCCATGCTACCATAGCCGCCGACATGGCCGTCCTCCGGCGCCGAGCGCGCGCCTCCTAGTGTCGTCGCTCCGTCCGCTCGACTGGCGCGGCGCCACCACCGCGCTGCTGCTGGCCGCCATGTGGGGCGGCAATCCCGTCGCGGTGAAGATCGGCCTCGTCGACGCGCCGCCCTTGCGCCTCGCCTTCTTCCGCTTCGTGCTCGGCGCGCTCGCGATCCTGGTCTACGCGTGGTGGACGCGCCAGCGGGGACTCTTCGCGGTGGCGACGGGCGAGTGGCGGGTGCTCGTCTCCCTCGGAGTGATCTTCTCCATCCAGATCGGCTCGATGAACGTGGGGATCGGGCTCACCAGCGCGGCCCACGGCGCGGTGATGCTGAACTCCTACGCGGTGCATGCGGTGGTGCTCGCCCACTTCATGATTCCGGGAGATCGTCTCACCCCCGCCAAGGTCGGCGGCGTCCTCGTCGCCTACACCGGAATCGTGCTGCTCTTCGTGCGCGACTTCTCCTTCGACGGCGCGACTCTCGCGGGTGACCTGATCGTCGCGGCCAGCGCGGTGCTGCTCGGCGAGCGCGTCGTGTACATGGCGCGCGCGGTGCAGCGTCTCGATCCCCTCAAGCTGCTCGTATTCCAGTCCGCGATCGGCAGCGCCTGCTTTCTCGTCGCGAGCCTGGTGTTCGAGACCGCGACTCCCACCCGCTACACCGGGGTCCTGGCCGCCTCGCTCCTCTACCAGGGCATCGTGATCGCGGGGTTCAACTTCATCGTGAGCTCGTATCTCTACAAGAAATACCTGGCCAGCGCGCTCGCGACCTGCTCGCTCGCCACCCCGCTCTTCGGCGTGCTCATCGCGGCCGCGGTGACCGGCGACCGGCTGAGTCCGCTGCTCCTGCTCTCGTCGGCGATGGTGGCGGCCGGCATCGGTCTCACCGTCCGCCGCTGACTTGACCGCCCCGCGCGCCCCGCGGTAGCGTCCAGTCATGCCTACCCAGCCGTCGAAGAGCCTCGAGGTCGTCCCCAACCCACATCCCGACCGCGACTACGAGGTGAGCCTCGAGATCCCGGAGTTCACCTGCATCTGCCCGCGCACCGGTCAGCCGGACTTCGCCACGATCCGGGTGCGCTACGTGCCCGACCAGCGGCTGCTCGAGCTGAAGGCGGTCAAGCTCTACATCTGGTCCTACCGAAACGAGGGCGCCTTCCACGAGGACGTGACCAACCGAATCCTGAACGACTTCGTGGCCGCGGCGGCCCCCCGGTGGATCGAGGTGGTGGGCGACTTCACGGTGCGCGGCGGCATCAAGACGGTGGTGCGCGCCGCTCACGGCAAGCGGCCAGACCTCTAGCCGGCCAGGCTCAGCAGCACCACCCCGGCCAGCATCACCAGCGCGCCCGGCGCGATGTCGCGCACCTTCTGCTTCTCGTGAAACATCACGGTGCCGATGGCCATCGCGAACAGGATCTCCACCTGCTTGACCGCCTCCACGTAGGACGACAGTGTCATCAGGTAGGCGGTGCCCTGGCTCACAGTGGTGAGCGAGGCGAAGAGGCCGAAGCTCACGAACGCCTTCCAGTAGCGCGGGATCTCCACGAAGTGCCGCCGCGAGGTCACCAGCACGATGGGGGTGACCAGCAGGCTCGCGGCCACATAGCCGCCGAGGGTGCCCGTGTACTGGTCCGAGCACTGCATGGCCCACTTGATCGTGACCACCGACGGGGCGAAGAACAGCGCGGCAAGTAGCGTGTAGCGCAGCCCACGGTCCGTGAACAGCACCGCCAGCGGCGCCCACCATGCGATGTGGGCCCGGTTGACGTTGAGCAGGTAGACGCCGGCCATGCTGATCAGGATGCCGAGGATGCCGAGCCGCGTCGGCCGCTCGTGCAGCGTGAAGTAGCCGAGGACGACCAGCACGAGCAGGCTCACCTTCCAGAGCGCGGTGACCATCGAGATCTGGGAGAGCTTGAGGGCCTTGGAGAGGGCCATCGTCGAGATGGTCTGGCAGACCGCGAAGGACGCGCAAGCCAGATAGAAGCCGGGCTTGATGACCGGCACGCCTTTCCAGAGCACGAAGCCGGCCGCGAACGGCAGCAGGAAGGTGAAACGGCCCCACACGTTGATGTACTCGTCGAGCGAGTGCCCGAGGCGCTTCATCACCGTATTGCGCAGCACCTGGCACAGGGCCGCCACCAACGCGAGGACGAGCCACATGGCAGACCCGCTCAGCGCGTCCGCGCCAGCAACGACAGCAGCGCCTCGACGACCGCGCCGGGCTGCTCGCGCGGCAGGAAGTGACCGGCGTCCGGCACCACGCGGCGCTCGGTGCCATCCGGGAACAGTGCGAGGTGCCGCTCCGACCGGCTCGGGCGATCCACCCCGTCGTCCCGGCCGTGGAGGAGCACGCTCGGTACCCCGATGCGTGGCCGCGCCGCGAGCCGGCGCTCGATGGAGTCGAAGCGCGGATCGCCCGGCGCGTTGCCGTGCCGGTGCCGGTAGGAGTGGATGACCACCGGGACGAAGTCCGGATTGTCGAAGGCGGCGGCGGTGCGCTCGAAGGTGGCGTCGTCGAAGCGCCACCCCGGCGACCACTCCCGCCAGAGCAGGCGGCAGATGTCGCCCCGGTTCGTCTCGAGGCCGAGGCGCCCGCGCTCGGTGTTGAAGTACCACTGATACCAGTAGGCGCGCTCGTCCTCCGCGGCGGCTGGCCGCGGCGGCGCCAGCGTATTCTGCACATTGTAGCCGCCGATCGTGACCAGGGCCCGCACCCGCGCCGGGGCCAGGATCGCCGCGATGCAGGCCGCGCGCCCGCCCCAGTCGTATCCCGCGAGGCTCACGCGCTCGAGACCCAGCGCGTCCATGAAGTCGAGGAGGTCCTGCCCGATCGCGGCCTGCTGGGCCATGCGGGGCGCGGCCGGATCGAGGAAACGGGTGGGGCCGTAGCCGCGCAGGTACGGCACGAGCACCCGGCAGCCCGCAGCGCCCAGCGGGCCGGTCGCCCCGTCCCAAGCGCGGACGTCGTCCGGGAAGCCATGGAGGAGCACGACCGCCGGGCCGGCCGGGCGGCCGTGCTCCTCGTAGCCGATCTCGAGGGTCGGCGTGCGGACTGTCGCCACGGCCGGCCCGGGCGGGGCCTAGAAGCCGCTGACGTACGGCAGGCGCTTGGCGGTAGCCTCGATGGCCTCGCCGGCCTCGAGCAGCACGCCGGTCGCGTTCCACGCGCCCGACACGAGCTGGTTGCGGGCCCCGTCCGGGATCCGGCCCTTGATCACCCGGTCGCCGACGCGCACCTCCTGCTTCTCGACGTCCACCGTCACCGACTGCCGGGGATCGCGCCCGACCGCCTTCTGCAGCCACAGCACGTCCTCGTTGTCGATGCTCATGCACGGGATGCCGAGCATGGTGCAGTTGCCGAAGAAGATCTCCCCGAAGGAGGCGCCCACGATGGCCTTGATGCCCCACTGCTTGAGCGATTCGGGGGCGTGCTCCCGCGAAGACCCGCAGCCGAAGTTGATCCCGGCCACCAGAACCGAGGCGCCTTCGTAGACTTTCTGGTTGAAGGGGTGCTCGGGATCGTGCTTGCGGGCGTCCTCGAAGGCGTGGAGGCCGAGGCCCTCGTTGGTCACCGTCTTGAGGAACCGCGCCGGGATGATCCGGTCGGTGTCGATGTCGTTGCCGGGCACGGGAATCCCCCGCCCCGCGACCTGCCGCCGCGCGCTCTCGCTCATCGCATCATCTCCCGCACGTCGGCGACCGCTCCGTTCAGCGCGGCCGCCGCAGCCATAGCCGGGCTCATCAGCAGCGTTCGCCCGGTGGGGCTGCCCTGGCGCCCGATGAAGTTGCGGTTGCTGGTCGAGGCGCTCATCTCGCGCCCCCGCAGCTTGTCGTCGTTCATGCCGAGACACATCGAGCAGCCCGCGTTGCGCCACTCGAAGCCCGCCTCGCGGAAGATCTCGTGCAGGCCCTCGGCCTCCGCGGCCTTGGCCACCTGCTGCGAGCCCGGAACCACGATGGCGCGCACGCCCTTGGCCACCCGGTTACCCTTGGCCACCGCGGCGGCCACCCGCAGGTCGGAGATCCGTGAGTTGGTGCACGAGCCGATGAAGACCACGTCGATCTTGGCGCCCGCGATCGGCTGGCCGGCCTGGAAGCCCATGTGGGCGAGCCCCTCCCGGTAGGTCGCCCGCTCCTGCTCCGGCGCCGACTCCGGATCGGGGAGGCGTTCGCCCACGCCCACCGATTGACCCGGGTTGATGCCCCACGTCACCATGGGCGGAATCGTGGCGCCATCCAGCCGCTTGACGTCGTCGTAGGAAACGGAGGCGTCGGAGGCCATGCCCTTCCACCACGTCACCGCGCGGTCGAAAGCGGCACCCTGCGGCGCGTACGGACGTCCGCGCAGGTAGTCGAAGGTGGTCTGGTCCGGGTTGACGTAGCCGAAGCGGGCGCCGCCCTCGATCGACATGTTGCAGAGGGTCAGCCGCTCTTCCATCGTCATGTGGTCGACCACCGCCCCCGCGTACTCGTAGGCGTAGCCCACGCCGCCGTTGACCCCCAGGGCCCGGATGATCGCGAGGATCACGTCCTTGGCGTAGACGCCCTTGCCGAGCGCGCCGTCCACCCGCACCTGGCGCAGCTTCGGCTTGGCCATCGCCAGGCACTGCGTGGCCAACACATCGCGCACCTGGCTCGTGCCGATGCCGAAGGCGATCGCGCCGACCGCGCCGTGGGTGGCGGTGTGGCTGTCGCCGCACGCGATGGTCATCCCCGGCTGGGTCAGGCCGAGCTCGGGGCCGATGACGTGGACGATGCCCTGCTTGCCGCTGTCGAGGCCGAAGAACGGCACCCGGCTCTGCTGCGCATTGCGTGTGAGGTGGACCGTCATCTCCTCCGCCACCTCGTCCGCGAACGGCCGCTGCTGGGCGGTGGTAGGGATGATGTGATCGAGGGTCGCGAAGGTGCGCTCGGGCATCCGCACCGGCACCTTGAGCTCGCGCAGGGCCTGGAAGGCCTGTGGCGAGGTGACCTCGTGGATCAGATGGAGGCCGATCAGGAGCTGCGTCTGCCCGGAGGGCAGCGTCCGCACCGTGTGGGCGTCCCAGACTCGGTCGAGCAGCGATGAAGCCATCGAGCCACCTCCGTGGCCGATCCGGCATGTCGCGGATCCGGCAGTGCGCTGGAGTGTGCCGCCGCCAGACCGTTAAGTATAGTGAAATCTTCTTTGCTGTCACGTAAGATTCGCTAATGATAGACGCGGCCCTCCTCCCGGCCTTGCTCACCCTCCTGACCGTCGCACGCAGTGGCTCGGTGGGTGCGGCGGCGCGGCTGCACCACCGCACGTCGTCGGCGATCAGCCAGCAGATCCGCAAGCTGGAGCGCCACCTCGGCGTGCGGCTGCTGGAGCGGGCCGGGCGCGGCGTTCGGCTGACCGCAGCCGGAGAAGCCGCCCTGCCCGGCATCCTGCAGCTCGGCACCGAGACGGAGGCCCTGTTCGCGCAGCTCGCCGAGCTCTCCGGCCGACCCCCCGCCACGCTGCGGGTAGCAGTGAGCGACTATCTCGGCCGCGCGCTGCTCGTCCCCGTGCTCCGCGAGCTGATCGAGCAACAGCCCCGCCTGCGCTTCGAGATCGCCACCACCCACTCCCGCGAGGGCGTGCGCCTCGTCGGCCTCGGTGAGGTCGACTGCGCGGTGGTCACCGGCCAGGACCCGCCGCGCGGCATCGAGGCCGAGCGGCTCTTCGAGCAGCCTTTCGTCTGGGTCGGGCCGCGTCGCGCCCGCGGGCGGCCCCCGCTCACCGAGCGCCTCAGTCGCGAGCCCCTGCTGCGGCTCGGCGCAGGCAGCCAGGGCCGGCGGCTCCTCGAGGACTACCTCACGCACGAGCGCATCCAGCCGGTCTCCACCATCGACGTGCCGAGCGTCTCTCTGCTCCTCGCCTACGTCTCGGGCGGGCTCGGCATCGGGCTGGCCCCCGCGCTCGCGCTTGCCGAGCTCGATCGCGGGAAGGTCCGCTGGGAGCGCGCCGAGGTGCCCGCGCTGTCGGTGACCCTGATGCACCGGCCGGGCTTTCGTCGCGGTCCCGCCGCCGATCGCTTCGCCGCCCGCCTCGTCCTCGAAGGGCGCCGGGCCGGGGATCGACTCGCGCGTTACGCGATGACGCCGGGGTAGGCGGACGGCTTCGTCGCGAACCCGGGGAAGAGCGGCTCGGCCGGCGTGCCCAGGTACTTCACCGCCACCTCGGTGAAGAGACTCCGGAAGTCGGTGGTGACCGCCAGATCGCGCCCCTCGAACAGCTGCTCGCGTCGGAGCCCCGGCCAGCGGCCGTAGACTCGCCCACCCTTCACGGGCCCGCCCAGCGCCAGCATCGCGGTGGCGTGGCCGTGATCGGTGCCGCGGTTGCCGTTCTCGCGGACGGTGCGGCCGAACTCCGACATCGTGAGCACGACCACGTCGCTCATGCGCGCACCCAGATCGCGGTCCAGCGCGGCGAGCCCGTCGGCGAACTCCTTGAGCCGCCCCGCGAGCTGGCCCCGCTCGTTGCCCTGCCCGGCGTGCGTGTCCCAGCCGCCCACGTCCGCGAACGCCACCTCGAGGCCCACGTCGGCGCGGATGAGCTGGACGATCTGGCGGAGGCTGTCGCCGAAGCGACCCCGCGGATAGACCGCCCCGTTGGCGGGCGGGAGGCGCTGGGGGGCGGCCGCCCTGAGCATCTTCACCGCGTCGAACGTCTCGCGGCCGGTGCCGTAGAGCAGGTCTCGCACGCCCTGCTCGTAGAGTGACTCGAAGCCCTGGCGCGCGCCCGAGCCGCCCATCATGACCGTCCCCTCCTTGACGTCGAAGTTGGCCACGCTGCTCATCGCCACCGCTCCCACGTCGCCGCGGAGCACACGCGGGAGCGCCGCGCCGAGCGAGACGGCGCGGAAGGGCGACGCGGGCTCACGGACCGGCATCGCGGCGAGACCGCGGGCCAGCCAGCCGTCGGCCGTGCTCTTCACCCCCGGGGTGCCAGACTCCATGTAGTCCTGCGCGTCGAAGTGCGAGCGCGTGGTGTCAGGCGAGCCGCAGGCGTGCACGACGGCGAGGCGCCGCCCGTCCCACAGTGGCTTCAGCGAGCCGAGCGCCGGATGTAGCCCGAAGAAGCCGTCCAGATCGATGGTCGTGTCGGCGCGGCCGGCCGCCGGCCGGGCGATCGCGATGCCGGCGCGGGCGGCGTAGTAGTCGGGGTCGCCGTGCGGGACGATCATGCTGAGGCCGTCCACCGCGCCGCGCTGGAAGATCGCGATCAGGACCTTCGGCTTGCCCGCCCGCTCCTGCGCGAGCGCGGTTCGAACCAGGAAGCGGGGCGCGCCGCCGAGCGCGAGGAGGGCCAGCGCCCCGCCCTTCATGAAGGACCGCCGCGTGCAAATGTGCACGGCTATCTCCTCTGGAACTCGGGCGACCCCAAAACGAGGGCGGCCAGCTTCTCGACGTCGGTGTCTTTCGGGACCCGGTCGTAGGCGGTGGTGCGGGTGATCTCCGGGCTCTCCAGCTGGGCGGCCAGCACCGCCCGTGTGTGAGGCGTCGCCTCCCCGTTCAGCACGACCGCGAGCAGCCGGTCCAGCACCTGATCCGGACGGCTGCGATCGGTCGAGCCGAGGAAGGTCGCGAGGTCGACTCGCGCCCCGCGGAAGCGGTTGTGGGCCAGGCCCAGCGCGAAGTTCATGCGGCCGAGCAGCGCCCCCGTATTGACCCAGGACTCCGCGCGGTCCGGGTAGCCCGTCGGCGGCTGCGCCTCGTAGAGCGGCTCGCCCAGCTTCGCCACTTCACGCGCCAAGGCCGCGCCGCCGCCCGCCGCGTCCGGCCCGGTGCCGACCGGAGCGATGCGACCGTCGAGCGTGCGCATCGAGCTCGCAACCAGCTCCAGGGGCGTCTTGATCTTCGCCCGGTACGCTTCGGCCGACCAGAACTCGGGCGACGACACGATGGTCACGACCACCGCGCGGATGTCTCCGTCGGTGCGATGAAAAGTGGCGGCGGCGCGCTCGACCAGCCCAGCCGGCGGCTCGTCGCTCACGAAGCGACGGGCGAGCTTGGTCGCGATGAATCGCGCGGTGGACGGATGGCGCGCCAGGATCTCGATGACCCGCTCGCCGTCCTGCACCCCGCCCCCCGCCGGGATGACCTGGCCGAGGATCCGCTTGGCGCCACGGTCGTGCGTCTGCGGGCGGAACACGAAGCCACCGCCCTGCTGCGGCCGGTCGATCGTCCAGCCGGTGAAGCAGCGGGCCACCTCGATGACGTCCTGCTGGGTGTAGCCGCCGTCGACACCGAGGGTGTGCAGCTCCATCAGCTCGCGCGCGTAATTCTCGTTGAGCCCCACCTGCCGGCCCGCGTTGGGTCCCCGGGGCAGCACGAAGTCCGCGCGAGTGCTGAGCCAGTTGTCGAGGTAGAAGAGCATGGCCGGATGCCGGGCGGTGGCCAGGACCAGGTCGCGGAAGCGACCGAGCGCGTACGGGCGGATCGCCTCGCGTTCGTAGGCGGGTAGCATCCAGCGCACCGCGCCCTTCTGGGCGTAGACGTTGAAGTGATTGAACCAGAAGTCCACCATCACTTCCTCGAGCTGACGCTCGCTCAATACTGCGCGCGTGATTCGTGCCGCCTGCATCTGGGTCGTGATGATCGCGGGGCGGCGCTCGGGCGGGTACATCTCCATCATCTCCTGCCGAGTCATCTCACCCTGGGCCAGGCGCTGCCGGGCCTGCGGAGTGGGCAGCGGATAGTCGCGCACGAGCCGGGCCGCGCTCTGGACGAGCACCGGGTAGCCGGCGAGCGCCGGCTCGAGGACGGGATCGCCGACGCTCCGCGGGCTGAGCTGCTGCTCGATGTAGGCCGCCAGCCCGATGTGTCGCACCCGCTCCACGTCCCCCGGCCGGGGTCCGTAGCCCAGGCGGTTGAGCGCGTGCAGGATCCGCTGATCGTCCGACAGGGACGAGGCCGGCAGGCTCAGCAAGGTCGCCGGACGCGGCGACGGGACGGCCGGCGCGAGGCCGGCCACGTGCCGCGGCGGTGGCGCGGAGGAGCAGGCGCCCACCGCGAGTGCCACCACCATCACTCCGACGCCTATCGGTCCTCGACGCATGGGTTCATGCCCCCTCCGGTACAGACGCCTCCCTGTATCTTAACGTTTACAGGGTCGCCCCGATCCCCCGGGCCGGAAAAAGGAGGCCGGTGGTGAGAGGGCTACGGGATGACCGCGACCTTGATCGAGTCGGGCGACCGGTGGGCCTGGAAGGCGTCGTCGATGCGGGCCAGCGGAAACGTCCGGGAGAGGAGCCGCTCCACGCGCACTGCGCCGGTGGAGAGCAGCCGGATTGCCTCCGGGAACTCGTCCTGGTAGATCATCGAGCCGATGATGCGCAGCTCGCGCCGCACGACCCAGAAGAAGTTGAGCGGCGTCGCCTCGTGGGGCAGCCCGGTCAGCACCACGCGTCCGCCCGGTCGGCACAGGTTGACCGCTTGCTCCACCGCCGGCGCGGTGCCGGCGGTCTCGATGACGAGATCGACACCCTCGCGGCCGGAGAACGCGCGCGCCGCCGCGGTGTCGTCGTCCGCCCCGGAGAGCGCGACCGCGTCGGCGCCCAGCTCGCGCGCCAGCCCCAGCCGTCGGGTGGACCGGGCCACCGCGAGCACGCGCACGCCGCGAGCCTTCAGGGCCTGCACCGCGAGCAGCCCGAGCGAGCCGAGCCCGAGCACGGCCGCCGTTTCCCCCGCCTCCGGCCCAGCCCGGCCGATTGCGCGCACCACCACCGCGAGGGGCTCGGCCAGCAGCAGGCGCTCGTCCGCGAGCCCGTCGGGCGCGGGCCAGCAGCAGCGCGCGGGCACGGTCGCCTGCTCCGCGAAGCCACCATCCACGTCGATGCCGATGGCCACGCGTGACAGGCACAGGTTGCGGTTGCCCTCGCGGCAGAGCGGGCAGCTGCCGCACGAGTAGTTCGGCTCGACCGCCACCGTCTGGCCGACCGCGAGATGGGAGACGTCCGAGCCGACCGCCGCCACCGTGCCCACGAACTCGTGGCCCATCACGCGCGGATACTGCACCGGCCGCTCGCCCGTCCAGATGCGATAGTCGGTGCCGCAGAGGCCAGCGGCCTTGACCTGGATCACCGCCTCGGCAGGCCCCGGAGTCGGGGCCGGAACCGAGGTGAGATCCAGGGAGCGGGGACCGCGCAGGACCGCAGCGATCATCGAGAGCATCGTAGCGGACCGGCCACGGCGGAAGCAAGGCGCCCTCGCTTTCGCCACCCGGCCGTCCATAGTAGGCTGCGTGCGTGGACGCCCGCGCTTCCGAGACCCGGCGTCCGCGCCAGCGGCGCCTCGCCCTGCTCGTGTTGCTGGCGGCGGTCGCCCTGGCCGCGGCGGCCATCCCGTTTCGTGCCACCTGGTGGGGCGGCTGGATCCTCGCCATCGCAGAGGCCGGTATCGTCGGCGGCCTCGCTGACTGGTTCGCGGTCACCGCGCTCTTCCGTCGGCCGCTCGGCTTACCGATCCCCCACGCCGCGATCATCCCCGCGAACTGGGAGCTCATGGCCGAGCGCGTGGGCGTGATGGTGGGCGACCGCGTGCTGACCAAGGAGTACGTCACCCTCGAGATCTCCCGCTTCGATCTGCCCGATCTCCTCGCGCGCGGGGCTTCGCAGATCCGCCCGAGCGACCTCGAGTCGGCCGTCCGGTCGGTGGCGCGCTGGGCCGCGCTGCAGATCTCACCGGAGGCCACCAACGACGTCGCGTCTTGGCTCACCCGGCTCGCCCGGGCCAACCCGATCACGCCGCTGCTGGCGACCGGGCTCGAGGTCGCCCGCAAGCAGGGATGGGATCAGCGCCTGATCGAGGCGGTGGCCGCGGCGCTGATCGACGCTCTCGGCCGTCCGGATTTCCGAACCGCGATCGGCGATCTGGTGGACGAGGTGCTGGCCGGCTACCGGGCCCAGATGAGCCTGTACCCGCGGCTCCTCATCGGGCTCGCCAACACCCTCGGCCTCATCGATCGGGAGCGGCTCGTCGCCGCGCTGCACGAGGCTCTCAAGAAGATCGCGGACGACCCCGGGGATCCCCTGCGCGTGCGCCTCACGGAGACGCTGGCGGTCCTGACCGAGCGGCTCCGCACCGATCGGCAGCTGGCCGCGCGAATCGAGGCCGCGAAGGAGGAGCTGCTCGCGAGCCCGGCGGTGGCGCGGCTGCTCGACGACGTGGCCGCGGGCCTGCGTCGGACGATCGTCGCGGACCTGGGGGCCGAGTCATCGGAAGTGGTGGCCTGGATCACCGCCCGCCTCGATCGCGCCCGTCTCACCCTCGCCGAGGACGAAACCCTGCGGCGGACGCTCGACCGGTGGCTCAAGCAGCGGATCACGGCGGCGCTCGACCGCTACCACGACCGCATCGCCCGGTTCATCGAGCGCGGCGTGCACGCGCTGGGTCCCGAAGGCGCGGTGCGCCTCATCGAGGAGCATGCGGGAGACGACCTGCAGTACATCCGCGTCAACGGCACCGTGGTGGGCGGGCTGGCGGGTGGAGGGCTCTACGCCATCCACCTCCTGCTGGGTCTGCTGTGATCCGGAGGCTTACCTCGCGGCCTGGGGTCTAGGGCTCATGGACGCTCTGGTCGAGACCCGCCGGGGCCCCCTCCGCGGCGTGAGCGAGCGCGGCCTCGCCGTGTTCCGGGGCATCCCGTTCGCGGCGCCGCCAATCGGTCCCCTGCGCTTCATGCCGCCAGCGCCGCCCGCACGCTGGTCCGGGTCGCGTGACGCCACTCGCTTCGGCCAGGCCGCCGCACAGAACACCGCCGTCGCCGGCCCGATCCTGAGCCTCGGCATTCGCCGGACGGGCGAGGACTGTCTCTACCTGAACGTGTGGACACCGGGAGCCGACCGGGGGCACCGCCCGGTGATGGTGTGGATCCACGGCGGCGCCTTCGTGCTCGGTGCAGGATCGCAGACCCTGTACGACGGCTCCGCCCTGGCCCGGCGCGGCGACGTCGTGGTCGTCACGATCAACTACCGGATGGGAGCGCTCGGCTTCCTGCGACTGCAGGAAAGGTTCGGCGCGCGCCTTCCCGCCACCGGCAACGAGGGGCTCCTCGACCAGATCGCCGCGCTCCACTGGGTGCGGGACGAGATCGAGGCCTTCGGCGGCGACCCCGGGAACGTGACCATCTTCGGCGAGTCGGCGGGCGCCATGAGCTGCGCCACCCTGCTCGGCGTGCCTCGCGCCCGCGGGCTCTTCCACCGGGCGATCCTCCAGTCCGGCGCGGCCAACTTCCTGTGGCCCTCGGACGTTGCGGCGGGCCTCGCCGGTCATGTCCTGGACGAGCTCGGCCTCGGGACGCCCGAGGCGCTCCAGGCCGCGGAGCTGTCGCGACTGCTCGACGCCCAGCGGCGGCTCTTCATGGACATGCTCATGAGCGACCGCTATGTCTTGGGCGCTCTTTCACCGGCCGGACAGCGCGTGGCGGGTGTGCTGTTCCTGGGGCTGGCGCTGGCTCGCCGACGCTTCGGCTCGGTGACCGCGCCGCTATCACGTGGGCTCGTCGGCCTGCTGCGACGGCGTCGGAGCGAGCCGGTGCCCTCGCCGCGCGGCGCCGCGCTCCGCGCCCTGCGCACCCGCGGCCTGCCCTTCCAGCCGGTGGTCGACGGCGACGTCGTGCCCTCGGCGCCGCTCGACGCGATCCGCGACGGGGCCGCCTCCGATATCCCAGTGCTGATCGGCACCAATCTCGACGAGGCCAAGCTGTTCCTCCCACTCGACCCGGAGGCCGCCACGCTCGACGAGGCCGCGCTGCTCGCCCGCTGCGAGGACGCGATTCGCGGTCGCGGCCGGGATGGGGGCAGCGCGGCGCGGGAGGCGATCGAGGTGTACCGCGCGGCTCGCGTCGCTCGCGGTGAGCTGACCGAGCCGGGCGAGCTCTGGTTCGCCATCGAGTCAGATCGAACCATGCGCCATCCTGCCATGAGGCTCGCGAGCCTGCACGCGGTCCACCAGCGCCAGACCTACGCGTATCTGTTCACGTGGCCGTCGCCGGCCCTGGGCGGCATGCTGGGGTCTTGCCACGCGCTCGAGCTCCCGTTCGTCTTCGGCACGCTCGAGCATCCTCTGATCCGTCCCTTCGCGGGCAAGGGGCCGGAGGCCCAAGCGTTCGCCGCGCGGATCCAGGACGCCTGGATCGCCTTCGCGCGGACCGGACGACCGGGCCACGCCGACCTGCCCGACTGGCCCGCCTACGACGCGGAGCAGCGCCGCACGATGGTCCTGGATCGGCAATGCCGGGTCGAGTCGGCGCCGCGCGAGCCGGAGCGCGCCTTCTGGGACCGCCTGCTCCGCGACTAGCGGGAGGCGACTCCTCCGCCACGGGACGCCGGAGGCAGCCGACTCTCCGGGTTCTCCACGTACACCGCCCGCGACTCCGCCGCGACCGTCCCGCCGGCCAGCTGCCGCACATGCTGCCCCTGCAGCGGAACCTCACGTGGAGACCACGCGAGCTCGCGGGCCCGCGGATGGCGCGCCGAGACAGCAGCGCCGGATGGAGCGGGGACACCCGCAGCGCCGCGGGAGGGCCGTGGCCAGCCCTCAGACCGCCGAGTGGCCTCCATCGAGGAACAGGGTCTGGCCGGTCATGAAGTCCGAGGCGGGCGACGCCAGATACACCGCCAGCGGCCCGATCTCGTCGAGTCGCCCCGTGCGCCGGGCCGGCACGTCGCGAAGCAGCCGCTCGCGGGTCCGCGGGTCGCCGAAGGCGTCGGCGTTCATGTCGGTGACGAACCAGCCGGGGGCCAGGGCGTTGACCTGGATGGAGTACCGGGCCCACTCGGCGGCCAGCGCGCGGGTGAAGCCCATCACCCCGCTCTTCGAGGCGGCGTAGGCGCTGTAGCCGGGCAGCCCCACCTGCCCGAGGACCGACGAGATGTTGATGATCTTGCCCGACTTCTGGGCGATGAGGTGGGCCGCGGCGGCGCGACAGCCGTTGAACACGCCGACCAGGTTGACATCGAGCGTGGCCCGGAAGTCTTCCGGAGACATCTGGGCCACCGGAGCCACTCGAGCGATCCCGGAGTTGTTGACCACGATGTGGAGCCCGCCCAGCGCCCCGATCGTTGCCCGGACGAGCGCCTCGACCTGCCCGTACGCGGTCACGTCGGTCTCGACGGCAAGGGCCCGCCGCCCGGTCCCCCGCACGAGGCCGGCCGTCTCCTCGAGCTCCGGCTTCGAGCGCGCCGCCACCGCCACGTCGGCCCCGGCCTGGGCGAGCGCAACCGCCATCGCGCGGCCGAGGCCCCGGCTGGCGCCGGTCACGATGGCGACGCGCCCGTCGAGGCGGAGGCTCGCCGGGAAATCGCTAGCGGTAGAGGGAATCGAGGAGCTCCCGGTGCTTGTCGGTGATGATCTTGCGCTTGACCTTGAGGGTCGGGGTCAAGAGCCCGTTCTCCACCGTGAAGTCGGCCGGCAGGATCGCGAACTTCTTGACCTTGGCGTACGACTGGAGCTCGCCGTTCCGCTCCTCCACGATGCGGGCCACGCGCTCGATCACCTTCGGGTGCTTCGCGAGCGAGGCGGGATCCATGTCGAGGATCCCCTCCGCCTTGGCGAACTTCGCCAGCTCCTCCGGATTGAGGGTGAGCAGCGCCACCGGATATGCGCGCTTGTCGCCGTGCACCATCGCCTGGCTGATGAACGGATCGCCCTTGAGCAGGTTCTCGATGTTCTGGGGCGCGATGTTCATCCCACCCGCCGTCACGATGAGGTCCTTCTTGCGGTCGGTGATGAACAGGAATCCGTCGCCGTCGACACGCCCGATGTCTCCGGTGGCGAACCAGCCGTCCGGCAGGAATACCTCGGCGGTCGCCTCCGGCTTCTTGAAGTAGCCCTTGGCGATATTGGGCCCGCGGCCGAGGATCTCCCCGTCCGACGCGATCTTGATCTCGATGCCGGGCTGAGCCTGACCCACCGAGCCGAACTTGAAGTTGTCGAGCCGGTTGAAGGTCAGCGATGGGCAGGTCTCGGTGAGGCCGTAGCCCTCGAGGATCAGGATGCCGGCGGCGTGGAAGAACTCGGCAATCTCCTTCGAGAGCGGCGCGCCGCCCGACACCGCGAAGCGAAGGCGGCCGCCGAGTGCCTCGTGCAGCTTCGAGAAGACCAGCTTGTGGGCGATACGGTGCTTGAAGGCGAGCCCGGGCGGCACCGGCTTCTTCGCCTGCTGGAGCTTCGAGACCTCGCGTCCAACGCCCAGCGCCCAGTGGAAGATCTTCTTCTTGGCCGGCGACCCCGCCTCCGCCTTCGCGATGACGCCCGCGTAGACCTTCTCGAAGACGCGCGGGACGCTGCAGATGAAGTGCGGCTTGACCTCGGGCAGATTCTCGCGGAGCTTGTCGATATTCTCGGCGAAGGCGGTGGTGAGGCCGCGGTGCACGCCGATGAACGATTCGAGCCGCGCGAACGAGTGGGCCAGCGGCAAGAACAGCAGATGCGTGTCGCCGTCCTGGATGCCGGACATCTTCGACGCCGAATCCAGCGTGGCCATATGGTTGCCGTGCGTCTGCACCACCCCCTTCGGGGGTCCGGTGGTGCCGGAGGTGTACACGATGGTGGCGATGTCTTCGGGCCGGACCTCCGCGACCCGTCCGGCCAGATCGCTCTTCAGCCGCTCGAGGTTGTCCCGCCCGAGACGCCTTAGCCCGTCCCAGGTCATGATGTGCGAGGCCGGCTCGCCCTGATAGCCCTGGATCACCACGATCTGCTCGAGGCCATCCATCTTGCCCTGCACCTCGAGCACCTTGGCGAGCTGCGTTGAGTCCTCCACGAACAGCGTCTTGACCCCTGCGTCGTTCACGATGTACTGGATGAGGTCCGGCGGGTAGGTCGGATAGATCGGAATCGTGCGGCACCCGGCCGAGAAGGCGGCGAAGTCGGCCTGCACCCACTCCGCCCGGCTCGCCGAGAGAATGCCGACCGCGTCGTCCTTCTTGCGGCCGAGCGCAAGCAGGCCGGTGGCGAGCTCCCGAACGGCCTCCCCGACCTGGCGCCAGGTGCGGGTCTTCCAGACCCCCGCCTCCTTGGACTGCTGAGCGGGGCGATCCCCGTCACGCTCGACCCGATTCCAGAACATGCTCGGCAGCGTCACATTGGCCATGGTCGCCTCCTCACGCCTGTGTGCGGAGCTCTTTCCGCAAGATCTTCCCGATGGGGCTCTTGGGCAGCGACGACACGAGTCGGATCTGCTTCGGGCACTTGAAGCGAGCCAGCCGGCTCTCGCAGAATGCGGCGATCTCCTCGACCGAGGCTGTCTGCCCGTCCTTGAGCACCACGAATGCGAGCACGTCCTCCCCCATCAGCGAGTCCTTCATGCCGACCACTGCGGCCTCCGCGACCTTCGGGTGAGCGTAGAGCGCCTCCTCCACCTCACGCGGGTAGATGTTGAAGCCGCCCCGGATGATCAGGTCCTTCTTCCGCTCCACGATGAAGAGGAAGCCGTCCTCGTCCAGCCGCCCCATGTCGCCGGTGTGCAGCCACCCGGCGCGCACGGTGCGGGCGGTTTCCTCTGGATTGCGGTAGTAGCCGGCCATCACGTTCGCTCCCCGGACGCAGACTTCGCCGATCTCGCCCGCCGGCCGCGCGCGGTCGGCGTCGTCCTGGATCGAGACCTCGACACCCGGAATGGGCTGACCCACCGAGCCGATCTTGCGGGGACCGGAGAGGCGGTGGGTCGAGACCACCGGCGAAGCCTCGGTCAACCCGTAGCCCTCGAGGATCTTGCCACCGAACTTCCGCTCGAAGGGCTCGACCAGCTCGGTGGGCAGCGGGGCCGCGCCCGATCCCCATACGCGCATTGACCGCGTGTCGAACCGCTCGGCGCCGGGATAGTTGAGCAGATAGACCAGCATCGTGGGCACCGCCGACATCGACACCGCCTTGAAGTCCTGGATGGTCTGGAGCACCAGCTCGGGGTTGAACCAGCGCAGCAGGGCGGCCCGCGTGCCCAGGATGTGCCCCGCATTCATCACGGTGAGCCCGTAGGAGTGCGACAGGGGCAGGACCGCCACCGCCCAGTCCTCGCGCGCCAGCTCGTGCAGCGAGGCGACCGCGCTCGCATTGGACTCGAGATTGGCGTGCGAGAGGGCGACGCCCTTGGGGACGCCGGTGGTGCCCGAGGTGTAGAGGATGACCGCGAGATCGTCGGGGCGCCGATCCGCGACGGTGATGCGGTCCGGCTCCCCCGCCGTCTCCTGCTCGAGGGAGCGCAGACGCCCGTCGCTCCCGCCGTCGGCCAGCAGCACGTGATGGAGCGTGGGCAGCACGCCGATCTGGCTCTCCACCTTCGAGACCAGGTCGCTAGACGTGATGACGACCTTCGCCTCGGAGTCGACGAGGATGTGGGCCACCTCCTTCTCGCCCAGCAGGAAGATGACCGGCACGATCACGGCGCCGCACTTGAGGATTGCCCCGTAGCTCTGCATCACTTCGGGGCAGTTCGGCAGGAGCACCACGACTCGGTCGCCCGGACCCACGCCCAGGCGACGCAGGGCATTGGCCAGCCGGGAGGAGGCCCGCTGCTGGTCGACGTTCGTGTACTGCCGGCCCTCGAACGCGAGGGCTGTATATTCCCCGTACTTGTCGAGGGCGTCTTCCGCCAGGCGAGTGAGAGACATCGATCGGGCCTACCAGTTCGCAATGAGTTTCAAGAGGTTACCCCGTATATCACGCCTGTCATAACGCGGCGCAATAAAACTCTTGACTCATGTTACGCACCGCGTTATTCTCGACCTCGTCCCAGCGAACCGAACAACAGGAGGAGATATTCCGATGACGAACCCGATGCAGCCCAGCGAGCTCATGTCCCAGTTCACCGGCCGTGCCGTGGAGGCCTTCTCCATTTGGGCCGACGCCAGCCACAAGATCCTTCGGGAGCTGGTCGATCTGTCCGCCATCACCGCGAAGGAGGGCGTCCGGCTGTACGCCGAGATCCAATCCTCGGCGGTGGAAGCCGTGAAGGAAGGTCAATCGTACGTGCTGCGCCGCCAGGGCGAGATGCAGGATGCGCCCCGTGATCCGGCCGCCTTCTATCAGAAGGGCGTGCTGGAGTCGGTGGAAGGCACTCAGACAGGCTTCCGACTCTTCGAGAGCACCACGCAGGCCATGACCCGCTCGGCCGAGCGGCTGCAGGCGACCGCCGAGCAGACCGGCAAGGAGATCCAGAGTACCTTCGCCCAGCTCGCGGGCAAGATGAAGTCCCTGTACACCCCGCTCGCCTAGCCACTCGTGGCGCGGGCCGGCCGTCCGGCCGGCCCGCGTTACTTCTCGCGCTTCTTCTCCAGTCGCTCCTCGAGCGTGCGAAGCTGTTCCCGCAGTGCCGAAACCTCCTCGCGGAGCGCGTCGGCCTCCGCGGGTTCGGCGCGTTTCTCAGTCTTGGCGGGCTCCCCGGCCGGAGCCGCGGTGAGCCAGCCCGCCCGGGATGCCCACTCGCGCAGGACGCGGTCGGCCTCACGCTGGCTCGTCATCAATCCCTCCAGGCTGGAGCGAAGCGACTTCTGGACGAAGTCCTGCCAAGCTTCTCCGTGCTTGATGAGCTGGTGCAGGAACGCGGTAGGCAGCGTGGCGCGATGGCTGCGTTCGTTCTCGAGGATGATCTGGGCGAGGGTCACCGACGTCAGATCTTCACCGGTCGACACGTCGACGACCGAAATCTCCCGGCCGGCCCGGATCAGCTCTTCGAGCTCCTCGAGCGTGACGTAGCGACTCTCCTGAGTGTCGTAGAGCTTGCGATTGGAATACCGCTTGATGACGTACGCCATGGCCGAAGTCAGTCTAGCACCGCGGATGTATCGTCACAAGGCGAGGTCAGCGCCCAACGCGCCGCCGCCGATCGAGGCCCGCGGTTATTTCGAGAGCCGCTGCGATGGCGTGGCGGGGACGGCGGCCGCGAGTGCGGAAAGCCCGAGCATGCTCACGATGGCGGCGCCCTGCGCCATCCACGCGAGCGGTTGCAGTGTCCAGAGCGCCAGCGGCCCCATGGTCTCGGCAGGCCGCACGTAACTGATCGAGGTGCGCGACGGCATCACCAGGGCTTCGCCGGTGAGAACGTCCTCGGCGCGCTGATTGGTGCACACCGTGCGCAGCCGGAGGCGGTTCTTCTCGCGATTCACCTCGACGACTTCGACGCGGGCCGAGATGGAGTCGCCGAACTTCACCGGCTTCAGGAACTTCAGCTCTTGGGAGAGATAGATCGCGCCCGGCCCCGGCAGCCGGGTCCCGATGACCGCCGAGATGAGCCCGGCCGTCCAGATGCCGGGCGCGATCGGCTCCTTGAACACGGTGCCCGCCGCGTACGCGCGGTCGGAGTGCACCGGATTGTAGTCGCCGACCGCGTTCACGAACTCGGCGACGTCGCCGTCGGTGACCCGGCGGGTGATCTGGGCGCTGTCGCCCACCTGGATCGAGTCGATCGTGAGCCCGATCATGCGCGCTCCGGACGGCCGGATCCGTCGTTGAGCCGGCGCAGGACGCGATCGAGCTTGTCCTCCAGGCCGTCGATCTTCTCCTCGACCTGCGCGATGTGACGCGCCAGCGCCGTGACCTGGGCGCGCGACGGAATGCCGAGCCCGGCCAGCGACACCTCGATCTGCTGCTCGGCCGCTTTCTTGGCGGGCCCGGACACATTCAGGAAGCCCTCGAGCTGCTTGCTCAAGAGCTGAGCGAACGAATCGGTGCCCATGGCCTGCTCGAGCACCCGGGACCAGGCCGCGATCCACTGGTCGAGGAACTGCTTCCACTGTGCCATCAGATCCGGCGAGGGCGCGTTGCCCTGGGTCATGACCTTCGACCAGGCCGCCATGCCCTGGTCCATGAACGGCCGCCAGAAGGCCTGGGGATCCATGGTCGGCGCCGCCGCCTGCCCCTGCCCCATCATCCGGAGCCAGGCCTGCGTGCCTTCCTCCACCTGGCGCTTCCACATGTCGAGCAACTGTTGACTGGGATTGTCGGCCATGACCCCGGCTCCTCGGCCTCGCTCGTCTACGAGCGTGCGGCCAGCCAGGACGCCACCTTCGGCCAGCAATGCACCGAGGCGCCGCGTCCGGCGATCAGCGAGATGTGACCACCCGGCAGCTCCACATACTCCTTGTCGCGCGTGCTCACCGCGTCGATCAGAGGCTTCACGCACGCAGGTGGCGCGATGTTGTCCTCCTTGGCTCCCACCGCGAGCACGGGACAGCGGATCTCCCCCAGATGCACGCGGCGGCCCCCCATCACCAGCTCGCCCTTGATCAGCTTGTTCTGCTGGTAGAAGTCGCGCACCCACTGACGGAAGAATTCGCCCGGGAATGGCAGATACTCGTTGGCCCACTTGTTGAGCGCGTTGAATCCCGACACGTAGTCCGGGTTCCAGAGGTTCCACCAGAGATTCAAGTTCGTGCTGACGTCCATGGTGGGCTTGAGCAGCTTGAATCCCATCTTGACCATCTCGGCGGGGATGCTCCCGAGGGTATCGACGTACTTGTCGACGTCGAACACCCCCGGGGCGAGCCACTTGCCGAACAAGCCGACGTGGGCGAAGTCGATGGGGCCGGCCATGTTGATGTAGTTCTTGACCGGAAACTCCGGGTGGGTGGCCACGAAGCTGGCCGAGAGCGGCGCCCCCATGCAGTAGCCGAGCACGGACATCTCGGAAGCGCCCGAGGACTCGAGCGCCTTCCGGGCGAGCCGTGGGAGGATCTTGGTGACCGCGTCCTCGACGGTGAGGCCGTTGTCCTCCTCGCCGAACACCCCCCAGTCCACCAGGTAGAAGTCGAAGCCGAGCGCGGTCATGTGCTCGACGAACGATCCCTTCGGCATGAGGTCGAAGATGTAGGGCCGGCTGATTCCGAGGTTGGGCACGAACAGGAGGGGGGTCCGGATGGTGCGTCCGGACTCGTATCGCCAGAGCCTGGACTTGTTTGTCCGGTAGATCTCCTCGCGCGGGGTAGCCCCGATCTTGGGTTCCTTGGGATTCATCACCATCTCGCTGAAGTGCTTCATGCGGAGAAGATTGCGATTGGCTTCTTCCCGCATCCGCGCTAACAACTCCGGCGACATCGCCGGCAGCTCACCCATCATCGTGAAGAGCTCGTCTTTCATGTCCTCATCCTATCCCGGCGTGACGCTTCGCGTCAACCTGGTAAGTCCGGTCCCCGGCCCGCCCCCGAGCCTGCGAGGAGCGGGCCTGGGCCCACCGGCTCTCGGGCTAGACCTGGAAGAGGCTGCCCACCTTCATCGCGAGCCCCATGTCGCCCTTGAGCTTGAGCTTGCCGGACATGAAGGCCATCTGTCCGGAGAGCTTGCCGCCGGTCATGTCGAGCCAGTCCTGCGACGACATGGTGAGCGTGAGGTTCGGGCTGGTCGCCGCCCCCTGGCTCACGTTGCACGCGCCGTCCTTGATGACGGCGTTCCAGGTGCCACCCTGATCACCCGTGATGTCGTACTGGATGGTGGCGTTGACCCCGGCGGCCTTGTCGGCGCGGAACCGGGAGGCCATGTTGTCGAACGTCTCTTTCACTGTCGGCATGGACGCGTCTCCTTTCCGATGTCGAGCGTGATGCCTAGAACGTGAAGAGGTCCATCCCACCGGTGACGGTGAGCACGGCCCCCGTGATATAGCGCGCGCGCTCCGAGCAGAGGAACGCGACGGCGCTGGCGATGTCCTCGGGCTGCCCCTCCCGCTGCATGGCCACCCGCTTGACCATGCGGTCGTACAACGGCGACAGATTCGCATTCGGCCCCACGATGCCGGGCGCGATCACGTTGGAGGTCACATTGTACCGCGCTCCCTCCAGCGCCACCGACTTGGCGAAGCCGATGACCCCCATCTTGCTCGTGGAGTAGGCGGTCTGGCCGAACCCGCCCATGAGCCCGGCGATGGAGGCCATGCAGATGACTCGACCCCACCCACGCTCGCGCATGCCGGGGAAGACGGCCTTGGTGACGTTGTAGGTACCGGTCAGGTTGATGCGGAGATTCAGGTCCCACTCGTCGTCCGCGGTGTCCTTGAGCTGGCCCATGGTGTAGATCCAGCCCGCGTTGTTCACACAGATGTCGACGGGCCCCACTTCGCTCTCCGCGCGCCGGAGCACGTCGGTCAAGACCGCGCGCTCGGTGATGTCGGCGGCATAGCCGCGCGCCGAGCCGCCGGCGTCGACGATCTCCCGGGCGGTCTCGGCCGCGCCCTCGCCGTTGAGATCGAGCACGATGAGCTTGCAGCCCTCGGCGGCGAGCGCCAGGCAATCCTGCTTGCCGAGGCTCCGCGCTCCGCCGGTGACCAGCGCGGTCCGCCCCGCGATGCCGAGGTCCACCTAGCGGCCCTTGAAATCGGCGGGGCGCTTCTGGAAGAAGGCCTGGATGCCCTCTGATGCGTCCTCGGTCCGGAGCGACTGCAGGAACGCGCGCACCTCCACCTCGATCGCTGTGTCGATGGGCGCGTAAAGCCCGTCGTCGACCGCCTCGATGATCAGCCGCGTGGCGACGGGCGGGCGCTTGGCGAGCTCGCGGGCCAGCGCCCTCGCGTCGTTGAGCGTCTCCCCCTCCTTGGCGAGCCGGTTGACGAGGCCGGTGCGATAACACTCCGCCGCCGGGATCTGCGTGCCGAGGATCAGGTGCTCGAGGGCGAGGCCGCGCCCCATCAGGCGCGGGTAGCGCTGCGTGCCGCCGAAGCCAGGCGTGATGCCGAGATTGGACTCGGTCTGCCCCATCCGCGCGGTCTCCTTCAGGATGCGGATGTGGCAGCCCATCGCGATCTCACAGCCGCCGCCGAGCGCGTGGCCGTTGATCGCCGCCACCACCGGCTTCGGGAAGCGCTCGATGCGGCGCACCACGCTGTTGCCGAAGCGGATGAAGGTCCCCACGTCGGCCCCCTGGAAGGCCGATCCCAGATCGGCACCCGCGCAGAAGATCTTGTCGCCCGCGCCGGTGATGATCACGCTGCGGACCGCGTCGTCATGCTCTAGGTCGGAAAGCGCCGCGTTCAGCTCCCGCATCAGGGTCTCGCTGATGGCGTTGGCGGGCGGGCGATTGAGGGTGATGATCGCGAAGCGCTCCTCGCGGGTCAGGATGAGGGTCTCGTACGCCATCGGGCAGCTCTCCTCTTGCGTGGGGACTAGAGACGGGCGGCCACGCCCTGCAGGAACAGGTCGGCGACCGACGGGGCGGTGTCCACCAGGCGGTAGCCGCGCTTGCCCAGCACCCAGGACGTCGTCATCTGGTCCATGGCGCCGAACAGCATCCTGGTGGCGATCTTGACGGGCAACTCGGACTTGAAATGGCCCTGGCTGACCCCCTCCTCCAGCACGGAGCCGATCAGGGCGAAGTACTCGGCCACCTCCTGGCTGGAAGCGCCCCGGAAGAACTTCTGGCCCTGCCGCAGCTCGATTTGTACCACCTCGGCCAGGTCCGGGTCTTCTTCGAGCATGCGAAAGTGGAGGTGGACGAGACGGCGCACCTTCGCCACCGCGTCGGGCTCGTCGGCGATGGCGCGCCGCATGGACGTGACGAAGGCCGCCATCTTCTGGCGAAACAGCGTGATCAGGATATCTTCCTTGGTCTTGAAGTACAGGTAGATGGTGCCGGCTGCAATGCCGGCCTCGCGCGCAACGTCCGAGACGCGCGAGTTGAAGTAGCCCTTGCGCGCGAAGACCCGAACCGCGGCCTCGATGATCTGCTGGGGCTTGTCTGGATCACGCATGGCAGGCAGTGAATCGCCGTTCATCTTATTCGGCGCCTCCTGGCCTGTCAAACGGAACTTGGCCGGGAGCCTCGCGGCTGGCAGTTGGCGACGTACTCCTGGAGCCGGGCGAACTCCCTGCCGTCCAGATTGGTGAAGACGAGCACCGCGCCGCCCTCGTAGGCCTCCCACACCAGCGCCGGCAGGCGCAATCGCTCGAGCCCGGCGCGCGCTGGCAGCTCGATGACGACCACGTCGCCCTCGACGAGCGGCTGGTCGGTGGCCACCCGGCCCCCCGAGGCGCTCAGGTCCACCGTATACCCGCTCGCGGTACCGGCCGATCCCCCCTCGACCCGGATGGGCAGGCTCACCGGCACGCGCGGGAACCGGCGACGCATGTCGCCCCGCGAGACGAACGGAGTGACCCGGCCCGCCGGAGAATCCGACATCTTGAGGAACGCCACCCCGACACTCTCGCCGTCGCGGCGGACCACGGTGCCGACCATTTCGAGTCGCCCCGCGTCGCCGGGCAGCGTGACCCGAACCGTGACGACGCTGTTCACCGGCGCGTCCGTCTCGGATCGCACCTTCATCCCCGACAGGCTCAGGTTGACGACCTCGCCCAGGACGACGCGACCGTCACTGGTCTCGACGGTGGCCGGCCAGGCCGCCGCCGCCCTGGGAAAGGACCTCCGATCGTGACCGCTCACCCACCCCTCCTCGCCGTGATCGCTGCCGTTACGCCCTCGCGCGGTCTCGCGCCGTGCTCACTCGACCCTGACGCGTCGAGGGCATTTCTGTCAACTTTCGCGCGAGCCCGGCGCCTTGACGGGGCTCCACACGCACGCGTAGGATGCCGCACCATGACGATCAAGTATCGGATCGGGATCATGCCGGGACCGTGGCCGCCCGGCCGCGACGGCGCGGGATTTCTGTGGACGCTGTGCGACGTGCTCGAGCGGAGCGACGTGGATTCGATCTGGCTCTCCGACCGACTCTCCTCGCCGGCTCCGGTTCCCGAGGTCATGACGACGCTCGCGGCCATCGGAGCGCGTACCACGCGGCTGAAGTTCGGCCCGAGCGTGGTCGTCCTGCCCTACCGAACGCCGGTCGTCGCCGCGAAGGAGATGGCCACCGTGGACTGGCTCTCGCAGGGGCGCCTGTTTCCGGCGGTCGGGGTGGGGGTCGAGCTGCCGCGCGAGTTCGAGGCCTCCGGAGTCGCCTTCGCCCAGCGCGGGCGACGGACCGACGAGGCGATCCGGGTCATGCGGATGCTCTGGACGCAGGACGAAGTGACGTTCCAGGGCGAGTTTTACAAGCTCGACCGCATCTCGATCTTCCCGAAGCCGTGGCAGACCCCGCCTCCGATCTGGATCGGAGGAAAGAGCGAGGCGGCCATGCGGCGCACCGCCCGCCTCGGCGACGGGTGGATCCCGTCCTTCATCACGCCGGACGAGATGCGCGCGGGCATCCAGAAGGTGCAGGACATGGCGACGGCCGAGGGCCGGCAGGTGCCCGAGGATCACTTCGGCACCCTGATCAACTACGCGATCGCCGAGACCGAGGAGGCGGCGCTCGCGATGGCCCAGCCGTTCATCCCACGCGGGCGCGTCGACGAGGCGACGATGCGCCAGTGCACCGCCTTCGGCCCGGTGGGTCGGCTCCTCGAGAAGGTTGAGGAATACGTGAAGGCGGGCGCCTCCAAGTTCATCCTGCGTCCGCTGTGCCCGTCTGGGCGCATGCTCGAGCAGCTCGGCCCCGTTGCCGAGCACGTGTGTCCGGAGTATCACCACCGCTGAGCGCCGGTCGGCGAAGCTAGGTCCGCCGGACGCGGACCCGTATACTGCCGGCATGCGCCGACTGCTCGTCCTCACGTTCACGTCCCTGCTCGCCCTGGCCGGCTGCTCGTTGGTCACCATCGATCTCCAGCCGCGGATCAAGCCGCTCGAGGAGGAGACGGTCGAGGGCAAGGGATCGAGCAAGATCCTGATACTGGATCTCTCCGGCCTCCTCTCCGAGGACGTGGTGAGTTTCTCGCTCGGGGCCCCGCCCCCGCGCGTCCCCCTCCTGGCGCGGGTGCGTGAGGAGCTGCGGAAGGCGGAGGACGACGATCGCGTCCGAGCCCTCATCGTCCGGATCAACAGCCCGGGGGGCACCATCACCGCCTCCGACATCGTCTACCACGAGCTGCTTGCCTTCAAGGAGCGCAAGAAGGTGCCCGTCATCGCCGCCATCATGGACGTGGGGGCCTCCGGGGGCTACTACGCCGCGCTGGCCGCGGACACCATCGTGGTCAACCCGACCACGATCACCGGGAGCATCGGCGTGGTGATGATCACGGTCAACGCGCAGGGTCTGATGGAGAAGATCGGGGTGGCGCCGCTCGCCATCAAGTCGGGGCCCATGAAGGACGCGGGCTCGCCGTTCCGTTCCCTGACCGAGCCGGAGCGGGCGGTATTCCAGGCCGTCATCGACGACATGTACGGGCGCTTCGTCCGCCTCATCGTGCAGTCGCGCAAGATGCCCGAGGATCGCGTGCGGGCCATCGCCGACGGCCGGATCTACACCGCGGATCAGGCTATGGGCCTGGGCCTGGTGGACCGGATCGGGTATCTGGAGGACGTGGTGTCGCTGGCGAAGGAACGGGCGGGACTGACCGAAGCGAAGGTAGTCATGTACCACCGCCCCAAGGAGTATCGAACGAACATCTACTCCGCGACGCCCGTCACCTCGAGCGCGGAGAGCACCCTGGCCCAATTCGCGACCGCTCTGGGTGGAGGCGGACCCCGCTTCCTGTATCTGTGGTGGCCGTGATCGGGTGACCGGGCGTCGCGCCTACTCGCGGGGCTGCTGCGTGGAGATGCCGTGGCGCCGCATCTTGGCGTGGAGCGTGGCGTAGTTGGTGCGTAGCAGCCGGGCCGCCTGGCTCTTGTTGCCCTGGGTGATCTCCAGGGCGCGTTGGATCGCCTCCACCTCGGCCCGGGCCACCGCGCGCGCCACCGTCCGGCGAAGAGGGAGCGGGCCGACCGGCACATCAGTCGCGTAGGGACCCTCCGACGGCTGCGTCATCCAAGACGAGACGGTTCCGCCACTGCTCATGCGCGTCCTCCTCCGATGGCCGGTTACGCCTTCTGCGGTGACTGCAGGGGCAAGTTCGGTGCCACCAGCCGAATCTTGAGGTCCGCCATGGCCATCTACGTATAAAAATCATCTTATCGGATACTTACAGCTCAAGGCTGTAGCGGGCCCTCGAGGGTCGATTCCCCCGAAACAGGATGATCTATGGGAGCACCGCTATGGGGGCGCCACGAGGACCCGATCAGCGCCGGATGAAATCTCGCGCGAAGATCCCATAGCGCTTCATCTTGGCGTGAAGCGTCGTGTAGTCGGTCCGCAAGATGCGGGCCGCCTGGCTCTTGTTGCCCTTGGTCGCTTCGAGCGCGTGCCGGATCACCTCGCGCTCGGCCTGCACTGTGGCGAGCTCGGCCACCTCGCGAAGCGACAGATCCCCGCCGGCCGGATCGGCGGCCACGCGGGTGGAGCCGGACATCGATGCGCTCAGCGTCGGGATGTGCTCGGCGGTCACCACGTCGGCGGCAAGCAGCGCCGCCTTGCGGATCACGTTCCTGAGCTCCCGCACGTTGCCTGGCCAGTCGTGGCGCAGCAGGGCGGCCATCGCCTCCTCCGACACGCGCCGCACCGGCCGGCGCAATTCCATGCTCACCTCGTCGAGAAAGCGCTGCGCGAGATGCGTGATGTCCTCGCGCCGGCTACGGAGCGGCGGCAGTGTGATCGTGAACTCGGTGAGCCGGTAGTAGAGGTCGGCGCGGAAGCGCCCGGCCTTCACGCCTTCCTCCAGCTCCGCGTTGGTGGCCGCGATGATGCGCGCGTCGACCGCCACCGCCCGCGCGCCGCCGAGCGGATGGACTTCCCGCTGCTCCAGGGCCCGGAGGAGCTTGGCCTGCGTGGCGAGCGGGACGTTCCCGATCTCGTCCAGGAACAGCGTGCCGCCCTTGGCGAGCTGGAAATGCCCCTCGCGCTTCGTCTGGGCGCCGGTGAAGGCGCCGCGCTCGTGGCCGAACAGCTCCGACTCCACCAGCGTCTCCGGGATCGCCCCACAGTCGACAGCCACGAAGGAGGCCTGCCGCCGCCGGCTCTGTTGGTGGATGGCCCGCGCGATCAGCTCCTTGCCGGTTCCCGTCTCGCCCTGAACCAGGACCGTGAAGTTGGACTCGGCGACCTGGGCCACCTGCTGGATCACCTGCGCGATCGCGGCACTGGCCCCCATGCGCTCGGCGAGCGACGTGCCCTGGCCCTGGCGCTTCAGCTCGTCGATGCGCAACCGGAGCTGGCTGCGCTCCACCGCGCGGCCCACCGTCAGGGCCAGCAGCTCCACGTCGAACGGCTTGGTGAGGTAGTCGTAGGCCCCGAGCTTCATGGCGCGCACCGCGGTGGCCAGGTCGGCGTGCGCGGTGCAGATGACAACGGGAATGTCCGGATCGAGCCGCTTGATCTCGGGCAGCGCGTCCATTCCGCTCATGCGGGGCATGCTGAGGTCCATCAAGATGACGCCTGGATGCTCGCGCTGGACCTGCTGGAGGGCGGCGGCGCCGTCCTCCGCGGTGACCACCTCGTATCCCTTGCTCTGAAGGACGGCGCCGAGGAGTGACCGGATCTCCGCCTCGTCGTCGACCACCAGGATCTTCGTCACCAGGTCATCCCGTGGCCCGCAGCTGGTAGATAGCGATGTGGCGGATGGCCGCGACCGGGCGCGCGCCCTCCGCGAGCAAGAGCAGATCCAGCTCCACGAACTCGTGGCCCTTCCCCTGGAAGAGGCTCTTCACCTTGGCGCGCATCTCGAGCGGCTGGCCCACACGGGGGACGCTCAGGTGCTGACCGTGACTCTCCACGTGAATCCACGGGCTGACCCGAACGTTGCGGTCGAGGGCTCGGTTGGCCAGCTCGAGGTAGAGACCGGGATGGGCCGGCGCGTCGGCGCCGCGGTACAGTGGCAGCCGCTCGCTGACTTTCAGCAGGAAGGCATCGAGGGCGGGCCGATCCAGGAGCAGCGCGGGCGTCCCCAGGACGGTGCGGCTCGCGAGGAAGGCCCGGCTCGCGAGCGGGCGCTCGTCGGGCAACGGGGCGGCGGGGTGGGCGGCCACGTCCGGCAGCGGCAGCAGCGGGCCGAGGGGCAGGCCCATCGTCGCGGTAGCGCAGACCTCATCCTCGCGGTTGACGACGCGCGCCTGGATCGTGACCTCGTCCCGGGAATGCGCGGCGACGCTCGTCCGCACCGTCACCTCTTCACCGAAGTACACCGGCTTGGCGAAGCGGACCGAGAACGTGCCGTGATCGAGCCACGTGCCGCCCAGCGCCGCTACCACCGGATGCGTCATCCACGAGTAGACGGTGATACCGGGGACCAGGCCCCCGCGGAAGCCGAACTCACGGGCCAGCGAGTCTTCGTGGATCTTGTTCTCCCACGCGTCGGAGGTCGCGATGGCGCTCACGCGATACTCGGGGAGCTCCGTGCCTACCACCAGCGCCTCCAGGCTCATGGCTGTGGCTTCGCGCCACCGTAGCCGCCCGCGAAGTCCTGGTCCGCGTTCCACCGGACCCAGGTCGTCTCGAGCGGGTCGACGGTCAGGTTCACGGGAGGGCCGGGCGGGCCGGAGGTGGGCACGAGGAGCTGCTGGGGGCCGGTCAGGGTGCGCTCCCACTGACGATCCGGGCCCGCGCACTGCGCAGTGCCGTGATGGACCTGGACCAGGGTCGAGCCGTCCTGGTTCCGACGGATCGCGACGCCGCCGCCGCGTACCGTGATCACCGCCGGCCCCGCTCGCACCTCCACCTGGGTCGGCTCCGCGCCGCCCGGCATCACTGCGACCCAGAGCCACCCGTAGTCGAATCGCACGCGCGTCGGGGCGCCGTCCCCGTCGGAGCCGGGGGGCAGAGCGACCTGTGACCGCGAGCCGAGACGCAGGGCCTGGCCGCTGCCCGTCCTGAGCGCGACCCGCCCGCCGACCTGGGTCCGAACGCTGTCGCCCTCGCCCACCTCCGCGCGGAGCGCGGCCGACTTCCAGTCCGGCGCGTCCTTCTTGAAGAGCTCGGCGGGTCCGCCGAGCGTGACGATCTTGGCGGGTAGCTCCTTGGGCTGCCCCCACCCCGCCGAGCTGGAGAGGGCGACGAGGACGACGGTGCCCCCCAGCACAGCCGCCCGGACGATTCTGGGCACGATCAGACCTCCGTGGACTTGGGCTGATGTCCTGGACAGCGTAGCACGGGCAGGTGCGGATACTTCGCAAACGCCGGGTCCCGCACGGCCAGCGCGCACAGCCAGAACTCCGATCCGCGGCCCGACACGATGCGTCGGGTGTGCACGCAGGTGGGGCAGAGGCCACCGGCGGCCAGCCGCTCTGGAGGCTGGGCTGGTGCGGGCAGGGCTAGCGCCCGGTCCAGCGCGGCGCGCGCTTGCCGAAGAAGGCCGCGATGCCCTCGCGGGCGTCGTCGGAGAGGGCCACCAGCGTGATCATCTCGCGCAGGTAGCGCAGGGCCGCGCCGTACTCCATCTCGGACACCATCATCGCCGCTTCCTTGGCCAGTCCCAGGGCGGTCGGCGAGTAGCCGGCCAGCGTGGAGGCGAGCGCGCTCACCGACGGCTCCAGATCGGCCCGGGGCACGAGCCGGCTGACCAGGCCCATCTCGTAGGCCTCCCGGGCCGACACCGGCTCGCCGCTCAGGATCATCAGCAGCCCCCGCTTGCGACCCACCGCACGCAGGATCGGCGCCATCACGATCAGCGGCAGCAGCCCCACCTTGATCTCGGGCAGCCCGAAGACCGCGTCGTCGGCCGCCACCACCACGTCGCAGCCGGCGGCGAGGCCGCAGCCACCGGCCAGCGCATAGCCGTGCACCTGCGCGATGATCGGCGTTCGCATCCGCGACATGAACTCGAGGATGCGCGCGAGCCCGCCGAATGACTCGCGCGCCTGCAAGGTGGTGCCCCGGTCGCCGACCCCCTTCAGATCGGCGCCGGCGCAGAACGCCCGGTCCCCCGCCCCGCGCAGCACGATCGCGCGGGCCTCGGGGTCGTCTTCCAGGCGGCGCAACGCCGCGTCCAGCTCGGCCAGCATCGCGGCGTTGAGCGCATTCCGCACCTCGGGGCGATTGAGCGTCACACGCGCCACCCCGCCGGCGACCTCGACCAGCACGGGCCCCGGGCTCACGCGGGCGGCTCCGGCTCGTCCAGCAGAGCGAGGAACTGGCTCAGGATCCGGGCGGTGGCGCCCCAGATGATGTCGTCGGGCGAGACGTCGTAGAAGAGCACCGGATGCGGCTCGCCGTTGCGCTCCCACATCTCGGTCCGGAAGATGGCCGGATCGCGCAGCGTCTGCAGCGGCACCTCTAGCACGCGCTCGATCTCGCGGCCATCCGGCCGGAGGTCCACCGGATCTCGAACGATCCCCACCACCGGGGTGATGATGAAGTTGGTCGCGCGGGTCTCGGTGTCGTCGAGCAACCCCAGCACCTCCACCGCCTCCGCGGGCAGGTGGATCTCCTCCCAGGCCTCGCGCAGCGCGGTCTCCACCCGCGAGCCGTCGCGAACGTCGACGATGCCGCCCGGGAATGAGAACTGGCCCTTGTGGTGGGGCACGCCACCCGTCTTCTTGGTGAACAGGAGATGAGGCCCGTCGCGATCGGTGATCGGCACGAGCACCGCCGCCGACACCAGATCGCTCCGGTCCAGCGCGACCCGTGGTCTCCGACTCAGCCCGGCGTCGAGCCGACGGCGGAGGGTCTCGAGATTCACACGAAGCGGCAGGCCACGGAACCGAGGCGCGTGAAGGAGGCGCGGACGGACTGGCCGGCGGTGGGCCGCAGTACTTTCGAGATCGAGCCGGTCAGCACGATGTCCCCTCTGCGCAGGCCGCGGTCCATCCGGCCGAGGGCGTTGGCAGCCCAGGCGAGCGAGACGAGCGGATTGCCCAGCACCTCCGCGGCGGTCTGGGTCGCCACGATCTGGCCGTCCTGCTCGAACACCACGCCTTCCAGCGCCAGATCGATGCCGGTCACCGGCGTGAGCGGCCGGCCGAGCACGATCGCGTTGGTGTACACGCCGTCGGCGATCACGTCGGCGCCCCGCGGCGTGCCGCTCAGGCGGAAGTCGATCAGCTCGAAGGACGGCAGGGCGCCCTCCACCGCGAGCAGCGCGGAGGCCGGCGTCACCCCGGGCCCGGCCAGGTCCGATCCGAGCAGGAACGCGACCTCGACCTCGACCCCGATCGCGATGAAGCGCGACAGCGGCACCGCGTCGCCGCTGCCGTAGACGCCGGAGCCCAGCAGGAAGCCGAGAACGGGCTCGGTCACGCCGTGACGCTCCTGGAGCGCCGCGGTCGTGAACCCGACCTTGTAACCCACCACGCGCTCGCCCCGCCCGATCAGCGCCTGCTCGAGCTGACGCTGGAGGCCGTAGGCCTGCTCGAGGGTGATGTCGGGCGTGGACTCGCTGATCGGTGGCGTGGCCTCATGGGCCAAGCGCCCCTTGATCAGGCGCTCCACGAGAGCGGCGGTCATCGGGCGGTCCTTCAGCGCGACGCCGGCCGCGTCGGCAGACGGTCGACGACCACCGAGAGAACCGAGGCGGCGCTACCCCGGACCACCAGGTCGGCCTGACCATCGTGCGGCGTCTCGGTCAGGTTGACGATCGCCAGCGTGGCGCCCGAGTCCTTGGCGTGCAGCGGCATGTACGCGGCCGGATACACGACGAGGGACGAGCCCACCACGATGAAGAGATCCGAGCTTCGGGCCCGACGCTCGGCCTCCTCCAGCTCGACCCGCGGCATCGCCTCGCCGAACATGATCGTGCGCGGCTTGATGATGCCGCCGCAGGGCGGGTCGCAGGCGGGAACGACCACACCCGCGTCGAGCCACTCCTGGATCCGCTCGCGCTCGTACGGGCGCTCGCACGTGAGGCAGCGCGCCCGGGTGGCGTTGCCGTGCAGCTCGATCACCCGGTCGGCGGGCAGGCCGGCGCGCTGGTGCAGGTTGTCGATGTTCTGGGTGATCACGCAGTCGAGCTTGCCGAGGCGCCACAAGGTCACCAGGGCGTGATGGCCCGGATTGGGCTCGGCCCCGCGGATCACCGGGAACGTTGTACGGCCCAGCTCCCAGTAGCGGCGCCGGCCGGCCTCGCTCTTCATGAAGTTCTGGAAGGTGAACTCGTTGGGGTCGAAGCGGTCCCAGACCCCACCGGGGCTCCGGAAGTCGGGGATGCCGGACTCGGTGCTGACTCCCGCGCCCGTGAACGCCACGATCCGGGAGGCGCTGGCGACCAGCTCGGACAGACGCTCGACTGAGGGTCCGCCCACTAGCGTCGATTCCTCTTTTTCTTCGATGGTTTATTTGCCTTTTTCTTCGCCGAGGCTTTAGTCTTGGCCTTGGGCTTGGGCTTCGCGGCTGACCGCCCCTTGGGCCGGCTCGCGATGTGGGCTTCGTTCCGGGCTCCGACGCCGCCGCGCAGCTTGGCCCCATTCGCGATCGTGAGGATCCACGCGGAGAGGTCGCTGGCCAGCTCCGGATAGCAGTGGTCTCGATAGGTCTCGAGCGCCCGAAGCGCCGCTGGGTCCTTCCACGGCTTCAGCACGAACGGGGCCTCCGGATCGTGGGCGTCGAACGGCGCCTCGGACGCCATGGACATGACGATGTACCGGCGGGTCAACTCTGGCATGTCGGCCTCCTCAGTTCAGAATGAAGGGAAACCACCGCGCGACGTGAAACTCCACGGCGTATCGCCGCCGAGCCCTCCGCACATCCTTGCCTCCTCGCTCATGGCGTTTGAGCCGCTCAAGCCTACTCTGGGCGCGGGCGGGCCTGCAAGGGTGGAGTCCTGTGGCAGAATCGCGTCGTCATGCGCGTCATGGTGCTCCGGGCTCAGGGACCGATCGGCTCCTCGCCCCTCGAGCTGGCCGAGGTCGCCCCGCCGGCGCCGGGCCCCGGCGAGGTGCGCGTGCGGGTCCACTGCTGCGCCACCTGCCGGACCGACCTGCACGTGATCGAAGGCGATCTGGCCCCGCGCCGGCTACCCATCGTACCGGGCCACCAGGTGGTCGGCAGTGTCGAGGCCCTCGGGCCCGGGGCACGACGGTTCCGGATCGGAGACCGGGTCGGCATCGCCTGGCTCCGCTCGACGTGCGGGACGTGCGCCTTCTGCGCCACCGGACGCGAGAACCTGTGCGAGCGCTCCACCTACACGGGGTGGACCGACGATGGAGGCTACGCGACGTCCTGCTGCGTGCCGGAGGCCTTCGCCTACGCAATCCCCGCGGTGTTCGATGACGCCGAGGCCGCTCCCCTGCTCTGCGCCGGGATCATCGGGTACCGGGCGCTCCGCCGCAGCCGGGTCCCGCGCGGCGGTCGCCTCGCCCTCTACGGCTTCGGGTCGTCCGCCCACATCACGCTGCAGGTGGCGCGCCACTGGGGCTGCACGGTGTACGCCTCGACGCGCGACGCCGCACATCGCCGGCTGGCTCTGGACCTGGGTGCGCGGTGGGCCGGAGCCCCGGGTGATCCCCTGCCCGAGCGCGTCGACGCCGCGATCATCTTCGCTCCCGCGGGCGAGCTGGTGCCGGTGGCTCTCCAGAGCCTCGAGAAAGGTGGCACGGTGGCGCTCGCGGGCATCTACATGAGCGACGTGCCCGCCATGGCCTACGAGCCGAATCTCTTCTGGGAGAAGACGCTTCAGAGCGTCACCGCCAACACGCGGGCCGACGGCGAGGCGCTCCTGGCGGAGGCCGCGGCCGTGCCCATCCGGCCGCGGGTCACGCGGTACCCGCTCGCCGAAGCCAACCTGGCGCTGCAGGCGCTGGCCGCGGACCGCGTCGTGGGCACCGCGGTGCTGATGGCGGAGTGAGTGCTAGCCCAGCCCCAGCAGGCGCGGAACGATCAGGGTGACCCAGGGCACGAGGATCACGATCATGAGCCCCGCGCACATCATGTACACGTAGGGCATCATCGCGCCGGTCGCGCGGTCACCCGGAATGTTGGCGATGCCGCACGCGATGAAGAACCCGACGCCGATCGGCGGCAGGAACAGGCCGATGCCGGTCGCGGCCACCACCACCGTGCTGTAGTGGATGACGTCGATGCCGAGCCGGGTCACCACTGGCATGAAGGTCGGCAGCAGGATGACCACCGCGGGCAGGCCTTCCAGCACCGCCCCCAGCAGGATGAAGAGAACCGCGGTCAGGACCAGGAACACGACATTCCCGCCGGGCACCGCGAGCATGAGGCTCAGGAGGATCTGCGGGATCTGCTGCACGGCCAGCACCCACGCCACCACCGCCGCGGTGCCCAGGAGGAAGCACACCGCCGCGGTGACCACCGCGCTCTGTACCAGGATGTGCGGCAGGTCGGCCCAGGCGATCTCGCGGTAGATGAAGACGCCGACGATGAACGCATAGATGACCGCGAGCACGGCCGCCTCGGTCGGTGTCACCACTCCGCCCAGGATGCCACCGAAGATGATGGCGGGCAGGCCGAGCGGAACCACCGCGTCCGTGAACGCGCGCCAGATATCCGCCCAGGTGGCGCGCGCGCGGGCCTCGATGCCGCTGCGCCGGGCGTCGAACCAGATGTACACCATGATGGCGAGCGCCAGTACCACCGCGGGCAGAAAGCCGGCCGCGAACAGCGCGGCGACCGAGACGTTGGCCACCGAGCCGATCACGATCATCAGGATGCAGGGCGGCACCAGGATGCCCATCGCGGAGGCCGCCGAGACGACCGCGACCGCCTGCTCCGGCCGATAGCCCGCGCGTAGCATCGGCGGGATCATGGTGGAGCCGATGGCCGAGACGTCCGCCACCGTGGAGCCCGAGATCCCCGAGAAGATGTACTCGGCCACCACGACCGCCATGGACAACCCGCCCCGGATCCAGCCCACCAGCACCTGGGCCAGCCGCACCAGCCGCACCGCGATACCGCCCGTCTCCATCAGCGCGCCGGCCAGGATGAAGAGCGGGATCGCGAGCAGGACGAACGAGTCCACGCCTTCGAAGATCTGCTTCACGACCACGGTGAGCGGGTACTGACCACTCCACCAGAGCCCGATGAAACCCGACACCCCGATCACGAAGGCCACCGGCACGCCCAGCAGCAGCAGGACCACGAACGAGACCGCGATGACCGGGATCATGGGACGGCGTCGGGCGCGCCGCGGAGCGCGCGCCAGAGATGCGGCAGGCTGTAGAGGATGACGAGCGCCCCACCCGTGGGAACCGACGCGTAGACCCACTGCTTGGAGAGGCCCATCACCGGGGTCCGCTGGAACTGTCCGAGCTCGACCAGCTTCCAGCCCTGCTGGATCAGGACCAGGCCGAAACCGATCAGGACGAGGACACCGATCACGTGGGCGAGACGACGGCCCCCGGGACGCAGGCGATCGATCAGGAGATGGAGGCGGAAGTGGGCGCTGCGCCGCACGCCCACCGCCGCCCCCAGGAACACGATCCAGACGAAGAGCAGCCGGGCGATCTCGTCGTACCAGGTGAAGGTGCGCGCGATCACGTAGCGGGAGAAGACCCCGAGGAACACGTCGAGGCAGAGCACGACCATCATGACCAAAAGCAGGCCTTCGACGATCCGCGACAGCGCGCGGAGCAGCACAGACTACTTCGTCGACGCCGCCTGTACCGCCGTCCGGAGCTTGACCATGAACTCCTTGCCGACCTGGCCCTCCACGTAATCGTAGGCCGGCTTCATCAGGGCCTGGAAGGCCTTGATGTCCTTCACCTCGTTGATCTGCACGCCCGCCTTCTTCATCACCTCGAAGTCGCTCTTCTCCTTCTCGACCTCGAGCCGCCGGTGGACCTGGCAGGCGTCGCGCATCGAGTCGTCCACGACCTTCTGGATGTCGGCAGGAAGCGCCTGGTACTTCTTGAGGTTCATGAACCAGGCGATCGGCGGATACGAGTGACGGGTCAGCGAGTAGTACTTGGTCACTTCCTGGAACTTGTCCGAGGTGAACGTGAACGACGGCAGCTCCATCCCGTCGATCGTCCCCTGCTTCATGGCCAGATACACCTCGACGTAGGCCATCGGCACCGGGTTGGCCCCCATCGCCTTCATCATCGCCACGTACGTGGGCGATTCCTGCACTCGGATGGTCTGGCCCTTCATGTCCTCCGGCGTCGTGATCGGCCGCTTGTTGGACATCATGTTGCGGAACCCCCAGCCGCCGCCGAAGCAGAAGGCCTTGAGGTTCTTGCTCTCCATCTTCTTCAGGAGCTCCTGCCCGAGCGGGCCGTCCATGACCTTCCACACCTGCTCGCGCGTCGACCAGAGGAAGGGCAGGTCGAGCGACTGGTAGAGGGGCTCGAACATCCCGCCCACCGGGGCGCTTCCGATCGCGACCACGTCGATGGTGCCCAGCTGCACGCCCTCCAGGTGCGCGCCCTCGCCCTTGGCGAGCGCGTTGGCGATGTGGACGTCCACCTTGATCCGCCCCTTGCTGTGCTCGGCGAGCTGCTTGGCGAAGAGCTCCATCGCGTCGTTGAGCGGGTTGCCTCCCGCGGTCACCGTGCCCGCCTTCCACACGTACTGCGGCGCTTGCGCGGGAGCGGCGGAGGGCGCGGCCAGGACGGCGGTCACGCAGAGGGCGACGGTAGTAGCCAGGCAACGATGCATGGTCAGTTCTCCTCGGGATGGGAGGCGGGACGGGACCGGTCGCGTCATCGGGAGCCGCCCCTGTGTAACACGCCGCCTCGCGGGGGGTCAAGGCGGGAGGGACTGGACATCCGCGGCCGGCCGGGGCAGGCTGGGGCCGTCGCCGCGCGCGGCCCACGATCACGCACCAGCCCGAGCCCCTAGGAGGAACACGATGACGGAGCCGACTCTCGCCGACCTGCACGGACGCCTGAACCGCCTCGAGCGGGAGCTCGCCGGGTGGCGCCGCCTGGGCATCACCGCGCTGGCGTGCGCCGGGCTCTTCGGTGCCGTCGCCGCCACCGTCACCACCAGCCCCGACGAGGTGAAGACGCGGCGGCTGGTGATCACCGACGCCGACGGACGCGGCCGCGCCATGTTCACGGTGGACGACAACGACCGCACGCGCCTCACCATGACGGACCAGGACGGCGCCACGAACGTCGATCTGACGGTTACCCCCGGCCAGTCGGCCGCGCTGTCCGTCTCGCGCGCGGGCGCGCAGGCGCAGCTGGCCGCGACCGGCGACAACGGGCAGCTCTCGGTCGCGACGCGGGGACAGCAGGGCTGGCTGGTGGCGTCGCCGGGCGGCACGAGCCTCGGGCTTGGCAACGACCAGGGTCGGCCGCAAGTCTCGATCGCGATCAGCCCCACGCGGGCGCCGAGCCTACAGCTCTCGGATCGCGACGGCAGCGCCGTCTGGAAGGCGCCGTAGACGAAAATCGTCGCTTCCTTCGACAATTTGTAAGTCCCTCGACGGCGCGCCTCTCGACCGCGATTCGAGAGCCCTCTTATCAGCGGCTTAGCCCCCCCACCCCGTGGCACCGCTCTTGCTCGATTTCCTCCCTCTGGAGGCCCGATGAGTAAGGAACCCATCAACCGTGAGGTGGCCTTTGCCGGCCAGCAGGTCCGGCGCAAGGTGATCTTCGCCCTCACCCTCTGCTCGGTCATCCCGCTGCTGCTGCTCACCTACGCGTTCCATGCGCCGGTGCGTGAGTTCCTGGGCCCCCTCGCCTGGCTCGTCGACTCGGTGAACGTTCCCGCGCTCGTGGTCTTCGCGCTCCTCCTGATGGCGGGCGGTGCCTTCGTGGTCTGGGACATCGCCACCGCCTTGTCGCGCGCGGCGCAGCTCAGCAACCAGCCGCATCCGGACCTTCCACCCGCGGAGTCGAGACGCAAGGACGAGATCGGCACGCTCATGAGCTCCTTTGCGCGCATGCTCGCCACCATCGAGCAGCAGTCGCAGGAGATCAACGAGTTCCCCCGCCGCCTGGACCAGCTCATCCGCGAGGCGTTCCGTGACGGGCTCACCGGCCTGCCCAACCGCGCCCTCTTCATGGACCGCCTGGCCCACGCGCTGACCCGCGCGGAGCGCGGTGGGTCGAACCTCGCGGTGCTCTTCCTCGACCTGGACCGCTTCAAGATCCTGAACGAGACGCTCGGCCACGAAGTCGGCGACCGCCTTCTGCTCGAGGTCGGCCACCGCATCGCCTCGTGTCTGCGCCCCGAGGACACCGTCGCCCGCCTCGGGGGCGACGAATTCGGGCTGCTCCTCGAGGACACCGACGATCTCGCCGGCGCCACCGCGGTGGCCGAGCGCGTCTCCGCCGAGATCCAGCGCCCGTTCGTGGTCGAGGGCCGCGACGTCCTGATCTCGGCGAGCATCGGCATCGCCCTGACCCGCGGCGGCTCCATGCAGCCGGACGAGGTCCTGCACAACGCCGATCTCGCGATGTATCAGGCCAAGGCCGAGGGACGCGCCCGCTACGAGCTCTACCAGCCCGGCCTCAGCATCTCCACCCGCGAGCGCCTGGATCTACAATCGGATCTCCGCACCGCGGGGGCCCGTCAGGAGCTGACGCTCCGGTATCAGCCGGTGGTGACCCTCGCGTCCATCCGCGCCGTCGAGGTGGAGGCCCTGATCCGCTGGGATCACCGACGGCGTGGCGCCCTGCTCCCCGCCGACTTCATCGCGCTGTCCGAGGAATCGGGCCTGATGGTGCCGATGGGCCAGTGGGTGCTACGTGAGGCATGCCGCCAGGCGCGGGCCTGGACGCCGGAGGGGCCGGGCGGGGTCCGCCTCGTGGTAGGCGTCAATCTGTCGGCGAGCCAGTTCGAGCGCGACGCCCTGCCCGACGAGGTCGCCCTGATCCTACGCGAGACGGGCCTCGCCGCGGAGCGCCTGCAGCTCGAGATCAGCGAAGCCGTCCTCATGCGGGACGATCCGAAGATGCTCGACCGGCTCGAGGCCCTCAAGAAGATCGGCGTGCGCCTCGCCATCGACGACTTCGGCACCGGCTACGCGTCGCTCTCCTATCTCAAGCGGTTGCCGGTGGACTGTCTCAAGATCGACCGCTCGCTCGTCAAGGGCGTGGGCTTCGACAACGAGGACACCGCCATCATCCGGGCGGTGGTCACCCTGGCCAAGAGCCTGGGGATCACGGTAACCGCGGAAGGGGTGGAAACCACCGAGCAGCTATCCCAGCTCCGCTCGGTTGGCTGCGACCAGGGCCAGGGCTACTACTTCGCGCGCCCGGTCTCCGCGGACCGGCTGCCCGAGCTTCTTTCCAGCCTCGACGCCGACGACCGGCACGGGAGTCCTTCATGTCTTGGGTGATGCTGCGCGGGCTCGTCCGCACGATTGCGATCCGACTCCTTTGCATCGCGGTGTTCACCGGCGCGCTCGGCATCGGCCTCGGCTGGCTCCTCGACGTCGCGATCTCCGAGCCGGAGTGGACCGAGACCGCCGCGATCGCCCAGCGGGCGGTGGATCGCAGCGGCCTCCCCGAGCTGCTCGCCGGCCAGAGCGCGCGTAGCCCGAAGCGCTGGGCCGAGGAGAGCGCGCGCTTCGTCCGCGAGCTGCCCGGCGTCGTGCACATCAAGGTCTGGGACCCGCAGGGCAACGTGGTGTGGGCGGTGCAGTCGGGGCTGGTCGGCCAGCACTCCGACGGCCAGGAGCTGAAGGAAGCCCTCGCCGGCCGCGTCGCGGTGCGGTTCACCGCGGTGGCCCCTCCCAACGCGGCGCCGGAGAACTTCACGGCTCCGAACGTGGCCGACCTCTACGTCCCGGTCTACAGCCCGGGCGTGGCGCGGGTGGTCGGCGTCGTCGAGCTCTCGCAAGCCCCCCTCCGCACCGAGGCCGCTCAGGAGCGCTGGAACCAGCTCGCCTGGATCATCGCGGGGGCGGCCGGCGGCGTGCTCTGCCTGATCCTCCTGCCCGCGGCCTGGCGCAGCCAGCGCCGCACCCGGGCCGAGGCGAGCTCGACCGCGCAGCGCTCCATGCAGAAGACCCAGGAGCTGCAGCGCACCACCGAGCAGCTCCGCGAGGCCCTCAAGGCGGTCAAGCAGCGCGCCGAGGAGACGGACCGAATGCTCGAGGTGACCGAGGCCATCGGCTCGGCGCTGGAGCAAAAGGAGCTCTTCGAGGTCATCGCCCACGGCGCCGCCCGCGCCTGCCGGGTGGACCGCTGCTCGATCTTCCTCCGCGACAAATCGGGGCAGCTGATGGTGCCGGTCAGCTCGCAGCTCGCGGACCGGGGGTCGGCCGCCAAGAATGGCGACGGGGCAGAGTCCCTGCGCGCGCTCGCGCTCGAGGAAATGCCCTCGTTCCTCCTGGAAGCGGTCCGGCGACAGGAGCCGGTGGTCATCTCGGATCCGGGCAGCGACCCGCGGGTCCCGCAGGGCTGGGTGGGTCTCTTCCAGGCGAAGGCGGCTCTGGTCGTACCGCTGATCCACCAGGGCCGCACCGCCGGTGTGCTCATCCTCGATCATCTGAAGACGCTCCACGTCTTCACCGAGGAGGAGATCCGCCTCGCGACCACACTGGCCGCGCAGGCCGCGGTCGCGCTCGAAAAGGCACGCCTGTACGACGAGATCCAGTCCCGCCTGCAGCAGACCGAGACGCTCCTCGCAGTCAGCCAGGCCATCGGCTCGGCTCCCGATCTCCCCGAGGCGATCCGACGGACCACCCGCGAGATGGTGCGCATCCTGGGCGCCGACCACGGCGTCGCATGGTGCGTGACCCGCGGGGGTGATCGCTTCATCCCCCTCGCCGGCTATCACGTGCCGCGCGACCTGCGCGAGCCGCTCTCGGGCCTGCCGCTGGCCCCCGACGACCCGCTGATCGACCTGGCTAAGCGCCTCCGCACCGCGCTGCACTCGAGCAACAGCAAGACCGACCCGCGCTTCAACCAGCCCGCGCTGAACCTCATGCCGCACACCTCGCTCCTGGTCCAGCCGGTCCAGGTCAGCGACGAGCTGCTCGGCATCTTCGCGATCGCGTGGGCGCGGGATGCCCACGCCTTCTCCCTCGACGACCTCCGCCTCGCCGACGGTATCGCCAAGCAGGCCGCGGTGGCCATCGAGCTCCATCGCAGCCAGCGGCACATCATCGAGCAGGAGCGGCTCAACGCGGTCGGCAAGATGGCGAGCGGCCTCGCTCACGACTTCAACAACGCGCTGGTCCCGATCTCGGGCTACGCGGAGATGCTGCTCGAGCACCAGGAGATCCTGAAGGACCCGGCCAAGGCCACCAAGTACCTCAAGCTCATCATGACCGGCGTCGAGGACGCGGCGAGCGTGGTGAGCCGCCTCCGCGAGTTCTACCGCAAGCGCGAGGAGGGCGAGACCTACCGCCCACTCTCCCTGAACCAGATGGTGGAGCAGGCCGTCGCCCTCACCCGACCCCGCTGGCGCGACGAGGCCCTTGGCAGCGGCCGGACGATCCTGGTGGAAGCCGACATGCGCCCGGTGCCCCGCATCCTGGGCAGCGAGTCCGAGCTCCGCGAGCTTCTGACCAACCTGATCTTCAACGCGGTGGACGCGATGCCGGAGGGCGGCAACATCCGCATTCGTACCGGCCTACGCGAGGCCCCGGTCAGCGAGGAGACGCACCTGGCGCCCGCCGCGCCCCAGGTCTTCCTCGAAGTGAGCGACACCGGCACCGGCATGACCGAGGAAGTGCGGCGGCGATGCCTCGAGCCCTTCTTCTCCACCAAGGGCGAGCGCGGCACCGGTCTCGGCCTCGCGATGGTGTTCGGGATCGTGAAGCGGCACCGTGGCACGATGGACATCGAGTCCACCGTGGGCAAGGGCACGACCTTCATCGTCCTGCTGCCCGCCGACACCACCCAGGTCCGGGACGTCCAGCAGCGCACCGCGGTGCCCAGCGGGCCGCTGCACGTGCTGGTGGTGGACGACGAGCCGATCGCGCGGGACGTGCTCACCGAGTACCTGACCGGAGACGGCCACACCGTGGAGACCGCGGTGAACGGTCGCGACGGCTTCGAGAAGTTCAAGGCTGGGCAGTTCTCGGTGGTGATCACCGACCGCGCGATGCCCGAGATAGGCGGCGATCAGCTCGCGGCCATGGTGAAGGAGCAGGCCCCCAGCACCCCGGTCGTCCTCCTCACCGGATTCGGCGACCTCATGAACGCGGCCGGGGAGAAGCCGGACGGGGTGGATCTCGTGGTGAAGAAGCCGATCCGGCTCTCCACGCTGCGCGAGGTGCTCGCCAAGATGACCGACGGGCCGCGCGCCGCCGGCGCCGACTCGCCGGCCCCCGTCAGCGCGCGCTAGCCCACCATCTTCTCCGGGCGGACCTCGCGGTCGAACTCCTCGGCGGTCAGATAGCCGAGCGCGACCGCCGCCTCCTTCAGGGTGAGACCCTCGGCGTGCGCCTTCTTGGCGATCCGCGCCGCGCGGTCGTAGCCGAGCCGCGGGGCGAGCGCGGTCACCAGCATCAGCGAGCGCTCGACCAGGGATCGGATCTGCTCCCGGTCGGGCTCGATGCCGCGCGCGCAGTGAGCGTCGAACGACTCGCTCGCGTCCGCGAGGAGTCGCACCGAGTTCAGCACGTTGTGGATGATGACCGGCTTGAAGACGTTCAGCTCGAAGTTGCCGGAGGCGCCGCCCACGCTCACCGCGACGTCGTTGCCCATGACCTGGGCGCAGACCATGGTGAGCGCCTCGCACTGGGTGGGGTTGACCTTGCCCGGCATGATCGAGCTGCCCGGCTCGTTCTCGGGAATGCGCAGCTCGCCGATCCCGCAGCGCGGACCGGAGGCGAGCCAGCGCACGTCGTTGGCGATCTTGGTGAGGGCAGCCGCCAGCGTTCGCAGGGCCCCGTGCGTGAACACGAGCGCGTCGTGGGCGGCCAGGGCCTCGAACTTGTTGGGCGCGGAGACGAACGGCCGCCCGGTCAGTTCGGCGATCCGCCGGGCGGCCCGCTCCCCGAAGCCGGGGGGCGCGTTGAGCCCGGTGCCTACCGCGGTGCCGCCCAGGGCGAGCTCGCACAGCCCCGGCCGTGCGGCCTGGATGTGCCCGAGCGCTCGGTCGAGCTGGCTGGCCCAGCCGGACATCTCCTGCCCTAGGGTCAGGGGGACCGCGTCCTGCAGGTGCGTGCGCCCGATCTTCACGATGTCGCTGAACTCCCGCGCCTTCGCCCACAGGGTGTCGCGCAGCCGCCCCACCGCGGGCAGGAGCCGCCCCTCGATCTGCTCGACCGCCGCGATGTGCATCGCGGTCGGGAACGTGTCGTTGGACGACTGGCTCCGGTTGACGTCGTCGTTCGGATGCACCGGCTGCTGCGAGCCCAGCCGCCCGCCCAGGAGCTCGATGGCCCGGTTGGCGATGACCTCGTTGGCATTCATGTTGGTCTGGGTTCCGCTACCGGTCTGCCAGACCGACAGGGGGAAATGGGCGTCCAGCGCGCCCTCGATCACCTCGTCGGCGCCGCGCACGATGGCCCGGGCCCGGTCCTCGGGCAGGAGGCCGAGCTCGAGATTCACGAGCGCGCACGCTTTCTTGAGGATGCCGAAGGCACGGATCATCTCGCGCGGGAAGCGGTCACCTCCGATGCGGAAGTGCTCGAGCGACCGCTGCGTCTGCGCGCCCCAGTAGCGATCGGCCGGCACCTCGATGGTGCCCATCGTGTCCTTCTCGATCCGCGTCGTCGCCATGGATTCCTCCCCGGGGCCGCTTGAGCGCGCCCTCGCCATCGCATAGTATCGGGCGCGAGGAGAGCACACAAATGGACTGCTGCGCTCACGAAGGCCCCGCGGCGGGCGACGCGCGCTTCGACGTCCGGCGGGTGGCCGACGGCGTGCACGTGGCGGTGGCCGCCCCCGCGTACAAGGTCAACTCGAACACCGCGATCATCGAGAGCGACGACGGCGTGGTGATCGTGGACACCCACTCCAAGCCCTCCGCGGCGCGGGTGATCGTGGACCGACTGCGGGACATCACGGCGAAGCCGGTGCGCTACGTGGTCAACACCCATTTCCACTGGGACCACTGGCACGGCAACGAGGTGTACCCGGCCGCCTACCCGGGTGCCGAGATCATCACCAACCAGCTCACTCGCGAGGCGATGGTCCGCAAGGGCCTCAAGCGCATCCAGGATCACGTGCGCCAGGTCCCGGCCGAGGTGGCCCGGCTCCAGGCCGACCTGGCTGCCGCGAGCGCCCCGGAGCAGCGGGCGCGGCTGCAGGCCGATCTCAATCTCGCCGAGTCCTACCTCGCCGAGGTCCGCACGCTCAAGCCCGCGCTGCCCACCATGGCCTTCGAGCGCACCATGAAGCTCTACCGGCGGGATCGCGAGATCCACCTGCTCTACCTCGGCCGCGCCCACACCGAGGGCGACGTGTTCGTGTACCTGCCCCGGGAGAAGGTCGTGATCACCGGCGACGCGGTCATCGGCTGGACGCCGTACATGGGCGACGGCTACCCGGAGGACTGGCCCTCGACCATCGACCGGCTCGCCGAGCTCGACTTCGACACGATCGTCATGGGCCACGGCCAGCCGGCCGGCCGCGACTGGCTGCGCACCTTCCGGGGCTACATCCACGACATGGTGGAGGCGGTGCGCGAGGAAGTCGCCCGGGGCGCAACGCTGGACGAGGTCAAGCAGCGCGTCCCCCCGCGGCTGGCTCCGACCTACGAGAAGGCGTTCTCCACGTACGAGCACTACCGCCCCTGGCGCGCGGGCCTCCTCGCCAACATCGAGCGAACCTACGCGATGGTGAGCTGACCGCGGTGGCCGAGGGCGATCTGTTCGACCCGCTCTCGCCCGCGTTCTACGCCGATCCCTACCCGGCCTACCGGAGGCTGCGCGAGACCGACCCGGTCTGGCTGAGTCCCCTCGGCCTCTGGATCCTCACCGGCTACGACGATTGCGTGATGTCGCTGCGCGACCCGCGCTTCGGCCGCGACGGTTTCGAGGCCATTCTCTCCGCCCAGTACGGTGAGGAGTCGGAGCCCGGGCGCCTACCGCGTTCGATGCTCTTCCGCGATCCGCCGGACCACACCCGCCTGCGCTCGCTCGTCAACCGCGCCTTCACCCCGCGGGTCATCGAGGGGATGCGCGAGCAGATCGAGGGCGTGGTGCATCGCCTCCTCGACCGCGTGCAGGGTCGGGGGCAGATGGACGTCATCGCCGATCTCGCCTACCCCCTGCCCGTCACCGTCATCTGCGACATGCTGGGCGTGCCGGTGGCCGACCACGAGCAGATCAGGGCGTGGTCCTCGGACACCATCCGCAGCCTCGACGCCATCGGAATCCCGTCGGATCCATCCATCATCGAGCGGGGACGCGCGGGCCGCCGCGGCATCGCGGAGTACTTCCGGGGGCTGCTACCGGAGCGGCGCCGCCATCCACGGGCCGACCTGCTGTCCTCGCTCATCGCGGCCGAGGAGCAGGGCGACCGGCTCACCGAGGGCGAGCTCCTCGCCACCTGCGTCCTGCTCTTCATCGCGGGCCACGAGACCACCGTGAACCTGATCGGCAACGGCCTGCTCGCGCTGCTGCAGCACCCCGATCAGCTCGAGCGACTGCGCCGCGAGCCCGGGCTGATCTCGAGGGCGGTGGAAGAGCTGCTGCGCTTCGACAGTCCCGTGCAGCGGACCGCCCGGATCACCAACGCAGAGGTCGAGCTGGGGGGAAAGACGATCCCGAAGGGAGCCTTCGTGGTCACCGCGATCGGGGCGGCCAACCGGGATCCGGCCCACTTCCCGGATCCCGACCGTCTCGACATCGCCCGCGCCGACAATCGCCACATCGCCTTCGGCTTCGGAATCCACTTCTGCCTCGGCGCCCCGCTGGCCCGCGTGGAGGGCCAGCTCGCCATCGGAGCGCTCCTCGAGCGGATGCCGCGGCTGCGCCTGGCCGGGCCAGAGCGCCAGTGGCGGGAGTCCTCGACGCTCCGCGGGCTCAAAGCGCTTCCCGTGGTGTTCTAGCCCCACCCTCTCCCCGGGCGGGGAATGGGTGGGGACAGCGCCTACTTCAGCGCGTCGATCCCGGCCCTCGGCAGCTCCCGGCGCGGCCGGGCGACGAAGCGCCGCAGCTCGCCCCGAGCGCGCCGGCCCTCAGCCTCGATCTGGAAGCCGGCGGCCTCGACCGTGCGCTCGGTGTCGCGGTTCGGGTGACACCCGCCGGCCAGCCAGGTCCAGGCCGGCTGCAGTTGGTCCTGGAGCCGGGCTTTCCACGGGCGCGTCGAGCGCACGTGCTCGAGCATCCGGAGCCGTCCCTGCCCACCGAGCACACGCCGCACTTCCAGGAGACCTCCCGAGGCATCGGTGACGCTGCAGAAGACGAGGCCGCTCAGGACGGTGTCGAAGGCCTCCGCGCGAAACGGGAGCGCCTCGGCGCGGGCGACCACGAGGGGCACCCGCGGCGCCCGACGACGGGCCCACTGGAGCGCCTCCCACGAGGGATCCAGGCCGATCATGATCACGCCCGGCGCCATGAGCCGCAGGTTCCGTCCGGTGCCGCAGCCGAGGTCGAGCACGCGGCCCCGCGCGCCCGCGACGAGCCAGCGCCGCCAGCGCCGGAGCCCGAAGGCCTCGTACACCGCACAGATGGAGTCGTACAGCCACGGGATCTGCTCGACGCCCCGCACGCCGGTCCTAGCTCAGCACGTCCTTCTTGAACTGCTCGAGGACCCGGACGTGCTCGGCCGCCGTTTTCAGGCCGAGGCCAACCGTGTGCACGCAGAGATGCGTGATCCCGCGCATGGCCCGCCAGGCCGCGAGCTCTCGTGTGCGCAGCTCGGGCGGGACCTGGGCCAGTGTCATGCGCCCCTCGATGCCGAAGCCGGCCGGATCGCGCGCGGCCTCCCGCACGAGCCCGTGCAGCCGATCGACGACGGCCTGCGCCTCCGGCCCGGGGCGGAAGTGCGGCATCCATCCATCCGCGAGCCGGGCCGCGCGTCGGATCACCGGCTCGCTCTCGCCGCCCATCCAGATCGGAATCGGGCGCTGCACCGGCAGCGGATTGATTCCCGCGTCGGCGATCCGGTGCCATTGCCCCTCGAAGGTCACCAGCTCCTTCGTCCACAGCGCGCGCATGACCTGGAGCTGCTCCTCGATGCGACGGCCCCGGCTCGAGAAGCTTTCGCCCTGGGCCTCGAACTCGACCGTGTTCCATCCGACGCCTACCCCCAGCCGTAGCCGGCCGCCCGAGAGCACGTCAACCGCGGCCGCCTGCTTGGCCACGAGCGCGGTCTGCCGCTGCGGGAGGACCAGGATGCCCGTGACCAGCTCCACCTGCTGCGTGGCCGCGGCGAGGAAGCCGAACAGCACGAAGGGCTCGTGGAAGGCATGCTGGTAGGTGTACGGCCCCTTCCATCCCCCCGGGCGCTCCGGGTTCGCGCCCAGCACGTGGTCGAAGACGAGGATGTGGGTGTAGCCCATCGCCTCGACCGCCTGAGCGTAGTCGGCGATCGCGCCCGGATCCTGCCCGATCTCGACCTGCGGGAAGACCACGCCGACGTTCACGGCCGGAGTCTAGCACGAGCGCGGGGCTGGCCTCGCGGCCGGGAAAGCCGTAGATTGCTCCTGGCCGCAAGCCGCGGCCCGAACATCACCAGGAGACTGCGATGGCGATCCGGATCGAGCGGAGTGACATGGTGGCGACGATCGTGATCGATCGGCCGGAGGCGCGCAACGCGATGGACGGGCCGTCGGCACGCGCCCTCGCCAAGGCGTTCCGGGAGTTCGAGGACGACGACGCCCTGCGGGCGGCCGTGCTCTGGGGCGCGGGCGGCGTGTTCTGCGCGGGCGCGGATCTGAAGGCGCGCGGCACCGAGCGCGGGTTGCGCCTGCAGCCCGACGGCGACGGACCGATGGGACCGACCCGCATCTCCTTCTCCAAGCCCACCATCGCCGCGGTCGAGGGCTACGCGGTGGCCGGCGGTCTCGAGCTCTCGCTGATGTGTGACCTCCGCGTGGCCTCCGAGACCGCGGTCTTCGGCGTCTTCTGCCGGCGCTGGGGCGTGCCGCTCATCGACGGCGGCACCGTGCGGCTGCCGCGGCTCATCGGTCTCTCCCGCGCGCTCGACATGATCCTGACCGGGCGGCCGGTGGACGCCCGCGAGGCCCTCGACTTCGGCCTGGCCAACCGGATCGTGCCGGCGGGACGCGCGCGCGAGGAAGCGGAAGCACTCGCGCGCTCCATCGCCGGATTTCCCCCCCGGTGTGTCCGGAGCGACCGGCGCTCGGCGTGGGAGAGCGGCGGGCTGCCCCTGCCCGCCGCGATGGCCAACGAGTTCGCCCTGGGCAAGACCACCCACGACTCGGGCGAGAGTCAGGTGGGCGCGCAGCGCTTCGCGTCCGGCGCCGGCCGGCACGGGCAGTTCTGAATCGAACCCCATCCGATGGAGAGACCAGTGTCCGAGAAATCCCAGCCCCAGAGTTCCCCAAAGGTCTACGTCATCCAGGGTCGCGGCGAGCGCGACTACTCCGACTGCCGGGCCGCGCTCCAGCGGGTACCCGCGCGGCTCGAATCGGTACCGTTCATCGGCAACCCGGACGAGGTCATCGCGCGCACCCGCGACGCCGACGCGCTGATCATCTCGTCCTCCCCGGTCACCCGGCGCGTGATGGAGTCGCTCGAGGGCCTCAAGGCGGTCATGCGTACCGGAGTGGGCTACGATGTCATCGACGTGGCCGCCGCGACCGAGCTCGGCGTCGTCGTCATCAACGTCCCCGACGTGTGGATCCGCGAGGTAGCCAACCACGCCCTCGCGCTGCTGCTGGCCTGGAACCGCAAGATCGTCACCCTCGACCGCGAGGTGCGCGCGGGGACGTGGAGCGCGCGGGTCCCCGGTCCGGTCACCGGATCGCTGCACGGCGAGACGGTCGGCATCGTCGGCCTCGGCAACATCGGCAGCGCCTTCGCGCGCCGCGTCGCCGCGCTCGAGACGCGGGTCATCGCCTGTGATCCCTACGTCGACGACGCCCGCTTCGAGGCCCTCGGCGTCGAGCGCGTCGACCTGCTCACGCTCGCCGCGCGGGCCGACTACGTCTCGGTCCACGCTCTCCTCAACGCGGAGACCCGCGGGCTCATCAACGAGGCGTTCCTGCGCCGCATGAAGCCGACCGCGTGTCTCGTCAACACCTCGCGCGGCCCGGTGGTCGACGAGACGGCGCTCGCGCGCGCCCTGCGGGAGGGCCGGCTGGCCGGCGCCGCGCTGGACGTGTTCGAGGAGGAGCCACTCCCGGCCAACAGCCCGCTGCGCGGCCTGGACAACGTGATCCTCACACCACACGCGGCCTACTTCTCCTCTCCCGCAGTGGCCCAGGTGCCGCGACGGTGCGGCGAGGAGATCGCCCGGGTCCTGACCAGAGAGCGACCGCTGAACGTGGTCAACCCCGAGGTGTACGCGCCCGGCCACGTCCGACGCGGCCGCTAGGACCCGGACGCGCCCATGCACCTCGGGATCTTCAGCTACAACGTCGAGTACGGCGCGCGGCCGGACGAGCTGGCCCGCGCCGCGGAGCAGCGCGGCTTCGAGTCGTTCTGGGTGGGCGAGCACACGCACATCCCGGCGGCGCGGCAGACGCCATATCCGGGCGGCGAGCCGCTGCCCAAGCCCTACTACCACATGGCCGATCCGTTCGTGTCGCTGATGGCCGCCGCCGCGGTCACGTCGACGATCAAGCTCGGCACCGGCATCTGCCTGGTGGTCGAGCACGATCCGATCGTGCTGGCCAAGTCGGTCGCCACCCTCGACTGGCTGTCCAACGGCCGGGTCCTCTTCGGTATCGGCGGCGGCTGGAACCGCGAGGAGATGGAGCACCACGGCACGCCGTTCAGCCGGCGCTGGCAGGTCCTGCGCGAGCGCGTGCTCGCCATGAAGGCCCTGTGGACGCAGGAGGAGGCGTCGTTCCACGGGGAGTTCGTCAACTTCGACCGCGCGATCTCGTTCCCCAAGCCCGTGCAGCGCCCACACCCGCCGATCCTCTTCGGCGGCGTCACCGCGCAGGGGCGGGCCCGCGTGGTGGAGTACTGCGACGGCTGGATCCCGATCGACGTGCTGCTCGACGATCTCCCCGCTGCCATCGCCGATCTCCGGCGGCGCGCCGCCGCGGCGGGTCGCCGGCCGGATGAGGTCTCGGTCTCCGTCTTCGCGTTCAAGCCGCCCACCCCCGACGCCGTCTCGCGTCTCCAGGACATGGGCGTCGAGCGCGTCACCCTGGTCTCGCCGCGGCGGCTGGACGACGCTCTGCCCTTCCTCGACCGCATGGCTGGCCTCGCGCGGTAGCCGATGACCGAGGCCGACGCCCGGACGATCAAAGCGTACTGGGGGCGCGAGCACCTCGCCGAGGCGATCCTCGCCACCCTGACCGCGCGGGGCGTGGATCTCGACGCGCTCACGGTCGACATCCTGGCGCCGACGGACCAGTTCCACGGCGGCGGCAAGCCGGTCACCGAGCGCCTCGCGCGGCTCGCGGTCGCGGCGCCCGGCACGCGCGTCCTCGACGTCGGCGGCGGCTTCGGCGGGCCCGCCCGCACGCTGGCGATGCAGTTCGGCTGCCGGGTCACCTCTCTGGATCTCACCCCGTCCTACATCCGGGCCGCGCACCTGCTGACCACCCGCATGCGCCTCGACGATCGGGTGACGCACGCGGTGGGCAACGCGCTCGCTCTGCCCTTCCCCGACGGCGCCTTCGATCTGGTGTGGACGCAGAACAGCGGCATGAACATCGCGGACAAGGCGGAGCTCTACGCCGGCTTCCATCGCGTGCTGAAGGCAGGGGGACGGGTCGCGCTCCAGGAGCCCATGGCCGGGCCGGTGCAGCCCGTCGTCTATCCGGTGATGTGGGCGCGCGAGCCGTCGGGCAGCTTTCTGGCCCCGCCGTCCGAGCTGCGAGCGCTCATCGAGCGCGCCGGCTTCGCGGTCGTCCGGTGGGACGACGTGACCGCCGAGACGGCCGGCCCTCCCACCGCGGAGGCGATCCCCGCTCACAGCGCGCAGCGGGTCATCATGGGCCAGGCCCTCGACGAGATCATCCGCACCAACCACCGCAATCGCACGGAGGGCCGCATCGTCTCCGTGCAGGCCATCCTCGAGCGCCGCTGACCGTCAGATCATGCTCGCGGCGACGTTGACCGTCAGGGCGAGGAGCGCGACGTTGAAGACGAATGCCACCACG
>DATIWG010000083.1:0-7835 GCA_035519555.1 Nitrosotalea sp. | reverse complement strand
GGGCAGATGTGGCTCGAGGACGTGCTGGTGCCGTGGGAGCGGATCTTTCTCACCGACGCCTCGCCCGAGCCCATCGCCTCGTGGCTCTTCTGGCATCAGCTCTATGCCTGGCTCGCCAAGGCCGAGTTCACGCTGGGCCTGGCGCTCGCCTGCACGCACGCGATGAGCCTCGTCTCGCACGACGCCACAATCGATTACCTGCTCGACCTGATCACCGACGTGCAGACCGTGCGGACCTGCCAGACCGCCGCCGAGCTCGATCCCGAATTCGCCACCGACGGCGCGTGCGTGCCCGGCCGCGCGCACGTCGCCGCCGGCAGCATCGCCATGCAGAAGGCCCGGCAGCGCATGGCCGAGATCTTGCGGATCCTGCCCGGCTCGTCGCTCGTGGTGGCGCCGTCGGACAAGGACCTGACGGCGCCCGAGGTGGCGGCGGGGCTCGAGGAGTCGTTCGCGGGCGGCGGCTACACGGCGCTGCAGCGCGCGGCGCTCCTGCAGCTGGCCGCCGACCACGTGGCCTCCGCGCTCGACGGCCGCGAGTCCGCCTTCGAGCTGCACGCCAACGGTGGCCTGGTGGCGTGGCGCGCGCGGCTGCGCCAGTGCTTCAGCCGCTACAACGAGCTGGCCAACGGCGTGCTCGGGACGCTGAGTCTCGAGATGCCGGTCATCGATCTCGACTCGCTCCGCGCGGCCCCGTTGCCGCAGCGACGACCCGTCACACCACCCCTGAAGTCCCCGGAGGGCCCATGAGACAGCTGCCGCGCGCTCTCGTTCTCGTCGTCGTCCTCGCCCTGCTTCTCATCGCCGTCGCCGGACCGGCCGTCGCCGCGCCGGACGGCACCCTCACGTGGGGGCTCCACGTGACGCTGGCGGCGCGCTGGCTGGATCCCGTCGACACCGAGGCGTTCATCAATCCGTTCATGGTCCTCTATGCCGTGCACGACGCGCTGGTGAAGCCGATGCCGGCGGGGGACAACACGCCGAGCCTGGCCGAGTCGTTCACGATGTCCCGGGACGGGCTGACGTACGAGTTCGTGCTGCGCAAGGGCCTGAAGTTCCACAACGGCGATCCGGTGACCGCGGAGGACGTGAAGTTCTCGTTCGACCGCTACCGCGGCGCCGGCGCCAAGCTGCTGAAGGAGCGCGTCAAGGAAGTCCAGATCGTCGATCCCGGTCGCGTGCGCTTCGCGCTGAAGGAGCCGTGGCCGGACTTCATGACCTTCTACGGCACCTCGGCGACGGGCGCGGCCTGGATCGTCCCGAAGAGGTACGTCGAGAAGGTCGGCGACGACGGCTTCCTCAAGGCGCCCATCGGCGCCGGGCCCTACAAGTTCGTGTCGTTCAATCCCGGCGTCGACCTCGTGATGGAGGCGTGGGACGGCTACTGGCGCAAGACGCCGAGCGTCAAGCGCCTGGTCTTCCGCAGCATGCCCGACGAGACCACGCGCGCTGCCGCGCTCAAGGCCGGCGACGTCGACATCGTCTACCTGCTGAGCGGGCCCACCGCGGTCGACGTCAAGCGCACCCCCGGTCTGCGGCTGGTCGCCGCCAAGCCGCCGGGCGTGCCGTACCTCGACATGCCGGAGCAGTGGGATCCCAAGTCACCCTGGCACGACCGGCGCGTGCGCCTGGCGGCCAGCCACGCCATCGACCGCGAAGGGCTGAACCAGGCCGAGACGCTGGGGCTCTCGCGGCCGACCGGCGCGCTCATCCCGCGCGTCCTCGACTTCGCGAAGGTCTACGAGCCGCCGGCCTACGACCCGGCGCGGGCCAAGCAGCTGCTGGCCGAGGCCGGCTATCCCAACGGCTTCGACGCCGGCGACCTCACGCCGTTCCCGCCGTTCTTCTCGATGGGCGAGGGGCTGGTCAATTACCTGCAGGCGGTGGGCATCCGCACGCGCATGCGCACGATGGAGCGCGCGGCGTTCCTGAGCGCCTGGCGTGAGAAGAAGATCCGCGGCGTGATCATGGGGCTGGGGGCGCCGGCCGGCAACGCGGCGACGCGCATCGAGGTCTACGTGACGAAGAACGGCATCTACTCCTCGGGCGTGGTGCCCGAGATCGAGGACCTCTTCCAGCGGCAGGCGCGCGAGCTCGACCGCAAGAAGCGCGAGGTACAGCTGCACCAGATCCAGCAGATCATGCACGACCGGGTGCTGCACGTGCCGATCTACGAGCTCGCCTTCCTGTGGGGCGTCGGCCCCCGGGTGGACGAAGCCTGCGTCGACCGCATCAAGGGCTTCTCGTACTCCGCGCCGTACGAGGACCTGACGCTCAAGGCGCCGCGATAGGAGCCATCCGGCCATGGACATCGTCGACTCGCAGGTGCACCTCTGGGCCGCGGAGAGCCCGGACCGGCCGTGGCCGGCCGGCCGCGCCAAGGAAGCGCAGAAGCCCTATCAGATCCTGAAGGAGACGCTCCTGTTCCAGATGGATCTCGCGGGGGTCCGGCGGATGGTCCTGGTGCCGCCCTCGTGGGAGGGCGACCGCAACGACATGGCGCTGGAGGCGGCGCGTAGCTATCCCGACCGCTTCGCGGTGATGGGGCGCCTGGCGCTGCAAGACCCGGCGAGCCGCGCGCTCGTCGCGGAGTGGCGGAAGCAGCCGGGCATGCTCGGCATGCGCTTCACCTTCCACAACGAGCACAACCGCCACTTCCTCACCGACGGCTCGGCGGACTGGCTCTGGCCCGCCGCCGAGAAGGCGGGCATCCCGCTGATGGTGCTGGTGCCGGGCGCGCTCGATCACCTCGACCGCATCGCCACCCGGCACCCGGGCCTCAAGCTCGTCATCGACCACGTGGGCATCAGCGTGCGCGGGAAGGCCCCGAAGGTGTTCGAGGAGCTTCCCGCGGTGTGCGCGCTGGCCAAGCATGCGAACGTCGCCGTGAAGGCCTCGGGGATGGTCTCGCTCTCCGCCCAGCCCTACCCGTTCCGCGATCTGCACGACGGCATCCACCGGCTGGTGGACGCCTTCGGCCCGCGGCGGACGTTCTGGGGCACCGACCTCACGCGGATGCCGTGCACCTACTACGAGTGCATCACGCTCTTCACCGAGCACCTGCCGTGGCTCAAGGGCGCGGATCTCGAGTGGGTGATGGGGCGCGGCGTCTGCGAGTGGCTCGGCTGGCCGCTGACGCGGGCCTGACCCGCTAGCCGCCCGGCGGGCCGACGCGCACGATCCGGCCGCGGGGATTGTCGGTCAGCAGGTAGACGGCTCCGTCCGGCCCCTGCCGCACGTCCCGGATCCGCTCGCGCAGCTCGCCCAGGTACCGCTCCTCGAGGACCACGCGGCCGTTCTCGAGGCGCAGCCGCACGAGCCGGCCGGGGGTGAGCGAGCCGACCAGCAGGTCCCCGCGCCAGTCCGGAAACGCGGAGCCGGTGTAGAACGTCGCCCCCGACGGGGCGATCACTGGATCCCAGTAGTACACCGGCTGCTCCATGCCCGCCTTCGCGGTGCCGATGCCGATGCGCGCCCCGGAGTAGTCCACCCCGTACGTGATGACCGGCCAGCCGTAGTTCTTGCCCGCCTGCGGGTTGTTCAGCTCGTCGCCGCCCCGCGCTCCGTGCTCGACCGTCCACAGCTGCCCGCGTTCGTCGAGCGCGGCGGCCTGGACATTGCGGTGTCCGTACGACCAGATCTCCGGCCGCACGTCGGAGCGCCCGAGGAATGGCCCAGCATATGGATTGTCGAGCGGGATCGAGCCGTCCGGGTTGATCCGCACGATCTTCCCGAGCGTCACCGACAGGTCCTGGGCGCGGTCGCGATAGGTGTAGCGCTCACCGAGCGTGACGAACAGCGTGCCGTCCGGCCGGAAGACGAGCCGAGAGCCCCAGTGGTTGGCGCCCTCCACCTTCGGCTGCTGGCGCCAGATGACCTGCGTGCCCTCGAGGCCGCGCTCGCCCAGACGCCCGCGCGCCACCGCGGTGCCCGCGCCGCTGTCGCCCGGCTCGGAGAAGGACACGTAGACGAGACGATCCTGGGCGAACCCCGGGCTCAGGGCCACGTCGAGCAGCCCGCCCTGCCCGCGCGCGTAGACCGGCGGCACGCCGGTGAGCGCCTCGGAGAGCTTGCCGTCCGCTGTCACGATGCGCAGCCGTCCCGGCCGCTCGGTGACCAGCATGCGGCCGTCGGGGAGAAAGGCGAGGCCCCACGGATGCTCGAGATCGCGCGCGACGTCGGTGACCTTCGCGGCGAGCTTCACCGACTGAGGCGTCGGCGAGCGCGGCGCCTCCTGGGCGGCGGCCGGCCCCACCACCAGCACGAGCGAGACGAGCAGCGCCGCAACGGCGCGAGACCGAGTCGACCCGATCAAAAGGACACCGGAAGCGACTGCAGCCCGCGCAGGGTCAGGCTCTGGCGGTGCTCCGGCTTGTCGGTGGCGAGCGCCAGCTTCGGCAGGCGCTTGAGCAGCATGTTGATGGCGATCTGGCCCTCCATGCGCGCGAGCGGGGCGCCCAGGCAGAAGTGGATGCCCATCCCGAAGGCGATGTGGCGGTTGTCGGCACGCGTGAGATCGAGCCGGTCCGGATCGGGGAACTGGGCGGGATCGCGGTCGGCCGCGCCCAGGAACGGCATCACCATCTCGCCCTTGGGAATCGTCCGGCCGCCGATCGTGACGTCCTCGCTCGGGATGCGAGCGGTGCGCTGCACCGGGCCGTCGAAGCGCAGCAGCTCCTCCACCGCGGCGCCGATGATCCCGGGGTCGTCGCGCAGCCGCCGGAGCTCGGCGGGATGGCGCAGGAGGGCCAGGGTCCCGTTGCCGATGAGGTTCACGGTGGTCTCGTGGCCCGCCACCAGCAGCAGGATGCAGGTGGCGAGCAGCTCCTCCTCGTTCAGCTTGTCGCCCGCCTCCTCGGCCGCGATGAGGGCCGAGAGCATGTCGTCGCGCGGGGCGGCCCGCCGCTCCGCGATCAGCTCGCGGAAGTACTCGGCCAGGGCCCGGCGCCCGGTGACGCTCCGCTTGCCGACCTCGGAATCCGGCGGCAGCATGATCGCGTCGAGCCCCCGCGCGATGTCGAGACCCCATTGCTTGAAGCGCTCGTGGTCTCGTACCGGCACGCCGAGCATCTCGCAGATGACGATGACCGGGAGCGGGTACGCGAACTCCTCGATCAGGTCCATCTCGCCGTGGCCCTCGACCTTGTCCAGCAGCCCGGTCACGATCTGCTGGATGTGCGGCCGCAGGCTCTCGAGCGCCTTCGGGGTGAACGCCTTGCTGACCAGGCCGCGCAGCCGCGTGTGGTCCGGCGGATCGCGGTCGAGCATGGAGAGACCGAGGCCGGGCGGCACCGCCATCCCGAAGCGGGCGGCCACGAAGGCGGCGATGGGCTCCTTGATCAGGCGCGGATCGCGCAGGCTCGTGATCACGTCGGCGTAGCGGGTGAGCACCCAGAAGCCGAGCGGGCTGTGATGGACGGGATCCTCCGTCCGCAGGCGCTGGTACATCGGGTACGGGTCCGCCACGAACTCCGGGTCCATCGGGTTGAACTGCACTGCCGCCATGTCGGTCTCCTCCCGCGGCCATTCTACATCTGCTACAGTCCCCCCACTGGGCGCAGGTAGGCTCCCCCACGGGCAGGAGGAAAGGACAGGTCAATGGCGACGATCACCGGGTCGGAAGTACTGGCGCAGGCGCTCCGCTCGCAAGGTGTCGACACGATGTTCTATCTCATGGGCGGCCCCATGCTGGAGACGGAGGCGGCCTGCATCAAGCTGGGCATCCGCGCCATCGACACCCGCCACGAGCAGGCGGCGGCCCTGGCCGCGCACGCGTGGACCCGGGTGATGCGCCGGCCCGGCGTGGCCATGGGCTGCTCGGGCCCCGGCGCCATCAACCTGGCCACCGGCGTGGCCAACGCCTTCACCGACTGCGCCCCGCTCGTCGCCATCGGCGGCTCGAGCCCGCGGGTGTACCTCGGCATGGAGGCCTTCCAGGAGATCGACCAGGTCGCGCTGATGAAGCCGATCACGAAGTGGACCGAGCGCATCTACGACGCCAAGCGCATCCCCGACGTCGTGGACACCGCGTTCCGCCAGGCGACCTCGGGGCGGCCCGGGCCGGTGTACATCGACATGCCGGGCGACATCCTGGGCGAGAAGATCGAGGAGGAGCAGCTGCGCTACCCGGGCCCGTGGAAGCCAGCGCCGCGCACTCTCGGTGATCCCGCCGCGGTGCGCGAGGCCATCGCCCTTCTGTCGCGAGCGGAGCGACCGGTCATCATCGCGGGCAGCGGAGTGTGGTGGTCCGACGGCGCCGCCGCGCTGCAGGCCTTCGTGGAGGCCACCGGCATCCCGTTCTACACGACGCCGATCTCCCGCGGCCTCATCGCGGAGGATCACGAGCTGGCCTTCCTGAACGCGCGCAGCAAGGCCTTCACCGAGGCCGACGTGGTGCTGGCGGTCGGCACGCGGTTCAACTGGGTGATCCAGTTCGGCCGCCCGCCCCGCTTCGCCGCCGACCTCAAGGTGATCCACGTCGACATCAACCCGACCCAGCTCGGCCACAACCGCTCGGTCGACGTGCCGATCGCGGGTGATGCTCGCGCGGTCCTCGAGCAGCTCCGCGCCCAGGCCGAGGGCAAGATCTCGCCCAAGCGCTACGGGGCGTGGACCGGCAAGCTCCGCACGCTCGACGCCGAGAAGGGCGCCGAGCAGGACAAGGCGATGAGCCGCGAGGAGACGCCGATCCACCCGCTGCGGCTCTGCAAGGAGATCCGCGACTTCATGCGGCGCGACGGCATCCTGGTGGTGGACGGCCAGGAGATCCTCAACTTCGGCCGCCAGGCCATCCCCACCTACGTGGCCGGGCACCGGCTGAACTCCGGTGCTTTCGGGACGATGGGCGTGGGCCTGCCCTTCGGCGTCGGCGCCAAGGTGGCCAAGCCCGACGCGCAGGTGCTGGTGCTGCACGGCGACGGCTCCTACGGCATCAACGCGATGGAGATCGACACCGCGGTGCGCCACAAGATCCCGGTGGTGGTGGTGATCAGCAACAACGGCGGCTGGACCGCGGACGCGCCGTGGACGCGGCCCCTGCCCAAGCCCGGCCGCAACCTCGGCCACACCCGCTACGACCGCGTGGCCCAGGAGCTGGGCGCGCACGGCGAGTACGTGGAGAAGCCGCACGACATCCGCCCGGCCCTGGAGCGCGCGTTCGCCTCGGGCAAGCCGGCGGTGGTCAACGTCATCACCGACTCCAAGGCACGGGCGCAGACGGTGCGGTTCTCGGCGTACACGACATAGCGGAGGTCTCCGATCATGGCCCAGGCCCTCGACGGGATTCGCGTCCTCGACCTGACCCAGTACGAAGCGGGGCCCTCGTGCACCCAGATGCTCGCCTGGCTCGGCGCGGAGGTCATCAAGATCGAGCCACCGACCGGCGAGCCGGGCCGCACCGCGCTCTCCGACAAGCGAGGCGAGGACGCGTGGTTCTTCCTGCTGCTGAACTCCTGCAAGAAGGGCGTCACGCTGAATCTCAAATCGGAGCGCGGGCGCGCGATGTTCCTCGACCTCGCGAAGACCGCCGACGTGCTGGTCGAGAACATGGGCCCGGGCGCGATGGACCGCCTCGGGCTCGGCTGGGACACGTTGCACCGGCTCAACCCGCGGCTGATCGCGGCGTCGGTGAAGGGCTTCGGCGGCGGCGGGCCCTACGCCGACTACAAGAGCTTCGAGTGGATCGCCCAAGCCATGGCGGGCGCCATGAGCATGACCGGCTCGCCGGACGGCCCGCCCACCAAGGCCATCGGCGGTCTTGCCGACACCGGCGCCGGGCTGCTCACCGCCATCGGCATCCTGGCCGCCATCATCCAGCGCCAGGCCACCGGCGTGGG
>DATIWG010000082.1:0-8162 GCA_035519555.1 Nitrosotalea sp. | reverse complement strand
GGGCAGCACCAAGATGGACAACCTGCTGCCCGCGTGGATGCACGACGGCGGCATCTCGAAGCTGCTCGAGCGCCTCACCGATCCGAAGGCGCGGCAGCGCGCCATCGCGGACTGCCTGGTGGACGGCGAGCGCTGGCGGACTGGCTCGGGGGGCATGGGCTGGGACGAGATCATGATCGCGACGTGCTCGAAGCCGGAGCTGGCCGGCATCCACATCGCGGAGCTGGCCCGGCGCACCGGCCGCGAGCCGGCCCAGGCCATGATGGACCTGGTGATGGAGGAGCGCGCCGGCGTCTCGATGGTGGTGTTCTCCCAGAGCGAGGAGAACGTGGGAACCGCGCTCGGCTACGCCCACAACATGGTGGGGTCGGACTCGCTGTCGCTGCACGCGGGTCCCGGCCCGCATCCGGGCAAGCCGCACCCGCGCAGCTACGGGACGTTCCCGCGCGTGCTCGGCGTCTACTGCCGCGAGAGGCGCCTCTTCTCGTGGGAGACCGCGGTGCACAAGATGACCGGCATGGCCGCGACCAAGCTCGGCCTGAAGGACCGCGGCCTGGTGCAGGGCGGCCGTGCCGCCGATCTCACCGTGTTCGATCCGGCCACCGTGCGCGACGAGGCGACGTTCCCGGATCCGCACCGGCACCCGATCGGCATCCCCTACGTCATCGTCAACGGCCAGGTCGTGGTCGACGGCCCGCGCTATCACGCGGTACCGGCGGGGCGCTTGCTGACGCCTCAGTAGCTCACGCAGGGGCTGCCGTCGGCGAGAAACTCGACGAGCCTGGCGCCGCCCGCGATGGTGGCGCCGGCCACCAGGGCGTTCTCATCGAGCTTGCGCTTCTTGAAGCAGGGCGAGCAGACGAGGATCGTCCCCCCGGCCTTGACAAAGCCCTCCATCAGCTCCTTGAGCGGTGCGAAGCCGTCCTCGCGAATGTCGTCCGCGTAGCCTCGCTGGGCGAGGCGCACCGCCTCGATGCTCAGGAAGACGAGCGTCTCCTTGCCGGAGCCGGAGGCGGCATTGGCGATGACGAAGGCCACGGTGGCCTTGTCGGAGTTGTCTTTGGCGCAGGTGAGATTCACGCAGAACTTGTTGGCCATGTGTCTCAGCCCTCCTTGCGCTGGATCAGGTAGACCGGATGCGCGGCGGCGATCAGGGCGTGGCCGGTCATGCGGCACCAGGCCGGGATGTCGGCCGGGGCTCCCGGGTCGCGCGCGGTCAGCTTCATGATCTGCCCGGGCCGCAGGGTGTCAACGCGAAAGCGCAGCTCGAGGATCAGCTCGCCACATCCCATGGCGCCGGCATCCCACTCGGCGACCACCGGGGCCGCCGCGGCGGCCACTAGACGACCCAGCCGCCGCCGCGCAGGTACTGGACCGCCGCCAGGGCGGCGGTGGCGCCGTCCCCGGCCGATGTCACGAGCTGGCGGGCGGACTCCGCGCGCACGTCGCCCGCGGCCAGGATGCCCGGCACCCGGGTGCGCATGCGGAGGTCGGTCACGATCTGCCCGCGCTCGTCGAGCCGCACGAGGCCGTCCAGGAACTCGGTGTTGGGGGTGAGCCCGACGTAAATGAACACGCCGCTGGCCGGCAGCGTGGCCGTCCTGCCGCTGATGAGGTCCTCCACCTGCACGCGCTCGACTCCGTCGGCGCCCTCGATGGCGCGCAGGGCGGCGTTCCAGCGGAACGAGATCTTGCGCTCGCTGCGTCCCCGCTCCTGCAGGCTCGCGCAGGCCCGCAGGGCATCGCGCCGGTGCACGACGGTGACCGAGGAGGCGTACTGGGTGAGATGCAGCGCCTCGTCCACCGCGGCGTCGCCGCCACCCACCACGATCACCGGCTTCTGCATGAAGAACGAGCCGTCGCACGCCGCGCAGTGCGAGATGCCGCGCCCCACGAACTCGTCCTCGCCCGGGATCCCCAGCGTGGTGAAGCGCGAGCCGCTCGCGACGATCAGCGTGCGGGTCGTGTGGGAGCCGCCGTCCGTCTCGACCAGCAGGAGGTCGCCGTCGCGGCGCACCGCGGTGACCTCGTTCATCGCGACCTGGAGGCCGGCCGCCGTCGCCTGCTCCTGGAGCAGCGGACCCAGGGTGTAGCCGGCCACGCCCTGGGGGAAGCCGGGGAAGTTCGTGATGTGCTCGCAGTTGAGCACCTGCCCTCCCGCCGAGAACTTCTCGAGCAGCAGGGAGCGGCAGCGATCGCGAGCGGCGAAGAGGCCGGCGGTGTAGCCGGCGGCTCCGCCGCCCACGATCAGGACGTCTTGGACGTCCGCCATGCCCAGGAGCCGCTTATCCGAGCTGCTTCAGCATCGACTCGGCGTCACTCACCTCGAACTTGCCGGGCGCCTCGACGTTCAGAGACTTCACGACGCCGTTGTCCACCAGCATCGAGTAGCGCTGGGAGCGCACCCCCATCCCGCGCGCGGTGAGGTCCATCTCGAGGCCGAGCGCCTTGGTGAGCGCGGCGCTGCCGTCGGCCATCATGCGCACCTTGCCGGTGCTCTTCTGGTCCTTGGCCCACGCGCCCATGACGAAGGCGTCGTTGACCGAGACGCACCACACCTCGTCCACGCCCTTGGCCTTGAGCTTGTCGATGTTGGCCACGTAGCTCGGCACGTGCTTGGCCGAGCAGGTGGGGGTGAAGGCGCCCGGCAGGCCGAAGACCACGATCTTCTTGCCCTTGGTCAGATCCGCCACCTGGAACGCGTTGGGCCCGACGGTGCAGCCCGGGGTCTCCTGCTCGATGAACTCCGTGAGCGTGCCATCCGGCACGCGGTCACCGACCTTGATCGGCATGGGTCTCCTCCTCGAATGCGGTTGTGGACCGTGATGTAGCCCGCCGGCGATTCAGCGAGCGGCGGCTAGGGTACCACACGGAGCCGGGCCACGCCCGGGCCGCGACCGGCTCATGTCAACCCTCGCCTCCGCGCGGGCAGCGACCACGCGGGGGCCGAGCCAGCCGGCCGGGCGCGTGGGAGCGGGCTGTTCAGGTACCGCCCGCTTGCGTTAGATTCGGCTCAGATGAAGCCCAAGCTACGGGTGTGGGTCACGTTCGGTGAGGACCTCAAGTTCGGGGATGGGCGCGCCCGACTGCTCGAGCTGATCGACACGCGCGGCTCGCTCAAGAAGGCGGCCCAGGAGCTGGAGATGTCCTACCGCAACGCGTGGGGCTACCTGCGCGACCTCGAGGAGGCAGCCGGCTTCAAGTTCGTGGAGCGGGTGCCGGGGGGTGGGCCCGAGAGCGGGATGCGGCTCACCAAGGCGGGCAAGCGGTTCCTCGAGCGCTACCAGAAGTTCCGGAGCGGCCTCGACGAGGCGGCCCGGCGCCAGTTCGATCGCGCCTTCGGCGCGTGAGCACCGAGCCCAGGTACCTCTATCTCACCACGACCGGCCGGCGCAGCGGGCGGCCGCGTCGGATCGAGATCTGGTTCACCCGCCACGAGGGCCGCTACTACCTGGTGGCCGAGCACGGGCGGCGGGCCCAGTGGGTGGAGAACCTCCTCGCCGATCCGGCCGTCGGGGTGCGCGTCGGCACCCGACGCTTCCGCGCCCGCGCTCGTGTCGTGGATCACGGTGCCGAGCCGAGCCTGGTCGGCGAGGTGCGGCGCCGCTCGGAGGCCAAGTACAGCTGGGGCGATGGGCTCGTGGTCGAGCTCACGCCGACGCGGCGCGCGGCAAAGCTCCGCCGCTAGCCCGTCGCGGCCACCGCGATCAGGGCACCGTCGGGGCGCGGCGGTCCGACCACGCCGATGACCGTGGCCGCGGCGTCCCCGGCCGCGCGCAGCGCCTGCAGGAGCGCCTCGCGGCGCCCCGGGGTAATGCCGAGCAGGAGCCCGCCCGACGTTTGCGGATCGAAGAGCAGGTCGAGCGTGGGCCGCCTCGCCGCCGCCTCGTCCACCCACATCGCGCGCCGAGCCTTCGCATTCTCGAGATGGGCGGTGCTCCGCACCCCGCGGCCGAGCAGCGAGAGCGCGCCGGGCAGGGCCGGGATCGCGTCGAGGTCGAGCACCGCGGAGGTCTTGCTCGCACGCAGCATGGATCCGAGATGGCCGGCCAGGCCGAAGCCGGTGACGTCGGTGGCGGCCGAGGGGCGGAGTGGCCCGGCCGCCCGCGCGGCGTGCCGATTGGAGCGGAGCATCGAGGTGTAGGCGGCCTCGATCCACTCGCCGCGCGCCAGGCCACGCATGTCGGCCTGCAGGAGCACGCCGGTGCCGAGTGCCTTGGTGAGTACGAGATGGTGGCCCGGGACGAGGCCGCCGATGCGGATGAGCGCGTGCGCGGACGGAGCCAGGCCCCATATCGCGAAGCCCACCACCAGCTGGAGCCCGGTCGTGGTGTGGCCTCCCACGAGGGTGACTGCGTCCGCGTCGAGCGCGGCGCGGGCGCCGGCCATCACTTGATAGAGGATCTCTTCCTGCGCGTCGTTGCTCTGCCCGTCGGGCACCGTGACCTGGGCGAGGGCGAAGCGGGGCGCCACGCCCTTGGCCCAGAGGTCGCTCACCGCGTTGACGGCCGCGACTCGTCCGACCAGGTAAGGATCGTCGGCGAAGGCGCGGAAGGAGTCGACGGTGGCCGCAACGATCTCGCCCCGCTCGGTCTCGACCGCGGCCGCGTCGTCAGGCTGAGTGAGACCGAGGATGACGGCGGGGTGGGTCGTGGGGTCGAGGCGTCCGAGCGCGCGCATCAGGGCGGACTCGCCGACCTTGGCCGCGCAGCCGCCGCACAGCATCTCGCCGGCGGGCATCGAGGCCGCGACGAACCCGGGGGTCACCGCATCGTCTCGACCGAGCACCTGGAAGTGGCGCACAAACCGGCGGTCGATCCAGTCCTTGAGCGCGAAGATCGAGCGACCCTCGGCGGACCAGCCCCACTTGGTGGCGATCGCCCGCCCGTCGCCCAGGTTCAGCAGCGAGAGGAAGTCGCGCTGCGGCCGGTACGCGCGGAGCCGTCCCGTCCCGCTCGCCCGGGCCATCAGGTTGCGCGAGAGCACCGGGCCCTGTCGGACCGCGTACACGCCGGCCTTGGCCAGCGGGGGCTCCGCGGCCCAGGCCGCGCAGTCGCCGACTGCGAAGACGTCGTCACGGCCGACGCACTGGAGCGTGGGGCGTATGCGGGCGAAGCCTCGCTCGTCGGTGTCGACGCCCGAGCCGGCGAAGATCGGCAGCGCGGCGGCGCCGGCCACCCACACGGTGGCGTGGGCCGCGATGCGCTCGCCGCCCGCGAGGTGCACTGCGTTGGCGTCGACGCGCGCGACGGTGGCGCCGCAGCGGATCGTGACCGCCCGCGCGGCCGCGGCGGCCTCCACCCGGCGCGCCGCGCCGGCCGCGTAGCCTGGCAGGACGCGCGGCCCCGACTCGAGGAGGAACACCTCGACGCGCCGCCCCGGCTCGCGCCGCAGCCGTGCGGTCAGCGCGAAGGCCAGCTCCACGCCGGCGGCGCCGGCGCCGACCACCACCACGCGGAACGTCTCCCGGCCGCGCGCGGCCGCGAGCACCTCGTCGACGCGGCGGACGAAGCCGCCGATGGGGCGCGTGGCGATGGCGTGCTCACGCACGCCCGGGATGTCGAGCCCCGCGACCGTCGAGCCGATGTCGAAGGACACCGTGTCGTAGACGATGGGTGGGCGGCCGTCGAGCCGGAGCCGGCGCGCGTCGGGATCGAGGCCGGTGGCGGTCGAGACGATGCAGCGCGCCCCCGCGCGCAGGGCCAGCGGCCGCACGTCGATCTCGAGGTCTTCGCGGGAGTACTGTCCGGCCACGAAGCCCGGCACCATGCCGGAATAGACCGCGATCGGCCGATCCACGACGAGCGTGAGGCGCGCCCCGGGGACCGGCGCCATCGCCCAGCCCTTGAGCACCTGGATGTGGGCGTGGCCGCCGCCCACCAGGACCAGGTCGTGCCGGATATCCACCGCGGCCGGCGAGCGCATGCCCGTCCGCGGCGAAGCGATCAGTGCTTGCCGTTGACCAGGGCCAGCGCGATGCGCTCCGGGCTCATCGGCAGCTCGGTCAGGCGCGCCCCGGTCGCGTTCTGGATCGCGTTCGCGATCGCGGCCGGTGCCGGGATGATGGGCGGCTCGCCCACGCCGCGGGCGCCGAACGGCCCGGCCGGCGCGGGCACCTCGACGATGATCGTCTCGAGGTTCGGCAGGTCGGCCGCGGTCAGCTTGCGATAGTCGAGCAGGCTCGGGTTGGTGAGCCGTCCGCTCTCGTCGAACATGAGCCCCTCGGTGAGCGCCATCCCGATGCTCTGCACCGCGCCGCCCTGCATCTGGCCCTCGACGCCGAGCGGGTTGATGGCCTTGCCCACGTCCTGGACGATGACGAAGTCCAGGAGGGTCACCTCGCCGGTGTCCGGATCCACCTCGATCCGCGCGAGCTGGGCCGCGAAGCCCGGGGCTTGCTGGGTGAACGCCGGATTGGCCTTGCCGAGCACCGGCGGCGTCTTCGACATGTAGAGGTTGCCCTTCTTGCCGATGGTGGCCAGCGTGATGCCCTTGTCCGGCATGCCGCGCACCGTGATCTTGCCGTCCACCAGCTCGAGGTCGTGGACCGAGGCTTCCAGTTCCGCCGCCGCGATCTCGAACGTCTGCCGCCGCGCGTCCTCCGCGGCCTGCAGCACCGCCGCGCCCACGGTGTAGATGGTCTTGCTGCCCGCGCTGAGCCCGGTCATCGGCGCGACGTCGGTGTCGCCGGTTGTGATGCGCACCAGGTCGGTGTCCACCCCGTAGGCCGACGCCGCGATCTGGGCCAGCGAGATGTTGGTCCCCGCGATGTCCACCTGGCCGGTGAGCACCGCGAGCGACCCGTCGGGGTTCAGGCGCACGGTCGCCCCGGTGGGCTGGAGCCCGCCGAGCCAGCCGCCGATGGCCAGGCCCACTCCGCGCTTCTTGCCGTTCTTGCCCGCGGCCACCCACTGCTTGCGGGTCTTCCAGTGCGGGTGCTCCGAGATGCGGGCGAGCACCTGCCGGGCCCCGTTGGACTGCCAGGGCTGGCCGTTCACCATCGGGTCGCCCGGCTGGATCAGGTGGCGCATCCGGAACTCGACGGGATCGAGGTCGAGGTCGCGCGCGATCTGCTCCATGTGCGACTCGATCGCGAAGATGGTCTGCGGCGCCACCGGCGCGCGGTACGCGGCCACGCTCGGCTTGTGGGTCAGCACCTCGAAGCCGCGGATGTCGAACGACGGCCACTTGTACATGCTGCCGAGGAACACGGCGCTCACCGCGAGCACCGCGCCGGAGTAGGCGCCGGAGTCGATGACGGTCTCCGCGTCCAGCGCCATGAGGGTGCCGTCGCGCTTGACCCCGGTCTTGAGCTTGATGATCACCTGCGGGGCCGGCATGCCCGCCTGGAGCTCTTCCCGACGGGTCATGACGTAGCGGACCGGGCGCCGGGTGACCTGCGCGAGTACCGCGGTGATCGGCTCGCAGAGGGCACGGATCTTGCCGCCGAAGCCGCCCCCGCACTCGACCGGGATGACCCGGATCCGGTTCTCGGGGATGCCGAGCACGTCCGCGACCTCGGAGCGCGTGTTGAACGAGCCCTGGGTGCTGGCCCACAGCGTGAGCAGCCCGTTGCGGTCCCATTCCGCCAGCACCGCGTGCGCCTCGAGATAGCCCTGGTGGACCATCGGCACGCGGTAGGTCTTCTCGAGCACGTGATCGGACTCGGCGAAGCCCTTGGCCGGATCCCCGCGCTGCAGGCGCGCCTGCTGCGAGATGTTCACCGCCTTCGCGGGCGCCTCGCTCTTGGCGATGGCCACCGCGGAGTGGGCGAGCGCCTCGCTGGTGTCGGCCTCGGTGCCCGCGTCGGCGACCGGCGGCGCGCCGGGCAGCATCGCCTTGAGCGGATCGATCGAGGCGGGCAGCACCTGGTACTCGATCTTGATGAGGTCGAGGGCTTCCTCGGCGATGGCGAGCTCGTCCGCGGCCACCGCGGCCACCGGCTGGCCCATGAACACGACGCGATCGATGGCGAGCACCGCGTGGGCGCGTGTGGGAGCCTTCTTCTTGAGGTGCGGAATGTCCTTGGCGGTGAGGACCGCGCGGACGCCGGGCAGCGCCTTGGCCGCGCTGGTGTCGATCGAGACGATCCTGGCGTGCGCGTGCGGGCTGCGCAGCAGCTTGGCGTGCAGCAGGCCCTTGGGTTGGATGTCGGCCACGTA
>DATIWG010000081.1:0-72697 GCA_035519555.1 Nitrosotalea sp. | reverse complement strand
CGCGGCCCTGCCGCCCGATGGCGGCCTCCCAGTCCTGGTACACCAGGTGGTACCAAGGAGCGAGGGCATCGTAGAAGTTGCCAACCTCCAACATCGCCACTCCACTCTACCAGGCCCAGTGACGCACGACTCGTGCTGGAGCCAGCCCGCGAAGCGAATTCCAAAAGGGGTTACCGGCTGCTGCGTCCGCTAACCCTCGCGAATGACGGGTTTTCGCCGGAAGGGGACCACCCGCGTCTCGCGTCAGGCGAGCAGTGCGCTAAGATGTCGGCCCATGACCCGATGAGCGCGCGAGCCTCGAGACTGCGGTGGGCCACAGTGCTAGCCGCGAGCGGCGGCCTTGCCGCCGCGCCCTCGCCTTCGTTCGCCCACTCCGTCCAGGAGGCCTTGCTCCGCGCTGTACCGGCGCGTACCCGGCCCGTGCTCAGGCACCGCCCCACGACGGCCACGGTGCCGGGCGCCGCGCCGCTCGTGCCGAGGCGCTCAGGAACCACCATGGGCGTGCGTTAGAATTGCGATCGTGGGCGGTGGAGCCAATCGGCTCGAGTACGAGCAGCGGGTGAACCGTGTCATTGACCACGTCCGCGCGCATCTCGCAGAGGACCTCTCGCTCGATCGTCTGGCCCGTGTCGCGATGTTCTCACCCTTCCACTTTCACCGCATCTTCCGGGCGCTCACCGGCGAGCCAGTCTCGGCGTTTATCCAGCGACTCCGCGTGGAGCGGGCAGCGGTGGCGCTGATCTATCATCGTGACCAGAGTGTGCTCGCCGTGGCGCTCGACCATGGATTCTCATCGGCCGCCACCTTCGCGCGCGCCTTCCGGGCCCACTTCGGGATGAGCGCGACCCAGTGGCGGACCGGCGGGGCCGAACGCTGGAGCAAGCAAAGCAAAGCGAATCGCAAGGCGGGCAAAGCAAGGATGCGCGCCGAGGGGCACACTGCCTCCAGACTATCGAAGGAGGCCTCGATGAAGATCAACGTGAAGACGCTCCCCAGATACCACGTTGCATACATGCGGTACGTCGGACCGTTCGGCCCTCACGGCATTCCCGAGACCTGGACGCGGCTTCGGCAGTGGATGAAGACCCATAACCTCGACAGCCCGGATAGCATCAAGATCGGGATCGGCCACGACGACCCCCACGTGACGGCCCCGGAGAAGTGCCGGTACGACGCGTGCGTCGTGGTGCCGGACTCGTTTCCGGTCGACAAGCACGTGAACCTCGCCGACGTCCCGGCGGGACGGTACGCGGTGGCCGCCTTCAGCGGGAGCGCGCACGAGATCGGCGACGCCTGGACCGCCCTTTATCGAACCTGGTTGCCCAGTAGCGGCTACCAGCCCGATGATCGGCCCTGTCTCGAGATCTACCGCGGCGATCCGATGGACACGGCCCCTCCGGGCGTGTTCCACTGCGAGTTGTGCGTGCCGGTGAAACCCCTCTAGCCTGGGGGCGACTGAGCTCGCGCCGTCGCGAACTGGGCTAACGGCGGGAATTCCAGCGGTGGCCCACTGCCCACCGAAACTACTCGACGACGTCGCCGACGTCCTGGGCAAGGTGCGGGCCTGGGCCGGGATCGTCGAGCGGACAGCGGGTGTCCTCTACCTCCATCGGCGGCCCTTCCTCCACTTCCATCTGATGGCCGGAGGGGGACGGCGGGCGGACGTGAAGGGCCGCGCCGGCTGGATATCGCTCGATCTCCCCCGCCGTCCCATCACCGCGAGTCGGCGGGGCACCCTTCTGCGCGAGCTGCGTACCCGCTACCGGGAGCGGTTACGGTCAGAGGGTTAGGACAACGCCCGGGCCCATCTGCAGGTGGTTGGACCGATCCGCTCGGTCGGTGCCGGTAGTGAACGGCGAGGGGAAGCCGTCTGCCTCTGAGCCGGACGACGCGCGGGCCTAGATGAAGTCCATCGCACAGAGGTAGTCGAAGAACGCCGCCTTGTTGTGCTCGTTCTCCTGCGGGAATAGGGCGAGCAGCTCCCCGTAGGCCCGGCGCAGCTTGCCGCTCGAGCTAGCCACCAGCGGGTGTGCGGGCAGATTGGCGGGCACCGCCGTCTTCCGCCACTCGGTCAGCGCGGCGCGCTGCTCCACCATCGCCTCCGACACGAGACGATGGACGGAGGCGAGCCGGGGCGGGACCGTGAGGGCACCGAGCTGGCTCACCACCTGATCGTAGCTCTCCACCGAGGGCTCGTTCTCGTCCCGCGAGCGGAGCCACCCGAGCGTCTCGACCCGCTCCACGATGCCCAGATCCACTAACTCGAACATCCGTCGCAGGTAGGCGCGCTCGTCCGGCGACATCGTGGCGGCGCTGACGTCGAACACGGTCCGACGATGGGGGATGGCCCGATACGCGCGCTCGACCGCCGCCGGGCGGTCCGCCGTCGCGACGCTTTCGATCGCCGACAGCTTCATGGGACGCTCCTCCAGCAGCCGGGGAATAGCGGGCAGGAGCTGGGTGAACAGGTTGTGCTGCGGCCGGTGGCCGGTGGCGTCGACCTGGAGGATGAAGTTGCGGTCGACGAGCTGAAAGCCCGGAATCATGTCGTAGCTCGCCTGGCCGATGAACTCCTTGGTCCCGGCCAGCACGATCTGATTCTTCGCGCGATCGGCCCGGAAGTGCTGGGCCCACTTGCGCGCGTCCTCCGGAGTCGGGGCTTCCATCGTCATGCTGTAGAGGAGGAGCTGCACGTACACGATGCGCTCGTCGGACAGGGACACGCCGCGGGCGTACTGGGGAACGAGCTCCTCGATCGAGGGCAGCCCGCCCTGCGGCTGGATTCCCTCATAGGGGCCGAGACGGTGGGCGCCGGCAAAGGACTGGCACGCCGGACAGTTCATGCCGACCGGCTCGATCAGGAGCACCGAGCCCTTGAGGGACGAGAGCCGAACGAGCTGGCCGGTCTGATCGACCAGCTCGAGATCGGGATAGGGCTCTCCGACCCTCGGCGGCCACACCGAGGGAATCCGCCCCGGCTGCGCCGGTGTCACCGCCGGGGTCACCGCGGCGACCTGGAGCGGGCACTGCCCGGCCCCGCACTTCACGCTCTCGGCCAGGGACTCGATCGTCCCCGATCCGGCGACGCGCCAGGCCACCACGCCGAGGAACACCGCCCAGACCAGCGCCAACACCACGATCTTCGTCTTCATTTGGTCCGCTCTCCTTCCTCGAGCTTGCCGAGCAGCCTGCGGGCCTCCGCCGCCTTGACATGGTCGGGGGAGGTGCGCAGGAACGCGCGGAGCTCGATCACCGCGTGCTGGCGGAGCCCCGCTTCCCAGAAGCTCCGCGCCAGCCAGTACCGCGCCGACCCGTCGTCGGGGTGCCGGGCGAGGATCTTCATGAACGCGGGAACCGCCTTGTTGAACTGTGCGCTGTAGAAGTGGCCGAGGCCCTCGATCATCAGCAGGCTTCGCTCGGCATCGTCGTCGGCCGGCAGAGCCGCGGCGGTCTCGGTGGGAAGCGCGCGGGCGATCTTGCCGGCCAGGTCCTCGCACACCGCGACCAGCGCGCCCGCGTCACCCGCGCCCTGGGCGGAGGTGACGAGCCGCGTCGTCTCGGTCTCGTAGACCAACGCCTGCACCAGCAGCCGGTTGCCGGCTCGTGTGAAGCTGCCCCGCGCGATGTACCGCGCCTGCGACATCGTGCCGATCCGGCTGAGCGGCGTCTGCGCCACGTATTGCTGCCAGGTGAGGCTCCGCTCCCTGGCGATCTCGTCGAGGCGCTCCCGCTCGACCAGCCGCACCTGTCCGGGGTGGCGGGCCAGCATCGCACCGAGCAGATCGGGCACGCCGCGCTCCAGCGCTGCGAAGGCCGGATCGCCGGTCGCGTTGTCGAAGGGCAGCAGCAGCATGGTCGGCGGCGCCGAGGCTCCGGCCGCCGGCGCGGGCGGCAGCGCGAGCGTCGCCAGCACGAGCGCGAACGCCGCGACGACGCCCCTCATTTCTTCGCTCCGGCGGGCTCCAACTCGTAGAGCCCATCGAACCAGGTGCCGATCCACACGTGCCCTTGAGCGTCCACCGCGATCGAGCTCGGGCGGTCTAGGATCATGTGGGGAGGGTTGTTCAGGCCGCCGCGGGCGCCGTCGAAGAAGCCGACCCCACGAGAGCGGGCCTCGGAGTGCGCGATGTACCAGACGCCCCCACCGGGGGCCGGTGCGAGCTGGCCGATCGACCAGTCGGGCAGCGACGAGTTCTTCGGCGTGAACACCGTCCACTGGTCCCCGACCTTGCGAGCCAGGCCCTTCTCGTAGAGGGCCACCCAGAGCCCGCCCCCGGCGTCGACCGCCAGCGCCGTGATCTCCCGATCGAGCACGTCCGCCTTCGCGCTCACCCGGCGCACGGTCTCGCCCTGGATCTGGAAAAGCCCCTGGTCCCGCGTGCCCACCCACACGGTGCCGGTACGGGGCTCGACGGTGAGCGCGGTGATCCGGGGAGCGCCTTCCAGGGACCAGCGTGATGGCACGGCGGTCGTGCTCAGGCGGGCGACGTCGCCGCGCGACGTGCCGACGTAGAGCTCGCCGGGATTCGTCCCGCACTCCGCCGCGGTGACCGCGCCCGAGGCGCCCGGAATGGCGCGCGTCACGAATCGCGGCTGGAAGCCGGACGCGGTTGGGCCCGTCCGCACGTAGCCCACGACCGGGCGGTCGAGATGGTCGGCGGCGAACCACACGACCCCGCCACAGCCCTTGATGGTGGTGACGTAGTGGTAGAAGAATCCCTGCGACACGTCGGTGGCGAAGAACTCCTCGCCGGTCTTCGCCATGATGCCGCTCTCGATGCCCCACCAGACCCGCCCGCTCGGCTCCACCCCGACACTGGTGACGTCGGAAATGATCATCCGGGCCCGCGCCGACATCCGGCGCCAGCGGTTCTGGGCCCGGTCGCGCTCCTCCTCCATGTAGATCGGCCAGGCCCGCTCGTACTTCTTCACGCCGACCCCGGTGGTGTTGAACGCGCGATACTCGCGGATCAGGATCTCGTCGCTCTGTCGGAGCGCCACCAGGTAGCTTCCGGAGCGGGTCGGTGTCGCCGCGAAGGGTTCGAGCGCGGCGCGGCTGACGCGGTCGAGCTTCGGCGCCTCCCCGTCGGGCTGAAATCGGGCGTACTGCAGGCCCATGACCGTGTCGGAGACCAGCAGCAGCAGCTCGCCAGTGGGGAGCGGGAACAGATACGTGCGGTGAACGGGCGCCGGTGTCCCGTACGGGGAGTCGATCGGCAGCGACTTCGGGCGCCACGTCGCGCCGTCCTTCGAGCTCCACAGGTAGACGGACTCGCCCTGCCCGAGGGCGGCCAGGCGGAAGACGCCGCCGCGGTCCTCGGCCAGCGCGGGGCCCATCACCGCATCGCTCGGAATACGCGAGAGCAGGGTCCACTGCGAGGCATCGGACGACTGGATGAAGACCATCTCTCGCGTGTCGCGCGAGTAGAAGCCGACCAGCCAGCGGCCGCGGCGGTCCTGCACGACGTCGTACTCGAGCACCTCGGTGGTCGGGCGGGTCGGGGCGACCGCCGTGCCGGTCCCTCGATCCTCGAGGTACTGCGCCACCCGGTTGACCGGCAGGCGATCGCGAACCGACGCGGGAAGCTGCTCGGCCAGGCGCTGACCGAGCGAGGCGGGGCGCGCGGACGACGCCGGGGGCGCCACGAATTGCTCGAGCGGCACCCGCTGCGGATCGCTCCAGGAGTGGCCGTCTTTCGAGGAGCTGGCCCACAGCTCCCAGCCGAGGCCCCGTCGCGTCGAGATCCAGTAGAGCCACAGCGTGCCGTCCTCGGCGCGCACCAGGCGCGGATTGTAGTCCTCGCTCGCCGAGTTGATCGGCAGAGGCGCAGCCTCCGTCCAGCTCACCCCGTCCGCGCTCCGCGACCACCAGAGATCGGTGGGCTGGCCGTCCAGCTCGCCCTCGACGGTGACGAGGAAGTACCCACCCCGCCCGTCGTCGGAGAGCGCCAGCTCCTTCCGCGGCCCGCGGAACGACTGGGCCAGCGGGCGGGTCGATGCGGAGCCGACGCGAGGGGGCAGCACCACGCGCCCCGCCGGCCGGCCCTCCCAGAACGAGCCGTCCTCCTCCGGCGCCGGCGCCGGCTCCAGGCGCGCCTGCTCGGTGTCCCGGCGCAGCCGCACGCGCAGCCCCCAGCGCTCGATCTCCGCCTGGCCCCCGAAGACCTGCACGGTGAAGACCCGCTTGTCGTCGCCGTTGAACGAGATCGTCTTGCTCAGATCGGCGAGCTGCGGGGTCTGCCCATAGATCACCCCCAGCCAGCTCCGGAAGGGGTCGCGGGGCATCGGGAAGTCCAGCACTCGGATGGCGTACTCGAAGTGCGGGCCCGCCACCACGAGGCGCCCGCGGATGCTCATCTCGACGCCGGTCGCGACGTAGCCCGCGGGCACCACCACCGCGTAGTGGCGCTCGCGCCACGCGGTGCTCTCGTCGTCGCGCGGCGCGAACAGGGCGGGAGTCTTTCCGAACGGCTCGCCGATCGCCGGACGCTCGGGAGTGACCAGGAACACGCCGCGTGGGGTCGGCGGCAGCGCGCCCGCTCCCGCGTGGGTCATGCGCTGGTAGAGCACCACCATGCGCACGACCGCGTCGCGGTGGAGATCCAGGGTATGAGGCCAGGCCAGGAAGCGCGACGCGCGAGCGCGCGACTGGGAGACGAGCGTGGGGTCCTTCTGGGCCCGCTCGCGAAAGTCGTCCACGACCCGGAACGCCAGATACGCGTCCCGGTCGCGCCCCTCCTCGGCCAGGAGCACGCCCAGGCGGAACGCGGCCTCGAGCACCTGCGGGGTGATGGGCCGAAGCTTCGCCAGCGCCTGGTAGGCGTCGATGGCCTCGGTGCGCCGCTTGAGCTGCTCCTCCAGAACCCGGCCGGCGAAGTAGAGTCCGTCCATGCCCTCGACGGTGGCCGGCGCGTCGCGGTAGAGGGCTCGATAGGTCACGAGCGCGTGCTCGTGGCTGCCCAGCGACTCGAACACCTTGCCCATCCAGAGCTGGGCCTCGCGGTAGCGCGGGTCCTGCTGGGCCGCGGCGGAGAACTCGCCGAGCGCGTCGGCGTGGCGGCCCAGGTCGTACAGATGTAGCCCCTCGTAGAAATGCCGGGTCGCGGTGATCGAGTCCGTGGTCTCGAAGCGGATGTTGGCCCGCTCGGTCTCGCTCAGCTCGATCCCCTGCCGGCCGGTGAACTGCAGCGCGAGCTTCTGCACGAGCGGCCGTAGATCCCGGAGCGACCCCTCGACCTCTTCACGCTGGACGACCTCCTGCCGGGCCATGTCGAGCACGAAGATGGTGATCGCGATCCGCTCGCCGGTCAGCGCGTAGTGCCCGTAGAGGACCCGATCCACCTTGGCCACGCGCCCCATTCGCAGCGCCGTCTCCGGTCCGAACAGGGGCGAGTCGCCGAGCTGCAGCTCGCGGGCGAAGACCTGGGCTTGCTCGCGGGACACGATCGCGAGGGACTTCACCTGGGCGAGATCCTGAACCAGTAGATCGGCGAGCCCCTTGCTCAGCCACGCCTGCCCCTGCCCCGAGCGCGGCACGAACGGCATCACGGTCACGGTGGTGGGCGTCGCTCGCGCTTCGGCCGCTTGTCTTGGGCCGGCCACCGCGGCGGTGACGAGCGCGCCCTGGATCATGGCGATCGCGCAGACCGTGAGGGTGAGCCTACGCGCGCGGATGCCGCGGCAGTGCATCACTTGTCCTGGGCCGGCTCGCGGAGATCCGCGCTACCACCCGGCGCCTTCCGGTTCCACGCCCGCACGAGCTTCAGAACGAAGTCGCGCGAGGCCTCCCGGGTCGCGCTCACGATCGCCTGGACCGCGGCCTCGTGGGGCGCCACGTCGATCTCCTTCGCCTCCGTCTCGGTCACCGCGAGCACCCGCCGCGTGGCCGTGTCCACCGCGGTGAGCTTCACCCGAGCCTTGACGCTGACGAGGTCGCCGGTGCGCAGGCCGAACCGTCCGGCCGCCTTGCCCAGGATCACCACGTCGGCGCCGGCCGGCGCCTCCGGCTTGGCGAGGTACTCGTCCAGCTCCACCGGCAAGCCCTGCTCTCCCGCCCGGCGCACCTCGATGTTGGCGGCGATCAGGAAGGCGATCAGCTCGTCAGCGGCCACCGAATGCGGCTCCTCGACGTTCAGCACCGTCTCGCGCACCCGGATCGACACCCGCGGCAGTGCCGTACCGGCCAGCTCCCGCGCCAGATCAGAGCCCGCATCCGCCACCCGGGCGCGCTCCCGTCCCGGGGCAAGCGCCTCACCCCGCTCCGAGAGGAGCCGGGCGATCTTCTCGGCCACGCCTCCGGACAAGGCCCGGAGATCGTCCCCTGGCCGGCCTTCGGCGACGACCGCCTCGACGTGGCCGGTCTCGGTGTCGACCGCGCGGACGGAGACGACGAGGCGGTTCGCGACCGAGAACACCCGTCCCGTGACCAGCACCTGGGCTCCGACGAGCCGCCGGACGCGGGCGGCGGTCGCCGGGTCCACGACGCCGGCGAGCCCCAGCGTCTGCTCCTCCAGCGCACGCCTAAGCGAGGTCCGCTCGACCAGGTGAACACCGTCACGCGCCGAGAGCGCGGCGGCGAGCAGCTCACCAGCCATGATGCCCCCGTTGGGACCTAGCGCCGGCGCCCCGCTGGTGTCGAAGTCGAGGACGGCCACCGTGATGGCCGGGGCGGCGCCGGGGCGCCCCGGTCCCGAGAGAGTCAGCGCGGCGGCGAGCAGACAGCCCAGCGCCGCCGCGCGAGGATCCCGGCTAGCGCGTCTCACGTGCCTCGGTCGGACGGCGCGGGCTCGATATCGAGGCCGGCCCGCCGACCAGGCGCGGCACCAGACGCTCGGCCACCGCCCCCGCCGCCTCCTGCAACGCGGTCTTTCCCGCAATCACCTCGGACAGGTCCACCGCGACCTCGGTCTGACGATCGGCGGCCAGGATCCTCCCGGTCGCGTGCTCGATGGCCTTGACCTCGACGCGCCCCTTCGTCGAGAAGAGATTGCCCCGCTGCAGCCCGCGCTCGCTGAACGCCTGGCCGATGATCTCGATGTCGGGGGTCTGCGTCGTGGTCGCGGGATCGAGCAGGACGAAGCCCAGGTCGAGGAGGATCCGGCTGAGCTCGGTCTCGGCGGCGGGATCGAGCGCGGCCCGCGTCACGTGCACCTCGGGGATGCGCACGGAGACGATGGGAAGCTGCTTGCCCTCGACGAGCGGGCGGAGCCGGGCGACGCGATCCCGCGGCGGCCCTACTTTCGCGATGAAGGTGTCACCCTTGTCGCGGACCGTCGCCGCCACCTTCTTGGCTAGCTCCTGCGCCGCGCGCGTGTGGGGATCCCGCAGCGGAATCGACACGGTCTCGCCGTACGTGCGACCGGTCTCGGTTCCGATCACCTGCGCCACCAGCACCAGCTCGTTTCGAACCGCGAACACGCGCCCGGTAACGAGCACCTTCGCCCCGGTCAGGTTGCCGATGCGGGCGGCCGTCTCCGGCGAGACGGTGCCCGAGAGCCCCAGCTCCTTCTCAGCGAGCACCTTGTCCAGCTCCGCCCGCTGGACCATCACCAGGCCGGCCTCGGTCGAGAGATACGTGGTCACCAGGCTGGTCACCTCGGCTCCGACGTCCTTCAGCTCGGCTCCGCTCGCCTGGAACGGCAGCACCGCGGTCGCGTAGCCGGCCGGTTCCGCCGCGGCGACCGGCGCCGGCGAGGACGCGACCACCAGCGCGAGCAGCGCGATGCCGACGGCGTACCACCGGGCCTCATTCAGGGTCTTGACGCTCATGTCTCGAGTCCTCCTCTCGGTTCATCTCGCCCGATCGGGCCGATCTAAGCACGTCGAGGAACAGGTTCTGGGCCTGCGGGTCCACCGCCAGCCGATCCAGCAGCTCCAGGTCGACCACCAGTAGCGAGCCCGCGCCCCAGCGCATCCGCTCGATGCGAGGGAAGGCGCCGGCGCGCTCGCGAAGCAAGACCACCGCTTCCCCGCGCCGGGCCCGGGCCTTCGCCAGCGCGAGGTCGTCGGTGCCGTCGACCAGCACGGTGACGACGGGTCCATCGCTCTTCTCGAGAGATCGCGCGTTCAGGTCGAGAGACGCGATCCCCTGCGCGGCCAGGAAGCGCTCGAGCTTGCCGGAGGGGTCGTCGATGCGAAGGGGTTGCCGCTCGGTCCATCGCTTGAGCGGCTTGAGCAGATCGTTCGGGTAGGCACGGAGCAGCAGGGTTCCGACCGGGCGCCAGTCGCCGCTCGGGGGAGCGCGCAGGAACACGGTCAGCTCGAAGCGCGACTCGCGGTCGACCGCGGGGACCATCACGTCGACGGAGAGCTCGCGCCGAAGGCCGGCGCTGAAGTCCACGCCGGCGGCGATGTCCACCGGCTCGCCGGCCGGGGCGGCGAGGCCCGGCGCGACCTGGACCAGTCGGGCCCTGAGGTCCGCTCGCGCCCCCGGCATACCGTAGAGAACGAGGGGCACCGAGACCGGCCGCCCTCCGAACACGTGCTGAATCCGCGGAGAGGCGATGGAGCGCGCGCCGACCTCGGCCAGAACCGCGGGCGGTTGCGCGAGCGTCTGCAGCGGCAGCGCGGCGATCACGACCATCGCCGTCACAAAGGCCAGTGCGCGACGGCGCGAGCCATCCGGACCAGAGCGAGCGTGGACACATGGCTCGACCATAGCCGGGCAAGAAAGTGCAACCGGGGTGCCAGGGGTAGAGCCGGATCAGATCAAGGAACTCACCATCTTAGACGGGCCCGCGGCGGGCTTCGTCGGCCCGTGGCTGACGAAATACGGTAGCCGGGCGACGAACTGGACGGGGAGGCGCCGGCGGCTCCTAGGCCTTGAAGAAGGCGATCGGATCCGCGTTGACCCGATCCTTGTGGGTGGAGCACAGGCCGTGCGGTGCGCCCTCGATCGTGGACGAGGCGATCCTGAAGGAGGGCGCCGCGAAACTCCAAACACTCCACGAAACCCAAACGCCTGCCGGCCTCGTCATCCCGCTGGCCACAAGGCGACCCGCACGAATAGTGGCCTGGGACGGGATTGAACCGCCGACACTAGGATTCTCAGACCCGCCCTCATCTCCCGGTTCAGAGGGGTGACGGGTTGGTATTCGTTATGATCCGGGTCCTTCGCGGTATCGACGAAGATCCGACGAACAACTCGGTCCGAGTAGAGTTCGAGTCCAGCCAGGCTGGCGGTCGCACCTCACGGAGAAGCCCATTTCGTCACCCATGCCTTGAACTCGGGACTGGTCGACGTGAAGCGCACGCTGGCGACACTGGGGGACCCTGCACTCGCGCTGACGACCTTGCCGTAGATCTCCCCGGCCGGATTGCCCTGCGGGCCTGGCGCGATCGCGATCTTGAGGTTGCTCAGAACGGTCTGCACCAGGGATGACTCGAGGCGGGTCTCGAAGTTGGACAGCTCGACCAGACGGCCGTCGTACACGGTGCGCCCGGCGAACTTCTCTTCGAGGACGGTGAACTGAACGGGCAGGGGATCAGGGAGCGGGCGAAGCGCTGCCGCACGACACGGGAGCGACAGCGAGTAGGGCGGACCGATGCTGCCGATCTCGAACAGGAGCAGGCTTCGGGCGGCCCCCTTGGGCTCGACCTGGAACTCCCCGTCGATCCTGAGCGGCATCTCGATCTTCGTGCGCGTGTCCTCCGTGATCAGCACTTGCCCGCCCGTCGTGAAGGACTCGACGCGTCCGGCGAGGTTCACGTTCGATCCCACAGCGGCGTATTTCGTGCGTCGGAGCGACCCGATGTTCCCGACGATGACGCGACCCGTGTGGATGCCGATCCCCATCTCGAGCTGCACGCCTTTCTGCGCGGCGAGTCGCTCGTTGACCTCCGCCATGGCCAGCTGCATGGCGAGCCCGCACGCGACCGCCCGGGCGGCATGGTCGTCCGAGGCCACGGGAGCGCCAAAGATGACGAGGATCGCGTCGCCGATGATCTCGTCGATCGTGCCCTCGTAGCGGCCGATGACCTCGACCATCGTCTCGAGGTACAGATTGAGGATCTCGATGACCTCGCTCGGGGGCATTCGCCCCGCCATGGCGGTGAAACCGCGCAGGTCCGACATCAGGATGGTCGTCTCGCGCTCTTCCCCGCCGAGCTTCAGCGCCTCCGGCGTGCGCAGAAGGCTCTCGGCGACCTCTTCGGAGACGTACCGGCCGAAGGCGTGCCGTACCAACTCGTGGGCGCGGGCCAGCTCCGCGTTCTTGGCCGCGAGGCTCCGGCGGAGCTGATCGACGGTGAGGTGGGTGTTCACGCGCGCCAGCAGCTCGTGGGCGTTGAACGGCTTGCCGACGTAGTCCACGGCGCCCATCTCGAAGCCCTTCACGAGGTCGGCGGTGTCGGTCTTGGCCGTGAGAAAGATGATGGGGATGTCGCGCCACGCCACGGTGCTCTTGATGCGCTGGCAGGTTTCGAAGCCGTCCAGCTCGGGCATCATCACGTCAAGCAGGATCAGGTCGGGCCGGATCTTCTCGATCACGTCCAGGGCCTGCTTGCCGTTCGTGGCGACGCTCAGCTGGTAGCCCTGCCCCTTGAGGATGGCGGCGACGGTCTGGATGTTGGCGGGCGTGTCATCGACGACCAGGATGCGCTCGTTCATCACTCTCTCGATCAGATGCCTCGGGCCGCTGCCGCGCGTTCCAGCAGCGCCTGCGCATCGCTGAAGGCGTAACCCTGAATGTGTCCCTCAAACGCCGTGAAGTCTTCGCCGCCGAGGAGGGAGCGGAACACATCCCGGTTGCTCTCGAGGATGTCGGCAGCGCCTGGATCGAACTCGCTCAGCTGCTTGCGCATCTGCGTCACGAGGGTTTTGAGGACTTCCGGATCGGCCGGCGCCGTGGCCGTTTCGGTCTTGGCACCCGACGCGTCGTCGCCCAGTGCGGGCCGCAGACGACCGATCAGGGCCTCGAGCTCCTGGGCGAGCCGCTGCCGCAGAACGTCGATCTCGGAGGCGTTGCCTCGGCCGGCGATGGCGTGCTCCAGAGCGCCGGCTGCCGTGCGCACAGGACCAGCACCGAGATTTCCGGCCACACCTTTGACCGTGTGGGCGAGCCGCTCGGCCGCCGGCTGGTTTCCGGCGCCCAGAGCCTCGGCGATCTGGGCGGGAGCCGCCGACTGCTGCGCGACGAACTGACGCAGCAGCTTCAGGTAAAGAGCGCGATTGCCCGCGACGCGCAGAAGTCCATCTGCGGTGTCGAGACCTTCGACCGCTGGAAGTGACGAGACATCAGCGGCCCTCGATGCAGGCGGAGCTTCGGGCGGCGGCGTCTCCGGGGCGCGGCCGGCACCCGCCTCGTGCTCCGGTCCGGGCTGATAGTAGCGGCCGACCGTTTCGTAGAGAAGGGCGGGATCGATCGGCTTGGCGACGTGGTCGTTCATGCCCGCGGCCAGGCATCGCTGCCGCTCCTCGAGCGTCGCGTGCGCCGTCATGGCGATGATGGGCAAGGTCGCGAAACGGGCATCGGCCCGCACCATGGCCGTCGCCTGGAATCCGTCCATCTCGGGCATCTGCAGATCCATCAGCACCACGTCGAACGCGGAGGGACCGGACCCTTCCGAGAGGATCTGCACGCCCTCACGTCCGTTGTTGGCGACCCGAACGGTGGCCCCGACGCCTTCGAGCAGCTCGACGGCGATCTGCTGGTTGATCTCGTTGTCCTCCACGAGGAGGATGCGCACGCCCCGAAGGCGTTGTCCCTCCTCCGCCGCAAAGCCAGTGACCTCGGGTCGGGCCTCGCTGAAGAGCGTCACGAGCGTGTCCACGATCATGGACTTGGTCACCGGCTTGACGAGGAAGCCATCGAGCTCGAGGCGCTCGGCCTCTTCGCGCACCTCCTCCCGGCCAAACGCGGTGACCAGAACGATGGCGGGCTGGTGCGTCACCCTCTGGTCGCTCTTGATGCGGCGACTGGCCTCGAGGCCGTCCAGACCGGGCATGCGCCAGTCCATGAACACGAGATCGTAAGGCGCCGCCGCATCGGCGTCCGTCACGGCAGCAATCGCTTCGGCACCGGACGCCACCATGTCGACCTCGCCCACGATCGCGCGAAGGGACTCCTGGAGGATCTCGCGAGCTGCCGCATTGTCGTCGACGACGAGCGCCCGAAGTTGTGCGAGCCGGCCCGGGATCATCCTCCGCGCCGTGCCCGCGGCGCTCACCTCGAGCCAAACGAGGAAGTGGAAGGTGGTGCCGACCCCTGGCTCGCTCTCCAGCCAGATCTGCCCGCCCATCAGCTCGACGAGCCGTCGCGCGATGGTGAGGCCGAGCCCGGTGCCTCCGTGCTTGCGCGTGGTCGACATGTCGGCCTGCGTAAAGGGCTGGAAAAGCCTGGCGGCCTGCTCGGGCGTCATGCCGATCCCCGTGTCCCGCACGGAGCCCTTGAGCTGGACCTTGTCGCCGGTGCGCTCCCGCACCTCGATGCGGAGCCGGATCTCGCCGCGCTCCGTGAACTTGACGGCGTTGTTGACGAGATTCGTGAGCACCTGTCCCAGGCGGAGAGGGTCGCCCCGCAGCATCTCGGGCACGTCGGCGGACACGTGGGCCAGGAATTCCAGCCCCTTCTCGTGCGCCTTCTGCGCGGTCAGGGTGGTCACGGAGCTGAGCACGTCGTCGATGGCGAAGTCCGTGGTCTCGAGGTCCAGCCGGCCGGCCTCGATCTTCGAGAAATCGAGGATGTCGTTGATGATGCCGAGCAGGGATGTGCCGGCGTTGTGCACCTTGCTGACGTAGTCGCGCTGCTTGGCGTTGAGCGGGGTCTTGAGGGCGAGGTGCGACAGGCCGATGATGGCGTTCATCGGCGTGCGGATCTCGTGGCTCATGTTCGCGAGGAAGAGCGACTTCATCTCCGTCGCTTCCTCGGCCTTCTGCCGCGCCTGCTTGAGCTCCTCGTTCGCCTGGCGGCGCTCCGTGACGTCCTCGAGCATCCAGACGGTGCCGGCCGACAGGTCATTGGCCTCCACCGCTCGCCCACTCAGGCGGCACCAGAAGAGCTCGCCGTTCTGACGCTGGAGCTGCTGCTCGCGCTGGTGGGTCTCGCCTCGCGCCAGCGCTTCGTAGACCTCTCCACCGCCGGCCACGTGGCTCGCGTCGTCTGGATACCAGATTCGCGTGGGCTGCCCGATCTGCGCGCCCCGCGCGAAGCCGAACAGCTCGTCGAGCCGGGAGTTGCCCCGGATGATGACGCGGTCCTTGATGAACGCAATGCCCAGGGTGGCCGACTCAAGAATCGCGGTCTGCTCAGCGGTGCGCTCCTGAACCTTGAGGTCCAGGGACATATTCAGGTCCAACAGTTCGTTGTGTTTGCGGATGAGCTCGCGTCGCCATTGCCGCAACAATCTAAGGATCAAGATCCACCCGAGCGTTAAAACAGGGATCGCGATCCCGACGGCCGCGACATGCAGCAAGGCCCTGCGTTCCTGGGCGCGTATGGAGGATTGAGCCTTCGCCTCCAGCGTGCGATCGAGCTCAGCCATTCCTTGCGCATACACGGACTTCAGCGCAGCATACTCTTCTCCGCCCAGAAGCTCGGCAGCTTGCTGCGGCCGCCTCTGCCGTACGAAGTCGAAGGCCAGATTCTCGAGCCGCTCCAGGCGTTCATTGGCAGCGTCCGTCTCCTTGGTGCCTTTAAAGTCGGGCAACAGCTCAAGGGCTTCCTTGATGGCAGCGTCTAGCTGAGGTTCGAACTCGCGATAGCGCTTCTCCCATCTCAGATCACCGCTTTCCGCCGCCATCCGGGCGGACATGGTCAGCACCTCGTCCAGGTAAACAATGCGACCCTGGAGCGCCTGGATTTGATGGGCGCGCTGGACGACGCTCGCGAGCCGATGATGAGAGTCCCAGGCGCTCCATCCCAGTCCCGCAAGCACCGCAAGCGTAACAAGCCACGCAACCGTGAGAAGTAGGATGGGACGACGGCTTCTCTCGATCACACCGTCGTCTAACGGTACACGACCGCGGGCGTCTCGGGCTGTCAATGCAGCGTTCACGACCACACCTCTTTCATCAGCCGTCGATTCTGTGTTAGTCCCACGCTCTTCCTGGTTCCCTGCTCAATCTAAGAGGTTCCCTTGACCTGGGGCGGCTTCCATCGGCCATGATCGCGTCCTCCTGTAATTACTTCGGGCTTCCCGACTCTACAATAATTCCGCCAGAAAACCTTCGTCGCTCCGATCCTGACCGTGCCCAGCATCTTCAACCACGCACTCGCTCGTCATGACCGGCTCTCTCCCCCTGTGCCCAGGGAGGACGGATCGGACGCCGGGCCCGCTCGCTTCCAAAATAGAGCCCGAAGCCTGTCCTTTCCAAGCACCCCTTCCAGCTCCTTGAACGCGAAAAACGGAACGAACGCGCCAAATATCACGATGCATTGAGCGAGCAATTCATACCGGCCCTTGCTGGCGAGCTCGGTCAGACCGTCCATCACACCCTCGCCGTGGAGCAGTGCGCGGACCGAGTGTTCCAGAACGCTGAACACTCCCACCAGCGCGCTGAACACCACGGTCCGGTAGAGGGTAGGCACGAGCAGCGGCGTCCGTGTCAGCCCCCGCCCCAGGCGCATCAGGTCGCCCACCATGATGACCTTCGCCAGGACCGCGGCCTCGATGAGCGGCACCCCGTAGTTCAAGTACGGGATGGCGTACTCGGCGAGGATCAGACGGCGGTACCAGCCAAACGCGACGAGGAAGAATGCGAGATACGCGAAATTGAGGACGTACTCGACCATTTCGTCGGCGATCTGGCCTCGCCAGCCGGTCACTCGCGCGTCCTCCTCGTTCACGTCCTGCCCGAGTGACGGGCCAGCTCCTCGGCGAGAATCGGCACGCCCAGATTGCACGCCTGGACGCCCTGGACCACGCAGAGCTTCAATACCTCCATGATCTCCTCCATCGTGGCTCCAGCCTGCTGCGCGTTGTGAATGTGCCGCCGCGTGCCGGGCGCATACATGTGGGTGTAGGAAGCGTCGAAGGCGATGCTCAAGAGCTCGGTGTCTTTCGCGGACATGACGCCGCCGCCGTAAATGCCTGCGCCGGTTGCCATGAACTCATCCGTCCACACCGGGGCGGGTGGCGCCGGCGTCGAGCGCGGCGCGGAGGTGCGGCGCGTGCCATCGGGGTTGAGGTTCGTACAGGCGGCGTTCAATCCCACGCCGATCAGCTCGACGAGCTTGTGCGACAACACCCCGCTCGTCCACGGATTCGTGGTCATCTTGACGCACGCGTCGGCCCACGTGGGGTCCCACTCGCTCAGCGTGTCCAGAGCAGGATCCCACGGACCTGATGTGTGCCGCTGGTCGACGCCGGACGTCTTGTCAGGATCTCTCGTGCTCATTGCGCGCGGTCAGCTCACCTTCTTCACCGCTGGGATCGTCCACGACCCATTGATGATCGAGGGGCTCTGCTCGCTTGGCCAGTACATGCGCAGCATCAGAATGAACTTCCCGGGGGGGGCCGGCAGCCAGTTGGACTCCTTGGCCGCGCCGGGCGAGTCCTTCTGGATGTAGAGGTCCACCGATCCGTCCGGATTGGCCTTGAGATTCTGTCGGGCGCTAATCGAGTAACGGTTCAGCGCGTTCGGCACGAAGAAATACTTGGCGTCGTACATGGTCAACGACCAGAAGCCGCGCGCCGGCGGCAACTGGCCCTTGGGGAAGCGCATCATATACTTGTGCGCGCCATCGTAGGCGTCCCCGTCGGCGGCCTTCAGCGACGTGGGATAGACAGCGTCCTGCGGGCGGTTGGCGCCGAGGCCGATGGCAGTGATGAGCGCGCGCATCAGGTAGTCGGTGCCATAGATCCCGGTCTTGGTCGTGAAGTTCCAGCCGTTCGCGTGCTTGACGCTCCGGTTGGTCTTGAACTGGAGCATGATCCGGTCAAAGGCCACCCCTGGAATGCGCTTGGCGAAGTCCGCGCGCAACTTGCTCGCGTCGAAGTCCTGGCCGGACACGATGCCGATGCTGGCGAACTTGGCAATCTCGGGCGCGTCGGCGGGCGCTGGCGGATTGGCCTTCATGAGCTGGCACAGCAGGGTGAAATAGGCGATGGCGTCGAGCTGGTTCACCTGCTCGCGGACGGCTGTTTTCATGTCGACGGACGGATCGACCGTGCCCGGCGGTGGCGTGTACGGCTTGCCGTACGCGCTCAGGGGGACGAGCGCGAAGGCGTCCTGGGCCTCGTGGACGGCCTTGTAGTCCTCGGGAGTGCCGGTGCAGTAGATGCGCCCCAGGATCCAGACCATGTTGGTTGGCGATGTCAGCGCCTGCACGCCCGCTGGCAGGGTGCCCTTCCATCCCGGACCGGTAAGCGCATAGGTCTGCGCCTTGGTGCCCGTCGTGCGCTTCCCCGGCACCTGGAATACATTGGTCCAGCCATCCAGCATCGGCATGAGGAAATAGCGATCCTTCATGTCCGGGATACTCAGCACCCACGGCTCCTTGCCGAGATCGACCCAGGCCGTGGTGTAGAGCGTGTCGGCGTTTGGCGCCGTCACGTCGCGGAACGACGCGTCCGGATACTGGCGCGCCTTGATGAACTGGCCCATCGGTCCGCGATTGCCTTCCGGAGCTGCCACGTTGGTCATGATCCGCCGGGTGTATTCCATGGTCACCAGCGGGTAGCCATAGATGTAGGCGTCGATCGCGAGCCAGAAGTCCTCGAGGCCTTCGCCGAGGCCGAGAAAGTCTCCGACGTGCGCGAGGCTCGGGGCGCGCATCGCCGTGCTGGCGAGCAGGCCCAGGCCCCCGAAGGTGAGATGGCGGCGTGTGACGTGCATGGACGATCTCCTCCTGATCTCGATGGTGAATGGGTGACGACGATGCCCGCTAGCCCATGGCAAGCGCGCCACGGTATTATAGGATGCTCGTCGGGTTCGAGGACACCCCCGCTGCCTTGGGCAGCCGCCCGTCGGTGTCGTAGGTCAAGAATCCCTTCTGGCCCTCGGTGCGGTTAGGCGGCAGCCCCAGCTTGAAGAGCGTGGTGTCGTACCAGATGTCGAGCTTCATGATCTGCCTCGCTTCGTCGGCCGTCGCCACCTTCCGGCCGAACTGCTGGGCCGTCTTCACCGCCCACTCGACCTGCCTCACCGACTCCCAGCGCTTCTTGCTCATGTCCCAGATGTTGTCCTCGTTGCCGACGCGCGCGTGGGCGCCGAGAATGTTGCCAGGGTCTGGATCGCGATGTTGCCGCGCATGCTGCTCCAGAACGTCACGCTGCTTGCCCCATGCGGCGTGCGGCGGCGCATCTCCATCCAGTCGAACGGATTGCGCGACATGGTCCCGCCCCCGTAGCCACAGAGGGCCACGTTGAGCGGCCCCATGTACACGCCCGTGCGGATCAACCGCTCGACGATCTCGAGCTGGTGGACGCGGGCCGGCACGAAGTAGGGCTGGATGCCGTTCTTGCGCAGCCGCTTGAGATGCTCCACGTAGAAGGTGGACGTCGAATCCACGACCATGTTGGCCCAGGCGGCCTGCACCTTGGGATCGTCCAGGTGCGTCCCCTTGACGTCGCCCGGCACGAAGGCCATGGTGACGTCCCAGAGCGTCGTGCCCGTGGTCACTGTCACGCAGTCTGGCTTCGGGTTCAGCTCCGTGAGCATGTGGCGGGTGTCGTAGTCCAACCACTTCGCCTTGGCATCCGCCGTATGGGGGGCGAACGAGATCGACCCGCCCACCTGGAGGATCATCTTCGTCACCGCTTGCCGGAGCCGCCCGATGAATTAGTTGTATTCGTCGAAGTTGCTCGATCCCTGGCCGGTCTTGGGATCCCGCACGTGCACGTGCAGCATCGTGGCGCCCGCGTTGTAGCAGTCCACCGCGCGCTGGACCTGCTCGTCCCAGGTGACGGGGATGTCGCAGTCGCCCGGCAGCCACTCCGGGCCGAACGGGGCCGCCGTGATGATCAGGGGCTGCATGCTCTCGGGGAAAAGGGAGTCGTCAGTGAAGTACATAGATGTGTCCTCCGGTGAAAGGTGTTACTTCTGCCTGCGCAACGTGATGGTTCCTGGGTGCCGACGAGGCCAAACCCCACGCGCTTGAGCAGGAACGTCATGGCGCAGACGAGGCGTGCGCCTCGGCGCGACACGAGATGGCCGTCCCCGCTCCGGCCCGCGGCAAGCGATACGGCTCTGCATGCCGGCGACTCTACCGGGGCGTGCGGGCCGCCGGTTGACATGGTGGGACATTCATTTATCTTGTCGGGACACGATCATGCCCAAGCTGATTCGCAGCGCCTGCCTGACGAACTACGTGGAGGTGGCGAGGGCCGTGGGCCTGGACCCCTACCGGCAGCTCAAGGCTGCGGACCTGAGCCGGGCCTGTCTGGCCGACCCGGACACCATGATCCGGGCCAGCGCCGTCGGGCGCCTCCTCGAGGCGTCCGCGCAGGCGGCGGGCGTCGAGGACTTCCGCCTGCGCATGGCCGAGACGCGACGCCTCTCCACTCCTCGGCCCCATCGGCCTTCTGCTCCAGGAAGAACCTACCGTCCGCAGAGCGCTGGCCTCCCTGACCCGCTATTCGCGGTTGCACACCGACGCGCTGGCGTTTGGGATCGACGAGGACGGAGAGACCGCCATCTTCCGGGAGGAGCGGATCATCCAGGCGCGAAGATCCGCACCGCAGGCGAGCGCGCTCACGATGGGCGCGCTGCATCGCATCCTGCGCTCGCTGCTGGGCGCCGCCTGGAAGCCGGAACGCGTATGCTTCTCGCACGCGCCGCCAGCGACGGCCGCCGCCCACGTTCGCTTCTTCGGCTGTCCGGTCGACTTCCGGTGTGACGTGAACGGGTTCGTGTGCGCGGCGAAGGCTCTCGACGCGCGACTGCCCAAGGGAGATCCCGTGATGGCACGTTACGCGCAGCAATACCTCGACTCGATCCTCGAGCACCCGCATGCCACCACGGTCGACAAGGTGCGCCAGTTCGTGCGGGCGCTCTTACCCTCCGGCCGGTGCTCCGTCGAGCAGGTGGCCCAGCACCTGGGAATGGATCGGCGCACCATCCACCGCCATCTCGCGAGCGACGCGGAGACGTTCTCCTCCATCGTGGACGCGGTGCGGGTCGAGCTGGCGACGCGCTACGTCACCACGACCGACCGGCCCCTGGCCGAGGTGGCGGACCTGCTCGGATTCTCCGGCCTGAGCGCCCTGTCGCGATGGTTCAACGGACGCTTTGACTGCAGCGCCTCCGCATGGCGCGCGGCCCGTCGAGGCCGGATGGTTCCCGCGCGATGACATCGCTCACGATCGGGATCATCAGCGCGGCGTGCATCTGCGGCGGAACGGTGATTGGCTACGCGCTACAGCGGGTGCTCCCGAAGCATCACCTGAGCAAGGACACCCAGGACGCGGTCAAGCTCGCCGTGGGCGTGATCGCCACGAGCACGGCGCTCGTCCTGGGTCTCCTCGTCAGCTCGTCCAAAGGCCAGTTCGACGCCATGGGCACGCGGCTCGTCCACTTCGGCGCGAACGTCATCATTCTGGACGCAACCCTGGCCGAGTACGGGCCCGAGGCCAAGTCTGCGCGTGAGCAATTGCGCCGGGGCGTCGAAATGACGCTGCAGCGCCTCTGGCCCGAGGAGCGGACGGCCGGATCGACCGTGAAAGCTCTCGAACGCGGCGGCGACACCGACGCCCTCCGGGCCACCCTGCGCGCGCTCAAGCCATCGACCGACGAGCAGCGAGCCTTGCTGGCGCAGGCCCACCAGATCGCGAGCGACGTCTCCCGCTCGCGCTGGGTGGTGATCGAGGAGGCGCAGCGCGGGCTCCCGCCCATCCTTCTGGGGGTGCTGGTCTTCTGGCTCACGCTGCTGTTCGTGAGTTTCGGCCTCTTCGCGCCCCGCAACTGGATCGTGTTCCTGGCGCTCATGGTGAGCGCCTGCTCGATGGCGGCCGCGATCTTCCTCGTGCTCGAGATGAACTCGCCCCTCGATGGCCTGATGAAGATCTCGAGCGCCCCAGTGCGCAAGGCTCTGGAGTTCATCGGCCACTAGGCTCGTACGATTGACACGGGCGTCACGTTCAGACGTTGACTTGAGGGCATGACTCCCTCCATTCCCACGGCGAAGGTCGTCGTCATCGGCTCGGGCGCTTTTTCGCGAAGGAGTGCGGTAGGTTCACGTTCCGGAGGGCCGCTTCGTCGTCAGGTCCAGGCGAACGACCTTCACCATCGGATCGCCCGGATCGCTCTTCACGGTGAAGCCCAGGTGCCGGGCCAGCCCGAGCATCGCGCGGTTACCGGCCAGGACGAAGCCTTCCATGCGCTGGAGCCCCCGGGCGCGCGCGGCCTGGATCAGCTCGCGCACCAGCCGTGAGGCGAGCCCCACCCCCTGCCAGCCGTCGACGATGGTGACCGCGAACTCGCAGCTCTCGCCGTCCGGCTGAGCGTAGTAGCGGGCGCCACCCACGATGTCGATGCCGTCCGGCGCGTCGATCTCCGCCACGAGTGCCAAATCGCGCTCGGTTCGCAGCCGCACCGCGTCGTCCAGCATCCGCGCCGACAGATCCTTCACGCTGGACATGAACCGGGTGTAGCGGGAATCTCTCGAGAGCCGGCCGAAGGCCTGCCGGATCTCCTCTCGATCGTCGGGGCGGACCTGCCGTATGCGCACGCGGCGGTGGTCCCGCAGCTCGACCTCGATCGGAGCGAACGGTGCGGGTGCGCTCATCGGCGCCGCCTCACCCGGCCTCCAGTGTCCCCTTACCGCAATCCCCAGAGCGCCAGGCTCAGTCGAGCGGCAGGGTCGACTGGACCATCGGCAGCCCTCGGGCCAGCAGCGCCCAGCCGGCGTCACGACGCACGCGCCAGAGCTCCCCTATGTCAGTACCCACCAGCACGGCGCCCGCCGCGTCGGGGTCGGGCGTCACGGTGTGGATCTGCGCCGCCCGACGGCGAGTGAGCCACGTCGCCGAGCGAGCGCCACGTCTCACCGCCGTCCGTGGACTGGTAGAGCATCGCCTTTTTCCTGCGAGACGAGGATTGCCGAGGGGTGACACCGAAGGTAATTAATCACTTTCGTCGCTCGCTCGATGCTTATTGCCTTCACAGTCAACAGCACGTCCATATCCCCATCCTCGACAGCCTCGACCAGTTCACGTGGGCTCAAGCCTTCGGCAAGGGCGGCCGTAAGAAGACGCGTCACTCCCTTCGCGCTAGAGAATCTGGCGGGCTTTCAGGTCAGCCAGCACGGCGCCCACGAGGAGCACGAAGGCCACCCCGAAGAGCGGCTGACCGACGAACATGAACAACGTGAAGAAGATCGGAGTCGTGTGCACCGTCACGAGGAGCGCGAGGAGATTGAAGACGGCCGCGAGCACTACGGCGATGCGGAGGAGACGTACGGGCAGCTCTCGGTGGCTCATCGGCTGGCCGCCTTCTTCTGCTCGGGGTGGGCCGGGCCGTGGCAGCCGATGCAGGACACCGTGCCGTCCAGCAGGCTGTGCATGTCCTCCTTGGGGTGCCCGGCCGCGTTCTGGAACTTCTGAGAGGCCCCATGACAGCCGAGACAGCGCACGTTGGGATACGGCTGGGCGAGGTTGATCGGTAGCGTATAGGCTCCCACAGCGTAGCGCCAAACGTGCCCCAGGCCCTCGAACTTGGCCTTGATCGTCCCGCCCAGGCCGTAGTTCGAGTGGCACGTATAGCACTGGTTCTCGCGGATGTACCGGTTCTTGAAATGCGTGGCCGCCAGCGTATCGCTCTTGACGTTCTGGAGGTCCTGCACGAAAGGCGTCATGACGTGGCAGGAGCCACACGCGGACACGGTGGCCGACTCTTCCAGCCCGTGAGCGAAGGATAGGAAGGCGACCATCAGGGGTACGAGCCCGACCGCCACGAAGAGCCAGCCGCGTGAGGTGGGCGTGATACCGTGGCGGAGGCCTCTCCAGGCAAAGACAAGAAGCGCCAGGTTGAGAAGCGCGAAAGCGATGCCGAAGCCACGCACCCAATCGCTGGTGGTGCCGATCCAGCCGTGAGGCAGCGGCACCGAATCCTCGGCCGCCTGAGCCGCGGCCGAAGCCAGGAGGACCACGAGCGCCGCCGCCCACGCCGGCCGCTTCACCGCGACGCCCACCAACTGGATGGTTCTCGAGACATCCCTGATCCTCTTCGCCAGGTCAGGTGCCATGCGAGCCGCTAGTTGCGCTGGATGATCTGCGCAAACAGTCTCCGAGTCAACGGGAAGATTGACAAATCTCGAATGAGTGATAGCGGCGGCTGCGCTAAGGCACTGCACCCGAAACCACTTAGACATCGGCTCGGCAATCCCATCCGCGCCATCGGGCCCGGCGCTGAACGGTCGATTGAGACCCGCGCTTGCCGGCGCACCCGCGAGCCAGCTTGACCGTCGACTAAGGGCCGCGACCGCTGCGGTAGCGATCATCCGCCTTGCCATGTGAAACCTTCGTTGCCCCTACGGAATACGCTAGCGCGGAGGCGGGACCATCGCGCAGCTACACCGGCGGAAGCTTGGTGTGCTGACAGCTCAGGTGAGCCCGAGTGCGCTGGAACGCGCTGGAGCGTGCCCGAGTCGGGCACAATTTGGGCACAAACTCAGATTGGGAGAAATCCCCTGACAGGCAAGTAGCTGAGAAGAATGGTGGGCTGGGACGGGATTGAACCGCCGACACCAGGATTTTCAGTCCTGTGCTCTACCAACTGAGCTACCAGCCCACCACGAGTTTCCGAGGATAGCAGAACGGGGTAGCAACGTCTACGGAATCAGCTACTTCTTGCCGTTCTCGAAGTCGGAGCCGGTGTCGGACTCGAAGACGATGTGGTCGTCGTCGTCGACCGTGAAGGCCTCGTGGAGGACGAAGGGCACGTCGTGCTGCACGAGGAAGCGGACCAGGCGGGCGACGGCCACCGGGTGGGAGTCGAGGTGGAAGGACAGGGCCAGATCGCCGATCTCGTCGATGGCGAAGAAGGCCCAGTTGCCGACCACCAGGGCTTCGGTATCCGGCTCCCACGTGACCCCGCCGTCGAACTCCTCCGAGCCCTGGGCGAGGTCGTAGAGCTCCTGAAGCTTGGCCCGCCGCCGGGCGTCGTCCACTACATCCCCTTGAAGACGGAGTCGGCGGCCATCTCGCGAAAAGCCTTCTCGTGCGCCGCGATGGTGCGCTCGATGTCGGCGTCGCTGTGCACCGCGGAGATCCAGCCGTGGTGGCTGGCGCAGTCCACGCCGTTGTTGAGCAGCGCGCAGCGCAGCAGGTGGTAGAGATCGCCACGGCGCGGGCGGTCGAAGCCGGCGAGGCCGGGCTTGCCCTCGAACGAGACGTGGAAGATCGACGCCTCTCCGAAGCAGGTGCCGGGGACACCGGCGCGCTTCATCGCGTCCGAGAGGCCGGAGCGCAGCTCGTCTCCCGCCTTGTTGGCGCGCGCGTGGAGCGAGCCGTCGCTCACCAGCTCGAGCGTGGCGATGGCCGCGGCGGCGCAGACCGGGTTGGAGTTGAACGTGCCGTTCTGGGCCACGCGCTGGCTCCGGTCGAAGACCGGCTCGCCGCGGTGGGCCATCATCGAGAGGAGCTCCTTCTTGCCGACGACGGCGGCGCCGGGCAAGCCGCCGGCCACGATCTTGGCGAGCGTGGTCATGTCGGGCGTCACCCCGAAGTAGGCCTGGGCGCCGCCGGGCGAATAGCGGAATCCGGTGATGACCTCGTCGAAGATCAGCACCACGTTGTGGCGGGTCGTGAGGCTGCGAAGCTCCTGGAGGTAACCTGGGATCGTGGGCGTGGTGCCCGACTGGCCACCGGCCGGCTCCAGGATCACTGCGGCGACGTCGCCGCGCTCGAGCATCGTCTCGACCGCCTTGATGTCGTTGGGCGGGCACACCAGTAGCTGGTCGAGCACCGAGGTCGGCACGCCGGCCGACATGGGCACGTCGTAGGGCGGGTTCACCGCGGCGACGACACCGTCGTGCCAGCCGTGAAAGTGGCCCTGGAACTTCACCACCTTGTTGCGGCCGGTGAAGGCGCGCGCGATGCGCAGCGCGAGATGCGTGGCCTCGGTGCCGGACATCGCGAAGCGCACCATCTGGGCGGAGGGGATCAGCCGGCTGATCATCTCGGCCCAGCGCACCTCCAGCTCGTGGCTGGCCCCGAAATGGGTGCCGCGCGCAGCCTGCTCCTGGATGGCCTTCACCACCGCGGGATGGCAGTGGCCCAGGAAGAGCGCGCCATGGCCCATCCAGTAGTCGATGTACTCGTGCCCGTCCACGTCCCACTTGTGCGACCCCAGGGCTCGCTCCACGTACACCGGGAACGGCTTCATGTGCCGGCCGTCGTGGGTGACGCCGCCGGGAATGATGGCCCGCGCACGCTCGTAGAGCGCGGCCGACTTGGGGTGCATGGCCTTGTAGGTCTCGATCACGCTCTGCTGGGCAGCACTCATTTGCTCGGACCTCCGGTATGACGGGGTGATTCCAGCACTCGAAGCAGCTCAAGCATGCCGACATGGGCGGGCAAAGGCAAGCCATCGACGGTGGGCTCGCGACGAAGGGTGAGGCCGTCGACCGCACCCGCGTCGACGCAGGCGGAGACCATGGCCTGCTCCTCCTCGCCGGTGTGCAGCAACGGGCGGCCGGCCAGGCGGGCCAGCTCGGCCACGATGCCGTACGCGCCCCAGTTCGACACCCCGGCGACGACCAGGTGCTTCACCGCCACCATCGAGGCGATCTGCGGGAAGACGCCGCCGGCGCGGGCCACGCGGGCGCGCACCGTGCCCATGCCGATCTCGTTGCCGCCGTCGCCGACGCCGACGGTGACCACGCGCCCCGGCGCGGCCAGAAACAGCTCGTCGAGCGGGCCGTTCCACTCGGTGAGCGAGCGGCCGCGCGCGCTGCGGTAGTGGCCGTCTCGGGCGCGGCCGGGGCGCTCGATCGCCACCAGGTGCGTGGGCTTGTGCCCGGCGAGGAGCCGCCGGGCGGCCGCGCGCGCAGCACCGGCGGCCTGCCCGTGCGGCACGTGAAACGTCTCGACCGCCGCGGGCTCGCCCAGCACCTTGAGTGCGGCCTGCAGCGGCGGCACCGCCACCGCGTCGGTGATGTAGCTCACCTCCGCGCCCAGGACGCGCAGCGCGCGGCCGAGACACGCGGTGCCGGGCGGGCCGTCCGTCTCGGGCAGGCCGGGCCCGACCGCGAAGCCGGTGGTGAGCAGCACGCGCCGGCTCCTGCGCAGGGCCTGGGCCGCCGCGGTGGCCCCGCCGCTCACGAAGAACGCGGCGATGCCGCGCCCGCCCGGATCCAGCGCCATCAGGTGATCGATCATCGCGCCCGGACGCGGCACCGCTAGCGCTTGGGCGCGGCGGGAGCGGAACGAGGGGCGGCGGGCTCGTCGGGTTGCGGCGGCGTGAAATTGAGGAGCACCGCTTCCTCGCCATCCTTGTCGAACGTCACGAGCAGTCCCGACCTGTAGAAGTACGTCGGCTGGTCGTTCTGGGTCGACACGCCGTCGGGTATGCCGAACCCCTGGACGACCGTGTTCCTTCCGAAGATCTTGGACTTGGGCTCGAGCCGCACGACCCGGACCACCGTCGGCTTGTAGCCCTGCGGCGAGAGCAGACCATACTCGATCGTCATTCGCTGGATGCCGCCCGGCGCCCGGGTATCTTCGAAGACCCACTGGGTGGTGTCGTAGCCCTCCACCTTCGCGTGTGTCTCCTTGCTGGGCGCGCCGTACCGCGCGCGCACCTCCGTCAGGGTGGTCACCCCGGGCACGATGCCGCCCCACTCCTCCGCCGCCGCCGGCGAGATCGTGGGGAGGACCGGCCAGGGCGCGACGCTGGACACGAGCGCGAGGCACACCGCGAGAGCGGACCGCGCGCGGGTCATCAGAAGCCGATCGCAGCGCCGTCGCCGCGGGGATCCGCCCCGCCGCGCAGCGTGCCGTTCTCGAGGGTGATGCCATGCGCGTGGCCCATGCGCATGAACCAGTCCGACACCGGCGTGATCTTGTGCCCCTTGCGGGCCAGCGCGTCACGCACGACCGCCGGCACACGGCTCTCGATGCGGACCTGGTCCACGACGTCGCCCGGGTCGATGGGGCCGGCCACGAAGCGCGGCCGCTCGATGGCCTCCTGGATCTCCAGCCCGTAGTCGAGTGCGTTGGTGAGCGACTGGGTGTGGAACATGGCCTGGCCGTCGCCGCCCATGTTCGAGTAGCCCAGCACGGGCTGATCGCCGCGCGTGACCACGCAGGCGATCAGGGTGTGGAACGGCCGTTTGCGCGGCGCGAAGCAGTTCGGGTGCGCGGGGTCCGTGTTGAAGTAGGCGCCGCGATTCTGCAGCACCACCCCGGTGCCGGGGGCCACCACCGTCGAGCCGAACGACTTGTAGAGGCTCTGGATGACACTCATGATGTTGCCCTTCCCGTCCGCCACCACGAAGCCGGTGGTGTCGCCGTCGAGCTCACCCCACTTGTGCCACTGGGCCTTCTCGGGATCGAAGGCGCGGCGCCGACGCGCCGCGTACGCCTTGCCGATGAGCGCCTCCACCGGCACCCGCTCGCGCGAGGGGTCGGCCACCCAGCGGTCGCGATCGGCGTAGGCCAGCTTGGTCATCTCGATCAGGAGGTGCAGGTGCTCGGGCGAGTGGATCTCGTAGCGGGCGAGGTCGAAGCCCTCGAGCAGGTTCAGGGTGAGCAGCGTGGCCAGGCCCTGGGTGGGCGGCGGCGTCTCGTAGATGTTGTAGCCGCGATACGTCGACGAGATCGGCTCGCCCCACTCGCCTTCGTGGGCGGCCAGGTCGTCGGCGATCAGGAAGCCATCGGCCGCCATCCGTTCCGCGATCGAGCGGGCCACGCGCCCCTTGTAGAAGAGCTCGGGCTCCTGCCCCAGCTCGGTGAGCGTTCGCGCGAGGTCGGGCTGGCGGAAACAGTCGCCCGTCTTCGGGAACTTGCCGCCGAGGGCGATCACCCGATGCCACTCCGGATCGTCGACGGTCGGCGCCTTCTCGCGGATGGCCTGGGCCACCACGTCGGAGAGCGGAAAGCCCTCTCCCGCGTAGTGAATGGCGGGCTCGAGCAGGGCGGCCATCGGCCGCGTGCCGAACCGATCGAGCAGCATGCGCCAGCCGCGCGTGACGCCCGGCACGGAGACGGAGCCCGGGCCGGTGTTCGGCACCGCCTTGAGGCCGCGCCGGCCGAGCTCGTCGAGGGTGGCGCGCGAGCCGGAGCGGCCCGCGCCGCTGAGGAAGTGCACCCGCCGCGTGGCCGCCTCGTAGTACAGGCAGAAGATGTCGCCGCCCACGCCGCAGAAGTTCGGCTGAGTGACCGCGAGCACGGCGTTGGTGGCGATGGTGGCGTCCACGACGTTGCCGCCCGACTTCAGCACGTCGACGCCGGCCAGCGAGGCCAGCGGGTGACACGAGGCAACCATGCCGCGCCGACCCATCGGGGCCTGGCGGTGCGCGTAGCCGATCTGGGGCATCCTAACCCTCCACGAAGATACGAGTGATCTCGTCCTGAGGAAACGTCGGCATCGGGCGCGCGTAACCACCGGTCGTGAGGCTCACGCCCTGCGAGGCCTCCGTCACACGCCCGATGGCCGTGCAGTCGATGCCCGCGCCGCGGCAGGCCTCCGTCACCCGCTCGGCGTCGGCCGCGGCCACCGCCAGCAGCAGCGAGCCGGAGGCGATGGTGCCGAGCGGGTCGAGCCCGAAGGCCTCGCACAGGACGCGACCCTCGCGCAACACGGGGATGCGCTCGCGGTCCACGCGCAGGCCCACGTCGGCGGCCTGCGCCAGCTCCCAGCACGCGGTGGCCACGCCACCCTCGGTCGGATCGTGCATGGCGTGCACCCGCGCGGCCGCGCAGGCCGCGCGCGCCTCCGGCACCACGCTGATACCGGGCCGACGCAGGAGATCACGCGCGCGCTTCACCATGTCGCCCGGCACCCCGCGCCGCTCCGCCTCGGCGGCCCGCTCCCTCGCGATGATCGCCGCGCCCTCGAGCGGCACCCCCTTGGTGAGCAGCAGCGTATCCCCGGGCTGCGCACCGCCCGTCGTCACCAGGCGGTCCTTGGCCACCTCGCCCAGCATGCATCCGGAGACGAGCGCGCGCGGCAGGCCTGCCGTCACCTCGGTATGGCCGCCGATGAGGGTCACCTCCAGCTCCGCGCACGCCTCGCCGAAGTCGGCGAACAGGCGCTCGACGGCACCCTCGGTGGCCCCACCTTCGGGCAGCAGCACGGTGGCCAGGAACCACAGCGGCCGGGCTCCCCGCACCGCCAGATCGTTGGCGTTGACGTGCAGTGCGTACCAGCCGGCCTCGTCGGTGGCGAAGGTGATGGGATCCGCCGTGGCCACGAGGTACCGGTCGCCCATGTCCAGCACGGCTGCGTCCTCGCCCACCCGCGGACCGACGATGACGCGCGGGTCGGTGGCCGCGTGCTTGACGAGGAGCCGCCCGAGCAATTGCGGCGGGAGCTTGCCTACGGGCAGGGCGGGCATGGCCCCCGTAGTATAGCTCAATAATTTCGCTATGATGGGTGGCTTCGTGGCGACCCGATACCCGAGACCCTGTTCTCGGAAGGACCTATGGGGGACGTGCTAGAAGAGCGGGGCGGCGGCGCGGAGGGCGGCGATGACCAGGGGTTTGGGGTAGATGCCCGTGATCACGACACCGAGGACGCAGAGGAAGATGCAGAACGAGAGCAGCGGCGCGACCGGGATCGGATCGCGGCGCTCGGGCGCGTCGATGTACATGCGCTTGGCCACCAGCAGGTAGTAGAAGAGCGCCACCACGGTCAGGATCGCACCGACCAGGACCAGCCAGTAGAGTCCTTGCTCCGCGGCGGCCCAGAAGACGTAGAGCTTGGCCCAGAAGCCGGCCACGAACGGGATGCCGCCGAGCGAGAGCAGGAACAGCAGCATGCTGAGCGCCAGGATGGGCGAGCGCTGGGCGAGACCGCGGTAGGCCGCGATGCCCTCCGAGCCTTCGGCCTGCGCCACCGCCTCGACCACCAGGAACGCGCCCATGTTCCCGAACAGGTACGCCACCAGGTAGAAGAGCATCATGGCGGCGCCGTTGGCGGAAACCGCCGCGAAGCCCACGAGCATGTAGCCGATGTGCGCCACGCCCGAGTAGGCGAGCAGCCGCTTGATGTTCTGCTGCGGGAGCGCCATCAGGTTGCCGCCGATGATCGTCACGGTGGCGAGGCCCGCCGCCGCCGGCACCCAGTAGAGCACTCGGTCGCCCATGCCCTCGAGGTAGAGCCGGAAGATCACCACGAACCCGGCCGCCTTCGGGGCCACCGAGAGCCACGCCACGAACGGCGTGCTCGCTGCCTCGTAGGTATCCGGCACCCACATGTGGAACGGGAACGCGGCGATCTTGAAGCCGAGGCCTCCGAGAGCCAGCAGCATGCCGAGCAGCAGCATCGGGTGCCCGGTCGACAGGGCGCGCGCGATGCCGCGGATGTCGGTGGTGCCCGCGATGCCGTACATGAAGGAGAGCCCGTAGGCGAGCACCGCCGACGACACCGTGCCCACCAGGAAGAACTTGAGCGCCGCCTCCACCGCCTCGGGCTCGCGCTTGAGGAAACCGGCCAGATAGTAGAGCGGGATCGACATCAGCTCGAACGCCACGAAGAGCAGGATCAGGTCGCGCGCCGAGCCCAACACGAGCATGCCGAGCAGGGAAGCCAGGATGGCCAGGTAGTACTCGGTGGCGCGGCGGGCAAAGGCGGCCGCCTTGAGCGGCAACGAAGCGAGCACGCCGATCAGGGTGGCGAGGATGAAGAGGCGCTTGGCGAAGAGGGCCAGCTCGTCCTGCACGAAGGCGCCCCGGAAGAGCTCGGCACCCGCCTCGGCACGCCAGGACAGCCCGAACAGGACGACGAGACCGATCGCGGCGAGCACGCCGACGCGCCGCTTGTCGCCCGCGGGCATGAACAGGCCGACGAAGAAGACGATCAGCATGAGGATGCCGAGCCCCACCTCGAGGGCCAGCGCGCCGCTCACCGCGGCCCCGGTCACTGGAGCACCCACAGACGGTTGAGGAGCGGCATCGTCGCGGTGTCCACCGGAGCCAGCGCGAGCGACGGCCACACCCCGAAGAGCACGATCACGAACACCAGGATCCAGAGTGCGGCCCACTCCGGGCCCCGCGCGTCCGGCAGGTTCTGGAAGTGCGGATCGGCGGAGGGCGGCCCCCAGAAGATCTGCTTGGTGACCCGCAGCACGTAGACCGCGGTGAGGTACGCGCCGCCCACCGCCGGGAAGAGCCACCAGGAGTGGGACGACTGCCACGCGCCGAGGAACGTGAGGAGCTCGGCCACGAAGCCCGCGGTGGCGGGCAGCCCGAGCGACGACAGGCCCGCGATGGTGAACGCGGTCGTGATGCCGGGCATCATCCGGCCGAAGCCCCCCATCTTGAAGATCTCGCGGGAATGGGCCTTCTCGTAGACGAGGCCGACCAGGGCGAAGAAGAGCCCGGTCATGATCCCGTGGGCGAACATCTGGTAGACGGAGCCGTTCAGGCCAACCTCGGTGAGGGTGGCCATGCCCAGCATCACCACGCCCATGTGCGAGACCGACGAGTACGCGATCACGTACTTGAGATCGGTCTGGGCCATCGCCGAGAAGGCGCCGTAGACAATGTTGACGCACGCGATCGTGCCCACGAGCCAGGACCACTGCAGCGTCCCGTCCGGCAAGAGCCCCATGCCGAGCCGGACCACGCCGTAGGCGCCGAGCTTCATGAGCACCCCGGCGTGCAGCATCGACACCGCGGTGGGAGCGGAGGCGTGGCCGTCGGGCGACCAGGTGTGGAGTGGCCAGATGCCGGCCAGGATACCGAAGCCCACGTAGAAGGCGAGGAACACCCAAGACTGCAGCCTCGGATCGAACTGGGTGAGCTCCATCTCCAGGAAGGAGAACGACGAGGAGTCACCCGCCACGTAGAGCGCGAGGATACCCACCAGGATGAAGGCGGACCCGAACAGCAGGTACAGGGTCAGCTTCATCGCCGCGTACTCCTTGGTGCCGACGCCGGTGCGGCCGAACGCCCAGCCGAAGATGCCCTGCGGCCGCACCTCGCCGGTCGAGCCCCAGATGCCGATCAGGAGGTACATCGGCAGCACCGCGATCTCGTAGAACAGGAAGAGCACGAAGAGATCGAGGGAGACGAAGACGCCGTAGACGCCGGTCACCAGGATCAGCAGGAGGGCGTAGAACTCCTGGCTGCGCACCTTCACGGTCCACGAGGCCCACGCGCCCGCGAAGATGATGATCGAGGTGAGCAGCACCAATAGCAGGCTCATGCCGTCGATCCCGAGCTGATAGTTGATGCCCAGCGCCGGCACCAGGGGCAGGTCCTCGTAGAACTGGAAGCCGGCCGCCTCGCGGTCATAGGCGACGTAGATGACGATCGAGAGGATCAGCGGCACCGCGGTCGAGACCACCGCCAGCCCGCGCACCAGGAGCGCGTTCCGGCGCGCCAGGAACATGATCAGCAGCGCACCCACGAAGGGCGACCAGGTGATGATGGACAGCAGCGGGAAGCTGCTCAGGCCGAGGGGCATGGCACTCCTATCGGGGCCATCGCATCCAGACCATCAGGAGGAGGACGCCGAGGGCGACCCCGTAGACGTAGTCCTGGGCCTGGCCGGACTGGATGCGCCGCAGCCGGTCGCCCAGCGTGAGCGTCCAGGCGCTAAGCACGTTCACGATCCCGTCGACGATGTAGCGGTCCACCCAGCCGACCGCTCGCGCGATCCCGAGGATCCCCTGCCGGTAGATCAGTGCGAAGAAATCGTCGAGCCAGAATCGCTCGGCCGCCGCCTCCCCGATCAGGGCGAACCGGCGGAAGAGCCACTCCGGGCTGACCAGGCGAAGCCCATACACGAGCCAGGCGAGCACGATCCCGGCCACCGCGACTCCAACGGCCACCCACGTCAGCCAGGCCGGCGGGATGACGTCGGACTCGATGTGCCACACGGAGAGCCCGATCCCGATGGCCATGGCGAGCGCGGACAGGAGCCAGAGCGGCAGCGACATGATCGCGGGGGCGTCGTGCGCGTGGCCGCCGGGCGCGTCGTGACCGCCGTGGGCCGGCGTCGGCGCGCCCAGGAAGGCGATGAAGATCACCCGGAACATGTAGAAGGCGGTCAGGAGCGCCGCCAGCAGCAGCATCGCGAAGGGCACCGTGAGCCCGCCGACGTAGGTGGCGCCCAGGATCTCTTCCTTTGAGAAGAAGCCCCCGAAGAACGGGATGCCCGCGAGCGAGAGCGTGCCAATCAGGAAGACCGTGAAGGTCTGCGGCATGCGCCGCGCGAGGCCGCCCATCGCGAAGATGTCGTTGGTACCGACCGCGTGGATGACCGCGCCCGCGGCCAGGAAGAGCAGCGCCTTGAACACGCCGTGAGTCAGCAGGTGGAGGAAGCCGGCGCTCGCGAATCCGGCTCCGATCGCCGCCATCATGTACCCGAGCTGGGAGACCGTCGAGTAGGCGAGCACGCGCTTGATGTCCCGCTGCCCGCAGGCCAGCGTGGCCGCGAGCAGCGCGGTGAACGCGCCGATCCACCCCACCGCGACCAGCACGTCGGGAGTCTGCTCGAAGAGGAACGCGGTGCGGAAGAGCATGTACACGCCCGCGGTCACCATGGTGGCGGCGTGGATCAGGGCCGAGACCGGGGTGGGGCCTTCCATCGCGTCCGGCAGCCAGATGTGGAACGGGAACTGCGCCGACTTGCCGGCGGCGCCGAGATAGATGAAGAAGGTGACGAGGCCGAGCCCGGCCAGGGCCTCGCTTCCCGCGAGCGTCATCCCGAAGAGCTCGGAGAAGTCGAAGGTCCCGGTCCTGCTCCACAGCATGACGATGCCGATCAGGAAGAAGGCGTCGCCCGCCTTGGTGATCCAGAAGGCCTTCACCGCCGCCCGCGCCGCCTCCGGGCGCTGATACCAGTAGCCGATCAGCAGGTACGAGCAGAGCCCCACCAGCTCCCAGCAGATGAAGAGCTGGATAAAGTTGGGCGCCAGCACCAGGCCCATCATCGAGAACGCGAACAGGGACTGGTAGGTGTAGTAGCGCCCGAGCGACGCGGGCGGCTCGTCGGAGAGATAGCCCAGCGAGTAGACCTGGACCAGGAACGAGACCAGGGCCACCAGGATCAGCATCAGCGTGGAGTCGGCGTCGGCGAGCACGCCCACCGAGGCGAGCACACCGTCCTCCACCGGGATCCAGTCCCACAGCACCCGGCGCGCCATGTCCGGCACCGCGGCACGCCACGACGAGACGGCGGCGACCAGCGCGGCGAGCGCGAACAGGATGGACAGCGTGGCGGCCGGACGCCCGGAGCGACGCAGCGGGACGACCAGGCTCAGGAGGAGAAACGCGACCCCCGGAACCAGCCAGGCCCAGAGCGCGAAGGTGCCGGAAGCGGCCATGGCGCGCTATCCCCTGAGGAGATCCAGGTGGTCCGCCACCGCGGTGCGACGGATGCGGAAGATCAGGATGACGAGGGCGAGGCCGAGCGCCACCTCCACCACCGTGATGCAGATGGTGAACACGGTGAAGACCATGCCGGAGACGTCGCCCAGGTAGCGGGCGAAGGCCACCAGGTTGATGTTGACCGCGTTCAGCATCAGCTCGATGCCGAGCAGGATGCCGATCGTGTTCCGACGGGTGATGACGCCGAACAGGCCGATGCAGAACAGCATGGCCGCGAGCGTGAGATAGGCCTGGAGCGTCATCTCAGTCGTCCGGCCGCGCGAAGTACAGCGCTCCCAGCAGGCCGGCCAGGAAGAGCACGCCCAGCAGCTCGAACGGCAGCACGTACGTGGTGAGAAGGCTCCGGCCGATCGCGCTGGTGAGGTCGCCGGTCATGCCGGGCCGCGAAATCGTGAGCGGTACTCGCCGGAACACCACCAGGATCGCCACCAGCAGCGCGCCCGAGATGATGAAGCCGGCGAGGATCTGTCGGCTCACCTGGGTGATCCGCTGGCCGACCAACCGATCGGTGACCACGATGGCGAAGACCGCGATGGTCACCACGCCGCCCGCGTAGAGCAGCAGCTGGACCGCGGCCAGGAACTCCGCGTCGAGCGAGAGGAAGAGCCCGGAGGTGGCGGTCAGCATCAGCGCCAGGTAGAGCACCGAGTGGAAGAGGTTGCGGGTCAGGACCACCGCGAGGGCCGAGGCCAGCAGGACCACCGCCAGCCCCCAGAAGGCGATCGACTCGAGGATCACTCGGCGCCGCCTCCCGGCTTCGCCGCGGGCGCCTTGCCCGCCTCCGCGACCTTCGCGGCCTCCGCCTCGGCCCGCGGAGCCTTCGGGGGCGTCTGCATGTCACGCAGCAGGTTGCCGGTGGCCCACGACGGCTCGAACTGCAGCCCGATGTGGTGCAGCCGGTCCTTGTCGAGCAGCAGCTCGCGCCGGTCCGAGGTCGACATGTCGAACGACTTCATCATGATGATCGCGTCGGTGGGACAGACCTGAACACACAGCTCGCAGAACTCGCAGGCGTAGAGCTCGAGTGTGAAGGTCTTGGCGAAGTTGCGCTTCTCGGCCTTGAGCATCTCCACCTTGATGACCTGCGGCGGGCAGATGTACTCGCAAAGCCGGCAGCCGATGCAGTTCTCCTCGCCCGTCTCCTTGTCGTAGGTCAGCGCGAGCAGGCCGCGATAGCGATCGGGGTACGCGCGCACCTTGTCCGGGTAGTGCACCGTGATCGGGCGGCGGACGAAGTTGATCAGGGTGACCTTCATCGCGCGCGCGACCGCTCGCACCAGCTCGTAGAGATCGCCCCAGAAGCTCTCGCCGAGCCGCCTAGCCATTGCCGGTGCTCCGCAGGGCCACCACCAGGGCGGTCGCCATCAGGAGCAGCAGGCTCGCGGGCAGGAGCAGCTTCCAGGAAATGGCCAGGATCTGGTCGGCCCGGATCCGCACGAAGCTCCAGCGGACCCAGGTCACCAGCAGGAACACGAACATGGCCTTGAGCACCAACCAGAGCGCGCCCCACCACGGCGAGCCGGCCGCCCACGGCCCCGACCAGGCCCCTAGGAACAGGAGCGCGCCCAGGAAGGACGTGCCGATCATGTGGGCATACTCGCCGAGCTGGATCAGCGCGAACTTCATCCCCGAGTACTCGACGCGGAAGCCGGCGACCAGCTCGGACTCCGCCTCCAGGATGTCGAACGGCACCCGGTTCTCGGCGGCGAGCGTGGCCACGATGAAGAAGACGAACGCGAGGGTCCCGAGGGGGAACCAGCCCGCGTACCAGATTCCCGCCTGGGCGGTCGCGATGTCGGAGAGGCGCAGCGAGCCCGCGAGCACCACCGGCACCAGCGCCACGAAGATGAAGGGCAGGTCGTAGGAGATGATCTGGTTGACCGCCCGCATCGCGGAGAGCAGCGCGTACTTGTTGTTCGAGCCCCAGCCGCCCATGAAGAGGCCGACGATCTCCATCGCCGACACCGCCAGGAAGAAGAGGATGCCGATGTTGAGATCCGCGATGCCCAGGCCCGGCGCGAACGGCAGCGTGGCGAAGATCAGCATGCACGGCACGAGGAAGACGATGGGGGCGAGGTTGTAGACCGACCGGTCGGCCAGCCGCGGAACCACGTCCTCCTTCATCATGAGCTTGAGCGCGTCCGCGATGGGCTGCAGCAGCCCGTGCGGGCCCACGCGGTAGGGGCCGATCCGCGACTGCATGCGAGCGGCGAACTTGCGCTCGAGCAGCGTGACGTAGGTCACCATGCCGATGATCACGTTCAGCACGATGAAGCCGACGATGAAGCCGTAGAGCGCCTCGGCGGCGAGCGGGGGAAGAGTCATGCTAGCGGTCGACCTCGCCGAACACCGGATCCACCGAGCCCATGATCGCTACCACGTCGGCCACCTTGCAGCCGATGAGAATGTGCGGTAGCACCGAGAGATTCGAGAAGGACGCGCCGCGCCACTTCATGCGATAGGGCTTGGCCCCGCCGTCGGAGACCAGATAGCAGCCCACCTCGCCGCGGGGGCCCTCCACCCGCGCGTAGCCTTCGCCCTTGGCCACCCGCACCTGCCCTACCGACTTGACGCCAGGGCGCGAGGAGACCGGCCCCTCGGGCAGCCCGTCGAGGGCCTGCCGCACGATGCTGATCGACTCGCGGAATTCGACCATCCGCACCCGGTAGCGAGCGTAGCAATCGCCGGCCGTCTCCACCGGAACCTTGAAGTCGAAATCCTCGTAGGAGGAGTAGGGCTCGAGCCGGCGGATGTCGTAGCTCACTCCGGAGCCCCGGATCAGCGGACCGGAGATGCCGACCGTCTGGGCCATCTCGCGCGAGATGGTACCTACCCCCTGGGTCCGCGCCAGGAAGAAGGCGTTGCGCTCGAGCATGTCCTCGTACTCGTCGAGGCGCCGCTCGATGAGCGCGATGGTCTCGCGGCACTTCTGGGCCCACCCCGCCGGAATGTCGTAGCGTGTGCCGCCCACCTGGTGGAGGCCGTAGAGCAGCCGCGCGCCCACCAGGGCCTCGAACAGATCGAGGACCCACTCGCGCTCGCGGATGCAGTAGAGGAAGACGGTGGCGCCGCCTCCGAGCGCGCCGCCCAAGTCGAGGCACCAGGTGCCGAGCCAGAGGCAGTGCGAGGCGATGCGCTGCAGCTCGGCCACGATCACACGAAGATACTGCGCGCGCCGCGGCACCTCGATCTTGCCCACCATCTCGGCGGCGCGGACGTAGGCAAGCTCGCTGGTCATCGCGGCCACGTAGTCGGTCTTGGACGCGATCGAGGGGTACTGGGTATAGGTGAGCGACTCGCCCAGCTTCTCGTGGCAGCGGTGGAGATAGCCGATCACCGCGTCCACGCCCACCACCGTCTCGCCCTCGAGCGAAAGGATCGCGCGGAAGACGCCGTGGGCGGAGGGATGCTGCGGCCCCATGTTCATCGTGAGGCGCTCGCTGCCCCCGTAGCCCAGCTCGATGACTTTTCGCGCTTCTGGATCCATGGAGAAAGTGAACGACGGGCCTAGCGCATGGGTGAGAAGGACGCCGGATTGAGGACGATGGCATGCATGCTGGCGAGGAGCGGGGTGGCCTTGGCGAGAAAGGTCTGCCACTCCGGCTCCTGGGCCATCTTGGCGCGGGCCGCCGCCCGGTCGTTCAGGTCGCGGTACACCCACATGTGCACGACCTCGTTCAGCTGAGAGACCTCGGTCTGCCACAGGCCCACCCGGCGCGTGAACTTCTCGCGGAACGGGATAATGTCCTTGAACAGGGCGAGCCACTCGCCGGCCTTGCCCACGTGCGCGCGGTACCAGCGCAGCTCGTACACGTTGCCGGTGTCCGACGGTGGGGTCATCGGCACCACCGGGGAGAGGATCTTGTTCTCCTGCGCAAGCATCATCGGCCGGATCTTCGGGATGTATTCCTTGGTCCACGCTTCGTCCTTGGCCAGGCCGGCGCGCAGCCGCTCCCGCTCGTTGAGGTCCGCGTAACTCCAGAGATGAACGAGCTGGTTGAGGGTGCCGAACTCGGTGGACCAGTAGCCCTCGAGTTTGCCGTACTTGTCGCCGCGGATCTTGCGGCCGATCTCCCCGTTGAGCTTCAGGTACTCACCCTGCTTGCCCGGCATCAGCGTGTACGTGCGCAGCTCGTAGATCATGGGGCGTGCTCCTCAGCGGTAGGGCGGGTGTGGAGTATCCACGGCATACGACTTCAGGAGCGGGTGACCTTCCCAGTCCTGGGGCAGCAGGATGCGACGCAGATCGGGATGCCCCTCGAAGCGGATCCCGAACATGTCGTAGCACTCGCGCTCCATCCACTCGGCGCCGCGATAGAGCGGCTGGAGCGACGCGCAGGTGGTCCGGCCCGCACCGAGGCGCGTCTTCATCATGATCGCGAGCCCCACATCGAGGTTCTCGACCCGCGCCACCACCTCGAGCCCCTGCTCCTTCCAGTCCACCGCGCTCAGGAAATTGAAGTAGAGACAGCCGAGCGTGTCCTTCGCGAAGGACGCGAGCTCCATCCATCGGTCCGGGGAAACCGTCACGGTGAGGAGGGGCCCGTCGCCCTCGGCCGTCACGCCGAAGCGCTCCTGGATCCGGGCCCGCGCCTGGTCGTGGATCACGCGATCAGTCGACCTTCTCGGTGGGGGCGGCGCGCTTGCCGGTCTTCCGGAAGTGCGCGATCTGCTCCTGCAGGAGAAGCAAGCCGTTCAAGAGCGACTCGGGCGGCGGCGGGCAACCCGGCACGTAGACGTCCACCGGGATCACCCGGTCCACACCCTTCACCACGTGATAGCCGTGGCGGAACGGCCCACCCGAGTTGGCGCACGAGCCCATCGACACCGCCCACTTGGGATCGGGCATCTGGTCGTAGATCCGCTTGAGCATGGGCGCCATCTTGATGGTGACGGTGCCGGAGACGATCATGAGGTCGGAGTGGCGCGGCGAGGCCCACGGCACCATGCCGAGGCGCTCCACGTCGAAGCGCGAGGCGAAGGTCGCCATCATCTCGATCGCGCAGCAGGCGAGACCGAAGGCCACCGGCCACACCGAGGACTTGCGCGCCCAGTTGAGGAACGCGTCGGCCGCGGTGGTGATCGCGAAGCCGCCCGGAAAGTGCTGGATCCCCTCGGTGGCGCTCTCGAAGAGGGCCGAGTGCTTGTCGCCCTCGGGCCTCGTCTGATGATACTTCTCCCATTCCTGGAGATCCTTGAACTCCGACCAGACCGCGGGCGGGATCTGCGGGGTGGGGGCCTTTATTTCCATTCCAGGATCCCCTCCTTGTAGGCATACACCCACCCCAGCGAGAGGATGCCGATGAACAGGCCCATGGTCGCCATGGCCCACAGCCCGAAACCGCGCAGCACGAGAGCCCACGGGAACAGGAAGACAGCCAGGGCATCGAAGACGATGAAGATCAGCGCGACGAGGTAGAAGCCCACCGGAAACTGCACCCACGCTTCGCCGATCGGCTCGGCGCCGCACTCGTAGTTCTCGAGCTTGGCGGCGTACGGTCGGGTCGGCCGGAGAACCGTGGCCATGCCCAGCGACACCACCGCGAAGCCGACAATCAGACCCAGATAGATGATGACCGGCAGATACCCAGTCAAGGCGGCCCCCCTGCGAGTGCTACTCGATCCGGATGGCTACAAACCCCGCGAAGTATAACACATGCTTCCGGATGGACCGATCTGCCACTACCTCGTCACCTGTATGGGAGTCCGAGTCGAGCTGTCCGTCCCCTTTCAATGCGTCAGCGAGATTACGCAAATTTGACACCCGGCCCCGGGCAATATCCGACGAGACAGACTGAAGTGGCTGATCTGGCGGCGATTTCACCTACGCAATCGATGGCACTTCGGTTGCTTTCCCTATTTTCGCCAACCTGACGCTCCCACGAACAGACCGCCAAACACGATCGGAGCAATGTGAGCGCCGACGAGCTAAACCGGGAATTGGCCTTCGCGGGCCAGCGGGTCAAGCAGAAAGTCATCTTCGCCCTCACGCTGGCGTCGGTCATCCCGCTGTTGATCCTGACCTACGCCTTCCAGGCTCCCGTCCGCACCATTCTCGGCCCCATCGGGCAGTACACCGAGGCGTTCACGATGCCCGCCCTGCTGATCTTCACCGGCCTGCTCATGGCCGGCGGCGGCTTCGTGGTGTGGGACGTGGCGTCGGCCATCTCGCGAGCGGCCCACCTGGCCAACGCCACCAAGCTCGCGGATCTGCCCGCGGTGCCGACCCGCAAGGACGAGATCGGCACCCTGATGACCTCGTTCGCCAAGATGCTCGCCACCATCGAGCAGCAGACCGATGAGATCAACCAGTTCCCGAGACGTCTCGACCAGCTCGCCCGCCAGGCCTTCCGCGACTCGCTAACCAGCATGCCAAACCGCGCCCTGTTCATGGACCGGCTCTCGCACGCGCTCACGCGCACCGAGCGGCGGGGCGAGCAGCTCGCGGTGCTCTTCCTCGACCTCGATCGGTTCAAGGTCGTCAACGACAGCATGGGCCACAGGGTCGGTGATCAGCTCCTGATCGGGGTCAGCCAGCGCCTCGCCGCCTGCCTCCGACCCGAGGACACGATTGCCCGGCTCGGTGGCGACGAGTTCGCAATCCTGCTCGAGGACGTGAAGGACGACAAGGGCCCCACCTCGGTGGCCGACCGGCTGACCGGCGAGCTACAGCAGCCGTTCAAGGTCGAAGGCCGGGAGGTCGTCATCACGGTGAGCATCGGGATCGCGATGAGCACCGCCCGCCGGATGACCCCCGAGGACATCCTGCGGGACGCCGATCTGGCCATGTACCACGCCAAGGGCAAGGGCAAGGCGCGCTATGAGGTCTTCGACAAGAGCATGAACGCCCCCGCCCAGGAGCGCATGGATCTCGAGCTAGATCTGCGCAACGCGGTGGCCCGCGGCGAGTTCACTCTGCACTACCAGCCGGTCGTCGAGCTGCCCACCGGGCGCATCACCGAGGTGGAGGCGCTCGTCCGGTGGAAGCATCCGCAGCGCGGCCTCCTCTTCCCGGCCGATTTCGTGGCCCTCTCCGAGGAGACCGGGCTCATCGTGCCGCTCGGACGCTGGGTGCTCCACGAGGCGTGCCGTCAGACCCGGCAATGGCAGCTCGCCTCCCCGGCCGCGCGGCTGGCCATCAGCGTGAACATCTCTGCCCGCCAGCTCCAGCAGCCGGGCCTCGTGGAGGAGATCGGCGCGGTGCTGCGCGACACCCGGCTCGACCCGGCCACGCTCCGCCTCGAGATCACCGAGACGGTGGTCATGCACGACGCGCCGACCACGCTGGCCAAGCTGGAGGCCCTGAAGGCCCTGGGCGTCCAGCTCGCGATCGACGACTTCGGGACCGGCTACTCCTCGCTCGGTTACCTCAAGCGATTCCCGGTGGACACTCTGAAGATCGACCGCTCCTTTGTGAAGGGGATTGGCGGCAATGTGGAGGACAGCGCCATTGTGCGCGCGGTCATCACGGTAGCGAAGAGCCTCAACCTCTCGGTGACCGCCGAGGGCATCGAGACCGCCGAGCAGCTCGAGCACCTACGCGCGCTCGGCTGCGACCACGGCCAGGGTTACTTCTTCGCGAAGCCGATGACCAGCGACCGGGTGCCCGCCCTCCTCCTCGCCACGTCCCCCTGGAGCACGCGCCACTCCGAGACGGTGTCCTCCACCAACGGTCACGCGACCACCAACGGCCACTAGCTCACCGGTCCGGTCGCCCAACCGGACGTCGCGGACGCGGAGGCGGGACACGGCCCAGACGCCTCCGTCACACCCCCTCCCGCGCCACCACCTCCGCTATCTGGCCGCGCTTGCGCGTCGTGATCCGGAAGGTCGACGGCCCGGCAACTAGGGCCGGCGGGCCGTGCGGATGGCGGCGGGGCCGCCATTGGTCTTGATCCGCTGGCCAGTATCCTGGAGATTCGTACCGTCCCACCGGAACACCTGGATGTCTTTCTCGACCATGTTCTGCACCAGGATGGTCCGGCTGTCCGCCGAGAACGCAATGCCCTGCGCCCAGTGGCCGATCCACGCGGCGGCGACCGGCACGAGCCGAGTGCCCTCCACCCGATAGAGCAGCAGCTTGCCGTTGGCGTTGTAGAACGGCGACTCCCGTGGCTTGTTGCTGCCGTTCATCACCTGCACCGCGCAGAGCTTCCCGTCGGGCGACAGCATGATCCCCTCCGGCGTCTGACCGACCGTCACCGTCTCGACCACCCGGATCGGATTCGCGCGGAGGTCGATCACGCTCACCGTGTCGTTGTCACCGTTGCCCCGGCCGATGTTGGCCACCACCGCTACCGAGCCGTCGGCGCTGACGTCGAGCCCGTACGGCCGGAGCCCCGCGCTCAGATCACGCTTCGTGTACTCGACCTTGCCGCCGTCGATGGACAGGATCGCGATCATGCTGTCGCCGTCCCGCGTCAGCAGCGCGGTCTTGCCGTCCGGGGTGAAGACCACGTGGCTCGGCCCCGACTTCTCGTCGCCCACCCGAACGAGTCCGGCCGGCGCCACCGTCTTGCCCTGAACCGTGAAAACGGACACGGTGCCTTCGGCCCGATTGGCTACGAGCGCGAGCGTGCCCTGACGGTTGATCGAGACGCCGGCTGCGCCCTTGCCTGCCTCGAGGGTCGCGATCACCTTCGGCGGCGTCGCCTTGAGGTCCACCACCGAGAGCCGATTGTCGGGGATCGTCTTGGTCGGGTCCGCCGGGTCGACCTTCATCGACGAGGTGATCAATGCGAGTCCCTCATCGGGGGTGATCGCCACGCTCATGGGCGGGCCCACCACGCTGCCCGGCACCGGGAACTCGGCGACCACCTTCGGCGGCGTCACGCCGAGATCGATGATGGTGGCGGTGTCGGGAGCGGGATTCGGCACGACCTTCACGACGCCGTTGTCGAGCACGACCTTGTTGTCGTTCGACGAGACGGCCCACTGCGCTCCCGCATCGGGCGGAGCCGCGAGCCCGGTCAGAAGCAGCAAGAAGAGCGAGGTCCGGACCAGCAGGAGCGCGGCACGGCGTCGTGTCATGGATGCCTCCCCGTGGGTGTGGATCGGACAAGTGCTCGAGTGGCGAGGACGATACTACGCGGAGATCGCCCCCGCTACCGCGTTGTCGGCCGCGCCGCGAGACCCATCACCCGACCGACCTGGGGCGGCCGCGGCAGGCGATCGTGCGCGCGCTGGATCTCGGTCAGGCGCTCGAGGATGTGAGGCGCCATGGGAGTCCCGCGGCGGGTCTTCTGGCTCACGTGCAAGGACATCAGCTCGTTGGTGGCGGCCAGATAGCCCGCTCCGCGGTGATACATGGCGTGGATGTAGTGGATGCGCTTGGCGTCGAAGGCCAGGAGCCGGGTGGTGAACCGGAGCGGGTCGCCCTCCCGGACCTCCTGGTGGTAGGTGACGTGCGCTTCGAGGCAGAACGTGGTCACCTCCTCCCGTAGACGGTGCGCCGCGTCCAGACCGATGCGCTGCATCCACTCGTCGGTGGCCAGATCGAACACGACCACGTAGTACCCCATGTTCATGTGCCCGTTGTTGTCGATCCACTCCGGGCGCACCTCGCATGTGAAGCCGGATGCGGTCACGTCTGCCGGTTCGCTGATCTCACCCTCCCCGGGCCCTCTCGCTCCCGACGTCGGAGGATAGCCGCATCCGCGGCGGGGTCAAGGACCCGTCATCTGTTGGGTGTTCGGATAAATTCTCCGACCCCTATGCTGGTAGTCAATGGAGGTGACGCGGGTATGACCAGCTACGCTCCTCATGAGCTCGCCCTGGTGTTCCCCCCGATGACCGAGTCGGAGTTCGCCGCCTTCAAGGAAGACATCCGCGAGCACGGCCAGCACGAGCCGATCACGCTGTACGAAGGCAAGATCCTCGACGGCCTCCACCGGTACCGCGCCTGCCAGGAGCTCGGCCGCGAGCCCCGGGTGGTGCGCTTCGAAGGAAACCCGCGGAGCGCCGCCCAGCTGGTCCTCGGCCGCAACTTCCACCGGCGGCACCTCACCACGTCGCAGCGAGCGATGGTTGCGGCCGAGATGTGCAAGCTGCGGCCACGAGGTAATACCGGGAATTCCCCCTATTTGACTGCAGCCCAGGCGTCCACGCTGATGGGGGTCGGCGAGGATCTCGTCCGAGACGCCAAACGCCTGTTGAGGCATGGCGACGAGGACATCCTGAGGGCGGTTCGCGAGGGCGTTCAGTCCGTGTCGGCCGCGGTACAGGAGAAGAAGAACGAGAAAGCCAAGTTCACGTTCCTGGAACAGTTCGCCCAGCGGCTGGATCGCGCGCTCCAGGGCCACAACGAGCGCGACGCCGAGGTCATCTATGCGGCCAAGCCGCTCCTTCAGTACATCTCACTCCGGATTCACGATTACCTCGACCCCCGCCCCGCCGAGCCGCTGCTCAACGCCGAGGATGGCTCAGTGCTCTGGGATCCGTCCGAGCTCAAGGTCCCGGATTGGCTCTACACCGAGCGCGGTGAGGAAGTCGCGATCGAGCGGCGCGCCCGTCTGGCCGCCCTGCTTCCCAAGGCCAAGGAGGCGGCCCTAGCCTTCCCGGGGAGCCGGTGCTCGACATGCGGGCTGCCCCTGCTGTCGACGCGGAACGCCGGCGAGTCGTCGTACTGCGCCGTCTGCAAGGGCAACGTTCTGTGGGAGTGGTCGTGGATGCGAGAGCAGGTCGAGATCGCGTTCAGCAGCGCGCTGCGGAACGCGAGCCTGGGGGGGCGGGGGTAGCGCGAGCCACCCCCGCCCGGATCCCGCGGGCTGCGTGATACCGGCCCGGCCGGTCTAGAGCAGCGCCTGGAAGAAGCCGAGGGTGCGCTGACGGGCCAGCGCGGCGCTGGGCTCGTGATAGCTGCCCCGCTCGTCGCACGCGAAACCGTGGCCCGCCGGGTAGACGTGGATCGGCACTTCCGGGTGCGCGGCACGGACGCGGGCCCAGTGCTCGGGCGGGATGCCCTGATCGTTCTCGCCGAAGTGCAGCAGGACCGGGCACCGCGGCGTCTCGCCCGCGGTCTCGGCGATACCACCCCCGTAGTAGCCGACCGCGGCCTTCACGCCGTCGATCCGCGTGCACGCGAGCCACGCCAGGGTCCCGCCCAGGCAGTAGCCCACCACACCCACACTGCGCCCTTCGGCCTTGAGCGCCTCGACCGCTGCCTTCACGTCGCGGACCATGTCGGCGATGTCGACCTTGCCGCGGATCGAGCGGCCGCGCTCGATGTCGTCCGCGGTATAGCCCAGGTTGATACCGGGCTCCACCCGATCGAAGATTGCGGGGGCCAGCGCCACGTAGCCGTCGGCCGCGAAGCGATCGCACACGCTCTGGATGTGGTGGTTGACGCCGAAGATCTCCTGGACTACCACGAGGCTACCCTTGGGGGCGCCGCTCGGAGTGGCCCGGTACGCGGAGAGGCGGTGACCGTCGTCTGCGGTGAGGTTGATCATCTGACCCATCGATTGGCTCCTTGTCGTACTCCCGGTTGTTGACTGCCCATCACAGCAGCGGCCGCGCCAGGACCACGAGCCGGGGCAGGTCGGGCTCGGGGCCTTTCAGGAGCACGGTGGCGGCCGCGGTCACGCGGGCACCGGCGCGCTCGAGGAGCCGGCAGGCCGCGCGGGCGGTGCCGCCGGTGGCGATCACGTCGTCCACGAGCAGCACCCGGCGGCCTTCCAGCAGCGGCCAGTCGAGGGGATCCAGCACCAGCGCCTGCGCGCCGGCAGTGGTGATGCTCGTCGCTTCCTCCACCAGCGGCTCGCGCGGCCGCCGGGGCATGTAGTTCTTCACTCCCTTCCGCAGCACCACGTACCGGTCCTGCCCGAAGCACTCCGCCACCACCTGCACCATGCCGACCGCCTTCGACTCCGAGCACACGATCACGTCGAAGACCTCGGCGAGGGCGACGCCCTCGTCCATGAGCCGGCGATAGAGCAGATCACCACAGGCTTGGTTCAGTCGACTCTGGCCGAGGAGGTTGAAGGAGGCGATGTAGCGCCGCGAGCCGTGGAGCTGGGTGATGGGCCGGTCGGTGGTCAACGCGCCGGAGCCGATGCGCAGCTCGCACCAGCCGACCACGTCGCCAGGAGCGCTCGGGCCGCCCGGGGCCGGTCGCGGCTCGGCCTGCTCCCAGCCTTCGGCCTCCGCGAGGGTCGAGGCGAGCCAGCGGGCGGCCGCGAGATCGCCCCCGTCGAGCGTGGTCAGGCACTCGATCTGGGCCTGGCGCAGCCGCACGCGCGCCTCGTCGTCGACGGCGGTCCGCGGCAACACCGCCGCGCGGCGCGTGTCGTCCCGGCGACCGAGCGCGGTGACGGCGGAGACAGCGTCTTCGTATGCGCCGATGACGACGGCGGCCACGATGGTGCTCAGAGCTCGACCACGGCCCGCAGGACGTCGGCGGCGTGGCCGTCGACCTTCACGTCGTCCCAGCGGCGCGCGACCTTGCCGTCCGGCCCGATGAGATACGTCATGCGGGCCACTCCCATGTAGGTCCGGCCATACATGCTCTTCTTCCTCCACGCCCCGTATTGCTCGGACACCTCGTGCTCCGGATCGGCGAGCAACGGGAAGTTCAGCTTGTGCTTGCGCGCGAACTTGGCCTTGCTCGCCACGTCGAGCACGCTCACCCCGAGCACCGCGGCCTTACCCTGCTTGAAATCGGGCAGCGCGTCGCGAAAGGCGCACGCCTCCTTGGTGCAGGCCGGCGTGTCGTCTTTCGGGTAGAAGTAGAGGATCAGGGGCCGGCCCGCGTAGTCCCTGAGCCGGTGAACCCTGCCCTCCTGATCGGGCAGCGAGAACGCGGGTGCCTTGCGACCAGTCTCGACAACTGCCATACCGGAACCTCCTGGGGCTGTGGGGAGCTGGGCGGACCCAGCTCGGGGCCGCGGCCGGCCCATCCTACTCCGCGCGGAACGGGCGCGCTACTTGCCCGACAGCCGGCGCCCGATGCGCTTCTCCACCACGTGGGTCACCGCCGAGAAGTCCTCACGTCCCCAGCCGCTGTCGAGCGCCTCGTCGTAGGTGCGCTTGGTCTCCTCGAGCATCGGCGCGGGCACCTGGACGGAGTGGGCCAGGTTCAGCGCGAGCAGCGCGTCCTTCCGCATGAGCTCGAGCATGAAGGTCGGCGAGAACTCACCCTCGAAGATGCGCTTGGCGCGCCGGTCGAAGTAGGTACCGAAGGCCATGCCGCCGCCGTTGCGGACCACGTCGTAGAACGTCATGGGGTCCACCCCGGACTGCACGCAGACCGCGAGCGCCTCCGCCACCGCGACCGAGGTCACCGCGGCCAGCCCGTTGTGGATGAGCTTCACCCGGTTGCCCATGCTGGAGCCGCCCACGTACATGTGCATCTTGCCCATCATCTCGAGGTAGGGCGCGATGGTGGCGACCCGCGTGGGCTCGCCTCCCACGATGAAGAAGATCTGGCCTTCCACCGCCTGGGGCTGGGAGCCGAGCATCGGCGTGTCCATATGATCCACGCCGCGCCCCTTCAGGGCCGCGTGGACCGCGGTCGTCGCCTCCGGACTCACCGTCGAGCAGTCACAGGTGACCAGCCCCGCCCGCGCCGCGGAGGCGACGCCACCCTCGCCGAGATAGACCTCGCGCACGATCGCGTCATTCGGCAGGCAGGTGAACATCACCGCACTCTCCGCCGCGACTTGCGCGACGGACCGCGCCACGGTCGCTCCGGGCAGCTTCGCGGCGGCGGCCCGCGCGGCTGGGCTCGCGTCGTGCGCCATCAGGTGCACGCCGCCCTTGGCCAGGTTGGTTGCCATCGGCAATCCCATCGTGCCCAGTCCGATGAATCCGACTCGATCCGCCATGATCGCTCCTCGCGTGGTGCGGGCCGTCAGGGGCGCGGCCCGTAGTGAGGCAAGGGCTGGCCGAGCTCGCAGCAGCCGAGATCGGGCGCCTTGCCGGTGAATGCGTCGTTGAAGTTGGGGAGTCGGACACCGGCGTCCACCGCCAGCGACCGCGGGTCGAGGCGCAGGTCGACGGTCCCGCTCGGATAGCGGGTCTCCGGGTCCTCCGGCGGCCCCAGGCCACTCGCGAAATTGCCCCGGGCCGCGACGAGCACCGCACCGTCCTGCGCGTACAGCATGCCCGAGCGCCGCGCGCCCTCGGGGCTGGCGAGGGTGCGTCCGTTCCACTCCGCGAAGACGCTCAGCGCCGAGGAGAGCGCACCCGGGCCACCCGCACCCCCGTAACCGTCGCGATCGAAGTTGCAGTGGATCATCTGGCCGGTGGAGCGCAGGGCGGGAGCACCGGTGCCGATGAACAGATTGTTGCGCGTCACCACGTCGTTGACGGTCTCGCCGTCCGGATCGATGAGCCAGGGGATGCCACCGCGCACCGAGGTGTTGTGGAAGATCAAGACGCCGGACGTATCGTTGTGCAGCTTGAACGGCGAGTACAGGGCATTGTAGATGACGTTCCGGAAGATGTACATCGGGCCCCCGTGGCTGGGCTGAGCGCTGATGCCGGAGAACACGTTGGTGATGCGGTTCCGGAAGATGCGGACGTTGGTGTCCGCGTAGTCCCCCTCGATCCCGTCGTCGGTGGACCCCTCGATGTCGTTGTTGTGGATGTCGCTCGCCGACAGCCGCCCGTGCTCGGTGCCGTGAACGCCGTCACCCAGGTTGCTCATCCGGTTGTAGGCGATCACGTGTCCGGCGCCGGTCACGAGCACGCCGTTGGCTCCGTCGATGCCTCGACTCCGGGGCCACGTGGTGGGGCCTTGAAAGACGTTGTCGGTGATGACGAACCCGCGCGACTCGGCGTAGCCACCGTTCACCGCGGTGATACCGGTTCCCGTCACCTCGAGCCGGCAGCGCCGGATGACGAAGCGCGAGCCGGAGTGCCCCACGAAGAGGAAGCGCGCGCCCCGCAGAACGAGCCGCTCGAGCCATACGTCCCGTACATGGTCCGCGCTCACGAGGCGCTCACGCCCGCCGCCATCGAGGACCGTCTCGCCGTCCCCGGCGCCGCGATAGATGATCGGCCGCTCGGGGGTGCCGTGGCGGTCGATGGTCCAGGTACCTTCTGCGTAGACTCCCGCGTGTAGCAGGAACAGGTCGCCGGGCGCCGCCGTCGCCTGGGCGGCGCGCAGGCCGCGGAAGGGATCGCCGGGCGCGCCGGTCCCCGGACCCCGATCGCCGGCCGCCGCGGGCACCACGTGACGCACCCGCATGCCGGCGGGCTCGCGCGGCTCGGCCGCCGTTCGCATCGTGAGCCACCGCTGGGTGCTCCCGCCATCCGGATCGGCGAGAGTCAGGACGACCTCGTACTCGGTGTCCGGCACGAGATCCACGATGCTTCCCGCGAACAGCCAGCCGCCCGCCACGCGATTTTCCGCCGAGACGAACCGGGGACCGGTCCGGAACAGGGCCAGCGCCTCCCGCCACGCCGACTCGCCCCTCGGGCGGTAGTGCATACCGATCAGGGCGTTGGCGTTGGCGTCACCCCGCACCGACCAGCGGACCCCGAGGGAGTGGAACGTGGCCGGCTCCGCGACCGGCTCATCCGGCTGCGCGGCGTTGCTCGCGCTCACCGTGGGACCGGTAGGCGGCGCTGGCGCTCCCGGACCAAGCGAGGAGGCGGCCTCGCTGCAGGCGACCGCGGCGATCGCGAGGCCGCCGAGCAGCAGCCCGCGCCAGCGGCCCGGACCGGTCACGGAGCAGTCCGGGCGCCGCTGCCTACCGGATGGCGGCGGCCGCCCATGATGAGCGCCGAGCCTTCGCCGGTGTCCACCAGGAACGGCGCGAGTTGCTGGACGGCGACTCGCCCGAAGCGCGCGCGAAACGCTCCGCCTCGGATCCGGCAGAAGAGCAGGTCCTGGTCCACCTCGAGCGTGCTCGGATCGAGCGGCTCTCGGTAGTCCCCCTGAAAGCACAGCTCGATGGACCGCAGCACGGAGCCCTCGACGGACAGGCGCAGCCGCTGCACGACGAACGGGGTGTCCGGCGCCTCGAACCAGTTCCGCTCGCCCTGGCAGAGGACGAGACAGCGACCGTCGTCCGTCCTCGTCATCGCGCGCAGGAAGAAGCGCAGCACGGCCGGATCCACGATCTCGGTGCCGTCGTGGAAGATGCGGCCGTCGCGGTCGACGAGATACCGGTACTCGCGCGTGTCCCCCGCCATCACGCGCCGGCCACTGGCACCGACGGCCGCCGGTCCACGCGCCGCGCGAGCAGGGCGCGCGCCTCGGCGAGGTGGCCGGCGCGGAGATAGGCGGCCAGGAGCGTGTGCTCGAACAGGTCGCGCTGAGCCCAGCTCCCGCCCACCCGCACGAGCTGATCCAGGACCGGCTCGAGCGCCGCGATCGTCTGCTCGTACCGTCCCTTCGCGAACGCGCCCATGGCCTCGGCCACGATGGGTACCACCGATCCCGCGGGCACCCGGCCCTCCGCGTCGGCCCGGCGCAGCATCGAGACCCACCGCGCCAGCCCCTCGTCGTCACCTGACGCGGCGAGCGCCACCGCGCAGTGCACGTCGAGAAACGCGAGCCCGGTCGAGGGGAACGCGGCGCGCGCGTGCTCGGCCACCGCGCCCCAGGCGTCCGGGCGCGCCGGAACGCCCGCCAGCTCGCAGCGCCAGAGCAGCGAGGCCGAGTCCACGATGGTGGAGAACGCGGAGCACACGGACCGCCCCGGCCGGACGCTGCTCTCGAAGAGCGCGAGCGCGTTGTCCGGCCGGCCCCGGCCCAGCTCGAACAGCGCCTGATGCCACGAGAGATGGCAGTGCAGCGGGGCAGCGCGCGGATACTCGGGCAGCCAGCGCGCGACGAAGCCCGCTCCGCTCTCGTCGTCGCCTCGCTCGTAGAGCACGTGGGCCCACGCGTGCGCGGCGTGGGCGTTGCGGGGAGCGAGCTCGAGCGCTCGCTCGAGCAGCGGTGCCCCTGCCTTCCAGCCGAGCGCCTCGGTCCGCGCGAAGCCGTGGGCGCCCAGGAACCACCAGTCCTCACCGTAGGCGGGCGCGAGCCCGTCGAGGAGCGCGAGCATGTCCTCGTTGCGCTCTTGCCGGCCACTGAAGCCGATCAGGCCGTAGATCCCATTGGCCGCGGCCAGCGCCATCACGTCGCGCGGAAAGTCGACCAGATGCTCCCGGATGAGCTGGAGGGCGCGGGCCCCCTGCCCCGCGACCGCGAGGGCCAGCGCCTCCACGTGCTGGCGCTCGCGCCGATCGAGGGCGGGGCCCGCCTCGCGGGCCTGCGCGGCCGCGGCCTGCGCGTCGGCGCCGCGCCCGGCGACCTGCAGGCTGCGGGCGCGCCCGACGTGCCCGAGCGCGAATTCGGGATCGGCCGACACCGCGCGGGCGAAGCATTGCTCCGCACCGTCGTGCGCGGCCAGGAACCGGTCCACGCCCTCCACGTACGCGGACACGGCGACCGCGGACCCGGTGGAGAGCGTGAGGCCGTAGCGGTCCTGCGCCATCGGCAGGACTAGAGCCGCGAGGACGTCAGCGTGACGTCGGCCCGCACCGAGACGGCTCGGAAGCGGGCGTCCACCGCCGCCGCGTCCGCGACCTTGCCCTGGGCGCGAAGGCTCTGGGCAAGGCCGGAGAGCGACCAGCCGTTCTCGGGATTCCCGCGCAGATCCTCGCGGTAGACGGTTTCGGCCTCGGCGGGGCGGCCGGCCTGGAGCAACGCCGCGCCCAGCGACTGCCGGACCGGGTAGTACCACGGCGGCGGCTCGGTGAACCAGTGCTGATCCTGCCGTCGCACCGCCTCCGCCAGGTGCCCGACCGCGGTGGCGGGGTCGGCGCGGCGCACCGCGATCTCGCCGGCCAGCGTCTCGGAGGCGAGCCCGACCATGTCGGCCATCTTGAAGAAGCCCGCGACGGTCCGGTCGGCCGGGACGCTCCGCTTCACCGCGCGCAGCTCGACGAGCTCACGGTCGGCCTCGACGCGGAGACCCTTCGCGATGTACGCGAGGCCGCGCGAGTAGCGCCACACCGCGGTCACGTAGAGCATCTTCTCGGGCGGCGCGGGCTGAGCCAGGATCGCGTCCCACCGCCCGAAGCGCGCGAGCGCGAGCAGCGGGGCGGCGGGCGCGGTCTCCATGTCCGGCATCTCCAGCACCATCGCCGCCGGCACCTCCGCCGCGAACTCCCGCGCGGCCCGGACGCACTCGGCTCCACGGCCCTCCATGGCCGCGGCGTGCCAGACGAAGTCGAGATTGTGCGGGTAGTACATGCCCCGATAGATCGGGCTCGGCTGGCTCGTCTTGAAATAGGCTCGGTCGGCCGCGACCGCCCTCACATTGGCGGCGCCCGCGTCGGCGTACCGCCCGACGCGGAAGTAGATGGGCGAGGGCATGTGGACCATGTGCCCGGCCCCGGGCATCAGGTTCAGGAGCCGGTCGGCCGCCGCCTCGGCCCGGCGCGGATCCGGGCTCGCCTCCACCGCGTGGATGTAGAGATGATTCGCGCCCGGATGCATCGGGTCGGCCGCGAGCACGCGCTCGAGCGTCGCCACGATCTCCAGGGTGCCGGGCTGCGGCGCGCCGTCGGGCGTCCACAGGCTCCAGGGGCGGAGGTTCATGAGGGCGTCCGCGTAGAGGGTGGCCGCGTCGAGGTCGTCCGGGAAGCGCTGCGAGACGTCGCGCAGCGTATCGGCATACGCGCGATCGAGCGCGGCGCGATCCGCGGCGGGCGAGGCCGAGTGCCGCGTGGCGAGCGCCCCGATGATCGCCTGCTCCCGCTCCGTCCCGCTCGCGGCGGCGAGCGCCCGCGCCTGGGTAACCGCGGCCAGCGCTGCCTGCTCCCGCTCGGCATCGGTCGGGCTGTTGTAGTTGGACCCGTAGGTGAGCGCGATGCCCCAGGCGCACATCCCGCAGGCCGGATCGAGGCGCGCCGCCTCACGGAACGCGGCCTGGGCCTCGTGGTGATTGAAGCCGTACACGAGTCGCAGTCCCTGGTCGAAGTAGGCCTGGGCCTGGGGCAACCTGGTGGTGATCGAGCGGTGATACCCGCCGAGATTGTCGTAGAGCGGAGGCGTCGAGCCCGTCGCGGCGGTGGCGCCCGCATGACCCTGATGTCCGGAGGGCGTGGGCTGCGCCGAGCAGCCGAGGACAAGGACGCAAACGAGCAGCGTGGACCGGCGCGATGTCATGCGGGGCTCCCGGGGCACATGGGATTCCCCGAGCCTATGCCAGGCGGAGGGTGACAGGCAACCGGGCCCGGCCGGCAAGGCCGGGCCGGTGGGTCAGGCGGTGATGGCGACGCGCTTGAGGATCGAGAGCTGGTCGAGGACCATCCCGGCGCCGCGGGCCACACAGCTGAGCGGGTCCTCGGTCACCCGGATCGAGAGCCCGGTCTCCTGATGCAGGAGCGCATCGAGCCCGCGCACGAGCGCGCCCCCGCCGGTGAGCACGATCCCGTTGTCGCTGATGTCGGCGGCCAGCTCGGGGGGGGTCTGCTCGAGGCACGCGCGCACCGCCGTCACGATGTCCGCCACCGGCTCGCGCATCGCCTCGCGGACTTCCAGAGCGGTTATCACAACCGTCTTAGGTAGGCCGTCGAGGAGGTCGCGCCCCTGCACTTCCATCGGCTCGTTGTCGTCGTCCTTGGGATAGGCCGATCCGAGGCGGATCTTGGCTTCCTCGGCGCGGCGCTCGCCGACGAGGAGATCGTAGGCGCGCCGTAGGTAGTGGATGACCGCCTGGTTCAGGTCGTCGCCCGCGGTGCGCAGCGACTCGGAGTAAACGATCCCGCACAGGGACATGACCGCCACCTCGGTCGTCCCACCGCCGATGTCGACGATCATGCTCGCGCCCGGCTCGGACACCGGGAGGCCGGCGCCGAGCGCGGCCGCCATCGAGGCCTGGATGAGGTACACCTCACGCGCGCCGGCCTGGCGGGCGGCGTCCCGCACCGCGCGGCGCTCGACCTGCGTGATGCCCGAAGGCGTGACGATGACGAGGCGCGGCTGCACGAAGCTCCAGCGACGGCGGGTCTTGTTGATGAAGTAGCGGAACATCTTCTGGGTGCGATCGAAGTCGGCGATGACCCCGTGCCGCAGCGGCCGTACCACCTGGACCGTGCCGGGGGCCCGGCCGAGCATGGCCTTGGCCGCGTTGCCGACGGCCTGCACGGCTCCGTTCATGTCAACCGCGACCACCGAGGGCTCGTCCAGAACCACCCCCTGGCCCCGCACGTAGAGCCGGGTGTTGGACGTGCCGAGGTCAACCGCCAGATCGCTGGAGAACATCCGCCCAAGTCCGCCTAGATTCATGCGATGCCGGCCTCCCGCCGCGGCACCGCAGAAGTTCAAGAAGCGGACCACGATTGTCACCAGTTAAATCAATGCTTTACAGGCCCATCCCGGCAACCGAGTGACAGTGGATGTCAACCCTCCGGGCTCAATGCGGCAGTCCCCCTCCCTGGGCCCGGCCCAAGAAGCGGCTTGCCGACCTCCAGGACCTGCAGGATGCGCGACGGGACCTCGATCCCCTCGGCCGCGAAGGCGCGCACGAGGCGGCGGCGATACTCGCGGCCCACCGACCACTGCCGGATGGGCAGGGTCTTGAGCCGCGCCTTGATCACGATGCCCGCCTCCTTGAAGCCATCCACCCCGAAGATCTCGATCGGCTCGAGGATGAGGGGGCCGTATGCCGGATCGCGGCGCAGCTCCTCGGCAACCCGCCGCATGGCCGCGATCACCCGGTCAGGATCCTCCTTGTAGCCGATCTCCACGTCCACCACGTAGCCGGACCAGCCTTTCGTCATGTTCGCAAGCGTGGTGACGCTGCCGTTGGGGAAGATGTGCACGGTCCCCGCGTCGTCGCGCAGGACGACGGTGCGGAAGGTCACGGTCTCCACGACGCCACCGGTTCCGTTGACGACCGCCACGTCGCCGACCCGGACCTGATCCTCGAGGACCAGGAAGAAGCCGGCGATGACGTCGCGCACGAGGTACTGTGCGCCGAAGCCGACCGCGAGACCCACGATGCCGGCGCCGGCCAGGATCGGCCGCACGTCGAGACCGAGCTGGGAGAGGCAGATCACGGTCACGACGGACCACAGCGCCACCAGCGCCAGCGTCCGCACCACGCTGGTCAGGGTAGCGACGCGCGACCGCGTGGCGCTGGGCAGCGCGCCGGTCCGCTCGCCCGCCCGGACGAGCGCGCCCCCGAGGTGCGCGATCAGCGTCCGCAGCACGCGCGCCGCAACGAATCCGCCGATCAGCACCAGGGCGAGGCGGCCCGCGAACTGCGCGGTGGATCCGGCCAGCTTGAGCAGAAAGGCCTGGATATCACTCGGGACGAATTCCATCGATTGCCTCCTTGGTACGGCCTGCGTTCAGGAGGAGCGCTGTAGGAGCCGAATGCCGAGGACGGCCCCCGCCGTCTCGAGCCCGGCGATGGGCCGCTCGGCAGCCACCTCGAGGGCGACTGGCCCCTCGGCGGCGGTTGGGTCGACGTCGACGGCGAGCTGCATCGGCGAGTCCGGCCAGCGGAAGGCGAGGCTGCCGTCCGGGAGCTCGGACATCGCGCCGTGGAGCACGTCGCGCCACTGCGTGATCGCGCGCGCCCTGGACTGCACCCGCAGGCGCAGCCCGAGAATATGCGCCGGCGGCGGGGGATCGGGGAGGCCGGGGGAGACCGAAGCGGGCCGGGCGGGCGGCGGCGCGATCTCCGACTCGGCCAGCTGCACGACGATGCCCAGCGCCTGCTTGGGGTGAAGGAACGCTTCCTTCCACGACCGGTTGGACTCGTCACGCCCGACGATGTCGTAGCCGGCCGCCTCGGCGCGCCGACAGGCCTCGGCCAGGTCCGGCACCCTGAAGGTCACGTGGTGCACGCCCCGCCCGTGGGCCGCGAGGAACCGGTGCAGGAAACCGTCGGCCCCCATCGGCTCCAGGATCTCGATCGCGGCGTCGGCGGCAAACGTCCAGGTGGCCCACCGGAAGGCCCCGGAAGGCCAGCTCTTGTCCGGCAGGCCGCCCAGCACGCCGACCAAGGCGGCGGGCGCATCCGCGATACGGGGAAGCGCGATGGCGATATGATCGAGCAGGATCGGGGGCATCGGCGGCCCAACCATCTTACTCGGAAGCCGGCCGGGCCGTGCATCGCCGGCGGCTATTCACACATCTCAACTGTCGGGAGGATCAAGCAATGAGCAACGAGGCCCCTTGGCTGCTACATCTCGACGAGAAGAGCTATGACGAGGCGCTGGTGGCCACCGAAGGCGTCATGATGGTGGACTTCTGGGCGGAGTGGTGCGGCCCCTGCCGGGCGGTGGCCCCGGTCCTGGAAGACCTGGCCCGCTCCTCGAACGGGGCGGTGACCCTGGCGAAGGTGAACGTGGACGAGAATCCGGGCCTCGCGGCCCGCTACGGCATCCGGTCCATCCCGACCATCCTGTTCGTGAAGGACGGCAAGGTGCGCGACCAGCTGGTCGGCGCGGTGCCGAAGCCGAACATCCAGAAGAAGCTGGACGCCGTCTCCGCACAGCAGTAGCGCGCTCACCCAGCCGGCCGGGCGCGTGGCCCGGCCGGCGGCGGGCGTCGCGTTTTCCCGCCCGGCCCACCCCGTGCTAGTCTCCGGCCATAATGTCGCGCCTCATCACGGTCGGCGCCGCGCAGCTGGGACCCATCGCCCGGCGCGAGAGCCGGCGTGACGTCGTCAAGCGGCTGCTGGCCCTGCTCGGCGAGGCCCATGCGCGCGCCTGCGAACTCGTCGTCTTCCCCGAGCTCGCGCTCACCACGTTCTTCCCGCGCTGGTGGATGGAGGACCAGGCGGAGATCGATGCCTTCTTCGACCGCGAGATGCCGGGTCCCGAGACTCGGCCGCTCTTCGACGAGGCCGCGCGGCTGGGCCTCGCCTTCTGTCTCGGCTATGCCGAGCTCGTCCGTCAGGATGGCGCCCTGCGCCGCTACAACACCTCGATCCTCGTCGATCGCGACGGCCGGGTGGTCGGCCGGTACCGGAAGATTCACCTCCCCGGCCACCGCGAGCACGAGCCCGAGCGGCCCTTCCAGCATCTCGAGAAGCGTTACTTCGACGTGGGCGACCTGGGGTTCCCGGTGTGGCGCATGCTCGGCGGCGTGTTCGGCATGTGCATCTGCAACGATCGACGCTGGCCCGAGACGTATCGGGTGATGGGGCTGCAGGGCGTGGAGATGATCCTGCTCGGCTACAACACCCCGGTGCACAACCCGCCCGCGCCCGAGCACGACCTGCTCGGCCCCTTCCACAATCACCTCGTGATGCAGGCGGGGGCCTACCAGAACGGCACCTGGGTCGTGGGCGTGGCCAAGTGCGGGAAGGAAGAGGGCTGCGATCTGATAGGCCAGAGCGCGATCATCGCCCCTTCCGGCGAGATCGTGGCCCTCTGCGCGACGCTCGGCGACGAGCTCATCACGGCCCGTTGCGATCTCGACCTCACGCGATCGTTCAAGGACACGATCTTCAACTTCGCCCGGCATCGACGCCCGGAGCACTACCGGCTGATCGTCGAGCGCACGGGCGCCGAGCCCCCGCCATGACCGACGCGCTCTACTTCGAGGACTTCACCTCGGGCCGTGAGTTCCGCACCGATGGCGTCACCCTCACCGAGGGCCAGATCCTCGACTTCGCACTCGCCTACGATCCTCAGCCGTTCCACCTGGACGTCGAGGCCGCCAAGCAGTCCATCTTCGGCGGGCTGATCGCGAGCGGCTTCCACACGATGGCGCTGACGTTCCGGCTGTTCGCCCAAACTCGCGCCCTCGCCGCGTGTAGCCTGGGATCCCCGGGCGCCGACGAGCTGCGCTGGCTGCGGCCGGTGCGGCCCGGCGACACGCTGCGAGCCATCGTTCGAGTCGTCGAGCAGCGACCGTCGACGTCGAGGCCGGATCGGGGAATCGTGCGGCTGCACTGGACCACGCTCAACCAGAAAGGCGAGCCGGTGCTCACCATGACGAGCATGCAGCTCGTCCGACGACGGCCGGGAGCGGCGGGCTAGCTCAGTCGGCGCAGGCCAGCACCGCCGACGCGAGGGCGTGGAGCTCGCCGGTCTCCGAGAAGATCGCGGAGGCGCCCAGGAGATTCCGCCCCTCCGCTGCGAACGGCCAGCCCATCACGATCCAGCGCCCGCCCACGTGCAGCGGACGCAGCAGGCTGACGGTGAGCTGCCGGAGCACGACGGTGCGACGCCCGAAGACCTCGAGCAGCGCGAAGCCGGTCGGGCAATCGAGCGCGGCCCAGACGATCTCCGGCCGCACCGTGCCGCGCTTGTCGAACAGCGTAGGGTCGGGCGCCCACGGCGCGGCCACCAGGTGCCGTCCCGGAATCGGGCCGGGGTAGATCGCGAGCCCATCACCCCAGTCCCGGGCCGGCCCGCAGACGAAGCACGCGGGGAAGGCGTGCTCGGTAAAGCCTAGGTAGCGCTCCGAGGCCCATTCTGCTTCCGCGTACGACACCGGCACCGGCGGCTCGAGCTGGAGCGTGGCCGGCACCGCGTGAGCCAGGGTAGCCGCTCCAGCGGTCAGCACGACGGCACCATCGGGGAGTCGCTCGATCCCGAGCGTCTGGTCCACCGGGATCGGCAGGTCCAGGCTCACGCGCGCCGGGCCGTCGATGCGCCGTCCGAGCAGCCCGGCGACGTAGCCGCCGCTCGCGATGTTGGGGGCGCCGCAGAAACGACCCTTCACGGTGACGGCTGACGCCTCGGCAGTATCCATCGCATCCTCCCTTGGCCGCGGCGTATCGCAAGCACAGTGCCACCGCCGGTCCCACAAAAGATCAGCCATTTGCGTGGAGTCGCCGGGCGGTTCGCCCTGGCGGGTGGGCGAAAATCCGCCGGTCAATGAGTGGTCAATTCCGGGCCCGTTCCATGGGACGATGAATCGTGCGCTACCACTTCTCGGGGATCGCAGGCGTCGGGATGAACCCCCTCGCTCAGCTCATGCGCGCCCGCGGCCACGCCGTCCAGGGCTCCGACCGCTCGTTCGACCAGGGCAAGAACGCCGACGTGGCGGCCCGCCTGGGCGCCCTCGGCATCATCGTGAAGCCGCAGGACGGCTCGGCCATCACCGCCGCCGTGGACCGCTTCATCTACTCGACCGCGGTCGAGTCGGACACCCCGGAGGTTCGGGCCGCCCGCGCCCTCGGCCTCGAGCGGGTGCCGCGTCCGACCCTGCTGGCCGAAGTCGTCGACGCCGGCCGGCCGGGGGTCGCGATCGCCGGCACCAGCGGCAAGAGCACGATCACCGGCATGGTCGGCTGGATCACGCGTGAGGCGGGCGTGCCCGCCACGATCCTGGGCGGCGCTGCGCTCGCCGGCGAGGGCGGCAGCGGCTGCTTCCTCGCCGGCCCGACCGATGGCCCCGTGGCCGCGGAGGCATGCGAGTCGGATGGTACGCTGATCGGCTATCACGCCGCGATCGGCCTGATCCACAACATCAGCCGCGACCACGGCGAGGTCGAGGCCCTGCGGCCGCAGTTCGAAACCTTCGCCAAGCGCTCTGGCCGGCTGCTCGTCAACGCGGCCTCGCCGGAGGCATCCGAGCTCGGCCGGGCGGTTGGCGCGCGCACCTACGGCGAGGCCCCGGGCGCCGATGCCCGCCTCGAGGTCGAGAGCGCCGGCCCGCACCGCGCCCGCGGGCGACTCCGGCTCGCGACCGGCGCGCTGCGGCTCGACGTGCCCCAGCCGGGTCGGCACAACCTCGAGAACGCGGCGGCGGCCGCGCTGATCGCGCTCGAGCTCGGGATCGCCCCCTCGACAGTGTCGGGGCTGCTCGCCCGCTTCCCGGGCGTCGCACGACGCTTCGAGGTGATCGGGGTGACGCCCGACGGGATCCGCGTGGTCGACGACTACGCCCACAACGGCGAGAAGCTGCGGGCTGCCATCACCACCGCCCAGTCCGGGTCCGAGCGCGTGCTGGCCGTGTTCCAGCCGCACGGCTTCGGTCCCGCCCGCTTCCTGCGGCCGGAGTTGCGCGAGATGATGCCGAGCCTGCTGCGACCGCAAGACCGGCTCTGCTACGCGGAGATCTTCTACGCGGGCGGAACCGTGGCCAAGGACGTATCGAGCCGGATGCTCGCGGACGACCTCCCGGCGGCCCTCGCCTGCGCCTACGCTCCGGGCCACGCGGCGGTGGTCGACTGGGTCCGGCGGGAAGCCCGGCCCGGGGACACTGTGCTCCTGATGGGCGCCAGGGACCCCGAGCTCCCGGCCCTGGCTCGGACTGTCTTCGCCGCCCTCCGCTCCGCCTGACCGCCCCTTCGTTCGACCGATCAAGGGCCGCATCCATTGGCCGGCTGCGAGATGTGCGTGCGCGCCCACGAGAAGACCGTCACCGACGACGGGCTCACCCCCGATCACGTCTACGCCGCCGCGGTGGCGCTGGAGGCGGGCGAAGCCAGCGCGAGCGGGGCGCCGGTGGAAGTCGTCTCGGCGCAGGGTGCCTAGGCTGATGCTACTCGGGCCGTCGCGTCGCTCCGGACCGGCTCAGCGGAGCGGGCGCGACGGCTCGGATTCCTGCACGAGACGGAGGCTGCGGGCCGCTTCCTCGATGGCGCGGCGCGCCTGGGTGAGCGCGAGCAGCGGGAAGTAGTTCCGGTAGAGCGTGTAGCGCAGGTAGAACACATTCGGAAATCCGGTGCCGGTGGCGAGCGACTCGTCCCAGGTGCCGTCCGGCTTCTGGGTGTCGACCAGGTATCGCACCCCGCGCGCCAGCGCCTCGCCGTCACCCTGGCCGGCGGCCACGAGGCCGAGGAGCGCCCACGCGGTCTGCGACGGCGTGCTGGGCGCGGGCACGAAGCGGCCCTCGTTGTAGCTGGCGCAGCTCTCGCCCCAGCCCCCATCCGTGTTTTGCACGGAGACGATCCACTTCCCCGCCTTCCAGACTGCCTTCGAGGCGCCCGGATCCTGGGCGGCCCGGAGTCCGCGGAGCGCCAGGAACGTGCCGTAGAGGTAGTTGACGCCCCAGCGGCCGTACCAGCTCCCGTCCCGCTCCTGCGTCTCGAGCAGGAAGCCGACCCCGCGCTCGATGGGCGGATCCGACAGCTTGAAGCCGCGCCGGCACAGCGCCTCGAGCACGCGCCCGGTGATGTCGGGACAGGACGGATCGAGCATCGCGTTGTGATCGGCGAACGGCACGCGGTTGAGGAAGGCCCAGTTGTTGTCGGCGTCGAAGGCGGCCCAGCCCCCGTCGCTCGACTGCATGCCCACCAACCAGTTCACGGCCCGCCGCTCGCAGCGAGCCTGCGCCTCCGGGTCCGACGCGGTCGCGTGTTGCAGGGCCAGCAGCACCATGGCGGTGTCGTCGATGTCCGGGAAGTGCTCGTTGGCGAACTCGAAGGCCCAGCCGGACGGCTCGAGGTCGGGCCGCTTCACCGACCAGTCACCGCGCCGGCGGATCTCCCGGGCGATGAACCAGTCGGCGGCCCGCCGCATCGGCGCCGGCGCCACCGCGCCCATCTCGCCCAGCGCGAACATGGCGATCGAGGTGTCCCACACCGGCGAGACGCAGGGCTGGAAGTAGAACGCGTCGGGCGTCTCGGTGAGCAGGCCCTCGAACTGCTGGATGCCCTCGATGAGATCGGGGTGATCGCGCGGGTAGCCGAGAGCGTCGAGCGCCATGATCAGGTACATCATCGATGGATAGATCGCGCCCAGCCCGTCGCTGTTGCGCGTGTGCTCGAGGACCCACTTCTCCGCCTCGCGGATGGCCGGCTTGCGGATCATCTCGGGCCCGCGACTCTCCCACACCTTCAGCGCCACGTCGAGCTGTCGGAAGAGCGCGGAGAGGCGATCGCGCTTCGGCAGCCGGAAGCTCTTCCCGGGAACCACGAGCTCCTCGAGGTCGAACCCGGCCGGAACCGGACGCGTGTCCGTCTTGGCCTGAATGATCGACAGCGGCATCACGATCGCCCGCGTCCACGACGACATCTCGTAGATGAGGCCGCCCGGCACCAGCGCCAGCTCGACCGGGATCGTCGGCACATGCCGCTTCGGGTAGAGGCCGAACAGGCTCAGGTTGATGCGGACGTAGCTGTTCGCCTCCTGCAGGCCGCCCATGCCGAGGATCGAGTCGCGCGCGCGCCGTAGCGGCTCGCTGTGCACGTCGAGGCCGGCGAGCTTGAGGGCCAGGTAGGCCTTGATCGTCGCGTTGACGTCGGCGGGGCCATCCGGATAGATGTCGAAGCCGCCGTCCGGCTTCTGTCGATCGAGGATGGCCTTCCGCGCCCGCTGGATCCGCTCCCACGAGGGCGGCTTCCACTCGCCGTCGCGCGGCGGATGGAGCCAGAGCTGCAACAGGACGTAGTCGGACTCGAGGGTGGTGTCGGCGAGCAGATCGCCCACCCAGTAGCCTTCCGGCTTCTGCATCGCGAGCAGCGCGGGCGCCGCGCGCGAGACCGCGGCCGCGGCCGCCTCCGCCAGCGCGGCCCGACTCTCGGTGAGCGCCTCGCTCTGATAGCTCGGCCGGGCCTGCAGGGGCTCGAACCACGACGATGGCATGACAGCCAGTCTACACGATGAGGGTCCGGAACGGCCCCGCCTAGGGCTCTTCCCCCATGCGGTTCATCGGGGAGGTGATGGTGAGCCCTCCGTCGATCACGATGCACTGGCCGGTGAGGAACGACGCGGCGTCGGACACCAGGTAGGCCACCAGACCCGCGACGTCCTCGGGCGTGCCGTGCCGGCGCACCGGCGTGGCGGCCAGGAGGCGCCCGGTGGCACGCTCGTAGTCGAGGCCGAGGCCTTCGGTCACGTAGTAGGTCGACGAGTCGGTGGTGATGAAGCCCGGCGTCACCGCGTTCACCGTGATCCCGAGCGGCCCCAGCTCCAGCGCGAGCCCCCGGACGAGCCCCTCCGCGGCCGCCTTCGCCGCCCCCAGGACGCTGTGCCCGCCCATCGCCTGAAAGCTGTCGATGCCGGAGATCAGCACGATCCGCCCCGGCCGGCCCCGCATGAGCGGGACGACGACCTGGACCATCGCCACGAAGGCATCCACCGAGATCGCGAAGGTGCGGCGCACGTTGTGGGGCTTCTGCTCGAGCACCGGCCGGAACGCGGCGGCCGCCGCGTTCGCCACCAGCACGTCCACGCGCCCGAAGGCGGCCGCGATGCGCTCGAGCGCGGGCCCCACCTGCTCGGGCTCGGCGAGATCGAGCCGCTCGGCGTGCGCGCGCCGGCCGAGCGCCGTCAGCGCGGCGACCGTCTCGGCCGCGGCGGCCTCGTTGCGCCGATACGTGATGACGCAATCGGCGCCCTCGCGCGACAGGCGGAGCGCGATGCCGCGCCCGATGCCGCGCGAGCCACCGGTGACGACCGCGACACGTCCCTCGAGCGGCCGCGTCACGCCCGGCCCCGCCCGAGACGCTCGAGGATCGCCTCGGCATCCTCGATGATCGACGCCACTACCTCGCCCGCCGAGCGCACGTCGTGGATCAGGCCCGCCGACTGACCGGCCGCCGCGCTGCCGTTCTCGATGTCGCCCTCCTCGCGCGCCCGGATCGCCGCCGGCTTGCCCACCCGCTCGAACTGGATCGGAAACGGCCGGATCTCCGCCTGCCGACTTTCCCACTCGCGCGTGAAGTTGTTCCGGATCTGCCGGTTTGGCTTCCCGGACACCGCGCGCGTGACCACGGTGCCTTCCTCGTCGATCGCGGCGATCTTGCGCTTGTAGTTGTCGTGACCGTGCGCCTCCCGAGTGGCGATGAAGCGCGTGCCCATCCAGACGCCGGCGGCGCCCAGCGCCAGCGCGGCCACCAGCCCGCGGCCGTCGGCGAGCCCGCCCGCCGCCACCACCAGGCGCGGCGCGACCGCGTCCACCACCGCCGGCGTGAGCACGACGCCGCCGACGCGCCCGGTGTGGCCGCCGCCCTCGTGGCCCTGCGCGATGATCACGTCCACCCCGTTGGCCGCGTGATCGCGCGCCTGCTTGACGTTGCCGCACAGGGCCATCACCGTCATGCCGAGCCGATGCGCCTCCGCGGTCACCGGCCCCGGATTGCCAAGCCCCGCGACCAGCACCGGCACGCGCTCCTCCAGCGTCACGTCGATCCAGCCGCGCACGGTATCGGTGAACGCTTCGGTCTCCTGGCCGGTCGCGCGCACGGTAGCGAAGAGGATGTCCACGCCGAACGGCCTGTCGGTGAGCCCGCGCACCCGGCGAATCTCTCCCCGCAGATCGGCGGCGGTTCCGTGCGCCGCCGCGATCACGCCGAGGCCGCCCGCGGCCGAGACCGCCGCCGCGAGCGGCGCGCGGGCCACGAAGGCCATGCCCGCCTGGCAGATCGGATAGCGGATGCCGAGCCGGTCACAGAGCGGCGTGTGCAGGGCGCTGCGCGTCGCCGTGGTCATGCTCGGTCACCTTGAGGGCCGCGACTCCGCGCGCCCGGGGAAAGGGTGGTGCCGGAGGCGGGACTCGAACCCGCAGGCCCTTGCGGACACCGCATTTTGAGTGCGGCGCGTTTGCCAATTTCGCCACTCCGGCGCACCCGGGACCCCATTCTAACGTGTCGAAGTGGCCTCAGCCAGAAACGGCTCGGCGCGATCCCTCTTGCGCGCGAGACATGGCAGGGAGGGAGCGTAGTACATCCAGCCCAGAAGCCGCACGGATTCCCGCCGCGCCCAACGAAGCACCCAATATGGACGTCCTCGGTGCGATGCGCGCTGCGAGATGGAGCCACTAAGCCCGGTCAGCCGTCCCAGTGCGGCTCTGAGCCAATCGAGAAATGGCCGGCTGGCCGAACCGAGCGTCACATACAGTCGCTTGTACACGTAGCGCGCGCTCTTTCCGGCGTGGTATCGGTCGACGTACACCACAACCGATCCGTCCCCGTCGATACAGCCGCGAACGAAGTCTGCAAGGTACTCGTCCGGCACTGCCAGCATGCCCAGCGTTCGGCTCTTTGCGGGCGAGAGACCGACACCCCGAAGCCAACGATGGAAGTTCCGATCACTCCACTGGACACGATGGCATCGAGATCCGGGAGCAGTCCTGGTCACTCGTGCCTTGAGGTTGAGGCACCGATGCAGGGTTTCCAGGAGATCCACATCTGCGGACGTAACGGTGAGGTGGCGCCCATCCTTGGAAAGGTTCCCGTCGGTGGCGATTAGGCCGACAGCGTAGGCACGTTCTGAGGTCCACGAAATAGTATCGATGGGGGCAGTGCGTGGACCGCGAGAGCGAACCGGCAATGCCAGCCCTCTAAAAGGCCGTCGAACCGTGATCGCGCATCCCACCCGCAAGGCCACCTCGTCCATCGAGAGCTGGCGGTCCCAGTACAGGTGGCTGACCTCCTCGACACACACCCCACGCTTCATCGAACAAGAATGACCGACGGTGGGCAAGAGTCAACGCCTCATCTCGTAGACACCTGTTCCGGCCCTGTCGCTTGGTGTAGGCTAGCGTTGGCTGGCTTGTACTTCGAACCGATTCTTCCCATCAATCAGCTCGGAGGTGCTCCATGGCCGACAGAGCAGGCGCCGTCAATTTCAAAGGCAATCCGATCACGCTGGGCGGGCCCGAGATCAAGCCGGGGGCCGACGCCCCCGATTTCACCGCCGTCGACAACGGGCTGCAGGCCGTGAAGCTCAGCCAGGCCAAGGGCAAGGTCATTGTCCTCAGCGCGGTGCCGTCGCTCGACACGCCGGTGTGCGACACCGAGACGCGCAGGTTCAATCAGGAAGCGGGCAAGCTCGGCGCCGGCGTGGAAGTGTGGACGGTGAGCATGGATCTACCGTTCGCCCAGAAGCGCTGGTGCGGCGCCGCGGGCGTCACCGCGGTGAAGACCCTCTCGGACTTCCGCGAGCACTCCTTCGCCCAGAGCTACGGCGTGCTCGTGAAGGAAGGCCCGCTCGCTGGGCTCACCGCGCGCGCCGTCTTCGTGGTGGGCAAGGACGGCAAGGTCAAGCACGCGGAGTACGTCAAGGAGATCACGACCGAGCCGAACTACGACGCGGCCCTCGGCGCGGCCAAGCAGGCAGCCGGCGCGTAGTACGTCGCAAGTCCACGTCAATCTTGACAAAAGAGCGCCCGCTCGGTAAGCTGGACGGCGCGGTGGGGCTGTAGCTCAGTTGGGAGAGCACAAGGCTGGCAGTCTTGGGGTCAGGGGTTCGAGCCCCCTCAGCTCCACCAACTTTAGAGATTCACCGACACGAGGCAGGCGGTGCCAGCGCAGGACCGCCTGCCTCGTCGTCCTTTCGATCCTGATCTCCTGAAGGAACGCGCGAACCACCGCCTTGCGTTCTTCGGGTTCTCCAGCAGCCAGCACCTCCGGGAAGCGATGCAGCGCGTCTATCAGGGCATCCACGGTCGCTTCTATGTCAGGCGGGGTGCTATCCACAATCAGGCGTCGCGTCCCCACAGCTCGAGCAGACGCAGCAGGTGCTCGCCGCGCGCCCGGGGCCGCCGGCGCTGCGTTTACACTGGTCGACGTGAGTATTGACAACCTCTTGATCGTTAGGTATACCTCTCTCAGCAATGATGGGCTACCTAATGTAGAGGAGGTAGGATCGAGATTTAGCCAGCCACCTATGAGCCTCGGCTCTCGGCAGCGCGCCAGCGATCCGATTCGCAGTGAGACCACAGCGGGAAGCTTGCGGCATGCGCTTAGCGCTCATCCGGTGGGGCGGCGGACGGCACCGCGTTGTCATCCTTTGGGCGGTGGCCGCGCTCATTGCTGCTACCGCCAACAGCGCGCAGGCGGGGCCACCGCCGATCTCGATTCCCGTCACCGGCGAGGAGGGGCAGCCGGCCCCATCGGGCGGACTATTCGGATTCTTGACGACCATCAACCGCAGCAACGCGCTGCTGGGCGACCTGTGGGGGTTACGAGCACTCATGAGCCGCTACGGGATGTCGCTGGTGCTCCAGGAGACCAGCGAGGTCCTGGCGAACGTCACCGGCGGAACCCACACCGGCCCCGAGTATGACGGCGTCACGCTAGGGGTGTTGCAGCTCAACACGCAGCGCGCGTTCAACTTCTATGGCGGGCTCTTCAACGTCAGCGGGCTGTGGATTCACGGACGCAACCTCAGCACCGATCATCTGCAGAGCCTCCAGACCGCCAGTGGCATCGAAGCCAACAGCTCGGTGCGCCTGTGGGAGCTCTGGTACGACCAGAAGTTCCTCGACGAGGACCGCCTGGACATCAAGATCGGCCAACAGAGCCTGGACCAGGAATTCATGGTCAGCCCGAACGCGCTGTACTTCGTCAACACGATGATGGGCTGGCCCATGCTGCCCTCGGCCGACCTGCCGGGAGGTGGACCGGCGTATCCCCTCTCCGCGCTCGGCGTCCGCCTCAGCGCACGGCCCGTCAACGGCATCAACGTGCTCGCCGGAGTGTTCAGCGGCAGTCCGGTGCGACACAACAACGGCGACCCGCAGAAGGAGAACCCGAGCGGGACGAGCTTTCCCCTGGACAACGGAACGCTGTCGATCCTGGAGCTCCAGTTCTTCTACCCCTCCTTGGGGAGCATGGTCATGCCCGACGAATCGCCGCCTCTCGGGTGGACCTACCGAATCGGCGCCTGGTACGACAGCGAGCACTTCGCCGACCAGCACTATGATCGGAATGGGCTCTCACTGGCGGACCCGAACAGCACCGGTCAGCCTCGGCTCCACCATGGCAACTACGCCATCTACGCGGTGGCCGACAGGCTGGTGTGGCGCGACGCGACCGATCCGAATCGAACCATCGCCGTGTTCCTGAGGGCCATGGGGACACCCTGGGCCGACCGGAACCTCATCGAGTTCAGCATGAACGCAGGCCTCATCGTCCACAGCCCGTTCCGCTACCGAACCGACGACATCTTCGGCATCGGGATGGGTTACGCACACGTGAGCAATCAGACGTCCTCCCTCGATCGCAATACGAACACCGTCAACGGCACGCTCAGCGCTCCCGTCCGCACGGGCGAGGTCTTCGTCGAGATGACCTATCAGTATCTCGTCAAGCCGTGGATCGTCGTGCAACCCGACTTCCAGTACATCATCAATCCCGGAGGCGGCATCCCGGATCCGACCGTCTCCAACGCGAATCAGCGAATCCGGGACGAGTTCGTGCTCGGCCTCCGGGCCACCGTCTCGTTCTGAGAGAACACGCATGCAACGTATTCGTCGCGCGGCGGGGACGGCGGGCCGGTGGTGGGCGGTGGGCCTCGTCCTCCTGCTCGGGGTGCAGACGGCGGAGATCTCGCCGGCCCTGGCCCAGCGAAAGGGCTTCCTCGAGACCATACGTCGTCACCGGTACCTGACGTCGACGATCGCCGAGAATGGAGACCTGAATCCGTACGCGGTGGTCGTCGCGCTGGTCTCCGTCGGGGCAATCGAGAAGGATGACGTCCTCGTCGACAATTTCAACAACGTCGCGAACCTGCAAGGGACCGGCACGACGATCATCCGGTATCGCCCAAGGACGAAGGAGACCAGGCTCTTTGCCCAGGTGCCACAGAACCTGAAGGCGTGTCCGGGAGGAGTCGGCCTGACCACGGCGATGACGATGCTGAAGAAAGGCTGGATCATCGTCGGCAGCCTGCCGAGCACCGACGGGACCACGCGCACCAAGGGCGATGGATGCCTGCTCGTGTTCGACGCCAATGGGCGTCACGTCGCCACCTGGACTGGCCCCACGATCAACGGCCCCTGGGGCAACATGGCCACGGTCGATCGGGGCGACAGCGCGGTCCTCTTCATCAGCATGGCGGGGTTCGACGTGCCGGCGCCGAACGTGCTGGATCCCGTGACGCGCTATCCGGTGAAGATCAACAAGGCCACCGTGCTGCGACTCGAGATCACGATCCCCGAAGCGAACCCACCCGTCCTGCAGAGTCAGACCGTGATCGGCCATGGCTTCTCGCAGCGTGCTGACCAGGACAATTTCCTCTTCGGTCCGACGGGCCTGGTTCTTGGCCCGGACGACACGCTGTACGTGACGGACGGGCTGGACAACGAGATCACCGCGATCGAGCAGGCGAGCACGCGCACGACGAGCGCCGGAACCGGCAGGGTCGTCACCAAGGAAGGCCTGCTCGCCTGGCCCCTGGCGATGCTGATGACCCCCGAGGGGCACCTCGTCGTGAGCAACGGCAAGAATGGTCAGGCGGTGGAGATCGACCCGGTCACGGGCAAGCAGATCTATGCGCACTGGCTCGATGCCAATCAAGCCCAGTCGCCTCCCGGCAACGGCGATCTGTTCGGGATCGCCCTCACGCCGGACGGCAAGGGCGTCTACTACGTCGTGGACGATACGAACGCCTTGATGCTGGCTTCCCCGTGAGTACCAACGAGCGTCCCCATTCCGGCCTGACGCGGCGGCAATTCCTGACCGCCGCAGCTGCGACGCCGGTCGCCTTCAGCGGGCTGGTGACGTCCACCCCGGCCGCCACCAGCCAGGCACCGCCAACCATCGAACCCTTCTGGGGACACCACCAGGCCGGTATCGCGACACCCATGCAGCGCCACACCTACTTCATTGCCTTCGACCTGATCGCGACGACGCGCGAAGAGGTGGTCGCGACGCTGCGCGCCTGGACCGACGCCGCGGCGAAACTTGCCGGCGGACCGCCGCAGCCAGGGACCGACGCGACTGCCGACCGCGACGGCGTGCCCGAGGACTCCGGCGCAACGCTCGGCTTACCGCCGGCGCGCCTGACGATCACCTTCGGCTTCGGGCCGGGGTTGTTCACGAAGGACGGAAGTGATCGATATGGTCTGGCGCGGCAGCGTCCCGCTGCGCTCGCGGATCTTCCCCGATTTCCGGGTGATCAGCTGGTTGCCGAGCGGACGGGCGGCGATCTGTCCATCCAGGCCTGCGCCGATGACCCGCAAGTCGCCGAGCACGCCGTCCGTCGTCTGGTGGCTCTGGCGAAGGCCACCGCCAGGATTCGCTGGGCGCAGCCGGGGTTCTCCGGGAACTTCATGCCGAACGAGACGCCGAGGAACCAGATGGGCTTCAAGGACGGGACGATGAATGTCTCCGTGACGGATGAGGCAGCCATGAGCCGGTTCGTGTGGGTGGGCGACGAGGGCCCGGCCTGGATGCGTGACGGCACCTATCTGGTCATTCGCCCCATCCGGATCGCCCTCGAGCACTGGGATCGGATGAAGCTGGGATTTCAGGAGGAGACCATCGGGCGGTCCAAGGCTTCCGGTGCGCCCATCGGCAAGCAGCACGAGTTCGATCCGCTCGATCTGGACGCGACGGACGGCGACGGCAACCCGGTGATTGCGGAGAATGCGCACGTCCGCCTCGCCGCGCCAGAGAGCAACGACGGAGCACAGATCCTGCGCCGCTCCTATTCCTACGACAACGGCGTAGCGCACATCGCCGAGCGGTGGCCGCCCTGGCGGCAGCTGACGACCTTCGACGCGGGGCTTCTGTTTCAGTGCTACCAGCAGGATCCCCGGACCGGATTCAGCAAGATCTTCGACAACATGTCGCGGCTGGACATGCTGAATCAGTTCACGACTCATTTCGGAAGTGGCCTGTTTGCGTGCCCGCCCGGCGCCAGACGACCTGGCGAGTACATCGGTCAGCGACTCTTCGAGACGGGATGATGGGCCGCCCCGCCCCCACGGCCTCGAGATCGAGTGGCTCGCCGAGTCCCCGGGCGATCAAGCTACGCCGTGCTAGCGGGCCGGCCGCCGCGCGAGATTCGCTTACTTCAGTGGAGCCGTAGGACTGCGGCGGGATTGTCCCACCATGGGGCGGCGGGGTCACAGTCCGGGTAGACCGCTGAGGCGAGAGCGAGCCAGAAGTTCGTATTAGCACGGCCGTTTTACCCTGGCTCTCCGCGGGTTGGTCTGGTACTGCCGTTGCTTATGTTGCGATGAACGCGGAGGTGCCACGATGATCCTTGAGCAGTACTACCTCGGCGCTCGCATCTACTTGGGACCCGGGGCTCAGGCCGACTATGAGTTCCATCCCCTGGCCGACGGGGAAGTCCTGGAGTTTGGCGATGTGCGCCTGCGTGGGGCGAAACATGCCAGTGTTGAATGTCGTCGGTGGGTCGACGCTGCGCCAGGGCCATGTCCAGGGCGGCCAGGACAAGGCTCGGTCCCGAGATGCGGTTCCATGGCCCAGCCGATCCCGCGCCGGCTCCAACGCGTCGAGCACGATGGCGAGAGACAGGAAGCCGGCCCACGTTGGCAGGTAGGTGATGTCGGTGACCCACAGACTAAAGGAGAGGACAGATGGCAACCGAAGCAAAGTGCCCGTTCACGCACACGGCAGGCGGTGACAGGTCGAACCGAGACTGGTGGCCCAACCAGCTGAACCTCAAGATCCTGCACCAGCCGTCGCCCCGGTCCGATCCC
>DATIWG010000080.1:0-27326 GCA_035519555.1 Nitrosotalea sp. | reverse complement strand
CTCCAGCACGAGTCGTGCGTCACTGGGCCTGGTAGAGTGGAGTGGCGATGTTGGAGGTTGGCAACTTCTACGATGCCCTCGCTCCTTGGTACCACCTGGTGTACCAGGACTGGGAGGCCGCCATCGGGCGGCAGGGCCGCGCGCTGTCATCGCTGCTGGCCAGTGAGTGGGGTTCGCCGCCCCACCGCGTCCTCGACGCCGCGGTTGGGATCGGCACCCAGGCCCTCGGCCTGGCGGCACGGGGCTTCCGGGTCACGGGCTCCGACATCTCTCTCGCTGCCGTCCAGCGCGCCCGCGAGGAGACGGGGCGCCGCGGACTTCAACTGGCCTGCTTGGTCGGGGACGTGAGGGCCCTTCCCGTTCGCTCGGCGACCTTCGCGGTTGTGCTTGCTTGCGACAACGCCCTCCCGCACCTGCTTTCCGAGAATGACATTCGGTGTGCCTTCAGGGAATGCTGTCGGTGCGTTCGGCCTGGAGGCGGCTGCGTGATCTCGATGCGGGACTACGGCGTGCCTCCATCGCCCGGCACGGTCGAGATACAGGACTACGGGGACCGCGTGTGGTCTGCGCGTCCGTGCCGCTTGTTGCAAACCCGCCGATGGCGAGGTCAGTTCTACGACGTGGCTTTTGAGCTCGTGACGAATGACGACGCGAAGGAAGTCGTGCTCCGGACGCCCGAGACGACCTACTTCGCCATCGGCGTGGAGCGCATGGCGGTACTCATGGAGGAGGCGGGTTTCACGAGGGTGCGCCGCATCGACAGCCTCTTTCAGCCCATCCTCGTTGGCACACGATAAGTGGGCTCGGGATCGAGTGAGCAGGACCGACGCGAAGCTCGGTGGCCTCGCGCTCGCCGGTGAATGCGCTCGAGGCTTGATCGCCGACCTCGACAATTGGGTCGCCATGCGAGTTGCGGGCGTGGATGCGGCGCTCAGGGCACACGTCCTCTCGGACGCAGCTCCGTTGGACCGGTGGCTGCGAGGAGAGCCAGGGTGCCGGCCAGCTGAAGCGCCGTCGCGGCGAGGAACCCCGCGGCTGGCGAGCCGGGGAAGGTGGCCCATAGCATGCCGACGAGGCCGCTGGAGACGAAGTCGCCGATTCCGTTGACCGCTGCGAGCGCTCCGAGCCCCGTGCCGCGTACGAGCTCGGGAAGAAGTCTGACGGCGTAGGCTTTCTCGACGACTTCTTCACAGGCGATGTACGTTCCCGAGCACACGAAGAGGATCGTGAGCGCCAGAGGGGTCGCCGGGACCAGCGCGAACCCCGCGGTCGTCGCCGCGGCGAAGAGGTAGCCTGCGATGAGCACAGGCCGGCGGCCGACGCGATCCGTTAGGGCGCCGATCGGGAACGCCGCCAGCGAGCTGACCGCATTGTGAAGTACGTAGAGCGCGATCGCGAGTGTGCCGGCATGCCATGAGAACAGGCCGGCGGTGAGGTGCTGTGTCGCGTAGAGGATGAGCAGTGTGCGTGAGAAGTCTCCGGACCCGAAGAGGAGGATCGCGACGAGATAGCGATGGAACGGCGTGCCCGTTGCTCGAAGGCTGCCCGCGAGCGCTCGCGCGCGCTCCGAGCGCCGGACTCCAGAGGTCTCCTGGACGAGAAGCGTGATCGAGAGGAAGGCCAGGAGTCCCGGGAGGAGCGAAACGACCAGGACGTGCCGCGGCTCGATACCGCGCGCGAGGAGGGCGGCCGCCACGAGCGGGCCGATCACGGCGCCGAGCGCGTCGCCCGCGCGCTCCATGCCGAACGCCTTGCCGGTTGAGGAGGGCGTCGTGGCCTCCGCCATGAGGACATCGCGTGGCGCCGACCGGCTGCCGCGCCCGATCCACGCGGCCACGCGGCAGGCAAGGACCTGCGCCCAACTCGTGCAGATGGCAATGGTGGCGATGCCGACGGCCGTGACGAGATAGCCGATCGAAGCCAACGGCTTCCGCCGAGTCACCCGATCGGTCATGACCCCGCCCCAGAGCTTGGCGAGCGCGGACAGGCCATCGGCACTACCTTCGATCCAGCCCAGCGCGGCCGGTCCCGCTCCGAGCGCCAAGAGCACGGCGGGTAGCACGGCCGTGCCGAGCTCGTGAGATACGTCGGAGAAGAGGCTCGCGAGCGCGACGCCCACGGTAGATCGGTTGAGCCATTCCGCAGTCGGCGGCGCAGACGATGCGGGTTCGTTCACGCTCATGCGTCTTGTCGGGGTGCGCTCGCCGATCCGCGGTGAGCTGGCCGTCCGACTTTGCCCCTCCAGAGTGTCGCCGGTTGACCTGGGACGGAGTCGTTAATGGGCGGGCTGGAAGAGTTCGATGGGGTTGCCGGATGGATCGTCGAGCAGGATCTGCGATCCGCCGACGCCGGTCAGGATGTCGTTTCGAAAGCACAGGCCGGCAGCCCGAAGCCCGGCGACCTCGGCCGCGGGGTCGGGTACCGGAAGTTGAATGCGGTTCCACCCACCGGGAACGGGTTGGCGACCGTCGGGCATTGGTCGGGCCCCTGAGCTGGTCTTGCCGCTGAGGAGCAGCCGCAGGGGGCCACGGGTGACGGCGGCAAACGCCGGCGCGGCATTGGATTCGAGGGCGAAGCCGAGGTGGGTGGTATAGGAGGCGATGGCGGCCTCGACGTCATCGACCATGTAGCGGACGCTGACGGTAGTCACGGCGTCTTACCTCGCGGAGGGCATGAGGTGAGTATCGGGCATCGGTCATCGCTTCCAGAACCCTTGTGATGGGATGCGGAAGGTCCGGTTGAAGCGCGAGGACGCGTTCTCCCACGCGATGATCATCGTCAGCTCCGCGATGGTGTCGTCGTCGTAGTGCCGTTGCACCCGCGCGAACAGCTCGTCGTCGACGTCGCGGTGCGTGTCGGTGATCGCGTCGGCGTATTCGAGCGCCACCTTCTCGGCGTCGCTGAAGAGCGGGCTCTTCGCGTAGTCGTTGAGTGCCTCGAGCTTCTCCGTCGAGACGCCGAGCCTGCTGCCCACGGCAGCATTGGCATCCTGTCAGAACTCGCAGCCGTTCCACCAGGCGACGCGACGGTTGAGCAGCGCCCTGAGCGTACCGGGCACGCGCTTCGTGTGTTGTTGGAGGGCGGTCCACATCGCCTGCGCGGCACGGAAATACGCCGGGTTGCGCGCGTAGAAGAGGTACGGATAGAGCGGCGCGCCCCGGAGCTTGCGCTGTTCCTCGAGCACTTCGCGCAGGTCGTCCGGGAGCGCCTCGACGTCGACCGGCGGGATGCGCGTTTTCCCCTCCAGCATGGCCACCTCCTCCAGGTCCGGCTATGCGGCGTCCCACGCCCAGCCAAGAGCCATTGGCCACGCGCCGCAAGCGGGCCCGGGCCGGCACATCATGGCCGTGATCTTACCTTCGAAACGGTCGGACGCGCCGGTGAACACTTCGACGGTGGTCGAAGCGTCTCCTGGGTTCCGGGAAGCTACTTCGATCGCCGTCGAAGTGGAAACTTCAGGGCCCGCCGTACCGGGTGCTACATTGCCCCCATGATTCCTGGGCCGTTGATAGCCGAGATTGCTGGGCTGGTCGGAGAGCCGGCAAGAGCCACCATGCTCTCTGCGCTTCTCGATGGCCGCGCTCTTACCGCGAGCGAACTGGCCCATGCTGCGCGTGCTACGCCGCACTGTCCAAGACTTCATCCCCTGATCCTTCTCAATTCCAGATTCCTTGACCGCCGTGGGCTGCCGGACTAACCTCACGCCACCTGTCTAACCTGTCCAGATCCGGCTCGTTGAACGACGGGCAACGAGGACTCGGGAGGAATCGTTATGACGATCTATGAAATGCGAACCTACACGCTTCAGGTCGGCAAGATGGGCGAGGCAGTCAAGCTGTATACCGAGTTCGGCTATCCGGCGCTCCAGAAGGGCGGCCAAGACAAGAAGTTGATCGGCTACTTCCAAGCCGACACGGGCACGGTCAATCAGCTCGTCCATCTCTGGAAGTTCGACGACGATGTCGACCGTCGCGCGCACTGGGCTTCGGTATTCTCCAACAAGGATTTCGTCGAGGGCTTCGCCGTCAAGTTCCGGCCGTTGCTCGTTTCCCAGGAGGTCAAGCTACTGACCGCGGCCCCATGGGGACCGCATCCCTGAGAAGGCCAGCCTTGAGAGGAGATCGGACTCCGCGGGGATCATGAGGACCTTGAGGAAGCAGGGCAAGCGCGTCAAGTATTTCGAGATCGCCGGTGACGAAGGCCACAAGGCTCTCGGCCTGACGATCCCGGCGTCCCTCCTGCAGCGGGCGGATCAGGGGATCGAGTGATGAAGAGACGGGCCTTCGTCGCTGGCGGGCTCGGTCTGCTCGCCACGCCGCTCGTCGCCGCGGGGCAGAAGTCGGGGAAGATGGCCCGCGTCGGAATTCTCAACCTCGGTCCAGCTCCGAGCCCAGAGGAGCTGGCACAGTCGGTCTCGACCAACCAGTTCTGGCTGTCGATGAGACAGCTCGGCTGGGTCGATGGGCAAAACATGGTCGTCGAGCGACGGTTCGGCGAATCAGCCGAGCAGCTTCGCGCAGGCGCCGCCGACCTTGTGCGCCTCAAGGTCGACGTGCTGTTCGTTGGAAGCGCGGGTCTGGCAAAGATCCTTCAACTGGAAACGAAAACCATCCCCATCGTGGTCGGTCGCGCCGACAATGATCTTGTTGCCGCAGGACTCGTGGCCAGCCTCGCAAGGCCAGGGGGCAACATCACGGGGTCACAGCTCCTGAACGATGATCTCGCTCCGAAGCGCCTCGAGATTCTCAAAGCGATTGTACCGAATCTTTCAAGAGTCGCGCTCCTTCGGGAGGATGTCACAACCTCGGCGCTCCCCCAGATATTCGATCGGTACGATCAACGGGTCGCCACCGCGGCGCGGAATCTCGGCATAGAGGTTCATACGTTCATCGTGCGCCGAGCGGAGGATTTGGCTCCCGCCTTCCTCGGGATGAAGAAGAATCATGACCAAGGTGTACTAGTCACGTCGGCGCCCTTCATGTTCGTGTATAGAAAGGTCGTCATCGATCTTGCGGGCGCGCATCGGATCCCTGCGATCTATGAGTTCCAGGTATTTGTCGAGCCAGGCGGCCTCATATCCTATGGAGTGAATGCTTCCGAGATGCAGCGACGGGCCGCTGGCTACGTCGACAAGATTCTCAAGGGCGCCAGGCCCGGCGATCTCCCCATCGAGCAGCCGACGGAGTTTGAGTTGGTCATCAACCTCAAGACCGCCAAGGCCCTCGGTCTGACGATCCCGCCGTCGCTCCTGGAGCGGGCGGATCAGGTGATCGAGTAGTGGACCGCAGAGCCTTTGCCAAGGCCCGGGCACTCTAGATCCGGTCGATCTCTCGGACCACGACTCGCTAAGCCCCTTCTTCCGAAGGGGATGCCGGCGCGCACGTGAAAGAGAAGAGGGCCGGCGATGAACCGGCCCTCGGCCTCCTGACCGTGGCGATCAGTCTGCCATGGACGCCAAGCCTACCGCCGGACGCTCGCCGGCGGCACGATCCCGTTCATTCGCAGATAGACCACGAGCTGGCCGTAGTGGTTGCGGATCTGGAACAGCGGACCCTGCCAGAAGGTGGCGCGCGTGACCGTCCGGTCCCCGAATGGGAACTTCACGGGCTCGGCGAGCTGGGCATCGGTCAACGACGTGATCATCTCCTGCGCGCTCTGGAACGTCTTCTTGAGCAGGGCGATGACTTCGGGCTTCGTCATCGAGCCGTGAGGCGCGGCGTCCGTCTTGGTGCCTTTGGCAGTGTCGATGAAGCGCTGCGTGATGCCAGCAACGTGCACGAGCTGATCGCCGAAGCTCGAGATCTCCGGCGTCGGCTTGTAGCCGTACTTGTCAGCCGGCATCGCTTCCGCGACGTCGAGGATCTCGTTGGCGGCGCGCTGGAAGGTTGCCGCCAGCTCCTTGGCCTGGCTCGGCGCCGGCGTCTGGGCCGAGAGCAGCGACGGCACGGCGGCTGCGACGACGGCGAAGAATACCACGCACGCGTAGGTCAGGCTTTTCATGGTTGCCTCCCGGCCAGGTTTATCCAATATCGTTCACTCCTTGTCAAGGTGACCCGCCCCTGCGCGCGGGCGCGGCCGTCACCGGCACAACCGGCGGTAGAGCGCTTCGTAGCGCGGCACGATGACCTCGGCGGAGAACCGCTCTCGCGCACGCGCCTGAGCCGCGCGCCCGAGGGTCTGGCGCCGCGGCTTGTCGTCGATCAGGACCTCCAGCGCCTTGGCGAGCGCGTCGACGTCACCGGCCGGCACGAGCACGCCGCTTTTGCTGTCCTCGACCACTTCGGGGATGCCGCCGACGCGCGTGGAGACGCTCGGGCACCCGAAGCACATGGCTTCGAGGATGCTGAGGCAGAAGCTCTCGGCGTCGGAGGTGTAGAGGCCTACGTCGGCGATCTGAAGGTAATCCTCGATAGCGTGGACCTTCTCGCGGACGATCACGCGGTCGGCCAGCCCGAGGCGCCGCAGGTCGCCCGCGAAGGGAGCGAACGCTTCGCCGGCGAGTACCAGGAGCTTGAAGGCCTCGCGCGGGCGAGCACGCGCGGCCGTCTCCAGCAGGAGGTCGACGCGCTTGCCGTGGCGCAGGTTGGACGAGTGCACCACGACGACTTCGTTCCCGAGGCCGAGCTCGTGGCGCACGGCCCCCGGCGAGCGGCTGGGCGGGCGCGGCGCGAAGAAATTGTGGATGACCTCGATCGGCCCTTCGAAGCCGAGCACGCGCTGCGTTTCGCGCTTGAGGGACTCGGACACCGCGGTGACCGCGTCCGACGAGCTCAGCGCGTGCTGGATGGCGGGCGCGTATCCGGCGTCCTGGCCGAGCAGGGTCGTGTCCGTGCCGTGCAGAGTCGTCACCACGCGGGGCTGCTGGCCGCGCGGGAGCATCGCGCGCGCGAGGATCGCGGCCGTGGCGTGCGGCACGGCATAGTGGACGTGGAGCACGTCGAGCCGATGGTCGCGGCTCACCTCGGCCATGCGCACGGAGAGGGGCAGCGTGTAGTCCGGGAAGCGGAATAGCTCGTACTGGTTGATCGCGACGGGATGGAAGTGCAGGCGCGGCGCGTCCGAGGGCAGACGGAACGGGCGCTCGTACGCGATGAAGTGCACGTCGTGCCCGCGCGCCGCCAGCTCCTCGCCGAGCGCGGTCGCCAGCACCCCGCTGCCCCCGACCGACGGGTAGCACGTGATGCCGACGCGCAGCGTGTCCGCAGCCATCTCAGAGACCGTCCGCGCCGGCGCACCGCATGTCAGCCCGAGACCTCGGTGAAGCCCTCATCCGATCGCTCGATGTCCTCCCGCCGCACGTACGCGACGTCGGGCGCGTCCTCCGTCCGGAGATACGCCTGCTCGCCGGCGCCCGTCACGTAGTGCGTGCAGTGGATCACTGACTGCATCCACCGCAGCCGCGTGTCCCTCGCCGGGCTGATCTTCTCCTTTTCGAAACCGGAGGCCCCTGCGGCCAGCGCGACGAACGAATCCCCTCCGCCGTGCAGGTGCAGCCCGCCGTCGCGGAAGCGCGCCCGCACGATCTCGCCCTCGTATGGCACGTCCACGAAGAAGTCGTCCACCGCGCACGCGCAACGTCGCACCTCCGGGTCGCTCGAGCGTACGACATCCACGCCGTCGAGCAGGCCCATCATGCGGTACATCTCGAGACAGAAGTCCGCCACCGTCTCCGCCGACGCCTTGCGGAAGAGGCCGATGACACGGCCGTCCACGTAGTTGGTGAGCTGCCCCAGCGTTCTGGCATGCCAGCCCCCGGCGATGCGCTTGGCGTACAGAGGGGAGAACTTGCGCTGGATCTTGTTGACGACGGTGAAGTTCAAGGCGGCGGGCTGTCCCGTCGCGCGATGGCGCAGGATGGTGCGTGTCTCGCGCGGATCGTGGTCGCTGTCGTGGCAGAAGTACACGACACGCCCACCGATCTGGGCCTGGAGGCGCCGCGCGGTCCGGATCTTGGCCACGAGGAATCGTCGGGGGAAGAAGCCGCAGGGCTGCTGGCCGAACGCGATGACCGGCTCCCGGGTCATCCTGCGCGACTCTGGCCGGCGGGAGCTTGCGGAGGCAAGACCATCTGCAGCGCCAGGCTGAAGCCGATGCACGTGGCGCAGCCGATGAGATTGTACCAGAGGTAACCGATGTTGAGGGAGAAGTACATCCCGATCACGAGCGCCTGGGCGGTCACTGCCGCGAAGAAGACCGCGCTCCCGCCCACGCGGCGGAGAAAGAATGCCACCACGAAGAGGCCGAGCAGGACGCCGTAGAAGATGGAGCCGAGGATGTTGATGGCCTCAATGAGGTTCTCGGCGAAGCCGGCAAAGAGCGCGAACGCTACCGCAAAGACACCCCACATCGCCGTGAAGTGCCGCGCCACACGCACGTTGCGGGCCTCGTCGGCGGCGGCGAGCGGCCGGAAGTGACGCCAGAAGTCGATCGTCGTGGTGGTGCCGAGGGCGGCGAGCTCGGACGCTTTCGACGACAGGGCCGCGGCGAACATCACCGCAATCACCAGGCCGACCGCCCCGTGCGGCAGTTGGGTCAGGATGAACGTGACGAACACATAGTCCGAGTCCTTGGTCTTGGCGCGCGGGTCCGCGGCCGCCAGGGCGGCCTTGGCGTCGGCGCGGACAGCGCGGGCCCGATCGTCGGCCGCGATCATGGCGGCCCGGGCGCTCGCCTCCCATGCGGCATCGTCCGACGCGCGGGCCTGGAGCCACGCGCGAATCGCGGACTGGCTCTGGGCGGCGGCGCTGGCGTGCTGGGCCTCGATGTCCCGGAACCGGACATCCTGGGCATAGCGGCGCCACTCCGCCTGGTTGAAGAACACCGGGTGCGGCGCGAACTGATAGAAGACGAACAGGAGCGCGCCCAGCAAGAGGATGACGAACTGCATGGGGATCTTCAGCACCGCGTTGAACATCAGACCCAGGCGGCCCTCCCGCAAAGACGCACCGCCGATGTAGCGCTGCACCTGCGATTGATCGGTTCCGAAGTACGAGAGGGAGAGGAACAAGCCCCCGAACACGCCGGTCCACACCGTGTAGCGCCGGCTCGGGTCGAGCGAAAAGTCGACTGCCTGCAGCTTGCCCAGCGCGCCGGCGACGTGCGCGGCCCCGATGAACCCGAGGCCGTCGGGCAGCCGGAGCAGCAGCACGACCATGGCCGTCACCATGCCGGCCGAGATCACTGCCATCTGCCACTTCTGGGTCACGGCCACGGCCTCGCTGCCGCCGGTGACCGTGTAGACGATCACGAGCAGCCCGGTGAACACGATGACGGGGGTGAGCGGCCAGCCGAGCACGGTGGAGATGATGATCGCGGGCGCGTAGATCGTCACGCCGGCGGCGAGACCACGCTGCAGCAGGAAGAGGCCGGCGCCGAGCAGGCGCGTCTTCTGGTCGAACCGCCTGCCGAGGAACTCGTAGGCCGTGTAGACGCTGAGCCGCCGGTACATGGGCAGGAACACGGCGCATACGATGATGAGCGCCAGCGGCAGCCCGAAGTAGTTCTGCACGAAGCCGATGCCGCTCTCGAAGCCCTGTCCCGGGATCGAGAGGAACGTGATCGCGCTCGCCTGGGTGGCCATCACGCTGACGCCGATCGTGCCCCACCGGGTCGCCGCATTGCCGCGCATATACGTGTTGAGGCTCCGCACCTGGCGCGTGCGCCAGGAGCCGTACGCGGCGATGCCCACGATGGTGCCGAGCAGCACCAGCCAGTCGGCGGCGTTCACGAGAAGATCTCCATGAACACGCTCAGGAGGAGGACCACGAGGACGAACCACCCGAAGACGAATACGTAGACGCCCCGCCAGGTGCGGAACCCGGGGACTCCGGGCGCCTCCCCCTCGGGGCTCTCCTCGGCGCGCGGCGCGGGCGTCATTTCCCCAGCGAGACGAAATTCGCGAACAGCCGGTAGGCGCCGGGGACGGCTTCGGGGAGCTGGCGAAACCAGGCGAGGCTCGTGTAGACGAAGTATCCCTTGCCCTGTCGAGCCACCAGGAGGCCGCCCTTGAGCGGGGTCTCGCCGGCATCCCCGGACGCGAGGATCGCGGTGAAGCGCTCATCCCACTGATCGGGGAAGTAGAGACCGCGCTCCTGCACCCAGCCCTCGAAGTCCGCCGCGGTGATGCGATTCGGCGTGGTCACCACGGGATGCTCGGGCGCCAGGATCCTGACCGGCGCGTGCTCGTCGGTCACACGGTCGCGTGAGACGCGCAGGCGGAATGGCGCGAGCCAGCCCTCGCGCAGACCGTCCAGCGTGTTGTACTGCGCGACGACCGTGCCGCCCGCCTCGACGTACCCGAAGAGCGCGGGCAGGCGCTCGGCGAGATCCGTTCGTACGTTGAAGGCGCGGATGCCGATGACCAGCGCGTCGAAGGCACGCAGTCGTTCCGGCGTGAGGTCGGCGCCGGTCAGCGACGTGACCTCGTACCCCATCTGCTCCAGGGCGGCGGCCACGTCGTCGCCGGCGCCCGGCAGGTAGCCGACGTGGCGGCCCCGTATCTCCAGCTCGAGCGCCACCGCCTTGGCGCGCGCCGGGGGCTGGAGGAGCTGGAGCGGCAGGTGATCGTAACGGATCTCGACGCGCTGCTGGTTGAAGCGCCGGCCGTTGATCTCCACGCTCGCGCCGAGCGTCGCGGTCGTGACCTGGGGCGGCGCGGTCACGGTGAAGGTGAAGCGCGCGTGCTCGCCCGGGGCGGCGAGTCGAACCGGCTGCGAGACCGGCGTTACGGTCCAGCCGGCCGGCGCGTCGAGCTGCACACTTCCGGCGGCACGCCCCCGGGCGGCGCTGAGCTCCACCGTCACGGGGCGCGCGCCGCCGGGTGCGAAGAGCCGTACGCCCGGGATGAATTGCAAGGAGACCGGCGCGATCACCTCCAGCCGCCGGCGCAGCGTGGGCTTGCCGGAATCCGCGGCCGGCATCGGCTCGCCGGCGATCACCAGCGTCTGCCCGCCGATGTCGAAGACGTACTCGAGCGGGAGCGTGGGCGGGGTCTCCGCGCGGCCGATGAGCGACGGATCGGGCACGTCGAACACGCCGGCGGTGCCCTCGGTGCGCAGCCAGTACGGCTGGCTCGGCGGCGTGCCCGTGGGCACGACCTGGGAGGTCTCGCGCACGACCGGCTGGTTCGGACGCAGTGTGACCGCATTCTTGATCGCGCGGTGAGCGCTTGGATAGCGCACGGCCGTCCAGCGCACAGGGATGCGGGAGCGGACGACCGCCGTGTGACGCAGCTTCAAGGTCTCGCCGGGCACGACCTCGGCGCGATCGACCACGGTATCGACCTCGAGGCCGAGGCACGCCTGGATGATCCGATCGAGCTGGTCGCGCTTGTCGCTGACGATGGGATCCGCGGGGAGCGCGGCGAGCTGGCGGCGGATCGCGAGCAGCGTGGGCACGCTAGCGGCCACGTCCTGCGCGTTGAACTTCGCGAGTGCCTCGTCGGTCGACCGCGCGATATCGGCGCCGCGCGGCACGCGGTTCCACGTCGTGTCCACGCCGTCGAGGAGATCGTTTGCCGCCGCATCGCCGGCGAGCAGCACGAATGGCTCGATCCGCGAGCCCTCGTTCACGGGCAGGCTGCCATTGCCGAAGCCCTGGGTCTTGTGCATGCCACGGCTGCGGGCGGCGATCGACGCGAACGACTCGCCCGACACCGGATCCCGGCCGCCGACCTCGACCTTCACCACGCCCGGACCGTCCGGCACGTTGGCGGGCGAGCCCGCGACGGCCATGCCGGCGCCCGGATTCGGCGCGGCGCCCATGCCGACGTTGTGGACGATGCGGCGCGCCTGCCAGGGCTTGAGCTCGCGGAGCTGCTCCGGAAACGCCGCGGGGTCGGCGGCGAGCGCGAACGCCTCGACGGCGAGCACGGCGGATGCGGTGTGATGACCGTGAGTGGGCGCGGACTTCGGGGAGAACCTCGTGATGATCACGTCCGGACGGAACTCGCGGATCACGCGTACGATGTCGCCGAGGACGGCTTGCCGGTCCCAGACGCTCAGCGTCTCCTCCGCGTTCTTCGAGTAGCCGAAGTCCTTCGCGCGGGTGAAGTACTGCCGCCCGCCGTCCAGCCGGCGCGCGGCGAGCAGCTCCTGCGTGCGCGCCACGCCGAGTGCCTCGCCGAGCTGGGGGCCGAGCACGTTCTGTCCGCCGTCACCGCGGGTAAGCGAGAGATAGGCCGTCCGGTAGCCGCGGCCACGCGCCAGGTAGGTGATGACCTGCGTGTTCTCGTCATCCGGATGGGCGGCGACGTAGAGCACGCTGCCCATGATGGCGAAGCTGCGCAGCTGCTGCAGGATCGCGGCCCCGGTTGGCGGCTCGGCGGCGTGGCCCACGTCGGAGGGGCCCGCCAGGATGGCCACGCCGAGGGCGGCCCAGAACGGCACGTGCCAGAGGGTCTCGCGCAGGAGCATGGAGGACATCATCGGCGGCTCACACGATAGCACGGGGTCCGATGGATTTCGGCGCCATGGGCCCCGCGACGAGTCTGGCGACGCGCCCTGTGCGGGGGGGCCAACGCGGCCGCTGAGCGGACCCTCGGGGGCGGACACACACCGGAGACGGGCGGAAGTCACTGGCAACCTTTCCATGAACTCTTGACACCGGCGGTTCACTTCGCGTGTTCTTATGGTCTCGTATCGACGCTAGCCATGATTGGCTAGCCCAATGACCTAGCCGCCGATGGCCAACGCGCTCACAGTGCTTCGACTCCTGCTCGCCCTGCCGTTCGCGGCGTGCATGGCCGCTCCCGACGCGCGATCCGCCGCGTGGGCCGCGCTGATCCTGGCCGCGGCGATCGCCAGCGATGTGGCCGACGGAGCGCTCGCCCGCCGGCTCGGCACTGCCTCCGCGGCGGGGCGGCTGCTCGACCACACCGCGGACGTACTGTTCGTGACGAGCGGGCTCGTGGCCGGGGCCGCGCGGGGAGCCTTCCCGTGGATCCTGCCCGTCCTCGTCGTCGCCGCCTTCGCCCAGTACGCGATCGACTCGTACGTCGTCACCCGCGCCCGCGAGCTCCGCCCAAGTCGGGTCGGACGCTACAACGGGATTCTCTACTTCGTGCCGCTGGGCGGCGACATCGCCGTCCGCCTGGGCGGCCACGCACTCCGGCCGCTCGTCAGCGCCGTCGTGTGGCTGCTCGTCGCGAGCACGCTGCTGTCGATGGGAGAGCGGCTGTTCCTCGCCGTCACGGCGCGCCGGCGAAGAGCGCCCGCGTCGCCTGACGGAGAAACACGAGTCCGACCGCCGCGTTGAACAGCACGAAGAAGTTGTGCTGGACGAATCCGAACGCGGTCATCTCGCCCGGACGGTCGGGGAAGAGGAGGACCCAGAGGACGATAGCCACCGAGTGCATGGGGCCGGGAGTGGCCGCCCCGAAGAAGATCACGGGGAGGTAGCCGAGCATCTGCAGCATGCTCGCGGGGACGCCGAAGAGTCCCAGGGCGAGAGTATAGGCGACGACGGCGGCGAGCATCGCGGGCGAGCGCAGAGCGATCACGCCCACGTAGTGCCAGACGGTGGCCTGCCGGAAGGCGCGGAAGAGCGGCCGTTCGCGAAACGTGCGCCCCATCTCCAGCTGGCCCGTAAAGAACAGGTGGAAGAGGACAAAGAACGCCACCGACGCCGCCGCGACCCAGGGGATGGCGTGAAAGACCGCCGGGAAGCGCTCCCACTGGAGCAGGACGCCGAGCGTCGCCCAGCCGAGCAGGTAGTAGTACTCGCAGAACATGATGAAGAGCATGCTCGAGCCGACTTCCCAGGCGGGGATGCCCTCACGGCGGCTCACGTAGAGCGCGATCGCGCCCTTGCTCACCTGCTCGTTGACGATGGAGAGGATATAGGCGCTGGCACGGATCGGCAGCACGTCCCGGTACCGGAGCCTCGTGTTGAACCATGAGATCACGCGCCAGACGACGAGGCTGTCGACGAGCAGGAAGAGCAGGCAATAGGGCAGCATCAGCGCGAGCCATCTGAGCCAGCTCACCTCTCCGAAGACCGCGGCGAGGTAGGGAAGGAGGCGCTGGCCGGCGGCCGCCGCGGCCCGTTCGAGGCGAACGTAGAGATAGGCGAAGCAGGCGGCGGTGATGAGCCAAGGCAGGAGCCGCTGCCAGACCGGGGCCCGATGCCTGGGAGGGGAAGCGGGGGCGGCGGGGGGCGGCCTCATGCGGGCGTGTCCGGCTCGAGGCTGTGCTGGATCATCTCGTCGAGAAGGGTCAGGCGCAGTCCGAGCGCGGTGGCGGCCGGCGCCGGATCGAGGCTCGTGTCCGTGCTGATGACTTCGAGAGCGTCGGGGGAGAAGCCGGGCCCGGCGAGGCGCTGGCGGAGAGCGAGCCCGAGGTGGACGAGGCGTGTGGGAACCGGACAGACCCGCACGCGCCGGGCAACGAGCTGCGCCGCCCGTCCGAGCAGCTCGCGCTCGGCAAGCGACACAGGGCCGACGAGGTCGAGCGTGCGGCCCGGACCGAGGCCTGGGTCGGTGGCTGCGATTGCCGCCCGCGCAAAGTCCTCTACGTCGAGAGGCTGCTGGAGAGCGCGGCCGCCACCCGGCATCACGGCGACGGGATGGCTCAGGTGACGGCGGAGGGCGGCTGCCCCCTCGGTTCCGCGGCCGAGCAGGAGTGGCAACCGCAAGATTGCATAGGAGAGCCCCGAGGCGCGGACGATACCCTCCGCTTCTCCCTTGCTCCGCCAGTAGCGGTTCTTCGCGGCCGGGTTGGCGCCGACAGCGCTCGCGAGGACGAGCCGGGGCACGCCGCTCCGCTTCGCCGCTGCTACCACGCTGCGCGCCGTGGCCACGTTCGCCTCCTCGTACGTGGATCCCGGTCGCTCGACGAGGATCCCGGCGAGGTGGATCACCGCGTCGACTCCCCGGAAGGCGGCCTCGAGGGTCGCGGGGTCGGCGTAGGAGATGCGCGCGACGTGGCTCGCCGCGCCGGAGAGCGGGCCGAGCGCCCGCGCGGCCCCGTCGGAGCGGACCGCGGCGACGATCCCGAGGGGCGGCGTCTCCAGCGCAGCGCGACGAAGAATGGCGCGTCCCGCAGCGCTATTGGCGCCGGTGATGACGACGGTCAAGCGGCCGGCGAGCCAGGCAGGACGCGAAAGAGATAGACGCTGCTCGTCGTTGGGACCCGCTGGCTCGGGTATTTTTTGGCCTTGCTCTCCAGCACCGCCGCCCGCTCGGCCGGATCGGTCACCAGCGCCAGGGTCTCGTCGTAGACCCGGCCCCCGATCTTCAGGCGCACATGGGGGTCGCGCATGACGTCGCTGGTCCAGAGCTTGCCCTGCGGGAACGGAGAGCCTTCGCGGAAGACCGACGTGAGGTAGAGCTGACCGCCGTGGGAGACGCACGTGATCGTCACCGAGTGGGCCAGAAGATACCGGGTCCGCGTCTGGAGATAGATGGTCGGGTACTGATCCGTGAAAGACCAGTCGGCGACGGGGGTGGTGACGCGCTCGCCGGCAAGCCAGAGGCCGGGGCGCCTCTCGTGAGGATCGAGGCCGACGACGCGCAGCACGAGGAGCGCCACGACGGCGCAGACCACCAGGACCGCGACGCCGATCACGAAGAATCGTTTCATGCACGAGCCTCCCCAGGTATCAGGCGGTCAGCAGACGGTGGGTGGGGGCCAGGAGGCGCTCGATGGGCAGACCGTGAGAGCAGGCGCCCTGGCACGGCTTGGCCGCGCAGGACAAACAAGGCGCGGCACCGCCCGACAACAGCACGTACTCGTCGCGGGCGAGCCGCGCGTCGCCGTAGTCCACCGCGTACATCCGGGTCCGCAGCACCTCTCCGATCGGCACCCCGTATGGGCAGGCGCTCAGGCAGTCCTGGCAGCCGTGGCGGCACTGGGAAGTGCCGTGCATCCGCGCATAGCGACGCAGGAGCGGGAGGTCCTCGCTTGCCGTCGATTGCCAGCCCGAGGCGCCCAGGTACTCGTCGATCCCGTCGCGGCCCGTCATCGAGATGATGAGCGCGTCGACGTTCTTGCTCGAGAGCACCCAGCGCAGCGCGGCCTGGGCGAAGGTGGCGCCGCCCCGCTCGAAGGGCCGCATGTCGTTCAGGCGCGCCCCCATCAGAACCTTCATGGCGATGACGCCGACGCCCTTGACCTTCGCCTTCTGTAGCACCCGCGGCAGATCCGGCTGCCGTGCGATGAAGTCGAACGTGCGCGTGAACTGCTGGTAGAAGGCCGGATCCTGGCCGAAGTTGTGGGCGACCAGGATCACGTCGACGGCGTCGGTGTCGACCGCCCAGTCCAGGCACTCGATCAGGCGTCCGGCGTGGCCGGACATGCCCACGAACCGGATCTTGCCCTGCTGCCTGGCGCGGGCGGTGAACTCGCGCCACTCGGGGTTCTTCAGCCGCTCGACATCGTTGACCGCGTGGTTGAAGTAGACGTCGACGTAGTCGCTGCGCAGCCGCCGGAGGCTCTGCTCGAGCGAGCGCATCATCGAGTCGCGGCCGTCGGTCGGGCTCGCGTAGGTCTTCGATGCGATGTGGACGCGGTCGCGCTTGCCGCGCAACGCTAGGCCGATGGTCGTCTCCGACTCCCCGCCGCGGTAGCTGTCGGCGGTGTCGAAGTAGTTGATGCCGCGGTCGAAGGCGTGACGGACGGTGTCCTCTTCCTGCGCGCCGAGCCGGCTTCCCCCGAACGAGACGTCGGACACCCGCAGCCCGGTCCGGCCGAGCGTCGCGTAGCGGCGAACCTGGGCCTGTCCACCCGGCTCGGCCCAGGCCCGCAGCGGGAGTGCGCTCACTCCGAGCCCGGCCAGTGCTCCCCATTGCAGCAGCTCGCGCCGGCCGAGCCGGTCGTCATGCGGTGTCTTCATCGCTCCGTCCCCCGCTCGGCGACGAGCCCGCCTGTCGAGGTCAACCGATGATCGACCCTATGCCGGCACCTGTCAATTCGCTCGACTACCTCTGGGAAGACCCGCGTTGAATGCGGTCGTGGGATCGGCGGGTGTGTGCTAACTCGTCTCGAGGGGCTCAGCTCCCCGACGGTTCAAGTGGCTCGGGCACGCCGCATGAGGCGCCCGCCGGTGCTGAACAGCCGCTGCTCGGCAGCGTCCGAGGCCGGCTCGACGAAGGGGCTATGCGTGCCTTCTTGAGGGGTCGAGCTGGCGCGCAGCCTGGAAGCCCTTGCAGATCATGATCAGCACGAACACGTGGAACCCCAGGCCGACCCAGTGGCGGGCGGCGACGAAGACGACTCCGTCGAGTGCGTACAGGCCGATGCCAACCGGGAAAGCCCAATGCTGGCCCTGGAGCGCGAGATAGCCAAGGAGCACGAAGCCACCGATCAGAAGTAGATCCAGGAGTATGGCCGGGGCCCACCCACGACCGGTTCGAGCCGCTAGACCATTGGCTACTTGTGTGGCCCCGAGCCCGATGATGAAGCGCCGGTGCTCGCCGGCGAGTGCCACCACGGTGTTGAGCAGCGAGACTCCGGCGACCCAATAGAACCAGCGGGCACCGATCCGGCGGCGACGCTCAAGCTGCTGGTGCTCCACACTCTCCGTCACGGAGGCCGGAGCAGCGGCCCCTGCCGGCGTCGTCCTCATCGCGGGTGCGCTCGGAGCTGACCGTGGAGCGGTGTTCACGGCGGCGATGCGAGCGCTCGGCATGGGCTTGGGTTGAGGCGGGCGCCGACTGAACGGGCTCGGCGCGGTACCGGCCTCTGTCAGGATGTTCTGGCTGGGCTCCATGTCATGGCTCTCCTTGTCACCTCGGTTGGTAGCCGTGAGCTCGCATGCAGATCTCGAGCAGGGGTCGGTCTATCTGCCCCTCGTTTTCCGATGCGAATGTCTCCGCATACCGGGCCTTGTGGAGACAGTCGTCGTAGTCTTGCGGGTCCGCGAGTGTGCGGCCCTGTCCGATGACCCAACTCGTTGGATCAGCAGTCATCGTGCACCCAGCCGCCAACAGCACGATGACGCTCGCGAGCCATCTCATGGTCATGGGCCCTCCCTCTGCGTAGGAGCAAGGGCTGGGCCAGGGGAGAAGTTGTAGGAAATTACAAGGTTACCCCGCCTGATCAGGCGGCCGACCGCCGAGGAGTGTCAGACCAGGGTCGGGCCTTGTTACAGCCGCGTCGCTTGGGGCCGCCGGGATGTTGGCGACCCAGCTCTCTCAATCGATCTGAAGGTTTGCTCTACAGCTGCCGCCGCCTCCCCGCCCGTCGTGGATCGCTTCAATGCCGGCTCGATGCACCGGAACCGAATATCATCGGCCGTCAGGCCGTCCGCAAACGCGAGCAGGATGGCCCGCCTCAGATTGGCTTGGGCGGTCCGAACTTCGTCGCTGAGCCTCTCAGGCTGTGCCGCCTTCACCCGGAACGCTCGAGCCATGGCAATGAGCCTCGCTACGCCCAGCGTCACGTCGACTTCGTGCGCCTCGCGCGTGTCGTGGGTTCCTCGTCGCTCCACACACCCAAACATGGCCGCGCTTTCCTTTCTTCTCTTGACTGAACGGGACTGCATGCCCGATGCCAAGCGATTGGGAGCGCAATGGGCCCGATCGGAAAGGTGTTCTGTTCGCGTCGACGTCTGTTCACTGCGGCATTCGGGCCACAATGGGGACGGCCTGCCCCATCCTGCAACGAGGTCGTCTTGTTCTGCTGTCTTCCTCATGGTAGCGTTCGCGTTCGACGACGATGAGCCAACGGATCGGGCGACGGGCCCTCGGCCTTCCCTCCTTTCCGAGGCCGAGTGGCGCTCCACTTGTCTCTATGTGTCCATCCTGTCGTGCGCTCGACCCACTCTGGCATGGAGTGCACAAAGGAGCGCTATGCCGAGCATTGATGTATCTGGGACGGCCTATGTGAAGCGGCTCGTGCTCGCCACGGTTGCCATTTGGGTGCTCGCCGCGTCAGTAGCGGGCGCCGATGATTCAGAGAAGGCCTGGGCCGCACTCGTCAACGGCGGCCATGTCGCGCTTGTCCGTCATGGCAACGCGCCGCCTGGCTACGGCGGCGACCCGCCCGGTTTCAAGATCGACGACTGCGCGACCCAGCGAAATCTGGATGAGAAAGGACGAGGGCAAGCCAGGGCGCTCGGCGAAGCCTTCCGCCGACACGGGGTGCGCGCAGACAAGATCCTCTCGTCGCCCTGGTGCCGGTGCCTGGAGACGGCGCGGCTGATGGCGCTGGGTCCGGTCGACGGCACATGGGCCGTGGCAGCGTCCGACAAGAGCCCGGAGCGGCTCGCCACGATGAAGCAGATCTTGGCCAACTGGCGCGGCCCGGGCACGCTCGTGGTGGTGACTCACGCTCTAACGGTTCAAGCGCTGGTCGGTATCATGCCGGGCCAGGCTGAGACCGTGGTGGTCAGACCCGAGCTTGGCAAGGAGCCGGGCGTCGAGGTCGTGGGCCGGATCCCCGTGCCGGAGTGACTGCCGCTGCCCGCGATCGCCACGCCCGGTCATCGCGCTTTGAGACGGGCGCGGGCCTGGTCCAGGTCGGGCACGTTGCTGGCCGAGGCGGGCAAGAGGGGTGACTTCGTGACCGCGAGCGCGGCGGCCGCGACCTCGTTCTCGGTGATCTTCGCCATCACCGCCTCGCGGGCGCGGTTGAAGTACTCGCGATTGTTGGCGACGAACTCGCGGGACTTTCGCAGATTGGACACGTAGCCGTTGATCTCCGGCACCACGTAGCGCGCCACGATATCCCAGCTCCGCATCGTGTTTTCCGGGTTGGCCCAGTCGTGGACGAAGCCGACGACCGTGCCGAACCCGCCGGAGATGTCGAGAACGGACTTGATCCTCTCCACGAGATCGTCCGGGGTGCCGATCGTGGCGACGGCGCCGGGCGCGAACGCGGTCTTGTCCACCGCTTCGTCGCCGGTGGTGAAGGGGCGCGCGCCGGGCCGCTGCAGGGTCGCGGTGATGTACTCGTTGTGATGCCGCAGCAGGCCGTCGCGGGCCTCGGCGCGAGCTTTCTCCCGGGTCTCGGCGATGTGCCAGCTCAACAGGACCCGCCAGTCCTTGCGGTCGACGGTCTGGCCGTGCTTGGCGGCCGCGGCCTCGGCGAAGCCCCATTGCGTCGGCAGGGCGTTCAGGCCTTCCTCTGACAGCGACCCGATCGAGATGATGCCGATCCCGTGCTTGCCGGCCAGCGTCATGCCCGACGGGCTGATCTGGGAGGCGACGGCGCAGGGCATCTCCTCCTGCAGCGGCAGCAGTTGCAGGGCGGCGTCCTGGAGCGTGAACCAATCGGACTTGTAGGTGACGCGCTCGCCGCGGAACAGGCGTCGGATGACGCCGATGGCCTCGTCCTGGCGGTCGCGGAGGAGCATGGGATCGATGGCGAGCGTGTGCGCGTCAGACGCCAGGGCCCCCGGCCCGGAGCCGAAGATGGCCCGGCCGCCGGTCATGTGATCGAGCTGGACGATCCTTTGCGCGACGTTGAACGGGTGATGATAGGGTAGGGAGACGACGCCGGTCGCGAGCTTGATGCGCTTCGAGCGCTCGCCCGCGGCCGCGAGGAACATCTCGGGCGAGGCGATCATCTCCCAGCCGCTGGAATGGTGCTCGCCGCACCAGAATTCTTCGTACCCGAGCCTGTCCAGATGCTCCACGAGGTCGAGATCGCGGCGGAACTCCAACATCGGGTGCTCACCAATCGGGTGATGGGGGGCGAGGAAGGCACCGAAGTTCAGACGTGGCATGAACAGATCTCCTGGTTGGTGATGATGGGCGACAGTACGATCCCGACCGTGCCGCGACGGAACCAGCCGCTTCCTTTCCCCCAACGTTACCATCGCTCGATGAGGCTGGGCCATGCTGTCGTGGCCCCGTGTCCGAGTGGCGAAGGGCGGGCCAGGCGCTATCTTTTCAGCCCGGCCGGCGCGCGCAGCGAACCGGGGTCCGACGTCGGGCAGAACTCCCGGAGAGAAGACGTTCCGCCCTTCCAGCGTTGCCGGACGGACGATCTAACTCAGCCTTTTTCCATCAATCTCTCTTTGGTATGGCGCTTGCCTTGCCAGCATCCGAGGTGGTAAGGAGCAGCCGTGTGGAGCGGCTGGTCGAGGGTGACATTCATGACCGCCTACACGATGCGGCCAAACGGGAGGTCTTGTGGACCGACGTGCGTTCCTGGGTAGCTTGGCCGGCGCCGTCCTCGCGGCGCCGCTCGTGGCCGAGGCGCGACAGCCAGCGAAGCTCCGTCGCATCGGCATGATCGAGAGAACCTCAACGACGATCAATGCCGCCAACGTCAATAGCTTCCGGCAGGGACTGCGGGAGCTCGGGTACGTCGAGGGGGAAAGCTTCGTCATCGAGTACCGATCGGCCGATGGCCGGGACGAGCGATTCCCGGGCCTGGCGACCGAGCTCGTGCAGCAGAAGGTGGACCTGATCCTCACGAGGGGCACGCCCGCGGCTCTGGCGGCCCAGAATGCCACGGGAACGATTCCGGTGGTGATCGTCGGGGTTGGCGATCCGGTGGGACAGGGCGTCGTCGCCAGCCTCGCACGCCCGGGCCGGAACATCACCGGGCTGAGCGCCGCCGTGACGGAGATATACCCGAAACGAGTCCAGCTGCTCAGAGAGCTGCTTCCGAGAGCGGCACGAATCGCGGCCCTCATCAATATGAGTAACCCGGCTCTCCCCGCTCAGTGGAGAGAGATCGAGATGGCGGCGCGATCCCTGGGTATCGAACCCCACCTTCTCGACGTGCGAAAGCCCGAGGATCTCGAGCCGGCGTTCGATGCCGCGACCAAGCAGCGTGCCGACGCGCTCATCGTCGGGCTTGAGACCCTCACGCAGGCGAATCAGCGAGTCATCGTCGACCTCGCGGCAAAGCGCCGGCTGCCGGCGATCTACGCATCCACGGAATTTTCCGGGGGGTTGGTCGTCTACGGAGTGAACTACCCGGAGATGTATCGCCGCGCGGCCAGCTTCGCACACAAGATCTTCAAGGGGGCGAACCCGGCTGACCTCCCCGTCGAGGAGCCGACGAAGTTCGAGCTGGTCATCAACCTCAAGACCGCGAAGGCCCTCGGCCTGACGATCCCGCAATCCCTTCTGCTGCGGGCGGATCAGGTGATCGAATAAAGAGCAGGAGGAAGGAGGGTCGACATGAGCCACTACCATGACTCGGATGATCTGAAGGTAATTGGCGAGTTCAAGAAGCTCGCGCCCGCGGAGTTCAAGGGCTTCGTCGAGCTCGACAGCATCGTGGGGCGCGACGATGGCAAGATTCCGCGCAAGTATCGCGAGCTGATCGCTCTCGCGGTGGCCTGCACAACCCAGTGCCCGTACTGCCTCGACGTGCACACCCGCAACGCGAAGAAGGCGGGAGCGACCCGGGAGGAGGTCACGGAAGCGGCGTTCCTGGCGGCCGCCCTGAGAGCGGGTGCGGCGGTGACGCACGGAGCCCTCGCGCTCAAGCTGTTCGACCGGCCCTAGCGCATTCGCCGGCACGCTTGGTTCTGGGCCCGAAGGGGCGGCTGCCCTCGTGCGGCCGCCCCTTCGGGCTCACGATACGAGGACATCGCGGTCCGCGGGCCAACCTCGTGTATGCTGCAAAAAATGATCCGATAGGAGGGTCGCCGGCGAAATGGCCAGGAAAGAGGCAATGGAGATCTCGGCACAGGTACCGTCCCGGGCGGCCAAGCTGCGGGCTCTCCTGCAATCACCGGAGCTGAGCTTCATCATGGAAGCGCACAATGGCCTCTCCGCCAAGATCGTGGAGGAGGCCGGCTTCCAGGGTATCTGGGCGTCGGGGCTGACCACCTCGGCCGCCCTCGGGGTCCGGGACAGTAACGAGGCCTCGTGGACCCAGGTGCTGGAAGTACTGGAGTTCATGGCGGATGCCACGTCGATTCCCATCCTCGTAGACGGCGATACCGGTTACGGCAACTTCAACAACGTGCGCCGCCTAGTGCGCAAGCTCGCCCAGCGCGGGCTAGCCGGGGTGTGCATCGAGGACAAGCTGTTCCCGAAGACCAACTCGTTCCTCGGCGAGGCCCAACCGCTGGCCGACATCGACGAGTTCTGCGGCAAGATCAAGGCGGGCAAGGACACCGACGCCGAATTGTCGATCGTGGCGCGCGTCGAAGCCCTGATCTCGGGCTGGGGGCTGGACGAAGCGCTTCGGCGGGCCGAGGCGTACCACGCGGCCGGCGCCGATGCGATTCTGATCCACTCGAAGCGAAAGGTTGCCGACGAGATCCTGGCGTTCGCTACCGAGTGGGGTAACCGGTGCCCGGTGGTGATCGTGCCCACCATGTACTATGCGACCCCCACGGACGCGTACCGCCGGGTCGGTATCTCCCTGGTCATCTGGGCCAACCACAACCTGCGGGCGGCGATCACCGCGATGCGGGATGTGAGCCGGCGCATCCGGGTAGCCGAGAGCCTGGTCCCGATCGAGGGGGCGGTCGCCAGTGTTCGGGAGGTATTCGATCTGACCGTGAACGCCGAGCTGGAAGAGGCGGAGCGACGGTACCTGGGTCCGGCGTCGGAGCCGGTGCGGGCGGTGGTCATCGCGGCGTCCCGCGGGGCCGCGCTGGGCGCCCTCACCGCCGATCGACCGAAGTGCATGATCGACGTGCGCGGACAGCCCCTCCTCCGGCGCCTGGTCTCGACGCTCAACGAGTGCGGCATCCGGAACGTGACAGTGGTTCGCGGCTACAAGAAGGAGGCGATCAACCTGTCGTCGATCGCCACGGTGGACAATGACGCCTACGAAACGAATGGTGAGGCCGCCTCGCTGGCCTGTGCTCTCGACCGGATCGAGGGCGAATGCGTGGTCAGCTACGGCGACATCCTGTTTCGGCGGCACATTCTGGAGAGCCTGCTCGAGACTCAAGCCGACATCGCCATCGCGGTGGACGCGCTGGGCCGGTCGCGCGCCGATGAGCCCGAGCGGGTCACCGACCTCGTCGGTTGCTCGCGGCCGTATACCGGCAACTATCTCGAGGAGGAGGCGCCGGTCTGGCTCCGGCGGATCGGCAACGATCTGCGGGCCGAGGAAGTCCACGGGGAGTGGATCGGCCTGGTCAACCTCTCGGCTCGTGGGTCGGAGCTCCTGCGCGCCGAACTGGAGGCGATGCGCGCGGACGGCAGCCTCCCGACTGCTAGCCTGCTCGATGTGTTCGCGCGCCTGGTCGGCGCCGGGCACCAGATCGGGGTGCGGTACGTGCTCGGGAGCTGGCTGGACGTGGATGACGCCTTCGACCTGGCGAAAGCGCGGAACTTTCCCTGAGACGGTCCGCCATCGAGAGGACTTTCCTCATACCCGCGGGATGTCCGGACGGCCGAACATCCCGTACGGGCGCACGAGCAGCATGGCGAGGAGCACGAGGTAGGAGGAGATTCCGCTGAAGCCGGCGCCCGCGATGGGATCCAGATAGCCCACCGCGAGACTCTCCAGCACGCCGATCACCACCGCCCCGACGAGGGCGCCGGCGATGCTGTCGAGACCGCCGATGATCACGATCGGGAACACCTTGAGGCCAATCAGCACCACGCCGAATACGCCGCCGAACGCGAATGCCCACAGCGTGCCGGCAACGACCGAGAGTGCGCCCACGAGGGCCCATGTGATCGAGAAGTGGCGGTGGATGTCGATGCCCATCGCCATCGCCACCTGCTGATCGTCGGCGATGGCCTGCAGCGCCAGGCCGGTCCGGGTTCTCCGGAAGAACCAGCTCAGGGCGGCAACGCCGAGCGCCGCGATGACCGCAGCCACGAGCCTTTCGGTCGAGACCAGCACGCCGTACACGACGACCGGCTCCGGCGGGATGGGGAGCGGAACCACGCTGGGGATGCCGCCGAATACCAGGGTGGTCGCTCCGCGCAACACCGCTCCGAGGCCGAGGGTGACCATGATGACGGACACGAGGGACCGTCCGACCAGGTGGCGCAGGACCAGTCGGTTGAAGGCAATGGCCATGACGACGGTGGCGGCGCACGCCAGGCCGATGGATCCGGGTAACTCGAGTCCGACGGCGTAGAGCCCGGTGGCCGCGAGTCGCGTGCCGAGCATCGCCCATTCACCCAGAGCGAAGTTGACCATGCGCGACGCCTTGTAGACGACGACGAACGCGAGAGCCACCAGCGCATAGACGGCGCCGGCCAGGACCCCGTCCACGAGTAGCGAGACGAAGAAGCGCACCGAGGGAAGCTCGTCAGGGAGAGTGCTCGCGCGCTTGGAGCAGGCCGGGATCGCGGCTCAGCGAAGCTCCTTGTTCGGGTTGATCAGGTACTTCTCACCCGTGGCCTGCTTGCCGTAGACCGCGATCTCATCGAGGCGCAGGGCCCCGGCGAGGGAGACCTCCTTCGTGTACGTGCTCGCGAACGTGGTCTTGATCTCGGTCGCGACCCGCTCCCGCAGCTTCTGGGCGGCCTCGAATCCGATCTTTTGTAGGAATGGGGTGAGCAGCCACCCGCCGATGCCCCAGGCCATGCCGAAGGTGCGGTTGAACTGGGTGGGTCCCCGGTCGAGACCCCCGTAGATGTAGACCTGCTTGTGTGTGGTGGACCCGTATCGGCTGTATTCCTTGGCCGTCCGGTTCAGCGCGGCCTCCATGGCGGTGAGGATCTGCCCCGCCAGCGTGCCGCCGCCGATGGCATCGAAGGCCACCGTGGCCCCGGTGGCGACGAGCGCCTCGGTCAGGTCGTCCATGAAGGTGGGCGCACTCGAGTTGCACACGTAGGTGGCGCCGATCTTCTTCAGGGCGTCCACGTGCTCTTTCTTGCGCACGATGTTCACGAGGCCGACGCTGTCCTTGATGCAGATCCGGTTGAGCATCTGCCCGAGATTGGAGGCGGCTGCCGTGTGGACGAGCGCCTTGTGGCCTTCCGCGCGCATGGTCGCGACCATGCCGAGCGCGGTGAGCGGGTTGACGAAGCAGGAGGCGCCCTCGGCCGCGGTGGTCCCCGGGGGCAACACGAGGCATTGCACCGCCTTGATGCAGCGGTACTGCGAGTACATGGCGCCACCGAGGATGGCCACGGTCTTGCCCAGCAGCGCCTGCGCGGCCGGAGACGCCCCCGCCTGGACGACCACCCCGGCCCCTTCGTTGCCGACGGGCAGGGATTGATCCAGACGCCCGGCCATCGCTTTCATGACCGCGGGTGGGATGCTCGCGGTCACCACGGGCTTGTCCGCGGTGCCCGATGCCTTGGCCGTGGTCAGATCGGCTCCGCCGAAGAGCAACCCCTGGTCGGAGGGGTTGATGGGCGAGGCGTCGATGCGGACGATCACCTCCTCCGGTTTTGGCTCAGGGGTGGCAACGCTGGCGAGCGATAGCTCGAGGGTGCCGTCCTTCTTCACCGTTGAACGAAGCTGAAGTCCCGTGCCCACGCTCGCGTTCGCCATGTGTCGTCTCCAAAGAGGCGCTGGTTGTGTCCGTCCTCAGCGCACTCTAGCGCATTCCGGAGGTGCGCGTCCCGAGGAAGCTGCGATCCGCGCTACACGACGAACTTGACCGCTCGCGCTCGCGCGACTAAGCTCTCGCCACCTATCCGACCGGGCCCGGCTCCGATTCGCTGGGGGGCGATTTCGCTCCTGGCCGGAGCAGGCGACGCAGGGATGAGGTCCGTGGGCCGATGAAGTCCGTCAACACCAGCGCAACCGTGGCCGGGCGCGTGAATGCGACGAGCGCGCCGAGCGGATCGCCGCACAGCATCGGATTTGACTGGGCGATGGCGATCCTGTCGGCCGCGTTCGTCGGGGGAGTCTTCCTCGACGGATGGGCCCACACGCACGGGAGAGTGGACCAGTCCTTCTTCACGCCATGGCACGCCGTCTTCTATGCCGGCTACGCGGCGACCGCCTCGGTCCTCGCTGTGTCGCTCCTGAGAAACCATGCGCGCTGCATACGCTCTTCGGCATCGAGGCCGGCGTGGAGGCCCTCCTCAGTCCCACGCACCTGGTCTTGGCCCTCGGCCTTGGCCTCGTTGTCAGCGGGCCGGTCCGTGCGGCGTGGCGGCGCCCTCGGCCCGTGTCGGAATGGGCGGCCCAAGGGCCGATGATCCTGGCGCTGACGATGCTGCGATCGGAGAAGGGAAGCACCACGACCTACTGTCCTTGGGCCGAATCGCTTCCGGTTCCGGCGGTCGAGGCGACCATCCAATTCGCGTCGGGGGAGAAGGGCCGGCTCCTCCTCTGGCGGCATGGGCGCTCGGTCTGTCAGGATTCCGGCCTGAAGTGGTGGTTCGCTTACGGCTGGTGAGAGACGGCACGACGGGGACCGTTGAACGTGCCCGTCAGTCCTCGCGGTTACTGACCCTGGGACCCCCGCTCACGTACAGGGTCTCTCCCGTGATGAAGTTGGCGCGGTCTGAGGCGAGGAAGACCACCGCCCAGGCGACTTCCTCC